>DATAVA010000011.1:0-49389 GCA_036267975.1 Steroidobacteraceae bacterium | reverse complement strand
TGTTAAGGATTGTCCGACGCCGGCCCACGTGCGCACTCTTGGGCAGACCCGGGAAGTCTGGACGGGCCGGGGTTGGACAATCCTCAAGGGAGGAAACCGCGGGATCAGGCTGGTGAGATCAGAGTGGGCGCGGCGCTATGGGGATTTGAGGACCAGCGCGGAGGTTTGGGCAACCCTCGAGGTCGATGGAGCCGGTATTGATCGCGCTGCGAGATGGAATGGCGACAAGGCAGCGGCGGATGGTGAGGGCTGCCGGGGTGGGTTGAAGGCGGTTTGGCGAGCAGCGGGCAATGGGCTCTCGGGCCGGCGTTGATGATGCAGTGCCGGCGGTGCAGCAGGACCGTGTGAGCAGCGCGCTCAAGGCGAAATCCTCGGGGTGGGCGGTCCGCGGATAGAATGCATCCTGGGGAGAATCTCGGTAATCAACATTGGCGCGCCGCAATGCCGGCAGATGAAGGTCGGCGGCCTGGATCCGTTTGCGCTGTGGTCGCCGGGGTCGACTGGTGGGGCGAGCGCCGGGACGTGCATCAGTGCGCGTGCCACATCGATGTTCTTCCTGCGGGTCGGGTTGGCGAGCAGCCCATAGTGGCGGATGCGATGAAAGCCGCAGGGCAATACATGCAGCAAGAAGCGGCGCATGAACTCCTCGGCACTGAGGGTCATGACCTTCTGGCGTGTTCGACCTTCAGCCCGATAGTCCTTCCAGCGGAAGGTGACGCCGCGATCATTCAGGGTGAGGAGCCGGGAGTTGGAGATGGCGACCCGGTGCGTGTAGCGCGACAGATAGGCCAGCACCGCCTCAGGCCCTGCGAATGGGCGCTTGGCATACACGACCCACTCCACCTCTCGCAGTGGGGCGAGCCAGCTGGCGAAGGCGCAGGAGTCGGTGAGGTGAGCGAACTCCCCGAAGCACTGTAGCTGGCCGCGGCCGTGGGCTGCGGCCAGCTCCTCCAGGAAGCGGCGGCGGAACAGCCGCGAGAGCACCCGCACCGGCAGGAAGAAGCCGGGCTTGCAGGCAACCCAGCGATCCGCATCCAGGGCGAGGCCGCCGCCCGGAACGATGCCGTGCACATGCGGATGGTGAGTGAGCGCCGATCCCCAGGTGTGCAGGACCAGGGTGGCGCCGATGCGGGCTCCCAAATGCTTCGGATCGGCGGCGATCGTGCGCAGGGTCTCGGCCGCGATGTCAAACAGCAATCCATACATCAGCTCCTTGTTGGTATAGGCCAGCGCGCTCAACGGTGCCGGCAGGGTGAAGACCACGTGGTAGTAATCGACCGGCAGCAGATCGGCGGAGCGGGCTTCCAGCCAGCGCTGTGCTGCACTGCCCTGGCACTTGGGGCAGTGCCGGTTACGGCAGGAGTTGTAGGCGATCTGCGGTTGTGCACAACTTAAGCAGCGCAGCGCGTGGCCGCCGAGCGTTGCGCTGCGGCAGTGCTCTACGGCCGACATGACCTTGAGCTGGCCGAGACTGAAGTGACCGCGCTCTTGGTGCCGCCAAGTCGGCCCGTGGGCGCGGAAGATATCCGCGACCTCCAGGCGTGACACGAGTGAGTGCTACGTCGGTCGGGTGCTGTCCAGCGGACTGATCACCTGGCTGAGCGTTGCTGTGGCCACGTGGGTATAGAGCGCGGTGGTCTCCAGCTTCTTGTGGCCCAGCAGCACCTGGATGGTGCGGATGTCTTCCTTCTGTTCCAGCAGATGCGTGGCAAAGGCGTGGCGCAGCGAGTGCATGGATACCCGCTTGTTGATGTGCGCGGCGGTGGCGGCCTCGTGCACGGCGCGGTTCAGTTGCCGGGTACTCATCGGCTGCATCGGATCCAGGCCCGGAAATAACCACCCGTCGGGCAGCACCTTGCCCTCGGCCTGCGCATGGCGCCACCAGCTACGTAGCCGTGCCAGTAGGATCGGTGGCAACAGGGCATAGCGATCCTTGTGGCCTTTGCCCTGATCCACGCGCAACACCATGCGCTTGCTGTCCACGTCACTGACCTTGAGGTTGATGACTTCGCTGGCGCGTAGTCCCGCGCCATATGCCACCGACAACGCAGTGCGGTGCTTGAGGTTGCGCGACGCGTCGATCAAGCGCGTAGCCTCTTCGCGGGTGAGCACGACCGGTAAGCGTTGCGCGACACGAACCGGGCGCATCTTGCCCGTGATCTCAGGGCGATCCAGGGTGATCTCGAAAAAGAAGCGCAGTCCGGTCTGCGTCGCGTTGATGGTGATCGGTGAGACGCCCTGATCGACCAGATGCAGCTGAAAGAGGCGCAGGTCCTCAGGCCCGGCCTGATCAGGCGCGCGACCGAACCATATAGTGAAATGGCGTACAGCGCGGATATAGCCGCTCTGGGTCTTCGGCTCCAGCTTGCGGATCCGCATGTCTTCGATCATGCGTTGACGCAACGGTGAGATCCTGGGTGTCGGGGTGTTCATGGTCCGGCTCCGGTTGCAAAACGAGACGAATCGCCTCACTTCGCAACTTACGGAACGGAACCTCAGCGGTCAGCCAACCGCCGACCCCAACCGAAGCCACCCCTACCGCGCGAGCGGTTTAGTCCCTTGGCCGTGAACTGCCCGATTGCCTGCTTGAAACCCGACATGTGCTAAACCGAATAGGTGTTCCGATCATGCAAAGTCTGAGAGCACGTGCTTACGATTACGTCGACACTCATTTTTGATATCATGATATCACATCGTTAGCTGGAGACTTCTCCCATGGCTCAGGTCGTTGTGCGGGATATCGAGGAAGACGTTAAGGTCCGACTGAAGCGGCTGGCCGAGCGCCATGGTCGCAGCATGGAAGAGGAGATTCGGCATATTCTTCGCAACGCGGCAAAGGATTCCAGTCGTCCGGTCGCCAAGATCGGATCGCGAATCGCGGCACGCTTTTACGGTAACGGCATGACAACTGATCTACCGGAACTTCGGGGTCAAGCCGCGCGACCTGCGGCTGTTGAGCCATGATCATAATCGACACGAACGTACTTTCGGCGTTGATGCGCGAGGTTCCGGAGCGACCAGTTGTTGAATGGCTGGATCGCCAGGCGGCGGAGTCCATCTGGATTACCAGCATCACCCTTTTTGAGGCTCGACTGGGGCTCGCGCTGCTGCCTAAGGGTAGGCGGCGAAAGGCTCTTGAGTCCGCCTTCGACAAACTTCTGGTTGAAGACCTGGAAGGACGCGTACTTGACTTTGATCAACCTGCTGTTGAGGCGGCTGCCCAACTGGCTGCCGGGCGGCAACGGGCGGGTCACACGATTGATATGCGCGATACGCAGCTCGCTGGGATTGTCATCGCACGTCGAGCCGAGTTGGCCACACGAAACGTCAGGCACTTCTCGGCCTTGAATGTTGATGTGATCAATCCGTGGGAGGGGTAGGAATTGGGCCTGCTTGGATTCGAACCAAGGACCAAGGGATTATGAGTCCCCTGCACTAACCGCTGTGCTACAGGCCCGTAACTGAATAAAAACAATCGCTTATCTGCACCGCCGACCGTCGAATCCGATGCCTGTTCAGCACGTTCTGAGCTTCGGTAGAGCACATCTTCTGCGGCGCGCAGTTTACAGCACCCGACTGCTTGTAGCCGGGTCGGAGTTGCGCTGGATTTTATCGGCCCGTGATCGCTTTCACCATTCGGTCACGAATGTCGCCCTGCTCGATATTTAAATTCATCTCGAGGTTCGACGAGTAAAGCGCTTTGAGGTACGCCGTATCGGCGGCGGTGAGCGCCTCGGGCTTCTGCCTGTCGCCGCAGCCGGACGACAGCAGGTCGATGATGCTCGAGAGCGTGTTGCAGCCGTCGAGGGTGTCCGTGCGCGTGAGCGCGAGCATGGCGATGTAATCGGAAATCGATGACAGCGAGTTTCCGGCCACCTTACCGCTGTCGGCGACGACGAACACCTGCAGCAGCTCGCTCGTGAAGCCCTTCGTGACATAGCTGCCGGAGCGGCCGAGCCCCGTAAACCCTGAGCCGTAGGCCGGATCCACCCGCGCGCCGTCGGGGGCGACGGCACCGCCCGGCGTGGATGCGTCGACCCCCATCTGCAGCGCCGTGATCATGGGTGCCAGAGCGCCGGTCGCTATCGGATTCCATCCATCCACCTTCGTTCCGGTGACATACCAGGATTGAATAGCGTGGCGGGAGATGGCGTCGCCAGGAGAGCGGGACGACCCGAGAAGCGACGGATAGGCCTTCGCGATGTGATCCAGCAGTTGCTGCGGCTGGGCCGTGAACACGATGTGGACGTTGACCGCGCAGCCTTTGCCGCCTTTGCCGGCATCACGGGCCAGTGCACCGACGCTGCGTGCGACCTCCGTCACACGGTGGGAAATAAACGCGCTGGCCGCAGGCTGCAACCCGGTCACCCCTGGACACAGAGCCATCCGCCACCGGCCGATCTGGTGGACTGCCGCGCTCGCCACACCGTGCGATTTCGCAAACTGGCTGGTGACACGTTTCAATGTCCGCTCGTCGAGCTTCGAGGCGGTGACCTGCACCTCCGCCATCGGACGCGAATCCTGTGGTGCAGATGGATCCGCAGGCTGCGCCGCCGCGCCGCGGGATGCATTGAGCATGGCGCCGGCGAGCAGCGCTGCCCAGCCAAGGGCGCGGGGTATCGGGCCTACCAAGTGGCGCTCCACCAGGTCACACGGGAGCCAAGGTCATTGCACTTTGACTTGTCGGCAAGCATTTTTGCGCGGATTCCTGCATTGGAACTTCTCCACCGCAGCGGGCAGAGAGCAGACAATACCATCACGGCCGATCCGCCCCAAGTGGCGCGGGTCTAGGCTCCCGTCGTTTCGCCCCTGACCAGGAAGCCGCGGCAGGCCGCGTTCGCCGGATCACCCTTCGGGATCTGCCTGCAGATGCCATCCATTCGCTGCCGCAGGGCGGCAATGGTCGCGGCGTGATCGCCTGCCGCGTTCCATTTTTCAAGGGCGTGACCGAGCCGCTGCAGACGCTCGCGGGTGCGCCGATAGATGCGATCCGGACCGGCCAATTCTGCGAGCACCTGGAGACCGGCGGTGCGGATGCGCGCGTCGTCGGCAGGCTTCATGCGGATAAGTCCCATCAGGTAGTCGGTGCCCCATTGGAATCGGGTGGCAGCACCCTGGGATTGTGTATAGGCCTGCGCGAGCCAGTTCACCGCCGAGTCGGGATGGCCATGCTTTTCATCCAGCGAAGCCAGGTCCAGCATGTAGTAGTACGGAGACTTCGATTGCGCCATCTGCTCGCGCGTCATGGCGTAGGCGCGGTCATCGTCGCCGAGGAGGTCGAGGATGTTCAACGCCGCGTTCACGACACTCGCGCGGGCATGCTCATCGAGCTTGCCCGCTAACGCCGCATCGATGCGCTGATGAGCCTGCGCCACCAGGTCCGGCGCGATCTTGTGTTGTGGATCCAGCGCCTTGGTGGCCGTCAGCTCCGAATTCAGGAAGTACAGATGATCGGCCACGGAGAAACGTGGATCGGCGGCGGCCGCCGCCATCACCCTCGCATAGCGCTGGTTCCAGGCAGCGGCCTCCTCGGGGCGCATCCTGGCGATGGCCTGAAAGAAGGATTCATCGAGATCGCCGATCGCGTCCGCAATGCTGTCGGCAATAGTCGGGTTCTTTAGAATCCCATCCACCTGACCGATGAGCCGCACCAGCCGCTGGCCCGGTGCTTTCCCGGCCGCCAGCGGCGTGGCCTCGCCATCCGCCGCCAGGCTTGCTGCCATCACGATGAGTCGCGCGCGGTCCGCTTCAGTCCCGGTCGGGCAGCGCGCGGCGGCCTGCGCGAGAGTCGCAGAAAGGGCTGAAAACTTCGCGTTCACCTCATCGGTCAGATCCCAACCGTAGTAGGCCAGCCGGTGGCAGTCATCGCGTGAAAGCGCCCCGGCATCCCGCGCCTTCAATGCCGCGAGGATCGTGCCGACGGGCCGCACATCGCCCAGCACCGAATCGAGGACTTCCGAGTATTGCGCCAGGTCCATGCCTCCGGAGATGCGCGCCAGCTCGCTTTGATCCGCGCGCAGCACGAGCACGGTGGGATAGCCGGTGACGCCGAATGTGTCGCCCCACTTCTGCGCACCCGCATCATCGCCATCGAGGTACACCGGAATGAACAGCTTCAGCTTTTCGATGAAATCCGGACGCGAAAAAACGGTGGCCTTCAACTCGTGACAGGGTGGGCACCATTTCGCGCCCCAGTAGAGGAACACGGGTTTGTTCTGGGCGCGTGCCGTCGCGAATGCCGATTCGACGCTGCCGGTGTACCAGTCGATGCTCGCCGGCACGACGGAAATTGCGCTGGTGGACGATATTGCGCTGCTGGACGATGTTGAGCGGCTGGGGGACACGGCAGCTAACGCTGGAGCCTGCGTCGCGCTATGCTTTGAGCATCCTGCCACCGTCAAACACAATGCCAACGCCAGGGTGCAGCGCGGGAACATATTCACAGACTTCCGGAAGTTTTCTATGACCTCATTCTACGCCGCTAACCGGTCCGCGACGATTCGGGCCACTGGCGCCGTCGCGGCACTGCTATTTGCCGCACTGGTCGGCGCTGCAACCACATCAGCGGCGCAACTCCCGGCTACCCAGCAGCAGTACCAGTTTGTCCGCTCGGGGGGTCAGGGACCTTTCACCTTGAAGCTGACGGAAGTTCCGGTTCCGCACCCCGGTGCGCACCAGGTGCTGATCCGGGTGCATGCGACTTCCCTCAACCGGCGCGACATTTTCGTGCAGCAGGGCCAGTACCCGGTCGGTCCGCGTAACGTCATCGTGCCGCTCTCGGACGGTGCCGGCGAAGTCGTCGCGCTGGGATCCGCCGCCACGCGCTTTCATGTTGGCGATCGGGTCGCGGGGATTTTCTTCCAGGACTGGATCAGTGGTCGACCGCCGGCGAATGCCGCGCAGAGCGCATTGGGCGGCTTCATCGACGGCATGCTCTCGCAGTTCGTGGCGCTCGATGAAGCCGGTGTCGTGAAGATCCCGGCAACGCTCAGCTACGAGGAGGCGGCCACCCTCCCGTGCGCCGGGGTCACTGCATGGAATGGCCTGTTTACCCGTGGCCGTATACAGCCCGGCGACTATGTGCTGCTGGAAGGCACGGGCGGTGTGTCGCTGCTGGGACTGTCACTGGCGCTGGCCGATGGCGCCAAGCCCATTATCACCAGCTCGCACGATGAAAAGCTGGCCCGCGCGAAGGCCTTGGGAGCTGTCGGTGGCGTCAACTACGTCACCACCCCGGACTGGGAGAAGCCGGTTCGGGCGCTCACCGGTGGCGGCGGCGTGCAGCAGATCCTCGAAGTGGGCGGCAAGGACACCGTGCCGCATGCCTTGGCGACGCTCAGCAGCGGCGGGCACGTGGCACTCATCGGCGGACTGAGCGGATTCGGCGGCAATGTGCCCGCCATGGCCCTCCTGAACGGGAATATCACGGTCTCCGGAATTTACGTCGGCTCGCGCGCTGACTTCGAGGCCCTGAACGCCTTCATCGACGCCCACCACGTCAAGCCGGTGATCGACAAGGTGTATGCGTTCCAGGATGCGGCCGCAGCCTTCACCGCGGTCGAGAAGGGCGAATCGTTCGGCAAGACGGTCATCCGGGTAAGCGCCCCTTGACGCACAGGTGACGCTCGGTCAGCTGACTGACCGTCAGCGGCAGTTTGGCGACCGACAGCTGCGCGCGCACCTCAGCCGCCGTGAACGCCGCGCACAAGGAGTTATAGAAGTCCGTTTTGAGCAGCGGATGCTCGGCGCCCGACACGCGTTCAACAATCTCGCGCGCTGCCGCCGCCGTCGCCGGACGGCACAGATCCATCACGCACACGGCCGCACCCGGCCGGCCCAGTCGCCGCACCTCATTCCACAGCACCTGTGGATCGGGCAGGTGGTGCAGCATGTCCTTGGACAGCAGCAGGTCGAAACTGCCGTCGGGAAGTGCCACGCCAGGCAGGCGCCCTTCCACGCAGCTCACTTTTGCCGCAAGCCGCGCAACGTGCACGGCCTGGCGCGCGATGGCTAACATGGCGCGACTGCCATCGACAGCCGTGATCCGGGTCGTTGGCGCAGCGCGATTCAGCCGAATGGCGATGTCGCCGGGCCCGCAGCCCAGGTCCACGACCTGCGCCAGATTTTCCGGAAAGCTCGTGATGACATCCGCCACGTAGGCCTGGTTGGAATCGGAGAAATCGGCGCGCGCATAGGCGGCGGCCTCGGCCTCACCGTCCATGATTTCAGGTTCAAGTATTCGCTCCATCCGCCCATTATGGGGCTTCGTCGCAAATTCGGCGCCGTCGGTCGCATTCAACGCGCAGTGCTGACCGCAGTACTATCATCCGGCCATGTACTCGCTGCGCGAACCGCTGCCATCGGATGTCATTGCCCATGCTGCCGGGCCTTTCGGCGGTTATCGGCGCTTTCCGGTGTTCAGTGCCCCATGGTTGCTGGGGCGCTGTGCAATCTTCCTGCCGCTGGTGGGAGGACTTGGCATGCTGGAAGCCACCCTCGTCGGCTTCGAAGTCGGCGACGCAAAATTGGGCTGGCAGAGCGTGGCCGTCAGTGTCCCGATCTGGCTCGTCATCGCTGCGGCCGGTCCGGCGCTGGCGACCTTGGCCCGCCATCGCCTGCCGCCCGCGCGCGTGACGGTAACGGTGGCGATCTTGCTGGGAATCGGCATCAGCTTTCTCGGCCAGCATCTGGCCGAGCTGTATTCGCGCAATGTCGTCCTGCCGCGTTACATGGCAGTCATGCCCGGATTTGATCCCGGAAAGTGGCCCCACCCTTCGATTTTATTCCTATTGACCACGCGCGGTGCCCAGTTCCTGATCTTCGCCATGCTGGGGGGCGGCATCGCCCTCATCGCCTTCCATCGTGAACAGCGGTGGTGGCAGATCACCCGCCATGCGCGCGAGCTTGCAGTGGTGAATCAGAAAAAGCAGGAATCGGATCTGCGGCTGATGGTGCTGCAGGCGCAGGTCGAACCGCACTTCCTGTTCAACACCCTCGCCTCGGTGCACAGCCTGATTCGCCAGGATCCGGCGCGCGCCGAAGCCACCCTCGAAGCGCTGGTCGATCACCTGCGGATAACACTGCCGAAGCTGCGGACCGATGTCGGCACTGCGCATTCGACGCTGGCTGAGCAGCTCGAGGTGTGCCGCAGCTACCTGCTGGTCATGAAGGTGCGCATGGGCGCGCGGTTCGGCTTCCTCATCGACATCGCGACGCCCTTGCAGCAGCATCCGTTTCCGCCGCTGCTGCTGATCTCGCTGGTGGAAAACGCCATCAAACATGGCATTGAACGCACCACCAGCGCGGGACAGATCACGATCAGTGTGTCGGTTGAATCGCGAACAGCTGCACCCCAACTGGCGGTCGCGGTCATCGATACGGGCGCGGGATTGCGTGCCAGCGCGGCGGCCGGCACGGGCCTTAGCAACATCCGCGATCAGCTCGTGGCGCGATACGGCGCCGCAGGCTCGTTGAGTCTGCAGGACCGCACAGCCGGTGGTGTGATCGCGACGATCCGCGTTCCTTATGAGGCGGCGGCATGAGCCGTCCGCGCGCATTGGTGGCCGAAGACGAGCTGCCGCAGCGACGCCGACTGTGCGAACTGCTCGGCGAGCTGTGGCCGGAGCTGCAGGTCGTGGCCGAATGCGGCGATGGCCTCAGCGCCTTGGAGGCACTGACGAGCCAGCACCCCGAGGTCGCGTTCCTGGACATCCGCATGCCGGGCCTGACGGGTCTGGAGGTGGCGCGGGCCGCCGATGTCACGCAGGTGGTGTTTACCACGGCCTATGAAGCCCATGCCCTCGATGCCTTCGAGCATGCAGCAGTGGATTACCTGCTCAAGCCGATCCGGCGCGAGCGCCTGGCGCAAAGTGTCGCGCGCCTGAAGCAACGCCTGGCCGAAGCGCCCGTGGATCTGAAGACGGCGTTCGGTGTCAACGCCGGCATCCGCTGGATCACCGGCAGCGCGGGTTCGGTGACCCGCGTGCTCGGCATCAACGAGGTATTGTTCTTTGCCGCGCAGGACAAGTACGTACGCGTGGTGACCGCGGACGACGAAGTCCAGATCCGCACACCGCTGCGCGAACTGCTGGCGGCGTTGGACCCGGAGGCCTTCTGGCAAGTCCACCGCAGCGTGATCGTGCGCGCCGGCGCCATTCATCGCATCGAAACCGGCGACGACGGCCGCATGAAGCTCACGGTCAAGGGCCGTACCGAGGAGCTGCCGGTGAGCCAGGCCTTTCAATTTCGCTTCAAGCCGATGTAAGAGGGATCCATGACAGCAGCTCTCGAAATCCACGGCATCCGCAAGACTTTCAGCGAGAAGGTCGCGATCGAATCATTGGATCTGTCCATACCGCGCGGGGCGACCTATGGCTTGATCGGCCCGTCGGGCGCCGGCAAGACCACCGCCATCCGCATGATCATGTCGATACTCTTTCCGGACAGCGGCACGATCAGCGTATTGGGCCAGGGGTCCGCACTGGATGCCAAGGACCGGATCGGTTACCTGCCGGAGGAGCGCGGCTCCTATCGGAAAATGACGGTGGGCGCATTCCTGACCTACATGGGGTGCCTCAAGGGGCGTACCCGCGCCCAGGCCAGCGGCCGTGCCGACCGGCTGCTCGGACGCCTGGGGCTCCCCGATGTCAGCGGCAAAAAATGCGAAGATCTGTCGAAAGGCATGCTGCAGCGGGTGCAGTTCGTCGCGGCCATCGTCAATGAGCCGGACCTGCTGATCCTCGATGAACCCTTCGGTGGCCTCGACCCGATGAGCGTACGGTTGCTTCGGGAAGTCATCGCCGAAGAACATCAGCGCGGCGCCACCATCATCTTCTCGACCCACGTGATGGCCCACGCGGAGGAGTTGTGCGACCAGATCGTCATGATCCATCAGGGCCGCAAGGTCCTCGATGAACCCATGGCGGGCCTGCGCCGCCAATACGACACGCGCCACGTTCTGCTTGAACCCCTCGATGCCGGCGCGAATCTGCTGGCCCTGCAGACGGTCGCGGGCGTTGAGCACGTCAAACTCAATGATCAGGGATGCGAGATAAGGTTGGCGCCAGGCACGGATCCGGGAGCCGCAGTGCGTGCCATCGCCGCCGTCGTCGCCCCGGCGCGCATCGAACTCGCCCGTATCCGCCTCGAGGATGTCTTCATCCGGCTCGTGAGCGAATCCGGCGTAGGCCACGAATCACAAGAAGCCCTGCGCACGCATCTGCAAGGTCTGTCCAACACGGGAGTCGCCCAATGAGTCAGTCCCTGAACCGCATTGGACTGGTCGCGGCGCGCGACTACAAAGCCATGATCACCTCGCGCGGATTTTTGATCGGACTGTTCGTACTGCCGGTGATCATTGTGATATTCGCAGTCGTGATGCCACGCGTTCTCAACTCGCGCAGCCCCCAGGTGGTCGGTGAGGTGATGGTCATCGATCCAACCGGCAAGGTCACCGCGCAGCTGCAGCAGACCGCGACGCCCGCGCAAATAGCGCTGCGCAGATCAATGGATTCGGGTCAGAACCCGGCCGCACCATCGGACCATTCGCAGCAGACGGCCACGCTCAACGGTCTGCCGATTCCCCGTTTTACGCTGGTGCCGCTGCCTGCCGATACCGATGCAGCAAGCCACAAAACCTGGCTCATTCAGCCGCGCAATGCGACGCCTTTGCATCTGGCCATCATGGTCGTACGACCCGACGCCGTAGTGAGGCGGCCTGACGCCACCGCATTTGGCAGCTTTGACCTCTACACGTCGGCGCAGATCGATGACAACACCGAGACCACCTTGCGCGGCAGCATGCGCGCCGCCCTGATCGCCGCGCGACTGCACGACATCGGTCAGGATCCCACGGTCGTTACGGCGGCCGAGCAGGTCATGCAGCCTGAGTCGGTGCTCGTCTCCGCGACTGGCGAGCGCTCCGGCTCGCGCGGTGTCGCGCGTTTTCTGCCCGTGGCCTGCGGGGTCCTTATCTTCTTCGGTGTCATCATGGGAGGTAACGCTCTGATGACCTCGACGGTCGAGGAGAAATCCAACCGGGTGATCGAAGTGCTGCTCGCCGCGGTCTCACCCCTGGAACTCATGTACGGCAAGTTGCTGGGGCAGCTGGGGCTGGGTTTGACGATGGTCGCGGTATACCTGCTGATGGCAGTGTTTTCGCTGGGGCAGTACGCCCTGGCGGGCGTGCTCGAGCCGATGCTGATCGTCTACGTATTTGCTTTCTACATTGTCACGTACCTGGTATTCGGCTCTTTGATGCTGGTCATCGGTTCGGCGGTGAACCAGATGGCCGAAGCCCAGTCATTCATGGGGCCGATCACCATCCTGCTGGTCTTCAGCTACAGCCTGTCGGCCATCGTAGGTCAGGCGCCGAATTCCACCTTCAGCGTCGCGATGAGCTTCATTCCACCCGTCAATACCTTTGCCATGATTGGACGGGTGGCATCCAGCGCTCCGCCGCCGGCCTGGCAGGTATGGACGACCTTATTCATCAGTTGCGTTACATCCGCGGTGGTGCTGTGGTTTGCCGCCAAGGTATTCAAGATCGCGCTACTCATGCATGGCAAACCGCCGAGCATCGCGACCCTGTTCAAGTGGGCGCGGATGGCCTGATGCGACCGAGCGCGACGGAAGTCCATTGGGCGCGGGTGCCCAACTCATCAGCGGCGACTCCTCGGACACAGGCTCGCCCGGGGGTGGCGCGCCCAGCGCGGCGAGCAAGGTGACGCGGACCGCGCTGGAGTTGCAGGCCCAGAACAGCTGCGCCAGACCCGCACGCAGCGCCGCCACTTCGGCGCGCAGGTGCTGCAGCTGGCTCAAGGCGGCGATGGTATCGCGTGAGAGATTGACGAGGGTCGCCGCCGGCGGTAGGTTGCCCTCGTCCTTGCCATGCCAAAGCATGAGTTCGCGCAGCCGCTGCGCCGACAGCTGTATCTCCAAATCTCGCAATTGCATGCCTCATAATCGCATGCCGCGATGCGAGGTGGGAGTCTCTCAGGCCTTCGGCCCGCGGCTGCCGGGAGGCTTGGCGCGACGGGTCGGTTCGGCCACAGCGGGGTCCTCCGGCCAATAATGCCGGGGATAGCGACCGCGCATGTCCTTGCGCACATCCGCGTAGGATCCCTGCCAGAAGGTCGCCAGATCGCGCGTGATCTGCACGGGTCGCTGCGCCGGTGAGAGCAGCTTGAACGTCACCGGCACTCGTCCGCCGGCCAGCCGCGGGGACGCGAGCACCCCGAATACCTCCTGTAACCGTACGGCAACGACGGGGGCAAGCTCATCACGGTAGTCGATGCGGATGCGCGAGCCGGTTGGCACGGTGAAATGCGTGGGTGCGAGCTCCTCCAGGTGCAGCTGCTGCTCGCGCCTGAGCAGGCCCTTGAGAATTTCGGTCATAGACAGGCGCGCCAGGTGCGGCAGGCGCGTCACCCCGGTGAGCCACGGTGCGAGCCATCTTCCCGGGTCGGCGCTGAGCGTCGCCGCGTCCACCGCGGGCCAATCGGCCGTCACCGCCGCGGCGGCGTGAGTGCGCACAAACTCCATACGGGCCTGCAGGTCGCGACTTTCATCATTCCATGGTAGGCATCCGAGCCCAAGCTTGCGGATGCCTTCGAGCATGGCGGCAGCAGCGGCCTCAGGTGGGACGTCGCGCAATGGCCGCTCGGTGACCTCCAGCTCAAACAGCCGCGTGACGTGCCGTGCGACCACGATCTGCTCGCGATCATCCCAATGCACTTCATCCGTCACCCGCAGGTGCGCGGCGAAATATTCTTCGAGATCCTCACGTGACAGCGGCGCGGCCAACGTGATGCGCGCGTCGCGATCGCGGTCGTCCGCATCGAGGGCGACGATGAACTCGCGCTGCGACAGCGTTTGCGGCTGGGCGAACTGGGCGCCGCGCCCATTTGCCAGTACGAAGCGATTGTCACCGCCAGGGCGTTTGCGGGCGATGCGATCGGGGTAGGCCATGGCGAGCAGCACCCCTTCCAATCCCGCGTGGGTCGCGCCCGTGGATGCAGGGCTTGCTGCGCCGGAGCCCTCGGACTGCCGTAACAGGTCCCGGGCGAGGCGGCGGGCCCGCTGCAGCGCGCCGCGCTCCACCCCCGCGGGCTCGGAGTCCCCGTGCAGCAGCGTCAGCCGCGAACGGATGTCCGCATCTCCCGCGGCGCCAGACGCGCGCAGCAGGTCGCGCTCGGACAGCAATGCCGCCAGATCCGCGGCCAGCGGCACGCGGTGCAGTTCGCGCGCGGCGAGCAGCATATGCGCCAGACGCGGATGCAGTGGCAGACGGGCCATTTCGCGGCCATGGGCGCTCACGCGGCCCTTTTCATCCAGCGCCTCCAGGCGTGCCAGCAGATTGCGCGCGCTGGCGAGTGTGGCGGCGGGCGGAGGATCCAGCCAGATCAGCGTTGCCGCATCGTTTGCACCCCACGCAGCCAGCTCCAGGGCGAGACCCGCCAGATCCGTCTGGAGAATTTCGGGAGTGGAAAACGCGGCCAGCGAACGCTGCGCGCCTTCACTCCAGCCCCGGTAACACACGCCGGCCTCGAGCCGTCCCGCCCGACCCTGCCGTTGCTCGGCCGAGGCGCGCGAAATGCGCGCGGTCTCAAGCCGCCCCATCCCCGTGACGGGATCGAACACGGCACGCCGCTCCAGCCCCGAATCGACCACGATCCGGATGCCATCGATGGTAAGACTGGTTTCGGCGATGTTCGTGGCGAGCACCACCTTGCGCGTGCCGCTGACGGCGCGGGCCAGCGCCGCATCCTGCTCCTCGGGCCGCAGCTCACCGTACAGTGGCAGCACCACTGTGCCCGCCGGCACTGCCCCGTTCTGCAGCTGCGACTGCACGCGGCGGATTTCGCGCGCGCCGGGCAGGAACACCAGCACATCGCCGGCTTCGTCGACCAGGGCGCGCCGTATGATGCGCGTGATGAGCGCCTCGAGCGTCGCGCCATGAGGTACAAAGGGACCGGCAAGCAGTGGCGCGGCGCTGCCGGCGTAGTGCGTTGCGACCGGGAAGCTGCGCCCCTGCGACTGCACCACCGGCACATTGCCGAGTTTGGTGGCAATGGCGTCCGCATCGAGCGTCGCTGACATCACCAGCAGTTTCAGCTCCGGCGCCAGGTTCGCCTGCGCATCGAGCGTCAGCGCCAGACCCAGGTCGGCCTGCAGACTGCGCTCATGGAACTCATCGAAGATGACCAGGCCGACCCCTTCCAGTGCGGCATCGTGCTGCAACATCCGCGTCAGCACCCCCTCGGTGACCACTTCAATGCGGGTCTCACGCGAGACCCGCGTATCCATGCGCATGCGATGGCCGACCGTGCGACCCACCTCCTCCCCGAGGGTCCGCGCCATGCGCGCGGCGACCGCGCGCGCCGCGAGCCGGCGTGGCTCCAACATGATGATGCGCCGGCCGCGCAGCCAGTCACTGTCGAGCAGCACCAGCGGCACCACGGTGCTCTTGCCCGCGCCGGGCGGCGCCTGCAGTACCAGCGCGGCGGCGGTTGCGAGTTTGGCGATCAGTTCAGGAAGGACGGCCTCGATCGGCAGTCCGGATGGCGGCACGCGCTGCACTCAAGCCGCGCGCCGCAAACGCCAGGAAGTCACGGCGAACATCACCCACCCCGCGATCAGCAGGATTCCGCCCAAGGGCGTGATCAGCCCGACGACCAGCGGCGCGCCCAGCGTGATGTGGAAGGCCAGCAGATACAGGCTGCCGCAGAAGGTTACGATGCCGCCGACCAGCAGCCACGCCGCGGCGCGCAGCCCGTCGTTGTAGCCGCCGCGGGCGACCGTACCCAGCACCAGCAGGCCCAGTGCCTGGAAAAACTGGAAGCGTACGCCGGTGTCATAGATTTCCAGTTGCCCCGCCGTGAGTCGACCGGGCAACGCGTGCGCACCGAGCGCGCCGCAGATGGTCGCGAGCGCCATGAACGCCCCGCCCGTCACCAGGATCCAGCGCGCGGACCGCGCAGCGCCGACAACTCCCGCACCCATCATCGCGCCGTGCGCCCGGGCCGCTTCGATTTTGCGACGCCGGGCGTGCGCGGCAACCCCGTATGTTGTGTGCGGAACGGCTGGGTCGCGTGACGCCGACCTTCCTGCGCCCCGGCGGTGTTGGCCGGTTGCCAGGCCGGCACCAGCTGCTGCTTGCCGTTGCCGATCAGGTCCGCGCGACCCATGCGGCGCAATGCCTCGCGCAGCATCGGCCAGTTGTTCGCATCGTGATAGCGCAGGAAGGCTTTGTGCAGACGGCGCACCTTCAGGCCCTTCGGAATCAGCACCTCCTCGCTGTCATGGGTGACCCGATGCAGCGGATTCTTGCCGCTGTGATACATGGCCGTCGCAGTCGCCATCGGCGATGGCAGGAACGCCTGGACCTGGTCGGCGCGGAAGCCATTGCTCTTCAGCCACAGCGCCAGTTCGAGCATGTCCGTATCGGAGGTGCCCGGATGCGCGGCGATGAAATACGGGATCAGGTACTGCTCTTTGCCCGCTTCCTTCGAATAGCGGTCAAAGAGCTCCTTGAACTTGTGGTACGTGCCGACGCCCGGCTTCATCATCTTTGACAGCGGCCCATCGCCGATCGCTTCGGGTGCGATCTTCAGGTAGCCACCGACGTGGTGCTGCGCCAGCTCCTTCACGTACTCGGGCGATTCGGTCGCGAGGTCATAGCGCACGCCGGAGGCGATCAGCACCTTCTTGATACCCGGCAAACCACGCGCGCGCCGATACAGCTTGATCAGCGGCGAATGATCGGTGTTCAGATTCGGGCAGATTCCGGGGAACACGCACGAGGGTCGGCGACAGGCACTTTCGATCTCGCGCGATTTGCACGCGAGCCGGTACATGTTCGCAGTTGGACCACCCAGGTCCGAAATCACACCCGTGAAGCCCGGCACCGTGTCGCGCACCGCCTCCACTTCCTTGATGATCGAATCCTCCGAGCGGCTCTGGATGATGCGACCTTCGTGTTCGGTGATCGAGCAGAAGGTGCAACCGCCGAAGCAGCCGCGCTGGATCGCGATCGAGAACCGGATCATCTTGTAAGCTGGAATATTCGCGGCGCCGTAAACCGGATGCGGCTGACGGCGATATTCGCGCTCGTACACCCAATCCATTTCCTTGGTCGTGAGCGGAATGGGCGGCGGATTCAACCAGACATCGACATCCCCGTGGCGCTGCACCAGTGCGCGCGCATTGCCGGGGTTGGCTTCCATATGCAGGATACGCGAGGCATGCGCGTAGAGCACCGGGTCGGCGACCACCTGTTCGAAGGCCGGCAGGCGTATGACACTGTTGCCGCGATCCGTGCTCTTCACGCGCCGGACGAAGCGCACGACCTGTTCGCGCGGTGCACTGGCAGCCGTAGCGGTATCGCTCGCCGGCTCGGTGGCCCTGCTCCGGTCCGGCTCCATGGCGTAAGGATCAACGGGAGGATTGAGCGGCCCCGGCGCATCCAGGTGCGTGGAATTAACCTCCACCCAGCCCGCGGGCAGGCTCTTGCGGATGAACGAGGTGCCACGAATGTCGGTGATCGCGCTGATGTCCTCGCCCTTCGCGAGTCGATGCGCGATTTCGCAGATCTGCCGCTCGCCATTGCCGTACACCAGCACGTCGGCTTTGGCATCCAGCAGGATCGAGCGGCGGATCTTTTCGGACCAGTAGTCGAAGTGCGCGATGCGCCGCAACGAGGCCTCGATGCCGCCGATCACCAGCGGCACATCCTTGAACGCCTCGCGCACGCGCTGCGCATAGACGATCACGGAGCGATCCGGGCGTTTACCGCCGACGCCATCGGGGGTGTAGGCATCGTCGCTGCGCACGCGGCGGTCCGAGGTGTAGCGGTTCACCATCGAATCCATGTTGCCGGCAGTCACACCGAAGAACAGGTTGGGGCGCCCTAAGGCCGCAAAGGGTTCGGCGCTGTGCCAGTCCGGCTGCGCGATGATGCCGACGCGAAAGCCCTGCGCCTCGAGCACCCGGCCGATGATGGCCATGCCAAAGCTCGGGTGATCCACATAGGCATCCCCCGTGACCACGATTATGTCGCACGAGTCCCAGCCCAGCAGATCCATTTCGGCACGGGATATGGGCAGGAACGGCGCGGTGCCGAAGCGTGCGGCCCAGTAGCGCCGATAGGTAGCGATGTCGCGTGCGGTCTGCATGGAGCCAATGATACGCAATGCGCCCCGGCACTGCCGAAATGGCGCTTTGGGCCTACCCGAGCGCTGCGTCGAGCTCCGCAACCAGATCGGTCGCGCTCTCGATGCCCACGGAAATGCGCACCAGGCCATCCCCGATCCCCAGTTCGGAGCGCATCTGCGCCGGCAGCCCCGAATGGGTCATGAGGGCCGGGTGTTCGATGAGACTTTCGACCCCGCCGAGGCTCTCGCCAAGCGCGAACAGCTCGCAGCGCTCCAGGAACCGCCGCGCCGTGGCCAGATCGCCCTTCAGTTCCGCGGCGATGATGCCGCCGAAGCCACCGCGCATCTGCCGCCGCGCCAAGGCATGCTGGGGATGACTGGCAAGGCCCGGATAGCGCACGGCTTTGATCGCCGGATGCGATTCCAGGTGTTGCGCGATGCGCAAGGCGTTGGCGCAATGCCGCTCCATGCGCACCGCCAGGGTCTTGATGCCGCGCAGAAGCATGAAACTGTCGAACGCCCCGGACATGCTGCCGAGGCCGTTCTGCAGGAATTTCAGCTGCTCGGCGAGCGCCGCATCGCGCACGATGATCGCGCCAGCCAGAATGTCGGAATGCCCATTCAGGTACTTCGTGGCCGAATGCATCACGATGTCCACCCCGAGCTCCAGCGGCCGCTGAATGTAGGGCGTGGCGAAGGTGTTGTCGCACACGCTGAGGATGCCGCGTTTGCGCGCCAGCTGCGCCACGGCGCCCAGGTCGATCAGGTTGAGCATGGGATTGGTCGGCGATTCCATCCACACCATGCGCGTGTTCGGGCGGATGGCCGCCTCGAATGCTTCGGGCTTGGCCAGATCGACGAAGCTGACCTCGAGACCCGCGCTGCGCTTGCGGATCTTTTCAAACAGGCGATAACTGCCCCCGTACAGATCATGCGATGCGACGATGTGGGAGTTCGCATCCAGCAGCTCGACAATGGTGGCGGAGGCGGCCATTCCGGAGGCAAACGCAAACGCCGCCGTACCATTCTCGAGATTCGCGAGTGCCGCCTGCAGCGCATCGCGGGTCGGATTGCGTGTGCGCGCGTAGTCGTAACCCTTGTGGACCCCGGGGCTGTCCTGCACGTAGGTTGAAGTCAGGTAGATCGGGGTCATGACCGCGCCGGTCAGCGGATCCGGGTGTTGTCCGCCGTGGATGACGCGGGTGCCGAAGTCGAGCTTGCGCGCGTTGTCTGAATCACTCACTTGTCTACTCCGAAAATACCGGTCCGCGTGCCTACAGGCGGCGACGCAGCCAGTTCAACAAATCAATACGGGTGATGAGCCCGAGCAGCTCACCCTTGTCCATCACGATGGCCACCATGCCGCGCCTGAAGATCTCGAGCAGCTGCGGCAGTGACGCATCGGGTGCGACCGTCACGAGGTGGCTTTCCATGATGTCGGCCACGGGCCGGTTGAAGCCTTCGGGATGGTCGAACACCTTCAGGAGCAGGTCCTCCTCGTCGATGATGCCCACTATCTGACCGTCGCGCATGACCGGTAGCTGCGACATATCGTACAGCTTCATGCGTCCATGGGCTGCAAGCGCGGTTTCGGCGGCATTGACGGTGATCGCGGCCTTCTCCCAATGGCGCCGGGCAATCAGGTCGCGCAGGTCCCCGAAGCGCTCCCGCTGCACGAACCCCTGATCGATCATCCAATAGTCGTTGTAGACCTTCGACAGGTACTTGTTGCCGCTGTCGCAGACCAGGCTCACGACCCGTTGCGGGGTGGTCTGCTCGCGGCAGTAACGCAGCGCCGCCGCCAGCAGCGTGCCGCTCGAGGTGCCCGCAAGAATGCCCTCCTGGCGCAGCAGCGTCCGGCAGGCCGCGAATGCCTCGGCATCCGGGATGGTATAGGCGTACCGGACCCGCGACAGATCGCACACATCGGGTATGAAATCCTCGCCAATGCCCTCCACGAGCCAGGAACGGGGTGCCGCATGGGTCACGCCGGTTTTCACGTAGTCCGCGAGCATCGAGCCTTGCGGGTCGGCGAGCACGATCCGCACCGCCGGGTCCGTGCGGCCAAAAAAGCGCGACATGCCGGTGAGCGTACCGCCGGTGCCGACGCCGCAAACGATGGCGTCAAGGCGGTGCTGCATCTGGTTCCAGATCTCCGGCGCGGTCGTCTCCTCATGCGCCTGGGGATTGGCCGGATTGCTGAACTGGTTGACGTAGAACGCGCCGGGGGTCTCGGCGGCGATGCGCGCGGCCTTGTCCTGGTAGTACTCAGGGTGGCCCTTGACCACATCCGAGCGCGTCATCACCACTTCGGCGCCCATGGCCCTGAGGTGAAAAATTTTCTCCTGGCTCATCTTGTCCGGAATGACGAGCAGTAGCTTATAGCCCTTGCGGGCCGCGACCAGGGCCAGTCCCAGGCCCGTATTGCCCGCGGTGGCTTCGACCAGGGTCGCGCCGGCCTTGATGCGCCCCGCGCGTTCGGCCGCCTCGATCATGTACAGGCCGACCCGATCCTTGATGGAGCCGCTGGGATTCTGGTTCTCCAGCTTCAGGAACAACTCACAAGGACCGGTATCGAAGCTGCGGGTTGCAACCAGCGGCGTATGACCGATCAGCGACAGGACATCAGGGTGGGCCTGTAAAGCCATGGCATCCGTCCCCATACAGCATGACCATGGGCAGCATACTGTATGCACGGCAGGTCTGCGCGCGCGCCGCCGCTTCACTACTATAGGCAAAATGGGCCATTTCATTCGCATCCGCGGCGCGCGCCAGAACAATCTCAAGGGGCTGGACCTGGACATTCCCCTGAACGAACTCGTCGTGGTGACGGGCGTTTCGGGCTCCGGGAAATCCTCCTTGGTATTCGACACGCTGTACGCGGAAGGCCAGCGACGCTACGTGGAGACATTCTCTCCCTATGCGCGTCAGTTCCTGGACCGCATGGACAAGCCCCAGCTCGATTCGATCAGCGGCATCCCACCGGCGATCGCCATCGACCAGACGAACCCGGTGCGCACCTCGCGCTCGACCGTGGGCACGATGACGGAGCTCAACGATCATCTGAAGCTGCTGTTCGCGCGCGCCGGGAGCCTGTTCTGCGAGTGCTGCGGCAAGCCGGTTCGCAGTGACTCCGCACAGAGCATCTTCGAGGACATGCAGCGCCGGGCCGCCGCCGCGGGCGATCCGCGGCTGCTGCTGTGCTTTCCGGTGCCGGTGCTGCGCAACTTCAGCGAGACGGAGGTGCGCGAACTGCTGGCGCGCCAGGGCTACACCCGCATCTTTGAACCGGTGCGTGAGCCGGCGGCGCCGGCGCAAAAGAAAGAACCGGTCAGGCGGCAGAAGAAAAGCACACGCAAGACCAAGGCTCAGGCCGGCAAGTCAGATGACACCCCGATCGCCATCCTGCAGGTCATCCAGGATCGATTCCGGTTAGGCAGTGCCGAACGCGGCCGGGTGCTCGAATCTCTGGAGGCCGCACTGCGCGTAGGTCAGGGCCGCGTCGTGGTGCAGGTGGTTGATGCTGCGGATCCGCCGCGCAGCATCGATGTGTGGCGCTACTCCTCGGGTCTGCACTGCCCGGACTGCGATCGCACCTATGCCGCGCCCAGCCCGAGCCGCTTTTCGTTCAATTCGCCCATCGGGGCCTGCGAGACCTGCCGCGGCTTCGGCCGCCGCATCGGGATCGACTACGGGCTGGTCATCCCGGATGAGAACAAGTCACTGCGCGACGGCGCGGTGCGCCCGTGGCAGAGCGAGTCGTACCAGGAATGTCAGGAGGACCTGGAGAAACACGCGAAGAAACGCGGCATCAATCTGGATCGTCCCTGGCGTGAGCTGACCTGGGAGGAGCGCCAGTGGGTGATCGAGGGCGAGGGCCCCTGGGAGAAAGGCTACTGGTACGGTATCAAGCGTTACTTCGAGTGGCTCGAATCGCGCGCCTACAAGATGCATGTGCGGGTGTTGCTGTCACGCTATCGCGCCTACACGCCCTGCGATGCGTGCGGGGGCGCACGCCTGCGCACCTATGGGCTGTTATGGCGCGTCGGCTCTCACGCACTCGCGCAGGACGCGCTCGGCGGACGGCCACGCTTCCGTCCGCAGGGGGTGCAGTGGAGCCAGGCGACCCTCGATGCGATGCCGGGCCTGTGCCTGCACGATCTGATGCTGCTGCCGGTGGAGCGCGTGCTCGCGTTCTTTCGCGGCCTGGAGTTGCCGGCACCGCTGGACAAGGCCACCGACCTGCTGTTGGCTGAACTGCGCAGCCGCACCGGCTTTCTCGCGGATGTCGGCCTCGCCTACCTGACCCTCGACCGGCAGTCGCGCACGCTGTCGGGTGGGGAGGTTCAACGCATCAATTTGACGACTGCGCTGGGCACCTCGCTGGTGAATACGCTGTTCGTACTGGATGAGCCCTCGATCGGGCTTCATCCACGGGACATGCAGCGCGTCATCGCCGTGATGAAGCGCCTGCGCGATGCCGGCAATTCGCTGCTGGTGGTCGAACATGACCCGCAGATCATGCTGGAAGCCGATCGCATCATCGACATGGGGCCGGGTGCAGGCGAGCGCGGCGGCCAGATCGTGTTCAACGGCACGCCGACGCAGCTGCGCCGCAGTCATGCCTCACTGACCGCCGACTACCTGAGTGGACGACGCACCCTGCCGGTTTCGAGCGAGGCGCCGCGCCGCACCACGCCGGACATTCCTGGGGAGGTCGTGGCCGAAGCGCGCACCAACCGATGGCTGGAAATCCGCGGCATCCGTCATCACAACCTCAAGGGCGTCGATGTCCGCATACCGCTGAAGCGGCTGGTGTGCATCACCGGTGTCTCAGGCTCGGGCAAGTCGACCGTCGTCGAGGATGTGCTGTATCCGGCGCTGCTCAAGTACCAGGGCCGTCCGAGTGAGCCGCCCGGGGAGTTCGAAGCGCTGCGTGGTGCCGAACTGGTCGACGATGTGGTCATGGTCGATCAGACGCCGATCGGGCGCACGACGCGCTCGAACCCGGCCAGCTACGTGGGTGCGTTCGACGTGATCCGCGAGCTGTTCTCGCTGGAACCGGTGGCCGTGGAGCGCAAGTACACGGCCGGCACGTTCAGCTTCAATTCCGGCAACGGGCGCTGTCCGACCTGCAGCGGCAACGGCTTCGAGCACGTCGAGATGCAGTTCCTGTCGGATGTATACCTGCGCTGCCCGGACTGCAACGGCACGCGCTACCGCGATGAAGTGCTCGAAGTGAAGCGCGAAGGCAGCGACGGCCGGCGCGCGAGCATCGCCGACGTGCTGGACATGACGGTGACCGAAGCGCTTGCATTCTTCGGTGAGTCGCGTGAACTTGCGACGCGCCTGAAGCCCCTGGCAGATGTAGGCCTGGAGTACGTGAAGCTCGGTCAACCCGTGCCGACCCTCTCGGGCGGTGAAGCGCAACGTCTGAAGCTTGCCGGCCATCTCGCCGATGCCGCGGCGAAGGCCGTCACGGCCAGCGCCAACGGCAAACTGTTCCTGTTCGATGAGCCGACTACCGGGCTGCACTTCGAGGATGTCGCGAAGCTGCTGCGGGCTTTCGCGAAGCTGCGCGCCGCGGGTCACTCGCTGCTGGTGATCGAGCACAACATCGACGTCATGCGCGCCAGTGACTGGATCATCGATCTGGGTCCGGAAGGCGGCGACGGCGGCGGCCACATCGTGTTTGCGGGTACCCCGACCGCACTGCGCGCGGAGCGCGCTTCGCATACCGGCCGCGCCATCGTGGAGTACGAGCGGGCACTCGCCACGGCCTTCACCACGCCGGCCGCGGCCGTGGCCGAACCGGCGGGCGCGTGGGCGCGCGCGAGCGGCGATGCGGCCAGTGAAATCGTCATTCACAACGCCCGCGAGCACAACCTCAAGAACATCGACGTGCGCATACCGCGTGACAAGTTCACGGTGATCACGGGCGTGTCGGGCTCGGGCAAGTCCACCCTCGCCTTCGACATCCTGTTCAACGAAGGGCAGCGGCGCTACCTGGAATCACTGAATGCTTACGCCCGGCAGTTCGTGCAGCCGGCCTCACGTCCAGACGTGGACGCGATCTTCGGGATACCACCGACGGTCGCCATCGAGCAACGCACCAGCCGCGGTGGCCGCAAGAGTACAGTGGCGACGCTCACCGAGATTTATCACTTCCTGCGCCTGCTGTATGTGAAGCTCGGCACCCAGTACTGCCCCGACTGTGATGTAGCCATCGAACCGCAGACCGCGGCCGCGATCGGCGCACGCATGCTGCGCGAGTATCGGGGCCGTGCGGTCACCTTGCTGGCGCCGCTGGTCGTGGCACGCAAGGGCCTCTATACGGACCTCGCCAAATGGGCGGCGAAAAAGGGCTATCGCGAGCTGCGGGTCGACGGGGTGCAGATTCCGACCGCACGCTGGCCGCGACTGAACCGATTCAAGGAACACACCATCGAACTGCCGGTGGCCACGCTCACGGTGAGCGCGCGCCAGGAGTTCGAATTGAACATGGCGTTGGCCAAGGCGCTGGATTACGGCAAGGGCCTGGTGAGCGTGATGCCGGCCCGGGAAACGCAGGCGGTGATCTTCTCGACACGCCGCGCCTGCCCCTCCTGCGGCCGCAGCTTCGGCGAGCCGGACCCGCGCATGTTCTCGTTCAACTCGAAACACGGCTGGTGCACGAGCTGCTTCGGCACGGGACTTGAGATTCCGGAATTCGATGACGCGCAGACCGGTGAGGAGATCTGGTGGAACGAATGGTTCGAGCGCGAGGCCATTCCCTGCAGCGAGTGCGCGGGCCAGCGCCTCAATCCGGTCTCGCTGAACGTGCGCTTCCGCAATCAGTCGATCGCGGCCCTGGCATCGGGGTCGATCGAAGCCACGATCGGCCTCTTCAGCGCGCTGAAGCTGTCGTTGCGCGAGCAGGAAATCGGACGCGATCTGCTGGCCGAAATCCGCGCGCGCCTGAACTTCCTGGTCCGCGTCGGCCTGGGCTACCTGCAGCTGGATCGCGCCGCGCCGACCTTGTCGGGCGGGGAGGCGCAACGGATCCGCCTGGCGGCGCAGCTGGGCTCGAATCTGCAGGGCGTGTGCTACGTGCTGGATGAACCGACGATCGGTCTGCACCCGCGCGACAACGCGGTGCTGCTGGATTCGCTCGCGGAACTGGCCGCACACCGCAACACGCTGGTCGTCGTCGAGCACGATGAGGACACGATCCGGCGCGCGGACTATGTGCTGGACCTGGGGCCCGGCGCCGGCGTGCGCGGCGGCGAGGTGGTCGGCCGCGGCACCGTCGCTGATCTGATCGCCAACGAGTCCTCCGTTACCGGCCGTTTCCTGCGGGCGCCACTGCTGCACCCGGCCAAACCGCGGCGCCCCGTCATGCCTGACTCGCCGCGCCTCGTGCTGAAGGGCGTCACCTTGCACAATGTGTCGAATCTTGACATCGACGTGCCGCTCGGCCGGCTGGTCGTCATCACCGGCGTGTCCGGGTCCGGCAAATCCACCGTCGCCCGCGATGTGCTGTTCACGAATCTCAAACGCATGATCGGCGAAGAAGCGCCGGGTGGTCGCGCGCGCGCCGCACGCACTGCGGCGGCCAGACAGGCGGTGGCGGCAACCAGGCGGACCGCGAAGAAGAAGTCCGGGCCCAAGGCCCGGGCGCTGGCGGCGAAAATCGCTGCCAGTGCCGCCCGGGCGGCACAGCCTGATGCGCTGATCGGCTGCCGGGCCATCCAGGGCGCGGCGCAGGTGCAGCGCGTGCTGGAGGTCGATCAGACTCCCATCGGCAAGACGCCGCGGTCCTGTCCGGCGACCTACGTGGGATTCTGGGACGAAATCCGCACCATCTTTGCCGGCACGACCGAGGCGCGTATCCGCGGCTATACGGCGAGCCGTTTTTCGTTCAATTCCGGGGCCGGACGTTGCGAGGGATGCGACGGACAGGGCCTGCGCACGATCGAGATGAGCTTCCTGCCCGATGTGAAGCTCAGCTGCGATGTCTGCAACGGACGGCGCTTCAACGCGGAGACCTTAAGCGTACTGTGGCGCGGCCGCAGTATCGGCGATGTCCTCAATATGAGCATCGACGATGCCGTCGAGTTCTTTGCGGCTCATCCGCGCGTGCATCACGCGTTGAAACTGCTGCAGGATGTGGGGCTCGGGTATCTGACCCTGGGCCAGCACAGCCCGACGCTGTCCGGCGGTGAGGCGCAGCGCATCAAGCTCGTCACCGAACTTTCCAAGGTGCGCGGCGACGCAGCGGGGGGGCCGCGCCAGGTACCGCGGCATACACTCTATGTGCTGGATGAGCCTACCGTCGGGCTGCACATGGCCGATGTCGAGAAGCTCATTGCGGTGCTGCACCGGCTGATCCAGGCAGGCAATACGGCCGTGGTCGTGGAACACAATCTGGATGTCATGGCCGAGGCCGACTGGTTGATCGACATGGGCCCCGAAGCGGGCGCGGGCGGCGGCCGGATCGTGGCCGAAGGCACGCCCGCGCAGGTCTCGCGGCGCAGAATCAGCTCACACACGGGCCGGGTGTTGGCCGACTTCCTGAAGGAGCGCACGCATGGCGCATGATCTGGTGTGTTGGAAATGTGGCGCGGCCCTGGGCGCGCTGTCGCTGCCGCTGCGCCGCCTGGACGAGTGCCCGAAGTGCCGCGCCGAGTTGCATGTGTGCCGGTTGTGCGTGCTGTTTGATCCGGGCGCTTACCAGCAATGCCGGGAGCCGACGGTCGAGGAGGTTCGCGACAAGACGCGCGCCAACTTCTGCGACCACTTCAAGCCGCGACCCGGTGCCTGGAGCGGCGACCCCAATGCGTCGACCGACCACGCACGCTCCGAACTCGACAAGCTGTTCGGCAGGTAGCCCTAGCGACCGCGTTCGGCGAGCCGGTCGAGCAGCCGCGAGAAGGGCGAGTGCTTCTGCACCTTCACGTCCAGATGCCTGATCTGGCCCTCGCTGGTCAGTTCCCTGCGCGCCCCTTCGATCTGCAGTTCGCCGGCGCCAAGGATTTCGAGGGTCTCCTCCAGGGTCTGCGGGCTGCGTCGCTCGTGCGCGTTCAGCCGGCCACGAGTCTTTACACCCTTCTGACCCGTGCGGCCGGCGGCGCCGGCTCTGGCCGCAGCGGCCGTCTTCGGCTTCGCAGCGCCGGTAGCGGGCTTGGCCGCCGCGCTCGGCAGTTTCGGCGCGGGGCCGGTGTCGTCCAGCAGTTTGAATTCAGAGGTCTGCTCCGGCCGCCGCTCGGTGGGCCGTTTCGGCGCGATCGCCGCAGCGGCACCGGTACCCCCGATCGCACCGCTGGCGCCATCGCGTTCCTTGAGACTGACCGGCACGACGGCGACGGAGGAGAACTCCGAGCGCACGTACTGTGCGACCTGCTTCGCTGAATTGGCATCGCTGAAGAATCCTAGGCGCAGGCCAAACCAGCGGCGCCCCTCGCGACTGCCCTCGACCGTGTACAGCGTGTAGGCACCGAATATCGCCAGCGGCGGCACTTTTGCCAGGTCAATCGGCTGCACGGACCACTGCAGCTGGATCGAGAAGGCAGCCGGAGTACTGATGGTATTCAACGGGTCGCCGCGCTTCTCCTCGAGCAGGTGCAGTACCTGCGATTCGGGCAACACCCCGCTCTGACGCACGACCGGTCCAGCAGGTGTCACGGGCAGTACCGGCTTGCGTCCGGTTTCATCCAGGGCATTCAACACTTCGCGCACATTCGAGCGCTGATCGAAAGGGACCGGGGCAGCCCGCTTCGCACTCGCAGCCGGCGGTGGCGGGGCGGCAGCAACGACCGCCGCGGCGGCGACCGCAGCGGCCGGCGGCTCGGTGAGGGGCGCAGGAGGAACGACTCGCTCCGGCTGTGGCACCAGCTCAAGGGTCAGGGGCGCCGCTTCCAGCGCCGGCTCGGGGGCCGCGCCCAGCGTCGGCACCGCACGCACCGGAACCGGGGGTGTCGGCAGCGGCACAGGCTGCGGCGGCATCGATGCGGGCGCAGCGGCCACCGGCGCGGCTTTCTGCGCGGCAGCCCGGGCCCGCAGGCGCTTGCCGGGAGCCTCGCCCGCCCAGGCACCCGGATAAATCTCGCGCACCACGGGGAGCAATTCCTCGGCCTGTAGCAGGGAGTCGAAATATCCCATGTGCAGGCGAAAGCGCTCGCGGCCATCCTCGAGTCGGCGGCTGACGAAGAACGAGAAGCGCTTCAGTTCCACCAGTTGTGGCTGGGTCAGGGCCATCGGCGTCGTGGAGGAGCACAGGTTGATGACAAAGGATTCGTGTTCCGCAGCCGGCGGCGCTGCGGGCGGGGCTTGAATCGTCTTGTCGGCCTGCGGCATAGGCATGGTCATGATGCGTTCCCCGGAACAACGAACGGCTGTGCCGGACTGAAGGAAGCGCGCTCATGGAGGGGGATAGCCGCATGCTCCGGCGCGGTGCGCGCGGGAGAAGTGGAGACCCCGCCGTCATGGGAACAAGTCCGTTAGACCGGTGGCTTTGCGTCCCCGCCTTTCGGCGGGTTTGCCCTTTTCACGTAACCAGTGTCGTGATGCGCAGACTGCTCGTCAAGCGACAATTTGCGCATTGTCTCTCAACCGCGAAAACTGCCCGCCCGCGGCGCATGCCGACGCGGCACGACACAAGACATAATTGAGAATGCGCGGACGCGCGCGCGAACGGCGCGCATTACGTCAACCCGCGGCCCGGCTGTCTTCGGAGGAATTGTCGTAAATGCGTGAGCTGAGCAGCTCGGTCACGGAAATCGCGGGCAGCGGCCGCGCCAGGTAATAGCCCTGCGCGCAATCGCAGCGTCGCTCGCGCAGGAAATCCAACTGCTCGATGGTTTCGATGCCTTCGGCGACGACGCGCTTCTGCAGCGAGTGTGCCGTGACGATGATCGTTTCGATCAGCGTCGCGGCGGTGTGATCGTGCGGCACATTGACGAGGAAGCTGCGATCGATTTTCACCGCGCTGATCGGATGCTGGCGCAGATAACCGAGCGAGGAATATCCGGTGCCGAACCCATCCAGCGCCAGGCACACGCCGGTCTGCGCGAGTCGCTCGATCATGGGCGCATTGGCCGGGTCGGCCACCACGCTCTCATCGATATCCAGCTCGAGGATGGCGCCCGGCAAGCCGAAGCGGTCCAGCACCCGGCGCACGTTGCGCACAAATTCCGGATGGCGCAGCTGCTGCAGCGAGATGTTCAGCGCCAGCCGCGGCGGCGAGAGCCCCTGGTCGCGCCAGGCGGCCAGCTGTCCGCAGGCCGTCTCGAGTACCCAGCCACCGATGTCGACAATCAGGCCACTCTCCTCGGCCGCGGGGACGAAGTCGCCCGGCTGACGCATGCCCTCGCGCTGGGTCTGCCAGCGCAGCAGCGCTTCGAGCCCGGTCAGCGAACCATCCGCGATTGAATACTGCGGCTGGTAGAAGAGCGAAAATTCGCGGCGCCGCAGGGCCAGCTGCAGGCCGGTATCGGTGGGCACGGGCCGGTGCCCGCCCATCGCGACATCGTAGAACATGGCGCGCCCGCGTCCCAGGTCCTTGGCGCGATACATGGCCGTATCCGCGTTGCGCAGCAGCTCATCGATGATCTGGCCGTCCTGCGGGTAGCGCGCGATGCCGATGCTCGCGCACACGGTGTGGTCCTGTCCGCCGAGGTTTACGGGCCGCTGCAGCGACAGCACGATGCGCTGCGCGACCGCCTGCGCGGCATCCGCGCTGACGACATCGCGCAGGATGATGGCGAATTCATCACCGCCAAGCCGCGCCACGGTGTCACCTTCCTTGATGGACGCGCGCAGCCGCTGGGCGGCGATGCTCAGCACCTGGTCGCCCGCAGCATGACCCACGCTGTCATTGATCTTCTTGAAGTGGTCCAGATCGATGTACAGCACCGCGCCGTTCACGCCACCGAGACTGGCGCTTTGCAATTCGGTGGACAGCCGGCTGCAGAACAGCACGCGGTTCGGCAGTGCCGTCAGCGGGTCGTAGTGCGCCTGGCGGTACAGCTGCTCGTCGCGCGCGCTCTTGGTCAGCGCGATCGCGAGGCGGGTGGCGAACTCACCGCCGCATTGGGCGGTGTGCGGATCGGCAATCGGTGGGTCCTGGTAGCCGACGGCCAGGATGGCCTCGACATGCTTGCCGAGCTTCACGGGCCATACCCAGAAGAATTCGGAGCCCAGGTTCTTCAACGGCACGAGGAAGCTATGGCGTGCATCTTCACAGCGTGTGACCGTCAGCCCATCGGGCTCGGCGGCGAGGGTTGCCATCATGTCGTCGTCAAGCGCAACGCGGCTGACGGGCAGGTCGCGGCAGCTCTTCGCGGCCAGATATACCCGGCCGCGCCAGGACGCGTCCGGATCGCGCAGCACGATACCGGCGCTGCTGCATCCCGTTACGCGCTGCACGCGGGTCAGGATGGCATCCAGCACCGGCTCGAGACCCCCGGGCTGCAACAGCAGGCGGTCCACTTCGGTCAGGGTCTGCAGGTTGGCGTGCTGGGTGCGTACCCGCTGTGCGCAGTGATTGAACGCCTGGATCAGTCCCCGCAGATCATCACGGCCCGCGGCCGTCGGCGCCGCGGCGAAGCCGCTGCTTCCCAGCTCCTGAAATGCGTCCCGCAGCGCGATCAGGCTGGGCCGGTAACACCGCACCAGATACGCCGTCGCGGCAGCGGCGCACAGCAGCGCGACGGGCACACCGAGGCCCACGCCAAGCCACAGCGGGGCCATACCGGCACCGCCGTACAGCACACCGACTACGACCAGCACCGGGATCACGGTGCTCAGCGCGATGGTCGCGATGAACCGCCTGACCATTCCGCTTTTGAATACTGCGCGAGACATCCTTAAAGGCACACTCACATAAACTCGTGCGGATCTGTGCCACAGCCGCATCGAAGGCGCCGGCGTGGCAAGTTATTCGGGGAATCTGTCATGTCGCAGACGCTGTCGATGTTAACTGCTTCACGTTCTGCCGCGCATTCTGGCCAGCGCCTGGATCCCTGAAAAATCGTATCGATACACACCGCGCCGACCCGAGCGCGCGGCGCCGAGCATGGCCGCCGCGACCTGCGAGGCAGTTACGGCCCGGCGGGATTCGCGGGCGCCGATCTGCAGCGGCCGCAGCGCCAGCGCAGCCATCATCGACAGCAGCTGTGGCAGCCCGGCGCCGCGCCGCAACCCGAGCAGCGGGCCCGGCAGCATCAGATCCAAGGACTCGAAATTCAGCGCGGTCAGCTCATCCAGGGTTTCCCCCAGCGCGCGCGCCGCGGGGCGGCGCGAGGCTGAATTCGCACTGTGGCAGGACAACATTACGAATCGGCGGGCACCGGCGGCCCGAGCGGCCCGCGCATAGGCCAGGACATGCACCTGCACGGCCTCGCGGAACGCCGCCTCGGAGCCGGCATCCTTGTAAGTCGCTCCAAGGCAGCACAGCGCGGTATCGCAGACCTGGCCCTTAAGCTGTGGCTCAAGCACGGCAAAAGGGACGATCCGGTTCGCCAACCGCAAGGATTCGCGACCCAGGGGGCGGCGCGTTACCGCAACGACGCGGCCGAATTCGGGCGCCTGCAGCAAAGCCTCGAGCAGCCGCGAGCCGACTCTGCCGCTGGCTCCGGCCAGCCAGACAATTTTCCCAATGTTTTCAACCACGCGCCCAAGCTTAGCATTCCGGTATGACGTCGGACGTTACCGCCAGTTCACGTGCACTGGCACCCAAGTTTGAGTACTCCCAGGTCGGCGGGTCATCCAGGGCGGCGGTCAGGGCGGTGATCACCTCGCCCATGGGCTGCAGGCGGTGGCGCGGATTCTTTGCCAGCAGGGAGCGCACCAGCCCGAGCAGGCTCGCCGGCGCGACATGCACCGGCTCGATGACCGGTACGGGCTCATTGAGCACACGCCGCACGGCGAAATCGGGAAAGTAGGGCGGAGTGCCGGTCAGCAGCTCAAAGGTCAGCGCCCCCAGACCGTACAGGTCATCAGCTGGTGCGGGCGGCAATCCGGTGAGCTGCTGCGGGCTTGCCGACGAGGGCGACCAACCCGCACGCGCCGCGTCGATCTGCATCCCCTCCTGGGAGCGACCGGCGACGCCGAAGTCCGCCAGCTGTATCCGGCCCGCCGCATCGAACAGAACGTTGGCGGGCTTGAGGTCGCGGTGCACGACACCGTGCGCATGGGCATGCTGCAGGGCATGCGCCAGATCGATCAGCGCGGGAATGATTTCCAGGTACGGTGCGCCGCGCAGTTGCCGCAGGTCGCCGCCGGTGGCGAGCTTCATGGGCAGGATGGCCAGATCACCGACGCACAGTGGCGGATAGGTCTTGAGAATTCGCGGGTGGTCCAGGTCGCACACCACCGCGTATTCACGCTGCAGAGTGTCCCACGTGTCGCTGCCCGGCGCGAAGGTACGCAACAGGATTTTAAGGGCGACCGACTCCAGCTCCTGCTCATCGAAGGCCATCCAGACTTCGCCCTGGCCGCCACTACCCAATTTCTCGCCGAGCGTATAGCGGTCTGCGATGCGGATTCCGGGCGCTACATGCAAACTCATCGACTTCATTCTACGCATTCACCATGGCCGGCATGACATTGACCAGTCCCTCGCGCGCCGGTTCCGGCAGCTGTGATGATGGTGCGCCTACTGTACATTCGTACAACTACTGGTCCAAGCCCGACGGGCCTACTCTGGCGGCCTCAACGTCATGATTTACGCTGCCCGCATCGTTGCACCGCTGCTGCTCCTGCCCGTCACGTTGGCCTGTCAGCTGGCGCTTGCCGCCGCGGGTGATCCGCCCGCGCCGGTCAGCACCGCGGCCGACGCGGCCTACGAGCAGGTCGCCAGCCGCTATATGAACGAGATGCTGGCGCTGGATCCGGTCGGCGCCAGCCAGTTGGGTGACCAGCGCTTCGACGCGCAGCTCAATGATGAAAGCGCCGCGGGCCGGGCGCGATGGGTGGCGGTGGCGCGCAGCCTGCTGGCGCAGCTCGACGCCGTGCGGATCGCGCAGCTGTCGCGGGCAAAGCAGGTGGATGCGCATCTGCTGCATCATGAGCTCGAATACGGCATCTGGCAGACCGAGACTTTCCGGGACTGGAGCTGGGATCCCCTCATCTACATCAACCTTGCGGGCAATTCGGTGTACCTGCTGGTTGCGCGCGACTTTGCGCCATTGCCGATCCGGATGAGCCATGTCGCAGCACGCCTGCGGGCCTGGCCGCGCCTGTTCGCGCAGGAGCGCGCCGCATTGGATCCCGCCAAGGTCCCGGCCATCAATGCGCAGACGGCGGTTGCGCAGAATGCGGGTCTCACCGACCTCATTGATCAGACCATCGCACCGCAAGTCGCCAAACTGCCCGGTGGGCAGCAGGCGGCGCTCAACCACGCGATCGCGAGCGCGCGCCGCGCGATCGCGGAGCAGCAGACGTGGTTGCAGAAGACGCTGCTGCCGCAGGCCAAGGGCGATTTCCGCATCGGCGCCCAGCGTTACGATGAGAAACTGCGCTTCGAACTGGACTCGACGCTGTCCCGCCAGCAGATCCGCGCCCGCGCCGAGTCGGCCATCGCCCTCAAGCGTGCCCAGATGTACGACATTGCGCGCCAGGTACTGCGGGGTCGCGCCGGCACCGCCGCCCTGCCGCAAGCGCCCACCCCGGCGCAGCAGCAGGCGGGCATCGAAGCGGCGTTGGAACTGGCCTACGCCGACCATCCGTCGCGGGACAACGTGATGGCGGCCGCGCGCGCGGCGCTGGCGCACACCACGGCCTTCGTCAAGGCGCACGACCTGATCACGCTCTACCCGGACCCGCTGGAAGTCATCATCATGCCGACCTTCCAGCAGGGGGTGGCGCTGGCGTACTGCGATGCGCCCGGCCCGCTGGCACGCGGTCAGAAGACCTACTTCGCCGTCTCGCCGATTCCGCATGATTGGACCGACGCCCAGGTGCGCTCCTACCTGCGCGAATACAATGCGCGCGCCATCAATGAGCTCACCATTCACGAGGCGATGCCCGGCCACTACGTGCAGCTGGCGCACGCCGACCGCTACCGCTCGCCGATCCGCGCGGTGATGCAATCCAATGCCTTCGTGGAGGGCTGGGCCATGTACGGCGAGCAGCTGATGAGCGAACAGGGCTACATGGATCATGACCCGCTGATGCAGCTCGTGCATCTGAAATGGGATCTGCGCGCCACCGCCAATGCGATCCTCGACCAGGCGGTGCATGTGGATGGCATGACCCGCGAGCAGGCCATGCACATGCTGATGCACGATACTTTCCAGGAGCAAAGCGAGGCGGCGGCGAAGTGGGTGCGGGTGCAGCTGACTTCGACTCAGCTCGCGACCTACTTCGTCGGCTTCCAGGAGCATCTCGCACTGCGGGAAGAGGCCCGGCAACGCTGGGGCAGCGCGTTCAGCCTGAAGCGCTACCACGATACCGCCCTGGCGTTCGGCTCCCCGCCGGTGCGCTATGTGCGTGAGCTGATGTTTGATCTGCCGATCGGATAACCTGCGTGCACCATGAACGCCGTCAATGATGATGATCGCACGTGGGGATCGCTGGCCCACCTGTCAGCCTTGTGCGGAATGTTGATTCCGTTCGGCAGCCTGCTGGGACCGTTGATCATGTGGCGCACCCGCGGCCAACGCACCCCGTTTGTCGGCGATCAGGCACTGGAGGCGCTGAACTTCAATATCAGCATCGTCATAGGCTTCATCATCTGCGTGGCGCTGGCGTGGCTGTTCATCGGCATCCTGATGGTGTCCGCGCTGGTCATCTACTGGATCGTGATGACCGTGATCGCAACGCTCAAGGCCGGCGAAGGCCACGCGTACCGGTATCCGGTCAACCTGCGGCTGATCAAGGCGCCGTAAGCATTCAGCGGCTCACGCGCCGAGGAACATCTTGTACGCAGGATTTGCCGTCTCGTCACTGTACGGATAGTGCAATGCGTTCAGATGCTGGGTGAATTCGGGGCGCCCGGCCTTGGGCACCTGGATACCGGCGAGCACGCGCCCGTAGTCCGACCCGTGATTGCGATAGTGGAACAGGGTGATGTTCCAGCGCGTACCGACCGCCTGCAGGAACTTCAGCAGCGCGCCGGGCCGTTCCGGAAATTCGAACCGGTAGATGACCTCGTCGGCCAGTTCGCGGGCGTGGCCACCGACCATGAAGCGCACATGCTGCTTGGCGAGTTCGCTGTCGCTCATGTCGTGCACCGGGTAGCCGGCCTCGCGCAGCTGACGAATCACGGCGTCCTTTTCGAGCCGCCCTTGACCTAAGCTGAAACCGGCGAAGATCTGAGCGCGGGCGCTGCTGTCGTACCGGTAGTTGAACTCGGTGACACTGCGTGATCCGAGTGCTTCGCAGAAGTGCAGGAAACTGCCGGGCTGTTCCGGAATCTCCACGGCCAGCAACGCCTCGCGTTCGCCGCCGAGGCTGGCGCGCTCGGCAATGTGGCGCAACCGGTCGAAATTCATATTCGCGCCACTGTTGATGGCAACCAAACGCTTGTCGCGCCAGCCATCGCGGGCAATGACTTTGCGGATGCCGGCTACGGCGAGCGCACCGGAGGGCTCGACGATGGTGCGGGTTTCCTCGAAGATGTCCTGGATCGCCGCGCACATCTCGTCCGTGTTCACCAGCACGATCTCATCCACGAACTGCTTGGCGAGGGTAAAGGGCTCCTCGCCCACGCGTTTGACGGCGACGCCATCCGCGAACAGGCCCACCCGTTCCAGAATCACCCGCCGGCCGGCCTGCAAGGACTCGTACATGGCATTGGCATCCGTGGGTTCTACCCCGACGATGCGCACGCGCGGATACAGGGACTTGATGTACACCGCGATACCGGCGATCAGCCCGCCGCCACCGACCGGCACGAACACCGCATCGATGTCGCCGCCACACTGACGCATGATTTCCAGCGCAATCGTGCCCTGCCCCGCGATCACATCCGGATCGTCAAAGGCATGCACATAGACGAAATTGCGTTCGCGGACCAGTTGCTGGGCCCGGTCGAAGGCCGCATCGTAGTCATCCCCGTGCAGCACGGCTTCACCGCCCAGATCCATGACCGCCTGGACCTTGATCTGCGGCGTGGTCTGCGGCATGACAATGATCGCCGGCACACCGCGGCGCTGCGCGGCGAGGGCGACGCCCTGTGCGTGATTGCCGGCCGACGCACAGATCACTCCGCGGCGGGCGGCCGATTCGGACAGGTGCGCAATCTTGTTGTAAGCCCCGCGCAATTTGAAGGAAAAGACCGATTGCAGGTCTTCACGCTTCAGCAGCACCAGGTTGCCGAGCCGCCGCGACAGCCGGGGCGCCGGTTCCAGCGGCGTTTCGACGGCCACGTCATAAACCCGGGCCTTGAGGATGCGTTCGATGTAGGGATTGGTCATCAATGAAGTTTACGCGAACCGCCCCAGGGCGAGGAAGGCAACGGTTCTACGCCGATGCGGATGGCCCCGGCTCCGGCACCATCCTATCCTGCATGGCCAAGAGCACGTCCTGGCGGGATATTTCGCCCAGCAGATTATTGCGCCACTGCCCGCCGGTTACGGGCAGCACGTTCGCCCGGGCCTGCAGGAACACATCGAGCGCCGCGCCCAAGGACAGGTCCTGCGTCAGGACCAGGGTCGCCGGTCGCGTGACGCTGGCGACCGTGGCAGCCCCGTCCACCGTGTTGGCGCGAAACGCCGCCAGCAGCTCGCGCAGGTCCAGCCAGCCCACGAGGTCATCACCGCTCGTGACATACGCTCGCTCCAGGGGGCGGCGCGGCAGATGCTCGAACATCTGCTTCAATGTCGTGGCCTGCGACACCACTGCTCCGGCCGGCTTGATCAACGCCGCTACGGTGTTCAACTGGTAGTCACTGGACTGGGTGCGACCCTGCAGCGCGGCGTGGTAGATCGACTCGCCGCGGCGATAGACCTTGGCGGTGTAATGCGCGGTGACACAGGCCAGCATCAGCGGCAGGACCATGTCGTAATCCAGCGTCATTTCAAAGAGCATGAGAATGGAGGTCAGCGGTGCATGCGTCGTCGCCGCGAGGAACCCACCCATGCCCACCAGCGCGTAGGCCGCCGGAACCGAGGTGGCTCCCGGCAGCAATGCGTGCACCACGCCGCCGAACAGCGCACCGATGGCACAACCGAGGAACAGCGTGGGTGTGAAGACGCCGCCGACGGCACCGGAACCGACAGTGGCGGCGGTTGCGAGCAGTTTCGCCAGCAGCACCGCCAGCAGCGTCCAGCCGATAAGATGCGCATTGAGAATGTTGCCGACTGCGCCGAAGCCGTTGCCCCACACTTGCGGCACCCATATGGAAATGACGCCGACGAGCAGGCCACCCAACCCCAGCTGCAACGGCAGCGGCAGCTTCAGGCGCACGAAACGCGACTTGGCAAAGTCCAGCGACGCCAGAAACGGCGGGGCCAGGTGCCCGAGCACCACGCCCAGCAGCACGTAGAAGATCAGTTCCCAGTTCGAGGCGAACTGCACTTTGGGAACATCGTAGACGGGCGCGTAGCCGAGGAAACGGTGCACGGTCGCACTGGCGACGACCGAGGCGACGACCAGGGGCCCGAAACTCTCCATGGCAGTGCCGCCGAGGATGATTTCCGAAACGAACAGCGCGCCGGAGATGGGGGCATTGTAGGCCGCCGCGATGCCGGCCGCACCGCCACAGGCCACCATGAGCCGCAGTCGCGGAATGGGTGCGCGCCCGAAGCGTCCGATGCGTGATCCGAGCATGGCGGCCAGCTGCACCATCGGACCTTCGCGACCGATGGAGCCGCCTGAAGAAATGGTCAGCAGCGATGACAGACTGTTCGCCAGCGTGGCGCGCACACTGATGTTGCCATCCCCGACGCGCACGGCCTCCATGTAGTCCACCGCCCGCGGCGAGGCGAGCACGCGCCCGGCCGTGCGCAGGATGAAGCCCGCGACTATCGCGCCACAACACGGCAGCAGCACCCGGTGCCACCACACCATGCCGGATGCGGCACGCTCGAGACTGATGGACTGTCCGGTGAACAGCTGTTCGAGCAGCCGCAGGCCCTCGCGGAAGGCAACGCTGGCCAGCGCGCCGCACACCCCGACGAGGGCGGCCCAGAACACGATGTTGGCGAGATCTTCGTGGCCGAGCAGCACCAGGCGCAGGCGCGTCAGCAACGACAGCGGTACGCGCGCGAGCTGTCTGACCTCGGAAGCCAACGCCGGATACGGTCGCTGGCGCTAGACGGAAGGCTCTGGGCTGCTGCGGCCGCCGGGCGGCCGGATTGCGAAACGGAAGCGCGCCTTGCCGATCATCACGAGGTCCCCGTCATTGAGCGTCTCTCGGCTGACGCGGTGGGCATTGACGAAGACGCCATTGGTGCTGTTGAGGTCCTCGACGATGGTCTGCGATCCATGCACCAGCAGCACCGCGTGATGGCGGCTGATGAAGCTCGCATCGATCTGCAGGTCGTTGTCGGGAGTACGGCCGATGGTGGTCTTGCGGCCCAGCACATGCACCACCTCGTGGCCATCCTGCGAACGCACCAACAAGCGCACGCCGGCTTCACGGACCACTTCATGGTTGCCGGTATTGCCCGTGCGGATGCTGCGCTGGATATTGTCGACGAGTGCGGCACTGTGCGCGGCCTCGCTTTCCAGTCGGCTCATCAGCGAATCGCGCTCATCGAGCCAGCGGCGCGCTTCCGCGATCTCGACCTGCATCTGCGTATTGATGCGCGTGAGCTCCTCGACCCGCATATTGCGCGCGCGAATTTCCGCTTCCAGGCGCTTGACGGCATCTTCGGAGATTCGCAGATCGGTTTCGGCGTTCGCGATGCGCTCCTCGTCGCGGCTGCCGCGCTCGGCCTCGGATTCAATGGCCCGCGCCTGCGTCGCCACCTGCGCGGTCAGTGCCGTGATCTGGATTTCGTAGCTTTCGATCTGCGCCATGCGCTGCGCATGTTCGGCGGTGACCTGCTGGACGGCGCGCACATGTTCCGCGCTCTGTTCACGCAACGCCGCCAATTCGGCCTCGCCCGTGGAATGCTTCGCGGCCAATGTCGCATGCGCCGCATTTGCCGCCGCAAGCTGCGTCTCAAGTTCCGCAACTCGCGCCGCACGCTGCGTGCTCGCTTCGCGCAGCGCCTGCAGGGACTGGTTCAGTTCGCTGTTGGCGCGCGCCATCGCGCCGGCTTCATCCGTGCGTCGACCCAGGTTCGAATCAAGCGCGGCCAGCTCGCCCTCGAGCTGAGTCACGCGCAAGATGCGCGCGTCCAGGTCGCGCGTAAGCTGCAGTCCGTGCGTGGTATTGCGCGCCAGATCCGCGGCCAGTCGCGCCTGCTCCTGGTCGCGGCCCGCGATCTGCAGGTCCAGGCTGCGCAGGATGCTGTCGAATATTCCGCGCCGACCTTCCATGGAATGCAGCGCTTCCAGTTGCACCGCGCTTTGTGCCTGCAGCTGCACGATCTGCTGCAAGGAGGCCTTGCGTGCGGAATCATGGGTTGCAACCAGACTGGCCGCACGCGCCGCATCGCTCGCGGCCTTGCCGCCGTCCTCGGCGGCGCGTGTCTGCGCGGCCAGCACGGCTTCGTCGCGTTCCTTGATCGTCCCCTGGAGCGCCTCGATCTGCGTGGTCGCCGCAGCCAGGCCGGCGCGGCTGCCGGTGAGTTCCGCGGACAGCGCCGTCGCATGCTCCGCGGCCGCGAGTCCGGCGGCGCGGGATTCGGCGAGCTCCGCCTCGATGATCGCCAGTCGCTCGCCTTTGGCAGCCAGGCGGGTTTCCAACTCTGACAGACTGCTGGCCAGCGAGCGCAGCTCCACTTCGAGTTTCGAGGTCAGCACGGCTGAGGCCGACGTGGACCCGCTCGCCTCCGCGGCGGCGTCCGCCACATTAGGTTGCGCCAGCATCGCCGGGCTCATCGTCGGGGTGGCCCAGGTGTCGGTGCTCGACAGTGGATCCTGGGCGTGACGCGCCTCGTAGGCGGCGATATCCAGCACCGGCAGCTCGGCCGTGGTTTCCGCGTCGGCTGGGCTATGTGGGAATGACTGACTGGATGCGTTCATGATGTGCGACTCGCTTTAACCGCGGAGGAACTCCCGCAACACAGCACTCAAGGGTGTCGCGGCAAACTCAAACAGATCGCTGCCATAGATTTCCGATTGTTCGACGGTCTGTGCCCGCAGCAGCAGGTCGCGCACGCGGTTACGGTCCGCGCCGCGGCCATCGCGCGAGCGGATCAGCAGGGCCGGTTGCGCGATCAGGCGCAGGCGCTCCGCCGTCGGGTACTGCATCGCTGCGTGCAATCCCCACCAGGCCATGGGGCCGTTGGCCAGCTGTTCGGCAAAACTTGCCGCCATCGTCTCAAGGGCGGCGCCCGCGTGCACCGAGGTCTGGGTGCGGTCCCATTCGGCCTGCAGATGACTGCCATCGACAACCGGTGGCAGGGGCCAGGGCGTGCGCCGGAAATTCTCGCGCTCGGCGTCATCGGGGACTGGCACGCCCATCAGCACGACCCGGCGCACGACAGCGGGCAGCACCAGCGCCAGTTCAGCCGCGACCAGCGCGCCAGTCTGGTATCCGAGCACGTCGATCTGACGGAAGCGCATCGAGGTACAAAAATCCACCACGGCGCCGGCGTAGTCGGCAATGCTGGGCCGCGCCGGCGGCGGATCGGAGTTGCCGAAGCCCGGCAGGTCGGGCGCGTATACCGAGCGGTCCATGCCCATGAGGCCCAGCAGCGGCAGCAGGCTCGCCGCGGAGCGCGGCGTCGCATGCAGGCAAATCAGCGAAGTGCTCTCATCGAAGCCGCCGCCGGGCGGAATTGCGTTGTGCACATGCAGCTGCCCGTAACGGCTTTCGAAATAGCCACGACGCACGCGGGGTGCGACCGGCAATGCAGGTTTTCCAGGGCCTTTGGGCATTCAGCCTCCGACTCGTTCAGTCGGACCCACTATATAAGGATTCGGAGCGGTCTTTAAGGAACGAGACGCCGTACCTGGCACTGGGTCTCAAACTGGCTGCAAACTGCGCAAAGTGGCCAAGGAGACCGCCATGATCCGTGTCGTATTTCCGCTGCTCATCGCGGCCCTGTGCACGGGCTGCGGGTTGGCCGGCACTGCCGTGGCAACCGGAACGGGGGCCGCCGCCGAAGTGCAGCAAGCGCAACAGGCCAAACAGACGGAAGATCGGGTCAAGCGCGAGCTGGAGCAGGCGCAGCAGGCCGACGCCCGGCAGCGTAGCGACGCGGAGACGCAGGGCAAGTGAGCTTGCCCTGACGGGCGCGCCCTGGGCTGAGCGGCCCAGGGCTTGCCATACCTGATCCTACTTAGCGCGCCGCGGGGCCTTGCGGGCCTTCGAGCGCACCTTGGTCTTCGCCTTCATCTTGGTCTTGACCTTGCGGCGCGGCGCTGGCGACTTCTTCGCCTTCGCACGGCCCTTGGCCTTGGCCTTGCTCTTCATCACCCTTTTCGGCTTAGGCGCGGACTTGGCTTTGGATGTCGTCTTGGTCTTTGCCTTGGGTTTTGCCTTGGGTTTTGCCTTGGTCTTGGGCTTGATCTTGGTCTTGGCCTTTGGCTTTGCGGGCGCCTTCGGTGCCGTCGCAGCGGCCTCCTTCGGCCCATGCAGCGCCACCGGCACGCCGTGCGAATCGATGATCTGCGCAACCCAGCCACCACCGGGAACCTGGTGCGGTCCATTGAGGACTTGACCGCCCGCCGCCTTGCTGGCCTCCACGGCGGCCGTGACGCTCGGAACGGCCAGATACACCAGCCAGCGCGGCCAGCTCGGCGCCAGGTTCTTGCCTCGGCCGAAGGCGCCCCCCATCTGCGTCGTGCCTTTGCCGAACAGGTAGTAGGTTCCGACCTCGCCGCCCATCGGGTGGGTAGCGACCACATCCCAGCCGAAGACATCCTTGTAGAACTGCAAGGCGGCGACGGGGTCCTCAGCCGTCAACTCATGCCAGACTACCGGACCGGGTGCTGCATCGGAGCTGCCGCTGGGCCTGCCGGCCGGCGGCTCAAACACACCGATGACGGCGCCCTGCGGATCGGCAATGACGGCATAACGGCCGCCGCCGGAGGCGATCGCGGTGACCGGGTGGATCACCTGGCCACCCTTGGCCTGGATGCTGGCCAGTGCTGCTTCGAGATCCGGCACCCCGACATAGGTGAGCCAGTTCGGGCCGGCCTTGCTGGCGAGGCTATCCTTGCCGACCACGCGCGCACCGCCTACCGCGGCCTTGCCGTGCGAGAGCATGGTGTAGTCCTCCATGCCCTGCGCGGGTTGCGCGTTCCAACCGAGTACCTTGGAATAAAACCCGGCACCCGCCGCCGGGTCGGCCGTCAGCAATTCGTGCCAGACGAACTGGCCTGGGACCGCGGAGCTGCTCATTGTGAATCCCCTTTTTCGCGAAACTGCGCGAAGGTCCCTGACTCTAAGGCGCGGATGGCAAATGATTCAACCTCGCGTGTGTCGTGACACGTGTCGCAGCTGCGTCAAGCCACTCCCACGGGAGCGTCCATGGCGCGACAATGGGTGCGCCCCAAGGCCATTTTCGGGAATCTTCATGCACACGCTCTCGAAGCCGACCCCCGCCCGCGCGGCGCTGCTCGCGGCGCTGCTGGCACTGACGTCATGCGCGGCCGCCCCGCGGACAGCGGCGACCGCGTCCCCGACCACGAAGGCTGGCGATTTTCGCGGCTTCTCCGGCGTGCACTGGCCGAGCGACTTTGCGGTCAGATCCGGGCATTGCGACCGCGCGCGCATCACGGAAAGTCCACGGCACAGCGATGCGATGGCCAGCCTCGGTCAGCGCCGCGCGCTGAATCGCAATGCGGCCATGCTCGTCGGCGCGCACGTCTCGGATCTGCTGCCGCCACGCATTGGCGCGGATCTCGATGAGGGCGACCGGGCCTGCATGGGCCAGGTGCTGGAGCTCGGCGCCAGTGGCCGGTGGGTGCGGTGGGACAATGGCGCGACGGGCATTCATTACGAAATGCGCCCGGATGCGGGCCGCGACGGTATTGCCGGTACCTGCCGTGCGTTCCGCATCAAGGTCGCCGGCAACGAGCAGCACGCGAAGCACCGGGGGATGGCCTGCGCCTCCGGCCCGGGCCTGTGGCAGCTATCGGGCTTGTAGCAGCCGGCGAGAATCGCGCTCAGAAGCTCTCGGTTGAAACCGGTGTCTGCGTCTCGGGCAGCGCGCGCGAGGCGATGAAATCGCCGGTGATCATTTCCGCATACGGCTGACCGGGACCGACCATCGGGAACACGCCCGCGTCGCGGTCAATCACGACTTCGAGGAAAGCCGGGCCCTTGAAGTTGATGAACTCGGCCACGACCCGCGCGACATCCTTCTTATCGTCCAGGCGCACCGCGTATTTGAAGCCATCGGCCTGCGCGGCCTTGATGAAATCCTTGGTGTGCAGGGACTTGTCACTGGCCGAAAAGCGGCCCTTAAAGAACAGCTTCTGCCACTGGCGCACCATGCCGTCGCCGTTGTTGTTGAGCACGACCACCTTCACCGGCAGGTCGTAGGTCGTCACCGTCTCCAGCTCACCGATATTCATGCGGATGCTGGCGTCGCCGTCGATGTCGATGACCAGCGCCTGCGGGTGCGCGATCTGCGCGCCGATGGCGGCCGGCAGCCCGAAGCCCATCGTGCCCATGCTGCCGGAGGTCAGCCACTGGCGCGGCTTGCGGAAATCGAAGTACTGGGCCGCCCACATCTGGTGCTGGCCGACGCCGGTGGCGACGATCGCCTCGCCCTTCGTCAGGCGGTTGATCTCCTCGATCACGTGATAGGGCTGGATCGCGACGCTGTTGCGGTCGTAGTTGAAGGCGTGGTCTCGCTTCAGGGTGTCGATATGCGCACGCCAGGCTGAATAATCCGGCTTGAACCCCGCGCGCCGCCCGTGGTTCACCAGCGCACGCAGCGCCTCGTCCAGCAAGCCGACATGGTTCCACTGCACTTTGCGGACCTTGTCGATTTCGGCGCGGTCGATGTCAAACTGGGCGATGGCCTTGGCATTGGGCGCGAATTTCGCGGGTACGGTGGCCACCCGATCATCGAAGCGGGCGCCCAGCGCGATGAGAAAATCGCAGTCATCGACGGCGTAATTGGCATACGCCGCACCGTGCATGCCGAGCATGCCGACACACAGCGGCCCCTTCGTATCCATGGCGCCAAGTCCCATCAGGGTCGTCACGACGGGGATGCCGAACGCCTGCGAAAACTGCAGCAGCGCGTCGGCGGCCTCGGCGTTGATGACGCCGCCACCGGCGTAGATCAGCGGACGTTGGGCCGCGCCGAGCAGCTCAAAGAAGCGGTCGGCATCGCTGGTGCCGAGACTGTCGCGCACCAGGTTCACGATGCGGCTGCGATAGCCGGGCACCGGCAGGGTGCCGCTGCCGAGGTAGGCGCCCTTCCAGTTCTGCACGTCCTTCGGTACGTCCACCACGACCGGGCCGGGCCGGCCGGTGCGGGCAATCTCGAATGCCGTGCGCAGGGTGGCCTCGAGCTTTGCCGGGTCGGTAACCAGGAAGATATGCTTGGCCACCGCGCCCATCAGTGAGGCGACAGGTGCCTCCTGGAAGGCGTCGGTGCCGATGGCGCCCGTGGCCACCTGGCCACAGATCACGACCACCGGGATGGAGTCGGCCATGCAATCGCGCACCGGAGTGACCGTGTTCGTGGCGCCGGGGCCGGAGGTCACCAGGCAAACGCCGACCTTGCCCGTGGCGCGGGCATAACCGGCGGCCATGAATCCCGCGCCCTGCTCGTTCGCCGGTACGATCAGCGGCACCTGCCGGGTGCCCTGCGCCTGGGCCTGCTCGTTGAACAGGAAGACCGCATCATAGGTCGGCAGAATCGCCCCGCCGCTGTAGCCGAAAATGGCCGTAACGCCCTCATCGGCCAGTACCTGTACGAGCATCTGCGCGCCGGTCATCTGCTGGCCGGCCAGGGGGTGCCCGGTCGGCCGGGCCATGATGACGGTATCGTTCATTTCGCAAGCTCGAGGACGCATGGCCCGAAGGGGGTCTCAAAGAGTAGCAGTTTGGTGCACGGAGAGGCTACAGTTGCCCTTTAAGCCCCATTTTTGGGCTGTTTCGGATAATTCGCCCGCCAAATTCCATGCGTCACATCATCGCCATTCTTCTGCAGAACGAGGCCGGGGCGCTGTCACGCGTCGCGGGCCTGTTTTCCACCCGCGGCTACAATATCGAATCCTTGTCGGTCGCCCCGACGGATGAGGCGACGGTGTCGCGCATCACCATGGTGACCACCGGCTCCGATGCCATCATCCAGCAGATCGTCAATCAGCTGCACAAGCTCATCGATGTGGTGCGGGTCGAGGACATGACCACCGGCGAGCACCTCGAGCGCGAACTCGTATTGCTGAAACTGAAGGTACGACCGGAGCACACCGATGGCCTGCGCGGCTATGTCGTCCGCACCGGGGGACGCGTGCTCGACCCGGCGCTCGATGGGTTCATCGTCGAACTGACGGCCAGCGAGGCGGAGATCAACACCTTCATCCGCGACCTGACCGCGCGTGCGGAGCTGCTCGAGGTCGCCCGCAGCGGCGCCTTGGGGATGGGCCGTACCGCCCGCCCCATGCAGCTGGTGAAATCGGGGGGCTAAGCCGGCAGCGGTGCCGTCTCGAAGGCCAGCTCCCGCACCGGGCGACCGCCCAGCAGGTGTTCGTGAATGATGCGCTCCAGGTTTTTGGGCGAACAGTCGCGATACCAGGTGCCTTCCGGATACACGACGGCGATCGGGCCGGCCACGCAGATGCGCAGGCAATCGGCCTTGGTGCGCAGTACCCCTTCCGGGGCGTCCGCCAGCCCCAGCTCGCGCAGGCGGCGCTTCAGATAGTCCCAGGACTCTTGCTGGTCCTGTTCGTTGGCGCACTTGCCGCCCATGCACAGGAAAATATGGCGCCGATTCTCGCCCAGACGCAGCTTATTGGCGGCCTGCCGCAACGCATCAGCATCATTCATGCGCGGCAGTGTACCGCGTCACCGGCCCGCAGACGCTCAACGGGGCCGCAAATGCGGCCCCGAATCACGTGCAGGTTCGGTTGGCTGGAACTCGCGCCTTAGGGGTTTTTGCGATGTCCGGCGCGGGTTGCGGAAAGCTACAGCGCGGTGTCGTCCGTCTCGCCGGTACGAATGCGGATGACGCGCTGGATATCAGTGATGAAGATCTTGCCATCGCCGACCTTGCCGGTCTTGGCAGACTTGAGGATCGCCTCGACGACCTGATCGGCGAGGTCGCTGCGCACCGCCACCTCGATACGGGTCTTGGGCACAAAATCCACCACATATTCAGCGCCGCGGTACAGCTCGGTGTGGCCGCGTTGCCGGCCAAATCCCTTTACTTCCGTGACAGTCATTCCCGAAACGCCGATGTCAGACAGCGCGGCGCGTACGTCGTCGAGCTTGAACGGCTTGATGATCGCGGTGACCAGTTTCATGTTGTTAATTCCCCGTCCAGGTACTTATGGGCCATGTTACGCAGGCCAGAGCATTTTTGCAGTTTTCATGCCATGTGCAACGCGGATGGAAAATCGCGGCTTTTCATGGCTCTCCGTGATTTCCCAGGGTGGACCGCGCACCGTTGCGGAGCGCCGTCCCGGAACCACCGCCCCGAATTGGTGCGTCAACCTCGGCCGCCCTCCGGCGCAACGACCGGGCGCAAGCTCACTCCTTTTCGTGCCGCAGCGCAAATTTTCGACCCCCGGCACTCCCTACCGCCGGCCGCCCCGCCGATCGCAGCGCACACTTCGACCTGCGCTGGCATGCCGCGATTTCATCGCAGCGAAGCCACAATTTGTTACTATCGCTCTGCCGTAGGGTGATTTTCACGAAAGGATAGTCATGGCGCGCATGCGGCACGAATGGCTCATGAGTGCATCGCACTCGCATGTTGCCGCCACGGCGCGCGATGACACCCATGAACAGCACGTCATGGCAATGCGCCTGATGCAGCACCCGGGTACCTACACTGAGTGGGAAATCGGACACTCGCGACTCATGCAGCAGGTGTGTGAGCCGACACGTCTGCGTGCGCAGCTCGTGCGGATGCGGGCACTGACCCTGCGGCTCATCCACCGGCGCGCGGTGTTCGAGTACCTGCGCGACCGTCACATCACCGGCGCGCAGCGCCATCGCTATGTTGAAATATTCTACGGCCCGCGCGACTACGCCACCTCGCTGCTCCTCGAGCACGGGCATTACACCCGCAGCCGGGTCAGCGCTTCGTGCTCGCGCTACATCGGCACGCAGGTGCTGCGCGATTCGGCGTTCGATGCACCGCTTGCGGCATATGAGCAGTATTACGGCGAGTATTTCCGAATGTTCTGCGACCTGCAGCTTGCCACCGCGGAAGATGACGGCATGGCGTGCGAGCAGGCGTTGCTGCCGCTCCTCAAGCAACGCTGCGACCAGGCACGTGAGCGGCTGATTCGGCTGCGCTGATTGACCTGAGCTGGGATTATTTGGCCGCGGTCGGCAGGTCCGAAAAATACGTCGCCAGGTAGGCCTCGAACGAGATGCGGTCCTTGGCCTCGATTTCGCGCTGCCGGCGCAGCGACTCTTCGGCCTCGGCCGACAGCTCCGACAGGCGCTGCGGGTTCGGCGTGTGCAGGTCACGGAAATAGGCCTTGTGCATGGTCGACATGCGCAGCGCCAGCTCGAAGAACGATTCTCCCGTTGAGCGCAGTTCGGCCAGCAGCCGCGCCGAAGGGGTGAGCCGCACGTCGGTGAGTTTCGCGGTCTGCGCAGCCAGCGCGGTGGCATACGGCTTTGCCGGGTCGCCGCGATCGAGCACTTCGCAGATGCCGGTCATCGAATCGAGCAGATCGCCGGCCCACACTTGCATTGGCACGCTGCTGCCATCGCGCCACAGTGTCAGCCCCGGTTCGCGACCACGGCGCGCCACGGTCACATGGTTCTCATCCAGCAGCGACTGCTCGCTTTCGCTGATGGGCGGGCTGTCCTTCAGCACGCACAGGGCCAGGAATGCCTCAAGGAAACGCAGCTTGCTCTGGTTTACGCCGACCGGATCGAACGCGCTCACATCCAGTGCCCGCACTTCGACGTATTCGACGCCCGCGCGCAGCAGTGCGCGCGTCGGCCGTTCACCTGAGGATGCCACCCGCTTCGGCCGAATGAAGCTGTAGTACTCATTCTCGATCTGCAGGATGTTGGCGTTCAGCTGACGGTACTCCCCGTCCACCTTCACGCCGAGAGCCTCATAGGCCGGGCTCGGCGTGCTGATCGCACGGCTCAGATCGGTCACGTACTCCTCGAGACTGTTGACCGAAACCGCAAGTCCGGCCTGGTTGCGGTTGCGATAGCCGATGTCGCTCATGCGCAGCGACGTTGCATACGGTTCGTACAGAGTATCGCGCGTGAGCTCCGGCAGGCTGATGTCGCGACCGGCGACGAAGGAGCGGCTGAGCACGGGCGAGACGCCGAACAGGTACAGCACGATCCAGCCGAAGCGCCGGTAGTTGCGCAGCAGCTCGAAGTAGCTGCTGGAGATGAATGCCTGGCCGCGCTCGCGCGCGCCGCGCAACTCCTGGTAGGCCTCCCAGAATTTCGCCGGGAATGAGTAGTTGAAGTGGACGCCGGAGATCGCCTGCATCATCCGTCCATAGCGCAGTCCGAGTCCACGGCGATAGATGCTCTTCATCTGCGCCACGTTCGACTTGCCATAGTAGGCAATCGGAATGCTGGCGTCGGACTCGATGATCCCGGGCATGCTGGTCGCCCACAGCAGCTCATCCCCCATGTGGGCGTAGATGAACTGATGCAGATCGAGCAGGTACTGCAGCAGCTCCCAGCTTTGCGCGAAGGGTGGGGTGACCAGTTCGATCAACGACTCGGAAAAGTCGGTCGTGAGGTGCTCATTGGTCAGCGCCGAACCGAGTGCCCGCGGGTGGGGGGTGCGCGCCAGGTGGCCATCGGGCTGCACCCGTAGGGACTCCTTTTCCGCCCCCTTCAGCCCGCCTTGCAATACCTGGGGCTCCCCGCAGTTGATCAGGGCGGAGAGGCGACGCTCGAAGACTCGATCAATACCGGTTCGGGTCACATTGGCTGCCGGGTTGGGCGGTGGAGCGCGGCATCTTGCCCCGGTTTAGTGCCAATCTCAAACCCGACGTGGCATTCTTGCGTCACAACGGAGGCCATATGCTCGTAGGCTCGCAGGTTCGACGCGTCGCGATCATCGGTGGG
>DATAVA010000010.1:0-13406 GCA_036267975.1 Steroidobacteraceae bacterium | reverse complement strand
TGCAGGGCCATCGTCGCAATATCGGTCTGCATGCGCTGACCCAGGAAGTCCAGCTGCTGCTGCTCGCGCTGCTGCAGCTCGGTACGCGTAAAGACGCTGCCCTCCGGAAAGGCGTATTCGGTCAAACCGCCCGCCCGGTCCAGTACGGATTTCAGCGTCTCGCCGTGCTTGATCGCATAGGTGCCCGGGAATCTCACCTGTCCCGCCAGGGTCACCTGTTCGGTTTCGCCCCAAAGGGAAATTTCCTTCACTGATAGCGCATCGTAAGGTTGCAGCTTGAGATTCGCGGACGCGTCCCCCCGCAGCACCGCAGCCAGGTCGACATCAATGACCTGTGTCTGACGCGACTTCCCATCCACGACCTGATAGCGTGCCAGTTCCCCAAGTCCGCCATAGGCCGAATCCGCGAGGCTCCCGCCGGCACGAATCAGATCGCTGACGCGCATGCCGGGCTCCAGCGGATACGCTCCGGGCACCTTGACCCGGCCATCGATGCGGACCACGGGGGTTGGCTGACTGAAACCCGCCTGCATACTCAGGTCAGTCATCAACGGCTGAAGGATATGGCTGCGTTCGGAAGTCAGGTCGAATACCGTGAGCTCATCCCGCGCCATGAGGGGCACGTTCGCAGCGGAGGCCGGATTGGCAAGTGCCGCCGCCAGATCGGCTGACAGCGCCACTATGTGCCGGTCGGGCGGCAATTCACGTCTGATCATCACATAGTGCAGATCCGCGTCTGGGCGCAGATCATCCACCGAATGCAGTGCGTCGGTAAGCTTCATGCCGGGGTACCAGGCCACAGCACCCGGCGTGAAGACATACCCCTGAATCCTTATTCCGGCATCAAGGGTAGGAATCAGGCGCGGCACGCGCAACAGATCGCCATTGCGCAGCGCCCGAGCGCTCGATGCGGCAGTCGTCAGACTGACGGCGACGACGCGTCGATCGCCGCGCTCATCAATGCTCGTGAGCTGCGCGTTGCTGCGATCCGCCTCGGGTGTCACGCCGCCCGCCAGCCTGACGAGTTCCGCCACCGTCGCGCCGGGATGGATTTCATAGATCGCAGGCCGGTTGACCTCTCCTTCCACACTGGCGGTTTCTCCCAGAGGCGGGATGAACACCACATCACCGGGCAACAGCTTGGCATCATCGGTAGTATCGCCGCGAAGCAGGAGATCATAAAGATCCAGGTGCCGTACGACACTGCCCGCGCGCTTCAACTGGATGTCGCGCAACGACCCGATGCGCTTGATTCCCCCTGCCGCGTACAGGGCGGAGATCATCGTGCCCAGGCCACTGATGGTGTAAGAACCGGGCGTTTGTGCCTCACCCAGCACGAACACACGGATGGCGCGGGTATCGCCCATGCTGATGCTGGCCTTCACCCCGATCATCTGACGCGCCACGCGCTGCTCGAGATCCTCCTTGACGGTCGAGAAGCGCTGGCCGGCGACATTGATGGGCCCGAGCTCCGGAAAATTCACCCGCCCTTCTCGGTCCACCAACAACGGGAAATTTCGGTTCTGATTGCCATAGAGCTGGACCTGCAATTGGTCGCCGGAGCCCAGCACGTAGTCAGTGGGCACCGGCACGTTGGTCACTGGCGAGAACGTCGACGGGTCGCGTTCGAACAGGTCATAGCCAAAGGGCTTAAGACCTTCCAGCCCGGTCTTGCGCAGCGGCAGACGCGTGATGCGAAAATAAAGGCCACGCAAATTCGAATCGACTTCCAGTCGCAACGTGGCCTGCATCTCCGTGAGACCCGCCAGCGGAATGGCGGAAAGTCCAGGTAGCGTCAGGACACCATCGCGGGAGAGCTGATACGGATTTCGAAGGCGGATCTGCGCGACCATCTTCTGCAGATTCGCCTTTTGCTGATCGGTCAGGGTATCAGCGTCATCCGATGTCGTTAGCGCCGGCGCCGGTGCCCGCGCCTGCTGTTGGATCTGCAGCTGCTGCAGCTGCGCCTGCGCGAGCTGCTGAGTCTGCTGCAACTGCAGCTGCGTGCTGTAGCTGCTGGAGGCGAGGGCTGAGAAGGTGTCCACCTGCCGTGGTTTGAGTGGCTGCAGATCCACTTCCACCACGACCGAATCCAGCCCTTTGAACAATGGCGGCCCAGCATTCGCCGCCTGCTCCTGATTTTGATCCGTGTACTGTTCCTGGTCTTCGTCGCGGCGCGTACGCCGCGGGTTCTGCTGGTCACTGGGCTGCTGCTGCGCGTTACTCTCGCTCCTCGAGTTCGCGCCTGAAGTGCTCGACGTGCTGCCGGTGCCCGTGCCGCCGCCGCCGCCGCCGAGGCGCTCCATGATCTGCTGCTGCTGATCGGCCGACAGTCCCTGGAAGATTCCCAGCGCGTCAACACCCGACCCGGTCCCAGAAGTGGTCTGGGCAGACAGGTTCTGCCCCACCAGAGCACTGAAAATCGTGGCTACGGCGCAGACACTCGCGCGCCATAGCGCCCTGCGCTGACCTGTCCGAACTGCATTCGACATCCTGTCCTCGACCTTGATCATTGAATTACCGCCCCCGCCACTGGGAGATGCGCGCCAGCGCGCCTTTTACACCGGGGCTCGCGTCCTTCGCCTGCGCCGGGTTCTCCACCAGCGGCACCAGCGACTCGGCCAGCTTCTTGCCCAGCTCCACGCCCCATTGATCGAAACTGTTGATGCCCCAGATCACGCCCTGGGTGAACACCTTATGCTCGTACAGCGCCACCAGTTTGCCCAACGTCGTGGGATCGAGGCGGCTGAACAGAATCAACGTGCTGGGCCGGTCCCCGACATGCACCTTCTGCGGTGGAATGTCGGGCCCGTTCTGGCCGTTCATGAAGGCCTCGGCCTGCGCCAGGCAGTTGGCGAGGGCCAGATTCTGATGATGCTGGTCAGCGCAGGAGGAGTTCACCGGCGCGATGAAGTCCAGCGCGGCCCGCATGGTGCCCTGGTGCAGCAGCTGAAAGAACGAATGCTGGGCATTGCTGCCCGGTTCACCCCAGATCACCGCGGCCGTCTCCCAGCGGGTGCGCTCGCCGTCCTGGGTCACCGACTTGCCGTTGCTCTCCATTTCAAGCTGCTGCAGGTAGGCCGACAGGCGCTTGAGCCGATCGTCATAGGGCAGCACGGCGAGGGTCGGGAGTTTGCGGAAATTGATATTCCATACCCCGATCAGGCCCATCAGCACCGGCAGGTTTTCCGCCCATTCGGTCCTGCGGAAATGCTCATCCATCGCGTTGGCACCGGCGAGGAACTGCTCGAAGTTCACCTTGCCGATAGCGATGGCCAGCGCGACACCGATCGATGACCACATCGAATAGCGACCGCCGACCCAGTCCCACATTGTGAACCGGTAGTCCTTGTGCACCCCGAACGCATCCATGGCCTTGTGGTTGGTGGACACGGCCGCGAAGTGCTGCGTGACGATGCTTTCGCCCAGCTTCCCGACCAGCCACGCGCGCGCGGTTTTGGCATTGGTGAGCGTCTCGAGCGTCGTGAAGGTCTTGGAGGCAACGATGAACAGCGTGGTCGCGGCATCCGCACCCTTGAGCACATCGTACAGATGGCAGCCATCGACATTGGAGACGAACTCGACCCGCGGCGCACCGGCGGTAAATTCCTCCAACGCCAGCACGGCCATCGCCGGGCCCAGATCCGATCCGCCGATGCCGATGTTGACGATCAGGGTGAAGGGCTTGCCGGCACTGCCGACAATGCGCCCCGCGCGCACACTTTCCGCGAAATTGAGCATCCGCTCGCGCTCGGTAATGACCTGCGCGGCAATATCCTTGCCGCCAATCGCGGCCCCGCGCGGCTGGCGCAGGGCCACATGCAGCACCGCGCGATCCTCGCTGCGATTGATGTGCTCGCCCTTGAACATGCCCTCGATGCGATCGCGCAGCTGCACGAAGTCGGCCAGCGCATACAACTTGTAGAGCGCTTCCTGGTCGATGCGCTGGCGCGAGAAATCCATCGACAGGCCCAGCGCTTCGCGCGCGAAGCGTGCGTAGCGACCCGGATCCTGTGCGAACAGATCCCGCGTGTGCACGGCGCTCAGGCGCGACTCGTGGGCGGCGATTTCGCCCCAGATGGGCGTCAGGGGTCCGGGAGTGCTGGTCATGCGTAGAACTCCGCGATGCTGTCGATGATATTGGTCCGCCATGCCTGGCGAAGAAACATGTGCATCAGTGAACCTAACCTCAAATCTTGTCTTCGGACAGCATCCTGCGGATGCTGTCCTCCAGGGGCGACAGGTGCTGTGCAACAACAGCCGCAACCGTCAAAGGATCGATGTTGCCCAGGTAATTGTGGACGAGAATATTACGGAACCCACTGATCTGACTCCACGGAATCCGCGGGGCCGTCACTTTCAGCTCATCCGGAAGCATCTGGGTTGCTTCCGAAAGGGTCTGCAGGTTCCTCAAAGTGGCGTCGTAGAGCACCTGATCTGCGACAAGATCACCACGCTGCTGGATAGCGCGGATTCGTCCGATCGCATCCAGGATGTGCAGCGCGTAGGGCTGCCAGGGCTTGCTCACAATTCCACGGCCTCATCCAGTACGCGGTCGCGGATATGCCGGTTCAGCTCATGCTCGGGCACAACCTCAACCGCGCGCCGGAGCATTTCAGTGAGCTTCTCCGTCAACGGCAGCCGTTGGGCAAACAAGTCATAACCCGATGGGAAGTCCACCAGAAAATCGACATCGCTTTCCGGCCGCTCCTCACGCCGGGCCACGGAGCCGAATACCCGGATACGCCGCGCCCCGTACTGGCGGCCCAGCTCTGAGATGGCGTCACGTTTCGCGCGCAGTTCATCCAGAAGCATTGGAACTCAACTCCATCAGGGGTCCGGGAGTGCCGGTCATGCGTAGAACTCCGCGATGCTGTCGACGACGTACTGCAATTGTTCGGGGGCCAGTTCCGGATAGATCGGCAGCGCCACCGTCTGCAGGGCCGCACTTTCCGAATGCGGGAAGGCACCGGCGGCGTGGCCGAGATAGGCGAAGCATTGCTGCAGGTGCAGCGGCACCGGGTAGTAGATTTCCGAACCGACTTTTCGTTCCGTCAGATGCTGCCGCAGCGCATCGCGATCGCGGGCGCGGATCACGTACTGATTGTAGATATGCCGGCCGCCGGGTATGGCCGTGGGCGTGCGTACCTCATCGCCCAGCTGCGCTTTGGCAAAGGCACTGTCGTAGAAGGCCGCATTGCGCTGGCGCGCGGCGGTCCACGCATCCAGGTGCGGCAGCTTCACGTTCAGCACCGCCGCCTGAATCTCATCGATGCGGAAATTGCCGCCGATCAGCGCGTGGTAGTACTTCGGCTTGCCGCCGTGGACACGCAGCACACTCATCCGCTCGGCGAGGGTCGCATCCTGCGTCACGCACATGCCGGCATCGCCGAAGGCGCCCAGGTTCTTGGTCGGAAAAAATGACAGGCAGCCGATGTCCCCCCAGCTGCCCGCCCGCTGTCCGTGCGCATCCGCTGCGCCAATGGCCTGCGCTGCATCCTCGATCACGGCCAGGCCGTAGCGGCGCGCCAGGGTCTGCAGCGGCTGCATATCCGCCACCTGTCCGTACAGGTGTACGGGCATCAGCGCCTTGATGATGCCGCCGGTGGCCTTGTTGGTCAGCGCTCCGCCGCGAAGCTCGCAACCCGTGGTCAGAAAGGTCTCAACCGCCGCGGGGTCCAGGTTGAAGGTCACCGGATCGATGTCACAGAAGGTCGGCCGCGCACCGGTGCGGGCGATGGTGCCGGCGGTGGCGAAAAACGTGTACGGGCTGGTGATGACCTCGTGCCCCGCACCGATGTCCAAGGCCATCAATGCGAGCAGCAGGGCGTCCGTGCCGGAGGAGACACCGATGCCGAACTTGCATTGACCGTAGGCCGCGACATCGTGCTCGAGCTTCGTGACCTCGGCACCGAGGATGAAGCCTTGGCTCGCGCAGACCCTTTCGATGGCCGCCAGCGCCGCGGTCTTCAAGCTGGCGTACTGCGGCTTCAGATCCAGCAGGGGTACTTGCATGGTGGACATCGTTATCGCGGTGGCAAAGCGTGGCGCAAGTCTAATCGACTCGCACCCGCTTCACACATCAGTTGCCGACCGCACTCCCGCGCCACAGACACTGTCCCTTGCTGGCCTTGTCGATGAGTTCCAGGAAGGCCTGGTGCGCGCGTTCCTCATCCGCCGTCGCCATGACCACGCACAGGGGTGCGCTCGGCCGCAGCGCAGGCCGGCCGCTCGCGCGCTCCTCGCGGTTTTGCGCGCTGCCGCTCTCCCCGAGCCCGAGCGCGACCTGGCCGCCGGTCATGGCCAGGTACACCTCGCCCAGCAACTGCGCGTCCAGCAGCGCGCCGTGCAGCTGCCGTCCCGAATTGTCGACGCTGTAGCGCTTGCACAGCGCATCCAGGCCGTTGCGCTGGCCCGGGTGCATCTGGCGCGCCAGGATGAGCGAATCCACGACCGTGCACAGCGAAGCGACGGTCACCGGCTCGCCGGACAGGCGCGCGAACTCCGCGTCCAGGAACGCCACATCGAAGGCCGCATTGTGAATGATGAGTTCCGCGCCGCGCAGGAACTCCACCAGCTGCGCTGCGATCTGCGCGAACTTCGGTTCAGGTTCCAGGCGCGCGCGGGTGATGCCGTGGACCGCCAGGGCGCCCTCGTCGATATCGCGCTCGGGATTGAGGTATTGGTGGAAGTGCCGGCCGGTAGGTCGGCGGCTGACCAGTTCGAGACAGCCGATTTCGATGATGCGATGGTCCTGCGCGGCATCGAGGCCCGTGGTTTCGGTGTCGAGTATGATCTGACGCATTCGGTTTACACCGCCTTCGAAGTCTGGCGTTCAGCCTGCAGCGCGTCGATGGCGAGGTTTGCGAGCTCATCGACGCGTTCGTTGCCCGCATCCCCCGAGTGACCCTTGATCCATTGCCAGCGCAGGGTGTGCTGACCGGCAAGCTGATCCAGCCGTTCCCACAGGTCCTGGTTCTTGACCGCCTTGCGATCCGCGGTGCGCCAACCGCGCGCCTTCCAGGCGGGCAACCACTCGGTAATGCCCTTGATCACGTACTGCGAGTCGGTCTGCACCGTGGCCACCGTCGGGCGCTTCAAGGCCGCAAGGCCCATGATCGCCGCGGTGAGTTCCATGCGGTTGTTGGTGGTCGCCACCTCCGCGCCGGACAACTCCTTGCGGGTATCATTCCAGCACAGCAGCGCCCCCCAGCCGCCGGGGCCGGGATTGCCGCGGCACGCGCCATCCGTGTGGATGATGAGCTGCCCCGACATTTTTAAGGTTGCTGCCGCGTGGTCGGCTTTACCAACTGACCGATCACGGCGGACTGTTTCTCGCGCAGGCGCGGGCGGATCGGAGTCAGGGCGCGGACCCGTTTTCGCGCCTTCAGCATCCAAGCCCCGGCGGGCATCGGGTTGAACCAGCTGCGGCGCAGCAAAGGTGAATGATCCGTTGGCTCGGCCATCGGCGCAGCCCCGCTGCCCCACGGGCTGCAATGCAGGTAGGCGCGCGCCGCGACGACTTCGTAACCCAGCAGCACCAGCCATTCGCGCACCCGGCCGGCCGAGAGAATGCGGCGCATGCCCGGCGGAAAGCCCGCGCGCGAGCCTTGCGCACGGATGCCCCACAGGCTGAAGGGCTGAAAGCCCAGCACCACCAGCTGACCCTCCCCGGAGAGCACCCGGTCGACTTCCCGCACGATGGCGTAGGGGTCGGATGCGAACTCCAGCGTATGCGGCAACAGCACCGCATCGACGCTGTCACGGCCGATCGGCAGCGCCGCGGGGCGGGCGATGATGTCGGCCTCGCCATTGGCCGCGCCCGGCGCCACCACGATCTTGCGGCGCGTGCGGCAGCCCGCCAGCAGCTCGCGGCCTTCCCCCCACGCGCCCACCTGCAGGAATTCCCACCCAAAGACGTCCTCCAGGGCCTCCGCGAGAAGCTGAGCCTCGGCAGTAAGAAGGGACTTTCCGAGGGGCAACTGCCAGAAGGTTCGCAGGGTTGTATAGCGGTCGGGCACAGCGGTTAAGTATCCGTGAGTTATGTGAGGTCAGACAAATAAACAGTAGCCAGTCTGTGAAGTTACCAGTTACAGTCCGCCTCAGAAATACGTACGTTCGTGTCCCGGGGGGCAAGTCCCACGGTAGACCGACAGATCATTCGAACATACGACACTTAGCGCTCCAGCGTCCGATGACCCTCGCTGGCTGCCCGATGACTATGCCATCCGCCTTGTGAGGGACTGGACTTTGAATTCGAAAGTACTGCGCCGAACGCTTCAGACCCTTCTCTCCGGCGCGATGGTGACCCTGGCCGCCTGTTCGACCCCGCCGATGGTGCATCCGGAGCCCATCGCCCTGGAATCCGTCGCGGTCCTGCCCGTCACCACCACCCTGACCGACCCCGCCCCCAGTGCGATCCCGGCCGCCGCTGAGCCGGTTGTTCCGGCCGAGGCGAAGCCGCCGCTGCGGCCGGCCGATTACAGCGACCTGTTCGACCGTATCCGCGCCGGATTCAAACTGCCCGACTCGGATCATCCGGCCATCGACCGCGAGCTGGAATGGTACGCCGGCAATCCCGACTATCTGGGGCGCGCGTTCAGCCGCGCCGACCTGTACCTGTATCACATCGTCACGGAACTCGAAGCCCGTGGCATGCCGCTCGAGCTGGCGATGCTGCCGGTGGTCGAGAGCGCCTTCGAGCCCTATGCCTATTCGCACTCCAGTGCCTCGGGTCTGTGGCAGTTCATTCCCGGCACCGGTTCGCGCTACAACCTGAAGCAGGATTGGTGGTATGACGGGCGCCGCGATGTCCTGGAATCGACCCGCGCCGCACTGGATTACCTGCAGGCGCTGAATACCGAATTCAACGGCGACTGGCTGCTGGCCATCGCGGCCTACAACTGTGGCGAGATGAATGTCGAGCGCGCCATCGCGCGCAACCAGGCGGCAGGCCTGCCGACCGACTTCTGGAATCTGAAGCTGCCGGCCGAAACGCGCGCCTATGTGCCGAAGCTGCTCGCGATGGGGCGCGTGGTGGCCCATCCCGAACGCTACGGTCTGGCCTTCAACAAGATTCCGAATCAGCCCTACTTTGCGAAGGTCGATACCAAGGGCCAGATTTCGATGCACGTGGCGGCTGAGATTGCGGGCCTCACGGATGCCGAGCTGTACGAGCTGAACCCGGCCTTTCACCGTTGGGCGACCGATCCCAGCGGCCCCTTTTCGCTGCTCGTGCCGGCCGATACTGCCGAGGCGTTCCGGACCAGTGTGATTCAGCTCACCGACGACCAGCGCTTGAATACCAAGCCCTATTCGATCCGCCGCGGCGACACCGTGAACCTCGTGGCGCGGCACTTCCGCACTACTGCCCAGGACCTGCGCGAACTGAACAACCTGCCCAAGGGGGCCTTGCTGGTGGGCACGGCGCTGCGGGTGCCCTCCGAATCAAACCTGCTGCCGGCCAAGGCCCTGCGTGCCGCGGCACTGGTCGATGGCCGTGAGCATCGCTCGCGCCGGCAGCGATCCCGGGTGGTCGTGCGCCGTGGCGAAACCTTGTGGGCCATCGCCCATAAGCACGGCGTGGATGTGAATGCGCTGGCCCTGATGAACGGCATGCAGCCCAACACGGTGCTGCGCACCGGGCAGCGCCTGCGCCTGGCCACCGCCTCCGGCACCGCGAATGTCAGCGTGGACGATGAGGAAGCCGCGGGCGCCGGCGGCCGTGCCGCAGGCGCGGACACTCACTCCCTGACACACATTGTCCACGCTGGTGACACCCTGTTCCACGTCGCTCAGGAATACCACGTGAGCGTCGCGCAGGTGGCCAGCTGGAATCGCCTCAGCAAGACGCGGCTGGTGCCCGGACAGAAGCTCGTTATTCACGCCTCCGCGCCCTGACATGGGGTTTCTCGCGGGCAAGCGCGCCCTCATTGTCGGGGTTGCCACGGACCGTTCGATTGCCTGGGGCATTGCCCAGGCCATGCAGCGCGAAGGTGCCACCCTCGCCCTCTCCTTCGCCAACGACAAGCTCAAGGAACGGGTCGTGCCGCTGGCGCAGACCTTGAATGCACTCACGCTGCCCCTTGATGTCGCGCGCGATGAGGACATCAGCGCCGCGTTCGCATTCATCGCCCAGGAGTGGGGTTCACTGGACATCCTGGTGCACGCGGTGGCCTTTGCGCCCCGTGAGGCCATTGCCGGCAGCTTCCTCGAGAACACCTCGCGCGAGGCCTTCCGGATGGCCCACGACATATCCAGCTACAGCCTGACGTCACTGACCCGCGCCGCGGCGCCGTTGATGGCCGGCCGCCGGGGCGCCGTACTCACCCTGTCCTACCTGGGAGCGGTGCGCAGCCTGCCAAACTACAATGTGATGGGCCTGGCGAAGGCCAGCCTGGAGGCCAACGTGCGCTTCCTGGCCGCGGATGTGGGGCCGCGCGGCATCCGGGTGAATGCGATTTCAGCCGGACCCGTGAAGACCCTGTCAGCCGCGGGTATCGCCGGCTTTCGTAAAATGCTCGCGCGCGTCGCGCAGGTGGCGCCGCTGCGCCGGAACGTGACGCTGGAGGATGTGGGCAATGCGGCCGCCTTCCTGTGCTCGGATCTGGCGGCGGGCATCACGGGGGAAGTCACCTACGTGGACGCCGGGTTCAATACCGTGGGCATGAGTTTCCCCGAGGATGACGCGGCGGACTGACGCCGCGTTGGACGATGCCGACCTACTGCTGGTCGAAAATCCCGATGTTCTTCTGCACCTTGGCCGTGTTGCGCGCCTGATCGATGTAGGCGCGCGCATCATCTTCGCCGTACTGCAGGGCAAGGTCGTGGGCCTGGGCCGACATCTGCTGCGGATTGGGGGGCGCCGCATCGACACGCACCGCCAGCACACCCAGCAGCAGGGCATCCCCGTCAGGCTGCGACAGCGCCTCGTACTGCGGCTGATGTTCGCCGGGCTTGGGCGCCATGAAGGCCGCATCGCGGATCGGCGCCGGCACTGAAGGGTCCTGGCGCCCCACGAAGCGCGCTGCGTCGGCCGTGACACCCAGTTCCTTGGCCACGGCATCAAAGTCCTTGCCAGCCTGCAGGTCTTTCACCGCCGCCTCAGCAGCCTTCAGCGCCGCCTCACTGCCCGACTGCTTGCGCAGCGTCGCGACGATCTGCTCATGAACGGTAGCCAGCGGCTTCGGCGCCGGCAGGGCGTGGGAGAGGTCCTTGACCAGCAGCAGTCGATCGTTATCGACCACGAGCGGGCCGCCGATCCGGTGCTCGCCGAGCACCGGATCGCCGAACACGAGGTCCTGCAGTTCCTTGGAGGAACCAAGATCGCCGCCACCGCTGCCCCTGAGGTAGGCGGGGATGTCGCCGAGGGTCAGCCCAAACTCCTTTGCCAGTGTGTCCAGCGTCTCCCCTGACTGATCGAGCTTCTGCTGGATCTGTTCCTGGATGTCACCGAACTTGTCGGCCGCGCGATCGCGCTTGAGCTGATCGAGCACGTCGCTGCGCGCCTCCTCGAAAGTCTTGCCCTTGGCGGGCACCACCTCATCGAGCCGGATGATCTGATAGCCGTACTTGGTACGCACCGGAGCACTGATGTCACCGGGCTTCATCATGGCGAACAGCGCATCGCCGAACGGGCCTTCGAGAGTGCTGCGCTCCACCAGACCCAGATCGCCTCCCTGGGCCGCCGATCCGGCGTCATCGGAATCCTGCTTGGCCAGGGCCTCGAAATTGCCACCCGCCTTCAGCTTCGCCTCGATGTCCTGCGCCTTCTTCAGGGCCGCCGCAGCGTCGACCTTCGCGTTCACCGCCACCAGGATCTGATGCGCGCGGCGCTGTTCGGTGGAGATGTAGCGGTTCTTGTTCTTGGTGTAGTAGTCCTGCAGGTCGGCATCGGCCACGGTGATCTGCGCGGTCACCTGGGCAAGGGTCAGCTGCGCGTACTGCAGGTGCACCGACTCGGGGGTCATGAACTGCGCCTTGTGCGCATCGTAATAGTCCTGCACGGCCGCATCCGACACCTGCGCGGCGGCGGCGTAGCGGGCGACCGGCAACATCGCGTAGCGGATCTGGCGTTCCTGGTCGTTCAGCGCATGCAGGCGTTCCACTTCCGTCGGGGTGACGAACTGGGAAAGCTGGATGCCATCCTCCAGCTCGCGACGCTCCAGATCGTTCCTGAGGTCATCGGCGTACTGGTCCGGGGTAATGCCCGCCTGTGCCAGCCGCGACTTCGCGACCTCCGCGTTGTACTTGCCGTCCAGCTGGAATGCCGATTCGGCACGCACGGCGGCGGTCAGCTGCTGCTCGGGAACGCGATACCCCAGGTCGCGCGCGCGATCCGTGATCAGCGCGCTGCGCACCGCCTGTTCGAGCAACTGATCCTCGAGTAGCGAGCGTTGGCCGGCGGGGATTTCACCGCCGACACGCTGCTGCCACTCGTTCTGTTCACGCTGCCAGGAGGCGCGAACGTCTTCGTAGGGAATCGTGTGGCCATTGACCTTGGCAGCGTAACTGCTGCTGCCGAAGTTCAGATTGGCAACGCCGTAAGCGCCCCACGCCGCGAAGATCAGTGCCAGCGCACCGAACACCGTGTACGTGAGCCACTTATGGCCCTTCAGGCTGTCACCGATTTGTTGCAGCATCAGTTAGGGTCTTTAAGATGGCGGAGCGGACGGGACTCGAACCCGCGACCCCCGGCGTGACAGGCCGGTATTCTAACCAGCTGAACTACCGCTCCAGCTTTAGGGGAGCCGGATTGTACAGGGCAAATTTGCCGGATGCCACGCAACTTTGCCCTTGACACAGTTGCATAAAACGGCCAGCGAATCCGCGACGATGATCCAATACAAGCAGCAGGTCCCGGACGGTTCACGCTGGCGGGGCTGATCCTCGCCAGCAGCACGTACGGCGCCACACCCGACCTGACGGAAGCGTTCGCGGTGCACGGCCAGTTCACGTATGTCGAGCAGGAAACCGCAGCCTTTGCGGCGCCCTACAGCGGACCGAACAGCCTCAAGCCGGACAAGGGCGCCGAGACCACCGATGCGACACTGTATCTGGGCGCACGACTGTGGCGCGGTGCCGAACTGTGGATCAATCCGGAGCTCGACCAGGGATTTGGCCTGGATGACACCGTGGGGGTCGCCGGCTTTCCCAGCGCCGACCGTGTAACCCCAGGCGTCCGCCGCGCAGTCGAAGCTGCCGGCATCGATGGCGGCCCAGTTCAGAAAATCCCCGCGCGGGTCGTGCGCATACGGGTTGACGGCGGCCACGATTGTGCCGTTCGCCCAGCTCACGCTTGACTACCAGTGGATCAGAAATCCGGCCTACAACCTCGACCGCGGCCCGGTCTCGGTTTTTGCCCTCCGCATCCATATCGAGCATTGAGCCGCCGGCAATTTGACACT
>DATAVA010000009.1:0-3226 GCA_036267975.1 Steroidobacteraceae bacterium | reverse complement strand
CCCGTGCCGTTCTACTTGATCGTCACCGATCACGACCGCGGCGTGTTCGCCGTCGAAGGGCCAATGACCGACGACCGACACTGGCGAGCTGCCGCTACTGAGGCACGCAATCATCAGCACCGCATCACCTGCGGGCCGGCTGGCCCGGATCGGGATGCGCTGGCGGCCGCGTATCGCCACGAACACAACCTCGCCGGCGTGCCGCCCGGTAGCATCGTGAGGCAACGCCTATAGGGGTCCGGCATTGCATCGAAGAATTCACGGCGCAGCTACACCTCGAGTGCCATCACCGCCGTGGTGGCGGCCGGCTTGTCTACCGACACCTGATGGGATTGGGCTGGACGGCGCAGCACCGCGAAGATCAAGGCGCACCCGGTGCTGTCCAGGGGTATGACGATTACCGTCATGCCTTCGGCGGCGGCCAACAACAAACGCTCACGCTTCCGCTGAGCCGGCTGGCGACCGGCCAGTTGCCGCCAAGCGGCCTTGCCGCGATGGCTCGGCCGATCCGCGGTCAAACCAAGCCAGTGATGCCGTTTGCTTCCGATAATGGATGTTGGACTAAACCGCTTCGCGGTAGTTCTTTGATTTGATCGACGTATTCTCAATTTGACAGGATCCGTCTAGAGGCAGCGGCCGAGCGCATTTCCCTAGTCTGACGACTCCGTCGGGTGACGATGCAGCGGCGCCATGTGGCGCCGTTCATCTCACACAGGAGCCGCCAATGAGTCCGCTTCGCCAGCGCATGATCGAGGACATGCAGATACGCAATCTGACCCTGAACACGCAGCGCGTGTATGCCGAACAGGTTGGCCGGTTCGCCCTCCACTTTCGCCAATCACCGGAACGTCTTGGGCCAGCCGAGATCCGGACCTATCTGCTCCATCTCACCAACGACAGGCGTCTCGCAGCCAGTTCGATCATCGTCACAGTCTCAGCCTTGCGGTTCTTCTACACCGTCACCCTCAAGCGTCCGTGGGTTGTTGAGGACGACATCCCTGCTGGCAAGCAAGCCAAGAAGCTGCCTGTGGTGATGAGCCAGGACGAGGTGGCGCGCTTCCTGGCCGCTGTGGACAATCTGAAGCACCGCGTGATCCTGACCGTCTGTTACGCGACCGGTCTGCGAATCTCCGAAGCCGTCTGCCTCAAGCCCGACGCCATCGACAGCCGGCGCATGGTCATCCGGGTCGAGCAGGGTAAGGGTCGTAAAGACCGCTATGTGATGCTGTCGCCCAGATTGCTCGAACTGCTGCGCGACTATTGGAAGCGCACTCGGCCCGGCGCATGGCTGTTCCCTGGTAACCGACCCGGGCGGCCGGTGCATCCGCTCACCATCAACCGCACCTGCCGCGAGGTGCGGGCGCAGTGCGGGATCGGCAAACCGGTTGCGCCGCATTCACTGCGGCACGCCTTCGCCGTACACCTGCTGGAGGCAGGCACTGACCTGCGTACCATCCAGTTGCTGCTGGGCCATCGCAACCTGAGCACCACGGCTCAGTATCTCATGATTGCCACCAGCAAGGTGTGCGCCACCGCCAGCCCACTTGAATCTCTGAACGCCGTTCCGCCAACCACGCCGGACCTCGTGCCCGCCTGACGCGCGGGTTCCGTGGCTCGCGAGGGGCTGGAAGTGGCGGATGTGTTCCGCCGCTTCGGTCCAGCTTTCCGCGACCAACATGGCGCCTCGCTGTCCGGCGCGCGGCGGCGCGCCATGCTGGCGATCGAGCATTGTCGCACCGCGGCACTCGGCGGCCACGTAGAGCGCTGCGGCGACTGCGGCCATCAACGCATCGCCTACAACTCCTGCCGCAATCGGAACTGTCCGAAGTGCCAGGGTCTCGCCCGTGCGCAGTGGCTTGCGGACCGCCAGGCGGAATTGCTCGACGTGCACTACTTCCACGTGGTGTTCACCGTACCCGAGGCGGTCGCCACCATCGCATTCCAGAACCAGACCGCGGTCTACGACATCCTGTTCCGCGCGGCCTCGGAGACGCTGCGCACCATCGCCGCAGACCCGAAGCATTTGGGGGCAGAGATCGGCTTCCTGGCTGTGCTGCACACCTGGGGACAGAACCTGCTGCATCACCCCCATCTTCACTGCCTGGTGCCGGGGGGCGGGATCGCGCCGGATGGCAGGCGTTGGGTCTCCTGCCGACCGGGGTTCTTTCTGCCGGTCCGGGTGCTGTCACGGATGTTCCGCGGGTTGTTTCTGCACTACCTGGAGAAGGCATTCGCCAACGGGGAACTGAACTTCTTCTCCGCGCATCGTCATCTGCATGAGCCTGCGGCGTTCCGGCGTTATCTTGCCCCCGTCCGTGACACCGAGTGGGTGGTGTATGCCAAACGGCCCTTTGCCGGGCCAGCCCAGGTTCTCGACTATGTCGGGCGGTACACCCACCGGGTCGCCATCTCCAACAACCGCCTGGTGTCCATGGATGAGGGCAAGGTCCGCTTCCGTTGGAAGGATTATCGGAACGGCAGCAAGCAGAAGACGATGAGCCTGCAGGCTGGCGAGTTCATCCGCCGGTTCATGATCCATGTGCTGCCGGATGGGTTTCATCGCATCCGGTACTACGGCTTCCTCGGCAACTGCCATCGGGCGCGGAAGCTTGAGCTCTGCCGGGAACTGCTCCGGATGGCACCAGCTGCACCGGCCGAGCCACCTGCCGACTACCGCGACCGTTACGAAACCCTGACTGGGAGCGCACTGCACCAGTGTCCGCATTGCCACACCGGCATGATGGTGGTGATCGGCTGCATCGCACGGCCGGGCATCTGCCAATCGATTCCGGATACATCATGATCTCCGACCGGCGCCCCCGCCATGTAAAGCTGAGCAACCCGCCGGATCGGTGGCGGGACATCGTGGCCGTAACGCACTCAACGGCGTCTCAGGACACACTCAACCCGCCGCCACGCACCCAGCGCCGACCCGCGGTAACGCCGCTGGGTCCCAATCGGCACTGTGCGAGGTCGAAAACCGCCGTCCAGATGTCCCCACCCTGCACAGGCAGGGCGGCCGGCGGTGTTAAACGCCCATAGCCCAGTCGGGGGGCGGTTTAGTCCAACCCGTTTTTCGCTCACTGGCGCGGCTCCCAACTTGGGTGACCCTCAGGGAGGTTCGTGCGCCGCGCCAGTAAGCGAAAAACGCTCTTCATTATCGACGAAGGGCTTGATCGGCATGATACCATTCATGCCATAGGCTCGGTGCTTGCCGGGCACATGT
>DATAVA010000008.1:0-1571 GCA_036267975.1 Steroidobacteraceae bacterium | reverse complement strand
CGCCCGCGAGGGGCAGCGCGCAATCCGAAGTGCGAGAATCGGTCAGTGCGGAATCAGTTGCGGCGGCTGTTGGACAGAAGGCGCAGGATTTCCATGTACAGCCACACGAGCGTCACCAGTAGACCGAATGCCGAGAACCATTCCATGTACTTCGGAGCACCGCGCGCCGCGCCGGTCTCGATGATGTCGAAGTCCAGGACCAGGTTAAGCGCCGCCACGCAGATGATGGCCAGCGAAATGCCGATGCCGAGCGCCGAACCGTTGAAGAGGCCACCCACATTTACATGGAACAGACTCAGGCCCATGGTGACGACGTAGAACAATACGATCGCCATGGTCGCACCGACGACGACCGCGCGGAACCGTTCGGTCACCCGGATCAGACCGGTCTTGTAGGCCAACAGCATGGCGGCAAAGACTGCAAACGTCGCACCCACCGCCTGGATCGCGATGCCCGGGTAGCGACGTTCGAGCACCGCCGAAATAGCGCCCATGGCCAGGCCTTCGAGCGCGGCATAGGGAATGGCCAGATACGGTGCCGTGGCGGGCTTGAAGCTGATGACGAGTGCCGCCACGAACCCGCCGATGATGCCGATCCACATCGCGGGGGTGACCATCGAGGCATCGCCGGTGGCCAGGTATTGCGACCAGGGCCAGAAAGCCCCCGCCAGCAGCACCACCAGCAGCAGGAACGATTTGTTGACTGCCCCTTGGACAGTCATGCGCTCGCCGGATCCGACCAGCGGCTGGCTGGCAAAGGTCTTGTCGTTCAGGCCGGGATTACCCGAACGAAGGAAGCGATCAGCCATCGAAGTCTCCACTGCAAAATTGTACGGGGCATTATACCAAACCCTTGGACAATACTGACGCAGCCTGTCCTGGGACCCGTTCTGGCACTGCAAGCCATTGATTCGTGAGCTGTGACGCAGCGACAACGCCCCGGCTGATGGATACTATTGCCATGCGTCACACCTTGCTGCAATTGCACGGTCGCGAGCGGGTTCGATATTTCGCTCCCGTGGGCTTCTGCGCCTTCCTCGGCGTGCTGTGCCTCGCTTTGGCGACCACCTCCATGTTCCTGCGCACTGTGGACGATGCCATCGTCATCACCGTCACCGGTGTGCTCGGCGTCATGGCCTGCGCCCTCACCGGTTGGGCACTGCTGCACCTGCAGCTGCGCTGGTTGCGCTACGCGCCGGAGCCGCTGAGCATTTCTCCGCAGGCCGCCTGGGAGGCAGTTCACACGCTTGCGCAGGAGGCCGGCTGGCGGATCACCCGCAGTACCCCTGGCCAGACGCTCACGGCCCACACTCCAGGCACCCTATTCGATGAGGGTGAACGCATTGCCGTCGAGTTCCGGCCGCACGAAGCGCTGATCGCCAGTATCTGTGATCCCAGCGTCGGCTTCTCGCTGATCGGGAACGCGAAATGCCGGCAGCATTGCGCGCGCATCCGGCGCGCCTTGCGTGAGGCATGACCCGCCCCTACCTGGTGTTCGTGCGCGCCGGCAACCGCTCGACGCATCAGCAACTGCTCGCCGAGAATCCTGACCGCAACTGGGACTGCTGCGT
>DATAVA010000007.1:0-77967 GCA_036267975.1 Steroidobacteraceae bacterium | reverse complement strand
CACACCCATAGCTTCGGTGCTCGGCTTAGCCCCGTTAAATCTTCCGCGCGAGCCGACTAGACCAGTGAGCTATTACGCTTTCTTTAAAGGATGGCTGCTTCTAAGCCAACCTCCTGGCTGTCTATGCCTTCTCACATCGTTTACCACTTAGCCGAAACTTTGGGACCTTAGCTGATGGTCTGGGTTTTTTCCCTTTTCACGACGGACGTTAGCACCCGCCGTGTGTCTCCCGAGCATTACTTCAGGGTATTCGGAGTTTGCATGGAGTTGGTAGGCCGAGATGGCCCCCTTCTCCAAACAGTGCTCTACCCCCCTGAGTATTCACTCGAGGCACTACCTAAATAGCTTTCGGGGAGAACCAGCTATCGCCAGCCTTGATTAGCCTTTCACTCCTATCCACAACTCATCGACGCACTATTGCAACAGTGGTTCGTTCGGACCTCCAATCAGTGTTACCTGATCTTCATCCTGGTCATGGATAGATCGACTGGCTTCGGGTCTATTCCCAGCGACTGTGGCGCCCATTTAAGACTCGGTTTCCCTACGGCTCCCCTATGCGGTTAGCCTTGCCACTGAAAATAACTCGCTGACCCATTATACAAAAGGTACGCAGTCACTCCCTTGCGGAAGCTCCTACTGCTTGTACGCACACGGTTTCAGGTTCTATTTCACTCCCCTCTCCGGGGTTCTTTTCGCCTTTCCCTCACGGTACTGGTTCACTATCGGTCGGTAGAGAGTATTTAGCCTTAGAGGATGGTCCCCCTATGTTCAGACAAGATTGCACGTGTCTCGTCCTACTCTTCGTCAGTCCTCGGCTTGTGTTTTCGCGTACGGGGCTATCACCCACTATGGCCAGACTTTCCAGACTGTTCCACTAACACTCACCAATTTTTCCTGACTGGGCTTTTCCCTGTTCGCTCGCCACTACTTAGGGAATCTCGGTTGATTTCTATTCCTCCGGTTACTGAGATGTTTCAATTCACCGGGTTCGCTCTATATGCCTATTTATTCAGCATAAAGTACCTCTTGCGAGGTGGGTTTCCCCATTCAGACATCACCGGATCAAAGCTTGTTTGCCAGCTCCCCGATGCTTATCGCAGGCTACCACGTCTTTCATCGCCTTCTACCGCCAAGGCATCCACCATGTGCGCTTATTCACTTGACCATATAACCCCAAGGAGTTTGGGGATATGGAGCTGATTCATCACATTATGCGAACGCGACATTTCAATCGAAAGTAATAGGACTATTTCGCTTGAAAATTAGCGTCAAATACAAAAAACTTTCTGGATTTTTAAAGAGCACACGATGTTCTGGACATCGCGCGATCAGCCGAATTCACGCCTCCTGATGAGGCATGAACTCGAGTCATCGCGCCATGATCCCGCAGAGGGATCATCGTGATACGTGGATGGCAGGTTATGAAGAATCAAGGCTTCAAGGCTGGTGGAGCCAATCGGGATCGAACCGATGACCTTCGCGTTGCAAACGCGACGCTCTCCCAGCTGAGCTATGGCCCCTCCCTGAACGGACGCACTATTGAAATGCAACCTGGTGGGTCTGGGAGGAGTTGCACCCCCGACCTCACCCTTATCAGGGGTGCGCTCTAACTAACTGAGCTACAGACCCAAACTTCTGCAGCACGCCAATTGGAGCACGACGGACTGCCGTCCACGTTTACTCGAGCAGGTAACTTGTGTTGGGAACTCGCGCCTCCGACTCTTCAGAAGTGCGTTCGGTCTTTTTAAAGGAGGTGATCCAGCCGCACGTTCCCGTACGGCTACCTTGTTACGACTTCACCCCAGTCATTGACCACACCGTGGTAGGCGCCCCCCTTGCGGTCAGGCTACCTGCTTCTGGTGCAATCAACTCCCATGGTGTGACGGGCGGTGTGTACAAGACCCGGGAACGTATTCACCGCAGCAATGCTGATCTGCGATTACTAGCGATTCCGACTTCACGGAGTCGAGTTGCAGACTCCGATCCGGACTACGATAGATTTTCTGGGATTGGCTCCCGCTCGCGCGTTGGCTTCCCTCTGTTTCTACCATTGTAGCACGTGTGTAGCCCTGGCCATAAAGGCCATGATGACTTGACGTCATCCCCACCTTCCTCCGGTTTGTCACCGGCGGTCTCCTTAGAGTTCCCATCTTAATGCTGGCAACTAAGGACAAGGGTTGCGCTCGTTGCGGGACTTAACCCAACATCTCACGACACGAGCTGACGACAGCCATGCAGCACCTGTGTTCTGGTTCCCGAAGGCACATCCGCATCTCTGCAGACTTCCAGACATGTCAAGGCCAGGTAAGGTTATTCGCGTTGCATCGAATTAAACCACATGCTCCACCGCTTGTGCGGGTCCCCGTCAATTCCTTTGAGTTTCAACCTTGCGGCCGTACTCCCCAGGCGGAGAACTTATCGCGTTAGCTGCGACACTGGGAGGCTTACCCTCTCAACGTCTAGTTCTCATCGTTTATGGCGTGGACTACCAGGGTATCTAATCCTGTTTGCTCCCCACGCTTTCGTGCCTGAGCGTCGGCGCTGGACCAGGAAGCCGCTTTCGCCACTGATGTTCCTTCTGATATCTACGCATTTCACCGCTACACCAGAAATTCCGCTTCCCTCTTCCGCACCCTAGCTTCGCAGTCTCGAATGCAATTCCCAGGTTGAGCCCGGGGCTTTCACACCCGACTTACGAAACCGCCTACGCACGCTTTACGCCCAGTAATTCCGATTAACGCTTGCACCCTCTGTATTACCGCGGCTGCTGGCACAGAGTTAGCCGGTGCTTTTTCTGTGGGTTAGGTCAACATCCAAGGGTATTAGCCCTGAACTTTTCATCCCCACTAAAAGTGCTTTACAACCCGCAGGCCTTCTTCACACACGCGGCGTCGCTGGATCAGGGTTTCCCCCATTGTCCAATATTCCCCACTGCTGCCTCCCGTAGGAGTCTGGACCGTGTCTCAGTTCCAGTGTGGCTGGTCGTCCTCTCAGACCAGCTACGGATCGTCGCCTTGGTGAGCCGTTACCCCACCAACTAGCTAATCCGACTTCGGCTCATCCAATAGCGCGAGGTCTTGCGACCCCCGCTTTCTCCCGTAGGACGTATGCGGTATTAGCTAACCTTTCGGTTAGTTATTCCCCACTACTGGGTAGATTCCGAAGCATTACTCACCCGTTCGCCGCTCGTCAGCATGTATTGCTACACCTGTTACCGCTCGACTTGCATGTGTTAGGCACGCCGCCAGCGTTCAATCTGAGCCAGGATCAAACTCTTCACTTGAAGTGCTTAATCATCTACATGAATGGCTCAAAAAAGACTCATTGCTGGACTTCTTTGGTCACTCGGTCATCTGCACTCCTTCCGAGGCATTGACGCGAGTCCCCACACAAGTTACCTGCCGAATTTTTAAAAAGCGTCCTGGTCGCAAAGGGCCAGGAGGTGTTCCCTCGAAAGGGGGGCGAAGTATAAGCGCTTACCGCCTATCGTCAACCCCTATTTTGGGCTCGTTTTGCTGCGCTTTCGGGCTGTTACCGCCGGCGCCGATCAACTCGAGGGCGCGCAGTATAGCCAAGGACTTTGGGCTGTCAACGCGGTGTCACAAAATAAATTTCGGGCAGCCTGCCGGAGCCGCAAGCAGGCGCAAAAACAGGCCCTTGCGCGGTGTCTGAGCCCGCGACGGCGCCGCCTCATCTGCAGCGACGCGGGGCGTATCGCCGACGGGCGGATACGGGAACATCCCGTGCCGATCGCGCCGCATCAAAGCCATTGCGATGAATGCTTGCCGCGCCTGGCGCGGCGCCCGGCCCGACACCACGTTTTGCCGGGAATTTGCGGCCTGTCGCGCTACCTGACCGTGAGCTTGGCATTCCACATAACCTGGAACGGGGGCGTGTTCCGTTGGCGCTTAGCCGCCGACCAGCTGCACCCGGGCATAGCGGCGCGTTCCGACCTGCAGCACATGGTCGGCGCCGACGTGCAACGTCAGGTTGCGATCGGTCACCCTCGCCCCATCGAGCTTCACGGCGCCCTCGTCGATCTTGCGATTGGCCTCCGAGGTGCTGGCGGCCAGTCCGGCAGCCTTCAACAGGTTCGCGATCCGCACGCCGGCGGCCTCGACCCTGATCTCGACCGGAGCAAGGTCCGTCGGTACGGCCTTGTCACTGACCCGGGACATGAATCCTTGCTGCGCGGCCTGCGCTGCCGCTTCGCCGTGGAAGCGCGCCGTTATCTCGAGCGCGAGCTCGAGCTTGATGTCGCGGGGATTGCGCCCCTGCGTGGCATCACTGCGCAGGCTCTTGATGGCGGCCAGGCTGCGGAAACTCAGCAGTTCGTAGTACCGCCACATCAGATCATCCGAAATCGACATGATCTTGCCGAACATGGATTCGGGTGCTTCGGTAATGCCGATGTAATTGCCGAGGGACTTCGACATCTTATTGATGCCATCGGTGCCCTCCAGCAGCGGCATGGTCATGACCACCTGCGGCTCCTGTCCGTAGGCCTCCTGCAGCGCGCGGCCCACCAGCAGGTTGAACTTCTGGTCGGTGCCGCCCATCTCAACATCGGCCTTCAGTGCGACGGAGTCATAGCCCTGCGCCAGCGGATACAGAAACTCGTGGATCGCGATCGGCTGACCGCCCTTGTAGCGCTTCGCGAAATCATCCCGCTCGAGCATGCGCGCGACGGTGTAATGCGCGGCGATTCTCACGAAATCCGGCGCCGGCATGTTCGACAGCCAGCGCGAATTGAATTCGATACGGGTGCGTTCCGGATCCAGGATCTTGAACACTTGGGCCTGGTAGGTGAGCGCATTGGCCTGCACTTCCGCCGCTGTGAGCGCGGGCCGCGTGGCATTGCGGCCGGTCGGATCACCGATGAGTCCGGTAAAGTCACCGATCAGGAAGATGACCTCATGTCCCTGCTGCTGGAACTGGCGCATCTTGTTCAGTAGCACGGTATGGCCCAGGTGCAGATCCGGCGCCGTGGGATCAAAGCCGGCCTTGATGCGCAGCGCGCGCTTCTGCCCCAGTTTGCGGATGAACTCGGCCTCGGGCAGCACTTCATGGGTGCCGCGCTTGTACTCGGCCAGTTGCTGGGTCAGCTGCTCGTTAACTTCCACCATGGTTCTCATTGCGCCGGAAACATGCAAGTCTAGACGATGCGTGAGTGACGCAAAGCAAGATGCCGAAATTCGCCAATAACCGCACCCGGCTGCAGACCCTGGTTGCCGTCGCCTGCGGACTTGCGGTCATCGTGGGCCTGGGCGTGCTGCTGACCCGCGCCACCGCGCCACCGCACAGCGCTGCGGCAGCGTACCCCGCGGCCAGTTCCGCCCCGGCGCGGACCCCCGCGCAGGTGGCGGCGGCAGCCGCATCGGCGACCGTCATGCGCGCGGTAACCCCCAGCGAGCTGTCGACCATGCGCGTCATCGTCAGCCGCAACGACACGCTGGATCACATCTTTCGCCGCCTGGCCCTGAGCCTGTCGGACCTGGCATCGCTGCGCAGTCTGCCCGGCATCCGCGCCCACCTGGACACCTTGCACCCCGGCGAGACCCTGACGCTGGTCTCGAAGTCCGGCGCCCTGTTGGGGCTGGAACGGCGGCTGAACATCGAGCAGACCCTTAAAGTCGACCGCTCGGGCACGGGCTTCACCGCGAATGTGCTGCAGAACCCGTTGGCCACCCGCGCGCGCACCATCAGCGGCCGTATCGACTCCTCACTCTTCGAGGCCGTGAACAACGCCGGCGGCCATGATCAGACCGCGTTGAGCCTGGCCGACATCTTCGGATACGACATCGATTTCGTGCTCGATATCCGGCCCGGCGACACCTTCACGGTCACCTATAGCGAAGTGCTGCAGGATGGCAAATATCTGCAGGACGGCCCGGTGCTGGCGGCGCGCTTCGTCAACCAGGGCAAGGAATATCTGGCGGTGCGCTACGTCGGTCCTGCGGGCAACGCCGACTACTATTCGCCGGACGGCCGCAGCCTGCACAAGGCCTTCCTGCGTGCACCATTGGAGTTCACGCGCGTCAGCTCGCCGTTCAACCTGCATCGCATGCATCCCATCCTCAATACCATTCGCGCCCACAAGGGCGTCGACTACGCCGCGCCGATCGGCACACCGGTGCGGGCCGCGGGCGATGGCCGCGTGCTGTTCGCCGGCCGCCGCGGGGGGTACGGCAACTTGGTGGAGCTCGACCACTCCCGCGGCATCACCACCGTCTATGGGCACCTCTCGCGCTTCGCGAAGGGGCTGCACCCGGGCGAGCACGTGACCCAGGGGCAGGTCATCGCCTATGTGGGCATGACGGGTCTCGCGACCGGCCCGCACCTGCACTATGAATATCGGGTCAATGGCGTGTTCAAGAACCCGCAGACCATCAAGCTGCCCGAAGCCCTGCCCATCGACGGACCGCAGCGCGCCGATTTCCTGGCCAAGTCCGCCCCCCTGCTGGCTTCCCTGAATCCGCCGCCCGCCCCGAGCCTCGTCTCACGCTGAGAAACAGCTTCTTCAATCCCCATGGCCGTTTGTGTATGGTTATGACGTGGATGTCCCCGACCTCAAGGCGCCGAGCTGTTACATCAACCGTGAACTCTCCTTCCTGGAGTTCAATCACCGGGTGCTGGCGCTGGCCTTTGATGACACCCAGCCGCTGCTCGAACGGCTGAAGTTCCTGTGCATCTGCTCGGGCAATCTCGATGAGTTTTTCGAGATCCGGGTCGCAGGCCTGAAGCATCTGCAGGAACTGGGCAAGACCCAGCAGACCCCGGATGCCATGTCGATTCCGGAACAGCTCGATGGCATTCACACCCAGGCGCAGAACCTGTGCGCCGAACAATACCGCTGTCTCAACGAGATCCTCTTGCCGAAGCTGGCCCAGGCCGGCGTGAGCCTGCAGTCGCGCTCCGCCTGGACGCCCAAGACCCGGCGCTGGCTCGAGAAGTATTTCGCGAACGAGGTCGAGCCGGTCTTGAGCCCGCTGGGCCTCGATCCGGCGCGGCCATTCCCGCGCATCCAGAACAAGAGCCTGAATTTCATCGTGCACCTGGACGGCAAGGATGCGTTCGGGCGCGATAGCGAACTGGCGATCGTGCAGGCGCCGCGTTCCCTGCCGCGGGTCGTGTCGCTGCCGGATGACGCACCCGGTCAGCCGCGCGGCTTCGTGCTGCTGACGAGCATCGTGCAGGCCTTCGTGCAGCGGCTGTTTCCGGGCATCGAGGTGAAGGGCTGCTACCAGTTTCGCGTCACCCGCAACAGCGACCTGTTCGTCGATGAGGAGGAAATCGACGATCTGCGGCGCGCCCTGGAGGGCGAGCTTGCCCATCGTCGCTACGGTGCCGCCGTACGCCTCGAGACGGCGCGCGACTGCCCCAGGGAGATGATCAATTTCCTGCTGCAGCAGTTCGCGCTTGCCGACGTGGATCTGTATCGCATGCCCGGACCCGTCAATCTGAACCGGCTGTCGGCACTCTACGACCTGATCCAGCGCCCGGACCTCAAGTACCCGCCGTTCACGCCCGGACTGCCGCGGCGACTGGCGAGCACCACCGATCTGTACTCGGTGATTCGCCACAAGGACCTGCTGCTGCATCATCCCTTCCAGAGCTTCGCACCGGTCATGGACTTCGTGCGCCTGGCCGCGCAGGACCCGCAGGTGCTGGCCATCAAGCAGACCCTGTACCGCACCGGCCATGACTCGCCGGTCGTGGATGCCTTGGTGGCTGCGGCGCAGGCCGGCAAGGATGTGACCGTCATCGTCGAACTGCGCGCGCGCTTTGACGAGGAAGCCAATATCGAGCTGTCGAACCGGCTGCAGGAGGCCGGCGCCCACGTCATGTACGGCGTCGTCGGTTTCAAGACCCACGCGAAACTGACGATGATCGTGCGCCGTGAGCCTGAGGGCATCCGCCGCTACTGTCACCTGGGAACCGGCAACTATCACCCGCGCACCGCTCGCGCCTATACGGACTACGGCCTGTTCACCTGCGACCGGGACATCGGCCAGGACGTGCACGAGATCTTCCTGCAGCTCACGAGCCTTACGCAGACCCCGAAACTCGGCCGCCTGCTGCAGTCACCGTTCACCCTGCAAGCCGGCATGATCGAGCGGCTGGAGCGCGAAGGCGCCCATGCCCGCGCCGGGCGGCCCGCGCGCGTGATCTGCAAGATGAATGCGCTGGTGGACCCGCAGACCATCGAGGCGCTGTATCGCGCCTCCGGCGCCGGAGTGAAGGTGGATCTCATCGTGCGCGGCATCTGCGCGCTGCGCCCGGGCCTGCCGGGGGTCTCGGAGAACATCAGCGTGCGATCGGTGATCGGCCGCTTCCTCGAGCACTCGCGCGTGTTCTACTTCGAGAATGGCGGCGACCCGGAACTGTACTGCGCCAGCGCCGATTGGATGGAGCGCAATTTCTTCAGGCGTGTCGAGGTCGGCTTCCCGGTGCCGCGCGACGCGCTGCGCGAGCGCATCGTGCGCGACCTGCAGCTGTATCTGGCGGACAACACCCAGGCGTGGATCCTGCGCCCAGATGGCAGTTATGTACGCAGCGAGCCGGGGACCGCGGATCCGGTGTGCGCACAGAAGCAGTTGCTGGAACACTATGCGGCCGGTCCCGGCAGCGTGGTGTGAAACTCAGGCGCGCGAGGTACTGAACACCCGCAGGCGCAGGCCGTGCGGCTTCAGATGATCGATCTCCTGCTGCAGATCAGCGGTGGTCAGCGGATGCTCGCGCAGCCAGCGTGCCGGAAATTTCACCTCCAGGCTGCGCGGTTTGGCGCTGAGTTCGATATTCGGCAGTGCGGCCGGACTGCGCCCGCGATGCAGCAGCACTGACAGACGCAGCAGCACGATCAGGTAAACCGCGCTGCGATCCCAGGGTGGCACGAGCTCCTCGAGACCCTCCAGCGTGAGCTTGCGACGGTGACCGCCGATCAGCCGCGCCAGCAGCCGCTGTTCCTCGCGCGAGAATCCCGGCATGTCGGCGTTCTCGGTCAGATACGCGCCGTGCCGGTGATAGCCATTGTGGGAGACATCGAGCCCCATTTCGTGCAGCCGCGAGGCCCACTTGAGGCCCAGGTCCGCCAGCGGATCGGTGAGTTTCCACGCTTCGCGTGTCGCTTCGAGAAATTCGAGGGCCGTGGCTTCCACGCGTTCGGCCTGTGCGATATCGACGTGATAGCGACGCTGCATGGCGCGCACCGTGCGCTCGCGGGCATCCTCATCGGTGAGTCGCCCGACCATGTCGTACAGCAGACCCTCGCGCATCGCGCCATCCGCAATGCGCAGCTCCTTGATCTCGAGCACGCTCAGCACTTCCATCAGGATCGCAAGCCCCCCGGGAAACACCGGGCGGCGATCCTCCGTCAGCGTGGCGAGCTTCAGCTCGCGCACATGGCTGACCTCGCCGATGTGGCGGAATACCTTCTCCAGCCCGGCGACGGTGATGGCCGTCGCGGTCGGATCAAGCTCGCGGACCACATCGCCAATCGCACGCACCGTTCCGGAACTGCCATAGGATGTCTGCCAGCCGCGGCGCCGATAGGCCGCCTGAATGGGCTCAAGTTCGAGCCGCGCGGCCACCCGCGCGCTGTTCAATCGCTTGATCGACAGCTTCCCATCGCTGAAAAAGCGCTCGCTCAAGGAGACGCAGCCCATCTGCAGGCTCTCGAGCTCGAGGGGCTCGTTGCCCTCGCCGATGATGAGTTCGGTGCTACCGCCGCCGATGTCGCACACCAGCCGCCGGCCCGGTTCGGTCGGCACCGTATGCGCCACGCCCGAGTAGATCAGGCGCGCCTCTTCCATGCCGGAGATGATTTCGATCGGATGGCCCAGGGCCTCGCGGGCGCGTTCGAGGAAGGCCTGCTTGCGGCGCGCGCGGCGCAGCGCATTGGTGCCGACGACGCGCACGCTGTCGGCGTGCATGTCGCGCAGCCGCTGGCCGAAGCGCTGCAGGCAGGCGAAGGCGCGTGCGGCCACATCCTTGTCGATGCGACCGTTCTCCTCGACACCCGCGCCCAGACGCACCATTTCGCGCAGGCGATCCATGATGACGATCTGGCCGTGGATATAACGCGCCACGACCATGTGGAAACTGTTGGAGCCGAGATCGACCGCCGCCAGGATGTCGGGAACCGGATTGGCGGCCATGCGCGAGCGCGGCAGAGAAGGGAAGGTTGAGAGGACCGAAGTCTGTGCGAGTTGCGGTCGCGCGGCCATCAGGCCGTGAAGGAGGACCCGCACCCGCAGGTGGTGGTGGCGTTGGGGTTGCGAATCACGAACTGCGCGCCATCGAGGCCTTCGCGGTAATCGATTTCGGCACCCATCAGGTACTGCACGCTCATCGGATCCACGAGCAGCCGCACGCCCTGGTTTTCAACGCACAGGTCCCCATCCTGCAGGTTCTCGTCGAACTCGAATCCATAACTCAACCCCGAACACCCGCCACCCTGCACGTACACCCGCAGCATCAGCTTCGGATTGGCCTCGGCGCTGATCAGGTCACCGACCTTGCGGGCCGCCGCATCAGTAAAAATGAGCGCTGCCGCGATCGGGGTATCGGTCAGGGTTTCGGGCGAAGCACTCATCGAATGAAGTCCTGCAGCTGCCACCGTGGCAGATATGGGTACTTGTACAGTGTAAGCCAAGGGGCGCCAGGGGCAAAATCAGGCCCCGATCGGCGCCCACAGCGGCCCACAGAGCCTAGCTCTTGGCGGCAGCCTTTGCCTGGACCAGCGTGCCGGTGATTTCGGCCCCTGCCGCCGATTCGATCATGCCGTACTGGAGGTTGCCGACGACGCGGGCGTGCGGGCCGAGCGCGACCTTGCCGGTCGCAATCACATCGCCGCGAACGACGCCATTGACCACGACATGTGTGGCCACGACCGGGCCTTCGACAATGCCGGTGGCGCTCACCGAAACCGAGGACTCCTCGCTGCCGGAGGCGCGCACGCCGCCGAATACATGGCCCTCGACGTGCAGGCCGCCGGTGAATTCCACATCCCCGTGCACGCGGGCCGATGCTCCGATGAGGCTGTCAACGCGCGTTTGCGCCCGGGACTCACGGTTGAACATCGACCCTCCACGGAAAACTTTGGGTACCAACGGTGCCATTGCTGCGGCCGTCGCGCAGCGTGATTTCCACGGCCGCCGGCGCAAACCCCGGCGGCAGTTCGATCCGGTAATCGACGCCCTGGTAATAGCGGAAGCTGACCGCGCCGTTGGCGGTGCTCCCAGTGCCATCAACGGTCGCGGTCGCGCCGTTCAACTGGCCGGTGACGCGCACGCTCACACTCCCGTTGACCGTGACGTCCGGTTTGCCGCCCTGCATGAGCGTCAGGTGCGCCACGTAGCGGCGCGGCGCATCACCGGAGCTGATCCGCAGCTGCTGCACCTGCAGGGAACTGCCGCTGGAGGCTGGCGCGATGACGCCGCGGTACACGGCCAGATCCTGCCGGTCACGGTCGATCTGCGCCTGCAGTTCGGCCATTTCCCGGCCGACCTCCTGGTGCTCGCGCGCGGCCCCCGCCTGCAGCATCTGCAGCTGCGCCATCTGCGCATGCAGGTCCTGGATCTGGTTCTTCAGCCCCGCAATGACCTGTTGCAGATCGCCGCGCTCGGTTGCCGCCTTGGCGCGATCGAAACCGGCACTGTAGCGACCAAATTCAAACACCACATACAGGGCGAACAGGCCGATGAGAATGCCCGCCGTTCGCAGCAGCAGCGTACGCACCGGCGTGTGGCGGCGGATCACGAACTTGTCGGTGGCCTCGGCCATGATCTACCGCTCGCGCGCGGCGGCTTCTTCCCACCAGGCGGGCAATGGCGGCGCGCCGTGCGGAAACGCCAGGGCCGCAAGCTCCGTCAGCATCTGCACGTACACCGGGCGCTTGAAGAAAATCACCTCGCGCACCGGTTCCCACCAGCCCGACCAGCGGCATTGGTCGAACTCGGGCTGCGCGGTGGACGTGAACTCAAATGTTGCCGCCTCATCACGCAGCCGCAACAGGAACCAGCGCTGCTTCTGACCGATGCACAAGGGTAGCTGGTCGCGGCGCACGTAGCGGGCCGGCAGCCGGTAGCGAATCCAGTCATGGGTCGCGCCGACCACTTCGACGTCTACCGGATTAAGACCGATCTCTTCATGAAGTTCGCGAAACAGCGATTGCTCGGGTGCCTCACCGGTCTGCATGCCGCCCTGCGGAAACTGCCAGCCTCCGCCCCGGGAGCGGCGTCCCAGCAACACCAGTCCGTCGCCACGCATCAAAACGATGCCGACGTTGGCGCGGAAGCCTTCAGTGTCGATGACGTCACTCATGCCGTTTCACGGTGAAGTCTGCCACAATGACAGGTCACTGAGGTCCTCGAATGGCCGGGTCTGCAAACACCAGGCTGCGTGCCACAGCTTTGCTGCTCGCCGCGGCCGTTGTCATATCGCTGTCGCTGATTTGCGGCAGCACCTTTGCGACTCCGACACAGGTACTGCATGCACTCGCCGGTGGTGGCGACCCGCTCACGCGTGCCGTGGTGCTGGACCTGCGCCTGCCGCGACTGCTGAACGCGCTCGGGGTCGGCAGCCTGCTGGCGCTGACCGGCGTGGCGCTGCAGGCCTTGTTCCGCAATCCGCTGGCCGATCCTTACATCCTGGGGGTCTCCGGCGGTGCCGCCTTCGGCGCCATCTGTGCCATGGCCGCGGGACTCGCCGCCATCGCCGTGCAGGGCGCAGCTGCCGCCGGCGCCCTGCTGACGCTGGTCGTGGTGTGGGCGCTGGCGCGCCAGGCGGGCGCCACGCGCGTCCTGCTCACCGGCGTCGCCGTGGCCAGCGTCTGCGGCGCTTTGGTCACCCTGGTACTGACCAGCGCGGACGAAGGCCGCGTGCGCAGCATGGTGTTCTGGCTGGCCGGCGATCTGTCCTGGGACAATCATCCGCTGCTGGGCGTGGGCATTGCCACCCTCGCGCTGTGCGGCGCAGTGCTGGTGGCGCGCCCGCTGAACGTGCTGGCGGCGGGCGATCTGCGGGCACGCAGCGTCGGACTGGATGTGGCCGTGTGGCGCGGCCTCGTGTACGGCGTTGCCGCAGTACTCACCGCGATCGCGGTAGTGAGCGCGGGCACCATCGGGTTCGTGGGTCTGATCACGCCGCATTTTGCGCGGCTGCTGTTCCGCACGCATGACCACCGCATCGTCGCGCCGGCAGCCGCCCTGTTCGGCGGCACGCTGCTCGCGCTGGCGGACCTGGTCGCACGCACCGTCGCGGCGCCGCGCCAGCTCCCCGTCGGCGCCATCATGGCCGTCGCCGGCACGCCCTTTTTCCTGTTGCTGCTGCGGCAGGCGCGCGCCCGGTAACCGCGGCTGCGGCGCACCTTCAGCTCACGGCTGTCGCGGACACCGTCACGCAGTTGCGGCCCGCCGCCTTCGATTTGTACAAGGCTGCATCCGCTTCGGCGATCACGCGCTCCGCCAGCGGTTTCAGGTCACGGGTGTTGCCGATCGGCCGCGCCACCGCGACACCTATCGATAGGGTGATGGTTGCCGTCACACCGGGTGTCACCAGCACCAGCCGGCTGCTCACCGTCTTCAGAATGCGCCCGGCCAGCGCCTCCGCATCCGTCACCTGGCCGCCGGGCAGCACGATGGCGAATTCATCGCCACCGAAGCGCGCACCCGTATCACTCATGCGGATTTCGGAGTCGATGCGCAGCGCGACTTCGCGCAATACCGAGTCTCCGGCCATATGACCGTGAGCGTCATTGATGCGCTTGAAGTGATCGACGTCGATCATCATGCAGGCCACCGTGGTCTTGTCGCGTTGCGCACGCGCCAGTTCCTCGCGCAACCGGGTCTGCATGTAGCGGCGATTGTGAAATCCGGTCAGGAAGTCCGTCAGGCCACTGCGCACCAGGCGCGCGCGATTGACGGCATTCTCGAGGCAGATTGCCGCGATGATGCCCAGATGGGCCATGTAATCGCTGGCCAGTTCCGCCGTGAAGCGCGCGGGGTCGCGCGACCCGAACACCAGCACGCCATCGAGTTGCTCGCCGCGCCGCAGCGGCACGAGTGCGACGCTTGCGACGGGCCGTGCCTGCGGCATCATCAGGGCGAATTCGGCCTCCTTGAACGGCCCGAACCAGGGGCGTTCGAGGCTCGCCAGCTGCGGTGCCACCGCAAACATCGAATCAACGAACTGCACACCGCGGGTGCCGGTCGAGGCCGACTCGCCGATGAGCAGATGACGCATCTCGTGGTGGGGATCGAGCAGGATCAACGACACGGCGTCGAGGTGAAACGACTTGCGCAGCCCGGATTGCAGCAGGTCGATCAGCTGCGACAGTGAGCTGGTCTGCAGCAGCACCACTTCGCGCTCCTGCGTCTTGCGACGCACTTCATCATTGAGCGCGGCGGCGGCCGTCACCTCGGCGAGGCGCGCCACCAGCTCGCGATTCTGGCGTTCCAGAAGCTCCAGGCGCTCGCGGTCCTGACTTCCTGGTGTATTCCCGGCCAAGGCCTTCGACATTGGACTTGCGCTCCCGGTCAGGCCCGCTTCTCGGTGACGCTGCGTCGGTCTTCGAGGTACTCGCGACCGCGGTTCATCAAGGCGACGAAGGCATCATGATCCTGGGACAGCACGGCGGTACGGATGCTCTCGACCGCCCGCGCCAGTGCCGCAAGCGGTTCGGCGCCATAATCATTGAGACTTTGTATCTCATAATAAAGTTCCGGACTCTCCTGCGCCACGCGCGTGGCCACGTCCAGCTGCGAATCAAACGTGGTACTCGACATTTCGGCCAGCCGCGGCGCGGCCTCGCCGCTGTTGGCCAGTACCGTGAAGAACGCAATGTTGAGGGCATGCGATAGGCCGAGAATATAGGCTGTCAGGCGGTCGTGCTCGTCCAGACTCGTCACGACCTGTTCAACCATGGTCGCGGCGAACAGCTCGCGCACCTTCTGCAGTGCGACCGGACAGCCCAGATCCACGAACACCACGTGGCGGCCCGACAGCAGTTCGGTGTCCGGACCGAACATTGGATGAATGGAGGTCACCTGGCAGCCATGCGCCTTCAACGCCTGCAGCCCCGCGCGCAGCGGTGATTTCAATGAACCGAGGTCAAAAATGATGCCCGGTGGACGCAGCAGTGCGAGCTCTTTGAGGATGCCGCCGGTTGCGCCCAGCGGGGTCGCGACCACGATGTAGTCGTAGACCGCAAGGTCAGCTTTGTGCCAGTCCGGGAGGGCCGTAAACCCGGGTGGTGCCCCGGCCGGATCGAATACATCCACCGTAAAACGCTGCGAGGCGAGGAAGTCGACGAACCAGCGGCCCATCTTGCCGCTGCCGCCGATGACCAGCGCACGGTGGCCCGAACCGGTGCCCTGGGTCGCGACACTGATCTGTTCCTGGGTCGTCAGCGAGGAGCGGATCAGCATGCGCATGAGGTTTTCGGCCAGATCAGGCGACACCCCCAGCTCCCCGGCGGCATGGCGCGCGCCCAGGATCACGGTGCGCTCGCGCTCATAGTCGCGGGTCGGATAGCCGGTATCGCGTTTGACGCGGGCCACTTCGCGGCTCACGCGCTGGCGCTCGGCCACCATGGTCAGCAGCTGGCGGTCCAGGTCGTTCAGGCCGCGGCGCAGTTCATCAAGTGTCACTTCTGGTCGGGTCATGGTCTGGCTTGTCGTTTCGGTATCCCCTCTTGTACAGGGGCCCGCGCCGGCGCTGCAAGCACCCCGCGGACGGCTTACCATTGCGGCATGGGCGAACTTCCTACCGAGATCCTGGGCAATCCGCTGCCCGCGCAGCCCCTGCTGCTGGCCAGCGAATGGCTTGCCGAGGCCTGGCGGCGGCGTCTGCAGCCCAATCCGAATGCCATGACTCTGGCCACGGCCACACTCGAGGGCTGGCCGGCGGCGCGCATTGTGCTGTGCAAGGACGTGGTGGGCGTGCCCGGTTATGTCGTGTTCTATACCAATTTCCAGTCGCGCAAGGGGCTGGAACTGGCGACCAATCCGCGCGCTGCGGCGGTGCTGCACTGGGATCACATGCACCGCCAGGTGCGGATCGAAGGTCTGGTCGAGACGGCGCCGGTCGCCGACAGCGAGGCCTATTTTGCCTCCCGCGCCCGCGAGAGCCGGATCGGCGCCTGGGCCAGTGCGCAAAGCCGCCCGGTCGGCTCCCGCGAGGCCCTGATGGCACAGGTCAAGGAGGCCACCGCGCGCTTCGCCACCGGCGATGTGCCGAGGCCCAGTTTCTGGGGCGGCTATCGGCTGTGGGCCGAGGCCGTCGAGCTGTGGGTCGAGGGCGAGGCCCGCGTCCATGATCGGGCCCGTTGGACCCGCACCCTGGGACGCGGCCCGGATGGCAACATGCAGCCCGGACCGTGGTCGGTCACCCGACTGCAGCCTTGAATCCCGCCGGCGCCTCCCTCCAGGCCCGGGACCTGAGCATCAGCGCCGGTGAGCGCCGCCTCGTCAGCGGCCTGAATGTGAGTTTCGCGCCGGGTGAATTCGTGGCCATTCTCGGCCGCAACGGCTGCGGCAAATCCCTCACCGTCCATACCCTCGCCGGGCTGCGCGCACCGTTGGCCGGTGTGGTGGACCTTGAGGGCCAGCGGCTCACACAGCTCTCCCGCCGCCACGTCGCGCGGCGCCTCGGCCTGCTCACCCAGGATCTCGAGGACGGCTTCACCAGCACCGTGATGGAGTCGCTGCTGATCGGCCGGCATCCGCATCTGTCGTTGCTCGAACGCGAAGGCCCTGCGGATCGGCGGCTGGCCATCGCGGCCCTGGGCAGGGTGGGGCTGTCGGGATTTGAGGATCGCAACCTGCAAACCTTGTCGGGAGGTGAGCAACGCCGCTGCGCGATGGCGGCCTTGCTGACCCAGGACCCCCAGGTCTTCTTGCTGGATGAGCCCTCGAATCACCTCGATCCCCACCAGCAGCTGGCGGTGCTCGGGCTGTTCAAGGAAGAGGCGACCCGCGGGCGTACCGTCATCGCGATCCTGCATGACCCGACGCTGGCCGCGCGGTTCGCGGACTCGGCCGTGCTGCTGTACGGCGATGGCAACTGGCTCGCGGGGCCGGCTGCGCAGGTCCTCAATGCGCCGGCCCTGAGCCAGCTGTACCAGACGCCGCTGACCGAAGTTGCGGTGGGCTCACGGCGGGTGTTCACCAGTCTCTAATTCGCGCCGGTCAATGCCTCGTGAATGCGTGCCTGCAGAACCCCGTTCGTGGCTAGGACGCTGGTGGTGCCCAAACCGACGCCCCCCCCCTCAAGATCGGTGAAGGTGCCACCGGCCTCGCGCACGATCACCGTCAGCGCGGCGATGTCGAGGATGTTCACGTCAGACTCGATCACCACATCCAGTGCGCCGCGGGCCAGCAGGTGGTAGTGCACGAAATCACCATAGCCACGGATGCGGCTCACCTGGCCGATGAGTGCGCCGAGCCCGCGCCAGCCCGCGGGTGAGCGCGTCAGCGTCTTGAGGTTGCCGGTGGAGACGATGCTCTGCGCCAGTTGCGCCGTCGCGCTCACACGGATGCGCTTCCCATTCAGATACGCGCCCGCGCCGCGCTCGGCCCACGCAAATTCAGCATAGGCCGGCGCACTCGACACGCCGAGCACCAGCTCGCCGCCGCGCAGCAATGCGATCTGGGTGGAGAAGAACGGGCACTCGCGCACGAAGGACTTGGTGCCATCGATCGGATCGACCAGCCATACGCTCTCGGCATCCGCATTGTGCCGTCCGGTCTCCTCGCCATAGAAGCCGTACGCGGGAAATCGCGCCCGCAACACATCGTGAATGGCCTCCTCGGCGCGCACGTCGGCTTCCGTGACCGGTGACTGATCCGCCTTGGTGCTGATCGCAAGGTTGCGCTGGTACAGCGCGCGGATCACCTCGGCGGCGGCCTCGGCGGCAGCGATCGCGGCGGCAAGTTCGGCGGAGTGCGTCGGCATCGTGTCCTGATGGTTTTGTTGGGGCTCGGCAGCGGCTATGCTGGCATATGGGCAATCGCTTGAGCAAAATCTACACGCGCACGGGCGATGACGGCACGACGGGGCTCGGTGACGGCAATCGCACGCCGAAGGATTCACCGCGCATCGAAGCCATCGGCGCCGTCGATGAGCTCAACTGCGCGGTGGGCCTGGTGCTCGCGGTGCCGGATCTGCCGGCAACCGTCATGGGCCTGCTGCGGGAGGTCCAGCATGACCTGTTCGACCTGGGGGGCGAATTGAGCATCCCCGGCCACACCATCCTCGGGCCCGATCACATCACGCGCCTGGAACAGGCGCTCGATGGCTTCAACGACCCGCTCCCGCCCTTGCGCGAATTCATCCTGCCCAGCGGCGGATCGGCGACCGCGGCCTGCCATCTGGCACGCGCCATTGCGCGGCGCGCGGAACGGCGCGTGTGGATGCTGCATCGGACCGAGACGGTGGCCGCAGCGCTGCCGCAGTACCTGAACCGGCTGTCGGACCTGCTGTTCGTCCTGGCGCGCGTGCTGGTGCGCCACGAACGCGGCAGCGAAGTCCTATGGCGCCACGATCGGGGCCGCGGCTGAACTGCCGACCAGCGCCCGCAGATGAGGCCAATCGAATTTCGCGCCCGGATCGGACTTGCGGCCTGGGGCAATATCGCTGTGCCCGACGATCCGCGTCGCATCCAAGGTCGCATAACAGGCCAGCAGCGCGGCGATCACGGCGCTGAGGGTGCGGTACTGGGCCTGCTCGTAGGCAGTCTCGTCGGTGCCTTCGAGTTCGATGCCGATTGAATAGTCATTGCACCCCGGCCGCCCCTGATATTCGGAAATCCCGGCATGCCAGGCGCGTGCGCCGAAGGGGACGAACTGCACGGGCATGCCATCGCGCCTGACCAGTACGTGCGACGATACCCGTCCCGGCGGAATGGTCGCAAAGAACGCATGCACGTGACGCGGCAGCGTCCCGGTGAACAGGTACTCGATCCACGGGCCGCCGTAGTCGCCAGGCGGCAGACTGATGCCGTGCACGACGATGAGTTCCGGCACCGACCCGGCCGGCCGCTCATCGAAATGGTTCGACAGCACCTGCCGCGTCCGGGTCAGCAGACCCGTGCTCGGTTCGACTTGCAGTGGGCTGACGGGCGCCGTGTCCATGCGACCGGATCATGCCAAACTCCGTCTCGAAATGCCGCAACCAAAGTCACCAAACGAGCCGGCCGCGCCCGCAAACCTTGCCTGGCGCGACCGCGATCTGGCCCATGTGTGGCATCCCTGCACGCAGATGAAGGACCATGACTCACTGCTGCCCATGATCCCGATCCGCAGCGGCAGTGGCGTGTGGCTGACGGACTTCGCGGACCAGCGCTACCTGGATGCCATCAGTTCGTGGTGGGTGAACCTGTTCGGACACGCCAACCCGCGCATCAACGCGGCGCTGCGTGCGCAGCTGGACAGCCTGGAGCATGTGATTCTGGCCGGGTTCACGCACGAGCCGGTCATCCGCCTGAGCGAGGCGCTGACCGCGCTGGCGCCGGCGGGCCTGACGCGCTGCTTCTATGCGGACAACGGCTCCGCGGCAGTGGAAGTGGCCGTCAAGATGAGTTTCCACTACTGGCGCAATGTGGGCCGAAGCGCCAAGCGCCGCTTCGTCACCCTCGCCGGCAGCTATCACGGTGAGACCCTCGGCGCGCTGGCCGTGGGCAATGTCGAACTCTACAAGCAGGTGTATCAGCCGCTGCTGATGGAAGTGATCACGGTGCCCTCGCCCGATGCCTTCGCGCGCGAGGCCGGGGTCAGCGCAGCCGACTGGGCCCGTCGCCAGTTCGCGCACCTGGAGCGGACCCTGGCCGAGCATGCCCATGAAGTTGCCGCGGTCATCGTCGAACCGCTGGTGCAATGCGCCGCCGGCATGCGTATGTATGACCCGGTGTACCTGAAACTGCTGCGCGACGCCTGTGATCGCCACCAGGTACACCTGATCGCCGATGAAATTGCGGTGGGCTTTGGCCGCACCGGGACCCTGTTCGCCTGCGAACAGGCCGGCATCCGGCCGGATTTCATGTGCCTGTCGAAGGGCCTGACGGGCGGCTACCTGCCCCTCTCCGTGGTGCTGACGACAGCCGGCATCTATGAGGCCTTCTACGATGAGTACGTGAAGCTCAACGCCTTCCTGCATTCGCACAGCTATACCGGCAATGCCCTGGCCTGCGCGGCAGCGCTGGCAACCCTGGAAATCTTCAAACAGGACCCGGTGCTCGAGCGCAATCGCGAACTCGCGCGGCAGTTTGCCGCGGCAACCGCGCCGCTTGCGGATCATCCGCATGTGGCCGAGGTGCGCCAGCGGGGCATGATCACGGCGTTTGAAATGGTGCGCGACAAGCGCGCCCGGGAACCCTATCCCTGGCAGGAGCGCCGCGGCCTCACCGTGTATCGCCATGCGCTCGCGCGCGGCGTACTGCTGCGGCCGATCGGCAACGTCGTGTACTTCATGCCCCCGTACGTCATCGATCCCGAACACATCGAACTGATGGTGGAGGTCGCCCGCGAAGGACTGGAGCTCGCCACATGCGAGTGAACCGGGTCCACGTGGAAGTTTCCGTCGGCGGCCGGGTGCACGTGGATCTCGGCGGCACCGCGGCCAATCATGTCGCGCGGGTGCTGCGCCTGCGCGCAGGCGATGCGCTGATCCTGTTCGACAACACGGGCGGCGAATACCGCGCCACCGTCGTCGCGATTGGGCGTGACACGGTGCGCGTCGCAGTGGGCGAGTACCTGCCGACCCAGCGCGAATCGCCACTGCGGGTCACGCTCGCACAGGGAGTCTCGCGGGGCGAGCGAATGGACGTGGTGGTGCAGAAGGCCACCGAGCTGGGCGTGTGGCGCATCGTACCGTTGCTGACCGAGCGCACCGTGGTGCGCCTGAACCAGGCACAGGCCGCCAATCGCCTGCGCCACTGGCGCGCCATCGCGATCGCCGCCTGTGAACAGTGCGGGCGCAATCATGTACCGGAAATCACCGTGCCCATGAGCCTGCAGGAATTTCTGGTATCGGAACTGCCCGAAGGGCTGCGCCTGCTCCTGAATCCCGATGGCGGCCTGAAGGCGCGGGATCTGCCGGCGAGCGACGCCGCGACCTTGTTGATCGGACCCGAGGGTGGATTGTCGGATGCCGAGCGGACTGCAGCGAGCGCCGCCCAATTCAAGGGGCTGTCACTGGGGCCGCGCATCCTGCGCACGGAAACAGCGGCGCTCGCGGCACTGGCCGTCATCCAGCAGCAGCTCGGGGATCTTTAGGTCCAACGGCGCACCCTGAAGCACGGAGGCGTATGTGCCGATGATTCTGAAGTTGGAAACGTCAGATTGATCCGGGCTTGCGCAGGCATTGAATCGCGACCCCTGCGATGACTGCAAACAACCCCAGACTCCAGAAGTCATAGGGAATCCCGAGCAGGTTCACCGCCGCGTCGGCGCAGGTGGCGCGCGCCTCGAATACGCCGGGCAGAAGCTGGTCCAAATGCAGATCCATGCCGACGATCCGGTACGCCAGGGTCAGATCGCAGGAATTCGAGCGGGCGGCCACGAAGTGCTGCCACGCCGCCGCGGCAATGCCAAGCAGAGCCAGGATCAGCACCAGCCCGCCCACGACGATCCGGTAACGCCTCATTGGCCGTGGCAAGCCGAGTGCAGCGACGATCGCGATGAGCGCGTAGAGCAATCGCTGCAGCACGCACCACGGGCACGGCTGCGCATTGAAGCCGTATTGGGATACGAGCGCGACCGCGATCGCCAGCAAGGCCGCGGCCAGGATGACGGCGGGTAAGCCGAGCGTCCGTTTGGTTTGCTGCATTGCTTGCCTTTGGGCGGATGATTGAAGTGCCCGCAATAGCCTACTGCAATCTGCGTTGGCGGCGTCGCAATTGCCTTGCACCCGTGTTTTTCCGACGCCAGTGGCTTCAATCGCGATTATCGATCGTTAATGGATTGTAAACGCTCGTAAAGCTAGTATCGGATCGTACCTGCCCGCGCGGGCTCGGGCGGGCTTGCCTCCTTACGCGGAGTACCTTATGCGTATGCACTCTGTGCTGCTTTTTGGTGTCGCCTTCCTGGCCATTGCGAACGGCAACGCGGCAGATGCACCTTCCGCCACCGCGAATTCCAACCAGAGCGCTGCCTGGACCACGCGCAAGATCGAGCAATTCAGTCCGCCCAACGTGTACGTGCCGGCCAATGGCTATGAAACAAATACCAGCTCGCTCTCCTGCGACCAGATCATCGATCGAGCGAGATTCCTGCTGCTGCAGCTTGGCGCACGCGACATCAGCATCGATATGCGTGACTGCGAAAGGAAGCAAGCGAACGAGATCAGGATGATCGATATCACCTTCTCGGCGCTGGAGCCAAGCGGCCAGGCCGGAGCGGTTACTGCAGGTGTGCCGATTGCAGCGCAGTGGCACACGGTAGCGTTGAAGGGTGGCGGAATCGGTGACTGCGCGTTCCTCAATTACGTGACGCGCAAGGTCCTGCCTGCCTTCTCGACTCGAAACGTGAAGCTCATATCCATGGCCGACTGCAAGCGAATCGGCGTCGGTTTGTACGCCCAGATCCTCAAGCCAACCAAACGGTAGGCAAATCCACGTGACGGTGGGCGGACCAGACCTTCAGGCCGCGCGCGTCTCTTCCGCGATCATCTCTTCGAGACGTTCAATGTCCGGCACCAGCGGCGTCTCATTGAGCATGCGCACCTGACAGATCACCGGGGTGCGTTCGGGGAACACCTTGGAGTTGTCCGGCCGCACCACATCGGAGCTGACGCGCACCAGCTGCGGGAAGCCCTGGGACACGACGCCGAAGTAACCGCCTTCGAGCTTGTCGCCCATGCAGTGAAAGACCACCACCCGGCTGCGACCGGCGGCGGGCGGTATGTTCTGCCCGCAGGCGCCTTCAAACGACACCAGCGGCACCTGCCGGCCGTTCCACGCAATCGTGCCAATGTACCACGGGGGTGCGCCGGCCATTTCGGCGGGGACCTGGAAGCCGATCACCTCGGCGATGCACGCACGCGGCACGATCAGCCGCGAGTCGACCAGCGGAATCAGCAGACTGTAGATTTCATTGACGCGCTCAGCCATCGGCGGACACCCGGCGGCTGCGCTGCGTCTCGCGGTGACGTTCGACCAAGGGCGCGATGGCATCCAGCAGCTGCGCCTCCTGATAGGGCTTGCCCAGATAGTCGTCGACGCCCAGCTCGATGGCGCGGGCGCGATGCTTTTCGCCCACGCGCGAAGTGATCATGATGATGGGAACATCGCGCAGGCGCGGATCGTTGCGCACATGAGCGGCGACTTCATAGCCGTCCATGCGCGGCATTTCGATGTCCAGCAGGATGATGTCGGGGACATTGTCCTGCAACAGCGTCACCGCATCCATGCCATCGCGTGCGGTAAGCACCCGCATGCCGTTGCGTTCCAGCAGTCGCTGCGTGACGCGCCGCACCGTGATCGAATCATCCACGACCATCGCGAAGGTGCGCCGATCGCCCTTCTCGCGCACCGGCTGCGCCGAGAAGCGCGAGCGCCACTCCCCGCGCACCAGCGCGCCGATGTCCAGGATGACGACAATGCGGCCATCGCCGAGAATGGTCGCGCCGGAAATGCCGCGGATGCCGGAGATCTGCGGACCCACCGACTTGACGACGATCTCGCGGCTGCCGATCAGTTCATCGGCCACCAGGCCCGTGGAGTGTTCACCCGCGCGCACCAGCACCACCGGTACCGTGACATCACCTTCGGGCAGCGGCGAGGGCTCGAGGCCCACGAACGCCGCCAGATGCTGGAAGCGGTATTTCTGCCCGGCCTGCTCGAAGGTCGCCGTTTCACGGCCCAGATGGGCCGAGACGTCGGCCTTGGACAGCCGCAGCACCCCTTCGACGGTGGGCAGCGGCAGGGCGTAGTACTCATCGCCCGTGCGCACCACCAGCGCATGGCTGATGGCCAGCGTGAAGGGCAGACGCACCGTGAAAGAGGTGCCCTGGCCCGCACGGGTTTCCATGTTCAAGGAGCCGCCGAGACGCTTGATTTCGGTGGCCACCACATCCATGCCGACCCCGCGTCCGGCCTGCTGCGTGACCGACCCGGCCGTGGAGAATCCCGGCTCGAGGATCAACTGCATGGCGTCCTCATCCGACAGCGACTGGCCCGGCTGGACCAGACCCAGCGCCAAGCCCTTGTCGCGGATGGCGTCGAGCCGCATGCCCGCACCGTCGTCGCTCACCTTCACCATGACCTCGGCGCCCTCGCGCTGCAGATCAAGAAGAATGGTGCCGGTGTCACTCTTGCCGTTCGCAACCCGCGCCTCGGGCGACTCGATGCCATGCACCACGGCGTTGCGCAGCATGTGCTCGAACGGTGGCAGCATCCGCTCCAGTACCTGCCGGTCCAGTTCACCCGATGCGCCGCTGACGATGAGTTCAGCGCGCTTGCCGGTGTCGGAGGCCGCCTGGCGCACGATGCGGGCCAGGCGCTGCACGTGGCGCTGGAAGGGCACCATGCGGGTGCGCATCAAGCCGTTCTGCAGCTCGGTGACCGTACGGGCCTGCTGCTGCAGCAGGTTCTGCGTCTCCTGCGCCAGACTCTCCAGCAGCTGCTGGATGCTGGCCACGTCGCTGGCAGTTTCGGCAAGGCCGCGCGAGAACTGCTGGATGGCCGAATACCGGTCCAGCTCCAGCGGGTCAAACTCGGCGCGATGCCCGGTTTCCTCCTCGTGACCGTGCAGGATCTGCTTTTCGGTTTCGATTTCGAGCTTGCGCTGCTGTTCCTTCAGGCGCGTCACGGTGCGCGACAGTTCGCCGAGGTTGAATTCGATCGAACCCATCTGCTGCTCAAGCCGCGCGCGTGAAATGCTCACTTCGCCGGAAACATTCAGCAGCTGATCGAGCAGGTCGGCATCGACGCGCGCCATTTCCGGCCGGTCCCCGGGTGCCACGGGCTCGCGACCCGGCGGTACCAGTTGCGGTGCGGCGGGGGCCTCGATGGCCGATTCGGTCAGACTCTCAAAGCTGCGCGTCGGCATTCCGGCCGGCGGCGGCGGGGCCTGCGGAACTTCGGGTTGATGAGGTGCGTCGGGCACCTCCGGGGTCGTCAGCGGCTGCGGGTCCTGCGGCGCATGCGGGGCGTCGGGAACTTCCGGTGACTGCGGCGGCTGCGGGACCTCCGCCGGCGCGGGTGTCGGCGCCGGCGCCCCGGCCTGTGCGCCATCCAACAAGGCGCGGATGCGGGCGATGCAGTCGCGTGCCGGGGCGACGCCACGGCCGGCGGCGACACTGTCACGCATGCGCGCCAGCTCATCGATACTGGCCTGCATGACATCGAAGGCTTGCGGACTCGGCGTCGTGCCACCCGAATCGATGAAGTTCACCAGTGACTCAAGCTCGTGACTCAGATCGCCCATGGCCGTGATGCCGGCCATGCGCGCACCGCCCTTCAGCGTGTGCAACGGGCGCTTCAGCGCCGCGCGACGTTCGGTATCCTCAGGTGCGGCGCGCCAGGCGGTCAGCTGCGACTCGCACACTTCGAGCAACTCAGTGGCCTCCTCGGTGAAGATGCTGGCCACATCCGGATCGAAATCCGCAACCGGCTCCTCCGCGGGCGGCAGGTCCACCTGCGCATCCGTCGCCGGGCCTTCCGCCTCGGGCGGCGCGAGCGCGCTCGCATCGGATGGGAACTCAACCTCGGGCAGCTTCACCAGCTGTGCCGGCTCCTGCGCCGCGGGCTCCATGGGGGCATTGTCCGCGGCCGACGCGATGTGCTCGGGGTCATGATCCGCCGCTTCCGCCACTTCCGCGGCAAACAGCTCCTCGGCCGTGATCGACTTCGGCGAACTCGCGAACGCCGGGGCCACCATGGTCTCAGCACCGCTGTCGCTTTCGGCCCCGATCGGCTGCGACCGCGCATTGCGACGCTCGGCCTCGATACTGTCGGCGATGCGCCGGTCCAGATCCTTGTCGGCATCCGACAGCCGCTCGAGCAGCCGGCCATGTGTGACGAAGTAGCCCGTCGACTCATCCAGATGCGAGGCCACCGACTCCATCGCGGTCATGCAGTCGCCGAGCAGGTGCAGATCGTTGCTGCTCAGGCCCACGCCGCTTTCGAAGGATTTTCGCAGCCAATGGTCCACCGGTTGTGCCAGACGGATGCCATGGCGGGCCTCGGCCATGGTCGAACTGCCGGACAGCGTATGGCAGGCCCGATAGACTGCCTCGGTGAGTACGTGCGGTTGGGGTCGCAGGTTTTCCTGGCGCAGGTAGTCGCGAACCGTCGCCACGTGCGCGTTGGTCTCGCGCATATAGATATCTCGCAACACATCATCCGGCGCGGCCGGCTCTTGCGCGGCGGGCAGCGGCGCGGTTTCGACCGCCAGCGCATCCGACACCGGGGCCCTCTCCACGGCGGCGAGTTCCGGAACGGCCAGGAACTCCGGTCCGGTGGCATCCGGCCGCAGCGGTGCGATGAGCTGTGTGGCGGCGGCCTGCTGCTCGGCCACGGCGGCGCCCATGTGGGGCTGTTGCGCGGTCAGCGTGCCCTCGGAGCCCTCGCGCGCGGCGGCGAGGGCATGCGCGCGCGCCATCAGCGCGCGCGCATCGAAGCGCACCGGCCAACCGTGCTCCAGCGCATCCACCAGCTGCGGCAGGCCCGCCACCGCCTCGTGCAGTGTCCTGGCGATGGGCGGTGAGCGGGTGAGGGTATTGTCGAGCAGCCGGTTCAGCAGGTTCTCGCAGGCCCAGGCGAATTCGCTCAGGTCGCGCGCGCCGACCATGCGGCCGCTGCCCTTGAGCGTATGCATCGAGCGGCGCACGCTCAGCAGCGCGGAGAGCTCCAGCGGGTTCTGTTCCCAGACCGGGAAATCCTTGGCGATCCGCGCGAGTTCCTCGCGCGCTTCCTCGACGAACAGATTCAGCAGCTCGGGATCCGCGACCCCTGCGGCCACGGGCGCTTCCTTCGCCAGTACCGGCGGGACGGTGCCCGGGTTCTTGATGTCCGCTTCCATCTGCGCGCGCACGGCGGCCGCGCCACCGCCGATCTGTACCGTCTGCGCGAACGAACTTTGCTCGAGCGGCGCCACGGTCGGCACGGCGGGTGCCGGCTGCGCTTCGAGCGCATCCAGGCAGGCCTGCGCATTGTCGAGCATGTACCACGGATCGCTGCGGCCGGCCTGCAGCGTCTCCATGTAGTACTCGAGACTGACGATGGCATCGGCCAGCCGATCGAGTCGACCCCCGGTGAGCGCCGCGGCGCCCCCCGGCTGCATCAGCGGTGCCAGGCGCGCGTGGATATTGGACACCAGTTCAACCGCGCGCGACTTGCCGAGCATCAGCAGACCGGCTTTCAGCCCGCGCATCAATTCCGGCCACGCATCCAGGCCCGCAGTGTCGAGGGTCCCGCCGACGCTTTGCGCGATGGATTCCTTCAGGCGCGCCAGATTCAGGATGCACTCGCGCAGCACCGCGGACTGCACCTGCTGGAAGTCCGCATCGCCGGACTCGCCCGATTCCTGCGCGCGGGCGCGCGGCAGGATCATGCCCACGAGCCTGCCATCCAGCTTATCTTCCACGCCAATCAGCGTCGCGGCGATGTCGACCAGCAGCGAGTGCTCCGGCTGCAGCGTGCCGGAGACGATTTTCTGCAGCCGCTCGGTCTCCCCCTGCACGGCGGCGCGCAGCTCGCCCAGGCCCAGCACGCCCAGCGTGTCGCCGATCTTGTGCAGCATTTCGACCTGCGGGGCGAGGGTCTGCGGCTGGCCGGAACCGCGGCGCACGAAAATATCCAGCACATCCTTGACCTTGCCGAGGTCCTCGCGAATGGCGGCCGCCACGGTCTGCATGAGCTTGACGCTGGGCGCGGACAGGCTCTCGCGCTCCTGGTCGACCGCATCATCGATGGGCAGCAGTTCATTGAGGCGGAAGGAGGCACGCACCGCGGTCACGCGCGGACCTTTCGATTCGGCACGGCCCACGTAATACAGCAGATTGTTCAGCAGCTCGACCGCCGGGTTCTGCGCATAGCGCGACTCGGTCATCTCATAGAGACGTTTGATTTCGCGATCGGCGAGTCCCAGCAGGCGCTTGATCGACACACCGCCGGACAGGCCGTGCTCCTGCAGCGCCTCGATGACCGCGCCGGTGACCCACCACAGTTGGAACACCGGCTGACGCGTGGCCACCTGCTCGAGCTTGTGGGCGACTTCGGCCAGCATCGCGAGGTTCTGGTCGAGCCGTTCGCCGCGGATCCAGCCCACCAGTCCCAGCTGGAACCGCGGCCGCAGCCGCCGGCCCCACTGTTCGATGGTCAGCGGCGCTTCACCGCTCCCCGCCGCCACCGGCTGCGCCTGGCGGTCGGACTTCAGGTTCAGCAGTAGCAGCGTGCCTTCGGACAGCAGCGAACTGCCGCGCACGGCGCGCAGATCATTCAATAGCGGCAGCAGGATCAGCGCCAGATCGCGCCCGCCGGCCAGCACCCGCTCGAGGTAACTGGGCAGCTGCACCATGGCGCGCATCAGCGCATCGAGGCTTTCAGCCTGGTTCTTGTGTTCGCCGGCACTGGCGACGAGATAGCGGGCAACCTGCTCCATCTCCTCGGCGAGCAGCGCCGCGCCGTAGATCTCGAGCACTTTGAGCACGCCCTGCACCTGATGCAGCTCGGCGGCCGTACGGTTCAGCAGCGAAACATTCTCGGGCTGCTCGACATAGCTTTCGAGCGCGGTGCGTGCTTCCCCTAAGGTGAGGTTCAGCTCGCGGCCAACGTGCTCGAAACTCTGGATTGCAACTTCCGTCATGCGCCGTCGCCTTCCCGGCCGTTAACTGCCACGAACGGCCGCGACCGGTCGCACCACGGTGGACGAAGAAGCGCGCGGCTCCTCGGGGCGCGGGAAGCTGCCGGTACCGCCCGACGGCGCAAGCGCGCCCGGCAGCCGGAAGCCCGCGGCGGACTTGCGCAGGCCGGCGGACAGTTCCGCCAGTTTCGCGATGGCCACCGAGGTGGCGCTGGTCGAATCCGCGGTCTGGGCGCTGATTTCCTTGAGCACCTGCATGTTGCGCGCGATGTTCTGGACGGCGCCGGACTGCTGCCGGGAACTGGCCGAGATGTTCTGCACCAGGCTCGCGATCTGGTTGGACACCTGCTCGATCTCTTCGAGTGCCGCACCGGCGTTCTCGGCGAGCAGCGCGCCGCCCACCACATCGGTGGTGCTGCGTTCCATCGAGACCACGGCCTCGTTGGTGTCGGTTTGAATGGTGCGCACCAGCACTTCGATCTGCTTGGTGGCGGTGGCCGCCCGTTCGGCCAGCCGCTGCACTTCATCGGCCACCACCGCGAAGCCGCGGCCGGCCTCCCCGGCCATCGAGGCCTGGATGGAGGCGTTCAGGGCCAGGATATTGGTCTGCTCGGCGATATCGTTGATCAGCTCGACGATGTTGCCGATCTCCTGGGAACTCTCGCCCAGACGCTTGATGCGCTTGGAGGTGTCCTGGATGGTCTCACGGATGGCGTTCATGCCATCGATGGTGCGCCGGACCGCCTCACCACCTTTGTGCGCCACGTCGACCGAATGGCGCGCGACATCGGAGGCCCGCTCGGCGTTACCCGACACCTCTTCGGTGGCCGCGGCCACATGACCGGCGGTCTCGGTGGCGGCGGCGATCTGTTTGGATTGGGCGCCGCTGGCCTTGGCCAGATGCTGGGCCAGCGCCTGGGTCTGGCGGGCCGCGCCATCCAACGAGATGGCCGAGCTGTTGATGGTCGTCACCAGGCCGCGCAGCGCATCCACCGCGTAGTTGATGGAATCGGCGATCGCCCCGGTGATGTCCTCCGTCACGGTGGCCTGCACGGTGAGGTCCCCGTCGGCGAGGCTCGAGAGTTCATCGAGCAGCCGCAGGATGGCCTGCTGGTTGCGCTCGCTCTCGCGCCGCTGCGTGTCCACGGCCAGCTGCTGGCTGTGCGCGACATCGCGCACGCGTCGCAGCTTCACCCACAGCAGCACCAGCACGACGGTCGCCACGATGGCAAAGCCGACCGGGATCATGGCCGTCTGCAGATCGGTGCGGATCAACGCAACGGCCGCGCCGACCAGCACCAGGAAGGCCGCCAGTGCCACCAGCAGTTCGGGTTTGCCTGAAGGATCGTTCGGTTGCGCCATTACGCTGCTGCCTCGGCGAACGCCTGGCTCTCCAGGATCGTGCGCAGGCTCAACACGGGCCATTGCTCCTGACCGCGCCGGAAGCACCCGGCCAGGTAACGTTCGCAACGCGCCACGGTCGGCGGCACGTCGCCGGAAAACTCGGATTCGGCAAAACGCCGGAATCCCAACACCTCATCCACCAGCAGGCCCGCGGGAATCTCGCGGTGGTTGACCACCACGATACGCGTATTGCGGGTCAGTACCGCCACGCCGCTGCCGATGAACTGTTTCATATCGATGATCGGCAGCAGCTGACCGCGCACATTCGCCAGCCCCCGTACCCAGCTCTTCGCGCCGGGCACCCGGGTGATGCTGTTCGGTACGCTCAGCACTTCGCGGGTTTCCTCGCGCGCCGCCAGGAACAGCTCCCCGGCCATGCGCAGCGCGACACCGACCCATTCGCGGCCCGCGGCGCCCTCGCTGCCCTGGCTCGCCGAGACGACGCGCCCCCGACGCTCGAGCTCTGCCAACAATTCAAACGGGCGGTCCCGCAGCGACTTGAGTGATACCTCTTCCATCCTTTATATACTGGCGCCTAGTGCGCGAGCGTTGCCTGTGCCTTGGCCACCAGTTGGTCCGGCGACACCGGCTTCACCATGTAATCAACCGCGCCCTGGCGCAGCCCCCAGATCTTGTCGGTCTCCTGCCCCTTGGAAGTGACCATGACGATGGGAATGGCGCGCGTCTTCGGGTCATTCACCAAAGTTCGCGTAGCCTGGTAGCCATTCATGCCGGGCATCACCACGTCCATGAAAATGAGGTCCGGACTCATTTCGCGCGCGAGTCGAATGCCCTCGGCACCGTCCGCGGCGGCGGCAGTGCGATAGCCGTGCTGCTGCAGTGCCTTCTGCATGACATGCAGCTCGGTGGGCGAATCATCGACGATGAGTACCAATGGCATTGCCATCATCTCCCAATATGCGTTTCGATTGCGCTCAGCAGCTCGTCCTTCGTGAACGGCTTGGTCAGATAGTGCTCGGAACCCACGATGCGGCCGCGCGCGCGGTCGAACAGTCCGTCCTTGGAGGACAGCATAATGACCGGGATGGCGCGAAACACCTTGTTGTGCTTGATCAGTGAACAGGTCTGATAGCCATCCAGGCGCGGCATCATGATGTCCACGAAGACGATATCGGGCTGGTGGTCGGCGATCTTGGCCAGGGCGTCGAAGCCATCGATGGCGGTGAAGACTTCGCAGCCTTCCTTGGCCAGCAGGGTTTCAGCCGTCCGGCGGATGGTCTTGCTGTCATCGATGACCAGTACCTTGAGGCCCTGGAGCTTCGAATTGGTGCCGGACACGGAGACGACTCCTTCCACCTTAGGTTCCCAATGGTCGCCTGCCCGAATTGCAGGCCGTTCGGGTTTTAACATATCGGCACACCCCCTGCTATGGCAGACTCGTCACGATTTTGCACATCGGCGCCGCCATTAGGTGTGCGGCATTCGCGTCTTGCGACGTAACTCCCGCTCTGTGGGGCGTGCGAAACTGGCGACATGACCCCGAACATCCGACTTGCCGTTGTCATGGACCCCATCGCGGGGATCAAGTATGCGAAGGATTCGACCCTCGCGATGCTGCTGGCCGCCCAGTCGCGCGGGTTTGAGCTGCATTATCTGGAGCAGCAGGACCTGTTCCTGCGCGATGGCGTGGCCATGGGGCATTCGCGTCCGCTGACCGTCCGTGCGGATGCGGCCGGCTGGTTCGCGCTGGGCGAGCGCAGTAGGCAGCCGCTGGGCGCCTTCAACGTCATCCTGATGCGTAAGGACCCGCCCTTCGACATGGAGTTCATCCATACCAGCTACATTCTGGGTCGCGCCGAAGAGCAGGGCGCGTTGGTCGCGAACCGGCCGCAGGGGCTGCGCGACATGAATGAAAAGGTGTACACGGCGTGGTTTCCGGACTGCTGCGCCCCGACACTGATCACGCGCAGCATGTCTGACATGGATGCCTTCGCCCGTGAACACGGCAAGATCGTCTGCAAGCCGCTCGATGGCATGGGGGGCCGATCCATCTTTGTCACCGAACCTCGGGACAAGAACAGCCGCGTGATCTTTGAGACGCTCACTGCACAGGGTGCGCGCTTCGCCATGGTGCAGCGTTATCTTCCCGAAATTGTGGAAACCGGTGACGCGCGGGTACTGCTCGTGGATGGTGAGCCGGTGCCCTACGCGCTCGCGCGCATTCCCGCCGCGGACGACAATCGGGGCAACCTGGCGGCGGGTGCCCAGGGTGTCGGGCGGCCGCTGAATGACCGCGACCGCTGGCTTGCGGCCCAGATCGGGCCCACGCTCGCCGCGCGCGGCATGCTGTTCGTGGGTCTGGATGTGATCGGCGGCTTTGTCACTGAAATCAATGTCACCAGCCCCACGGGCATCCGCGAACTCGACAAACAGTTTCACCTCGACATCGGTGACCTGCTGATGCAGGCCATTGAGCGGCGGCTGCGGCGCTAGCCATGGCGATGCGGGCGCTCATTCCACGCGAAGGGTCGGCCCCGGTTCGCGATCGGCTGCTGATGACCCTGTTCATCGCGGCCCTGATTCACGGCATGGTCATCCTCGGCCTGACGTTTGCCGGTGGCAGCGGCCGTAACAGCAGTGCCCGGGGCCTCGATGTGCTGCTGACCTCCGACGAACTGCCGACGGCGGACCACAACGACACCGCGGCCTATCTCGCCCAACGTACGCAGCTGGGCTCCGGCAATACCTCGGCGCCGGCGGTGGCGCACAATCAGACTGCGCCCGCCTCACCGCCGGTCAACAGCGGTGTCGCCGAAGGCACCAGCCTGAGGAGTTCCGCGCCCGCGGCGAGCCGGGCCGATGACCCGGTCGTGGCCACCGCGGCCCAACGCATCGACATCCGCTACTTTTCGGGCGTTCGGGGTGAGGACGGGTCGAACCAGGAACAGCCGCTGGCAGCGGCTGTGGCGACCGTGCCGCGCCCGGCCGACAGTGATACCGGGGCCGTGCAATTGCGCGGCGCGCAGCGCGCGCAGCTGTTGCTCGCCCCGGACACGCGCGAGTCGATCGTCGCCCCCTACCTGGACCACTGGCGGCGGCGCGTCGAGCGCATCGGCACCCTCAACTACCCCACGGCCGCCCTGCGCGCCGGCGTCCGGGCCAGCCCGGTGCTGGAAGTCGCGATCGGCGCGGACGGCCACCTGGCGAAGGCCGAAATCCTCACCAGCAGCGGCTATCCGGACCTCGATGCCGCGGCGCTCGCCATCCTCAAGCTCGCGAACCCGTTCGATCCCTTCCCGCCCGATCTGGCCGCGCGCTACCGCACCCTGGAGTTCGCCTACGAATGGCAGTTCACGGGGGGCCGGGTCGCCACAGGACCCGTGGACGCGGTTCCTTGAGCCCTCCGCCCTCTGCCGCCATACTCGCGCTGTGACGCCAACGAGCTTTACCAACCACCTGCTCATCGCGATGCCGGCGCTGACCGGCAGTGACTTTTCGCATTCGGTCACGCTGGTGTGTGAGCACAGTGACAAAGGCGCCCTCGGGCTGGTTTTGAACAAACCCTCGCCGATGATGCTGCGCGATGTGCTTTCGCAGATGAAGCTGGAGCCCCGCGACGAGCAGATCGGTGCGCAGGCAGTGCTGTGCGGCGGCCCGGTGCGCACGGACCGTGGCTTCGTGCTGCACCGCCCGGGCGGTGAGTGGGATTCGACCCACAAGGTCTCCGAGCTCATCCAGATCACCACCTCGCGCGATGTGCTGGCCGCGATGGCCCGCGGTGAAGGTCCAAGCGATGCCTACGTCGCCTTGGGGTTCGCCCGCTGGGATGCGGGCCAGCTGGAGCGCGAGATCCGCGATAACTCCTGGCTGCCGGTGCCGGCGGACGAGCGCCTGCTGTTCGATCTGCCCTTTACGAAGCGCTGGCAGGCTTCCTGGCAGTTTCTCGGCGTCGATGTGGAGAAGCTGAGCCTCACAGCTGGCAATGCCTGAGCCGCCCGCAACCGGCCCGCGCATCGCGCTGGCCTTTGACTATGGTCGGCGGCGCATCGGCATGGCCGCCGGCGACACCCTGACCGCCACCGCCGCGCCACGCCCAGCCGTCGCCGCCCGTGACGGCGTGCCGGACTGGAGCGCCGTGGCGCGCGAGATCCGCGCCCTCGCCCCGCACGTGCTCATCGTCGGCGTCCCTTATAATGCCGACGGCAGCGATGGCAGCACGGCGCAGGCCGCGCGCGACTTCGGCGCCGAACTTCGCGTTCGCTTTGCGCTGCCGGTGGAGCATGTCGACGAACACGGCTCCTCCATCGAAGCCGGCAGCGCGCTCAAGGCGCGGCGCGCCAGCGGCCAGCGCCGCCGCCGCGTGCAACGTGAAGACATTGACAGCGCCGCTGCCGCAGTCATCCTGACGCGCTGGTTGGCCGGAGAAGGGGACCGCAAGTCGTGACCGAAAACACCGTGACCATCCGCGCCATCACTCAGCAGCTGCGCGAGAATGGCCACCTGCGCCACCTGCTGACCCTCGGCGGCCTCGAACAGGACGTGCTCCTGAACCTGCTCGAGCGTTCGCAATCCTACGTGCGGGCGCTCGGGGAGCCGCCGCCGGCCTCGCGCGACCTCGCAGGCATCACGGTCGCGAACCTGTTCACCGAACCCTCCACCCGCACGCGCGTGTCGTTCGAGCTGGCCGCGAAGCGGCTCGGTGCGGATGTGGTCAATCTGGAGCTGCAGCTGTCCTCGCGGGTCAAGGGCGAGAGCATGCTCGACACCATCTATACCCTCGAAGCGCTGCACGTGGACGTGCTGGTGATCCGCGATGCCGAGGAAGGCATCCCCGGGCTGGTGGCCGATCATGTGCGGCCCCACGTCAGCGTGCTTTCGGCCGGCGAAGCGCATGTGGCCCACCCCACCCAGGGTCTGCTCGATGCGCTCACCATCCAGCAGCGCAAGCCTGACTTCTCGCAGCTGTCGGTCGCCATCGTCGGTGATGTGCGTCATTCGCGCGTCGCGCGCTCGGCCTATCACGTCCTCACGGCGCTCGGCGTGGGCGAGCTGCGCATCGTCGCCCCGCCGGTATTCATGCCCGAGCCGGGCGAATTTCCCGGCTGCGCCCGGCACACGACCCTGGCCAAGGGGCTGAAGGATGCGGATGTCATCATGATGCTGCGCATCCAGAAGGAGCGCATGAGCCAGGCATCGCTTCCCGACGCCGATCGCTATTTCGCGAAGTACGGCCTGACGCCGGAGCGGCTGCAGCTGGCGAAGCCGGATGCCATCGTCATGCATCCGCAGCCGATGAACCGCGGCATCGAGATCGCCTCGGATGTGGCGGACGGCCCGCAGTCGGCGATTCGTGATCAGGTGCGCAACGGCGTCGCCGTGCGCATGGCCGTCCTGGCCGAGGTCATCCTCAACCGAAGTTGATCTTGGTCTCGAGGTTGGCGCGCGAGTCGGCGTGCATCAGCGCCTCATCCAGGGTGACGCGGTTCTGCTTCACGAGCCCGTGCAGGGCAACATCGAAGCTCTGCACGCCGCGCTCGCCGCTGGCGATGATGGCCTCCTTGATGGCCATGACGTCGCCCTTCTTGATCAGCTCGCCGATATGCGGCGTGTTGAGCATCACCTCGACCGCCGCGACGCGCTTGCCATCCTTGCCCATCACCAGTCGCTGCGCCAACACGGCCCGCAGGTACTGCGACAGGTCCAGGAAGATCTGGTTGTGCTGCTCGCGCGGGAACATGTTGATGATGCGATCGAGGGTCTCGGCGCAGTTGTTGGCGTGCAGGGTGGCCAGCACCAGGTGCCCGGTACCGGCCAGGTTGATCGCCGCCTCCATGCTCTCCCGGTCGCGGATTTCACCGACCAGGATGACATCGGGCGCGGCCCGCATGACGCTGCGCAGCGCGCGGGAGAAGGATTTCGTGTCGAGGCCGACCTCGCGCTGATTGACGATGGAGCGCTTGTTGGTATGCAGGAACTCGATCGGATCCTCAATGGTCACGATGTGATCCGAGGAGCCCTCGTTGCGATGGTTGATCATCGCCGCGATGGTCGTGGACTTGCCGGAGCCGGTCGCGCCGACCACCAGCACCAGGCCGCGCTTGAGCATGATGAGGTCGCGCATGACATCCGGGAGGTTCAAGGACTCCAGGCGCGGCATGTCGGCGGTGATGTAGCGCAGCACCACGGCCGGGTAGCCGCGCTGCATGAAAATATTGACGCGAAAGCGTCCAAGTCCGGGACGGGAGATCGCAAAGTCGATCTCCAGGTCCTCCTGGAAGCGCTCGCGCTGCTCCTGGCTCATCAGTCCCAGGGCGGTCTGACGCACGACTTCCGGAGTCAGCACGTTCTTGTTGACCGGGTAGATCTGCCCTTCAATCTTGATCTTGATGGGTGCATTGGCAGTGAAGAACAGGTCCGAGGCTTTCTTCTCCACCATCAGCTTGAACAGCGGCTTGGTATTCAGGACGGTCTGCGCGGGGGAGTCGGCACCGGCTGGACCCTGCGCGGCGCGCAGCTCCGGCCCGTCCGATTCGGGCAGCAGATCATCGCTGACCGCATTCACAAGTTCTTGCCTCCGCCGTCGGCTTCCTCGGCGATGGACAGCCCGCCGTCACCCGCATCGACATGCTCGCGGCGGCTTTCCAGCTTGATGCGCAGGCGCAGCTCGTTCTTGGAGTCCGCATTGCGCAGCGCATCCTCGTAGGAGATGTAGCCGCCCTCGTACAGTTCGTACAGCGACTGGTCGAAGGTGCGCATTCCCAAGCGGGTCGAGCGCGACATGACCTCCTTGATCTTGACCACTTCGCCCTTGAAGATCAGGTCCTGGATCAGGGGCGAATTGAGCATGATCTCCGTGGCGGCAATCCGGCCCCCGCCCGATTCACGCGGAATCAGCCGTTGCGACACGAACGCGCGGATATTCAACGACAGGTCCATGAGCAGCTGCTCGCGCCGCTCATCGGGGAAGAAGTTGATGATGCGATCCAGCGCCTGGTTGGCGCTGTTGGCGTGCAGGGTGGCCAGTACCAGGTGGCCCGTTTCGGCGAACTGGATGGCGTATTCCATGGTTTCGCGGTCGCGCACCTCACCGATGAGGATGACGTCGGGGGCCTGGCGCAGCGTGTTCTTCAGCGCCGCATGCCAGGACTCGGTGTCCACGCCCACTTCACGGTGTGTGATCACGCAGCCTTTGTGGTGATGCACGTACTCGACTGGGTCTTCGATGGTGACGATGTGATGCTTGGTGTTCTCGTTGCGGTGACCGATCATGGCCGCCAGTGACGTCGATTTGCCGGAGCCGGTGCCGCCGACAATCATGACCAGCCCGCGCTTGCTCAGGGCGACTTCCTTCAGGATCGGCGGCAGGTCCAGTTCCTCGAAACTCGGAATCTTGGCGTTGATCAGACGGATCACGGCCCCGACGGCACCCTGCTGCACGAAGGCGCTGACGCGGAAGCGGCCGATACCCGGCGGGGAAATGGCGAAATTGCATTCCTTGCTGGCGTCGAACTCCTTGGTCTGCCGGTCATTCATGATCGCGCGGACCAAGGTGGCGGACTGCTCGGCGGTGAGCGCGCGGTCGCTCTGCGGCCGCACTTCGCCGTCGATCTTGATGGCCGGCGGAAAGCCCGCCGTGATGAACAGGTCGGAGGCTTTCTTTTCAGTGACGCGACGCAGCAGGTCCTGCATCAGCTTGATTGCTTGATCGCGATCCATAGTTTGGTCCTCGGCGCCGTGCGGGTCCTACAGGGCGTCCTTGTTGGAGGCCTTGTAACGCGCCTCCTCCTTGCTTACCAAGCCCTTGGACACCATGTCGGTCAGGCACTGATCCAGGGTCTGCATACCCAACGCCTGTCCGGTCTGGATGGCCGAGAACATCTGGGCAATCTTGCCTTCGCGGATCAGGTTGCGGATGGCCGGAGTGCCAATCATGATTTCATGCGCCGCGATGCGCCCGCCGCCGTTCTTCTTTAGCAGGGTCTGGGAGATGACCGCGCGCAGGCTCTCGGAGAGCATGGAGCGCACCATTTCCTTCTCGGCGGCCGGAAACACGTCGACGATACGATCAATGGTCTTCGCCGCAGAACTGGTATGCAGCGTCCCAAAGACGAGGTGTCCGGTCTCCGCCGCGGACAACGCCAGGCGGATGGTCTCCAGGTCGCGCATTTCACCGACCAGCACCACGTCCGGATCTTCGCGCAGCGCCGAGCGCAGCGCCTCGGAGAAGCCGAGGGTGTCCCGGTGCACTTCGCGCTGGTTGATCAGGCAGCGCTTGGATTCGTGCACGAACTCGATCGGATCCTCGATGGTGATGATGTGATCGGGGCGATTGTCGTTGACGTGGTTGACCATGGCCGCGAGCGTGGTGGACTTGCCCGATCCGGTGGGTCCCGTGACCAGCACCAGGCCGCGCGGCAGCATGCACAGATCGCGGAAGATCTTCGGGCAGGCCAGATCGTCGAGGGTCAGGATCAGCGACGGGATGGTGCGGAATACAGCGCCGGCACCGCGGTTCTGGTTGAAGGCATTGACGCGGAAGCGCGCGAGCTTCGGAATCTCGAAGGAGAAGTCGGTCTCGAAGAATTCCTCGTACGCCTTGCGCTGCTTGTCGTTCATGATGTCGTACACCATGCTGTGCACTTCCTTGTGGGCAAGTGCCGGCATGTTGATCCGCTTCATGTCGCCATCGACCCGGATCATCGGCGGCACGCCCGCGGAGAGGTGCAGGTCCGAAGCGCTGTTCTTCACCGCGAACGCGAGCAGCTGCGCAATGTCTACGGCCATTGAAGTTCCTCGAAGGACGGCTGGTGCGACGCAAACAGGCATGCCGGACACAGCTGTAAGTGGCGCGAAACATACGAAAAATGCCGGTTGAGTATAGCGGAGGGCCTGGGCTTCTCATATGTTAATAGATCCACAGAATTCACCACCGCCGCAGCGCTTTGCCGAGAATCTCGCGGGTATTCAAGCGCGGATCCAGGCCGCCGTCGGGGAATCCGGCCGGAGTGTGGAGCAGATCACACTCGTCGGCGCCAGCAAGGGACAGCCCGCCGCAGTCCTTGAGCTCGCGCTCAACGCCGGGCTGCGCGATTTCGGCGAGAGTTACGTCCAGGAGGCGCTGCCAAAAATGGCGGCGCTCGCGGCGCGTACCCCGATCTGGCACTTCATCGGTGCGCTGCAGGCCAACAAGACTCGCGCCGTCGCCGAAAACTTCGCCTGGGTCCATACCGTCGAGCGGCTGCGCATCGCCGAGCGGCTCTCCGAACAGCGTCCGTTCCACGCCCCGCCGTTGAATATCTGCGTGCAGGTCAATATCGGCGGCGAAGGCAGCAAGGCCGGCGTCGAACCGATCGCATTGCGGCAGCTGCTGCGCGAGATCGCACCGCTCCCCCGGCTGACAGTGCGTGGACTGATGTGCCTGCCGCCACCCGCAGTGGATCGGGCACGCCAGCGCTACTGGCTGCATCAGCTGCGCGAGTTGTTTGAGAGCGTGAACGCGGACGGTGCCGGGCTGGATACGCTGTCGATGGGGATGAGTTCCGACCTGGAGGCCGCGGTCCATGAAGGGGCAACGATGCTGCGTATCGGCACCGCGCTATTTGGTCCGCGCGTGGCGCGGCCAAGCCCCAGCCATATACAATCCACGCGATGAATTCACCTCGCATCGGCTTTGTGGGCGGCGGCAACATGGCACGCGCGCTCATCGGTGGCCTTATCGGTCGTGGCACGGCGGCCTCCCAACTCAGCGTCGGCGAGCCCGCAGCGGCGGCACGCGAGTCGCTGGTACGGGACTTCAAGGTGCGCGTTAGCCCCGACAATCGCACCGCGATCGACGGCTGCGACCTGGTCATCGTCGCGGTCAAACCCCAGCAGGCCGGCGCGGTACTCAAGGGGCTCGCCCCGCAGCTGCAGGGCGCGCGCACGGTCCTGGTCTCGGTGGCGGCAGGCATCCAGATCGGCTCGCTGGCCGCCTGGGTCGGCGCCGAGGTCCCGGTCATTCGCGCCATGCCGAATCGTCCGGCGCTGATCGGTGCCGGCGTCACCGGGATGTTCGCGGAGGGCATCGTCACCATGGAGCATCGCCGGCTGGCCGAACAGACCCTGCAGGCCGCCGGACAGACGGTGTGGGTGGCGCGCGAATCGGACCTGGACATCGTCACCGCGCTGTCGGGCAGCGGACCGGCCTACTTCTTTCTGCTGGCCGAACTGATGATGCAGGCCGCGGTGGCCCAGGGGCTGACGCCCGAAGCGGCGCGCCTGTTCGCCGTCGGGACACTGCAGGGCGCGGGCGCGCTGGCCCGGCTCTCGGACGGTGATCTTGCCCGCCTGCGCGAGGAGGTCACCTCCAAGGGCGGCACCACGGAAGCCGCGCTCGCCACCTTTGCCGCGGCCGATCTGCGCGGCATCGTCGCGCGCGCGATGCAGGCCGCCACCCGGCGCAGCCGCGAGCTCGCCGCCAGCTTCGGGGACGCACCGAATTGAACGCGCTTTACTTTCTGGTCGACACGCTGCTGTCCCTGGCGCTGTTCGTGGCGCTGTTGCGGGTGCTCATGCAATGGTCGCGCGCGGACTTCCGCAACCCGGTCGCGCAGGCGGTGGTCAAACTCACCAACCCGCTGATCATGCCGCTGCGGCGGCTGCTGCCCCCGATCAACAAGATCGACACGGCCTCCGTGGTCACCGTGGTCATCGTGGCCCTGGCCCAGGTTGCGCTGATGAGCATGGTGCGCGGCTACGGCATACCGCCGCCGCTGCTGCTGCTGCGGGCCGCGGCGCTCGAAATCATCACTTCGGTCCTGTGGCTGTACTTCTACGCCATCGTGCTCTATGCCCTGATGAGCCTGATCGCGCAGGGCTCCTACTCGCCGATGCAGCCGCTGCTGGCGAGCCTGTGCGAGCCGGTGCTGGGTCCGATCCGACGCATCATTCCGCCGATCGCAGGTCTTGACCTGTCGCCGCTGTGGGCGGGACTGCTCATCCAGGCGCTGCTGATTCTGCTGCGCTGAGCGCGTTGCGCCAAATTGCGTCAACGCGTAAGTCCGAGGAAAACAGCCACTTGCAGCGTGGTGCTGACGCAGTGGATCGCGCCGATGACCCGCGCGCGCAGGCACGCGGTGCTGGCGCACGCTGGCGTGCAGCAGCCGACGCACAAACCGCGCGCACACGCAAACGCTGAAAAAAAAGGCACTTCAAGCGCAGCAGCACAACAGAAATAGCTTGCGAATGTGCGCCCATGTGCTATTTTTCCGCGCGATTCGTTATGCGCGGCGCGGTCCGCGCGCTTGGGTTACAACGTTGGAGGAGTAGCAAAACATGGCGAAAAAGGGTGGCGCACCGACCAAGTCGGAGATCCTGACTCAGATTTCCAAAGACACCGAACTGTCCCGCAAGCAGGTCAGTGGTGTGTTCGATTCTCTGAGTGGCGTGATCAAGAAGAGCTTGCGCAGCAACGGCCTGTTCACAATGCCGGGCCTTCTGAAGCTGAAGGTCGTCAAGAAGCCCGCCACGAAGGCGCGTGAGGGCGTGAATCCGTTCACTGGCGAGAAGATGACGTTCAAGGCGAAGCCCGCGAGCAAGAAAGTGCGCGTGCTGCCGCTGAAGAGCCTGAAGAGCATGGTGAATTCCTGATCCACCAATTCGGTCGGACGACAGCGGCTATGCGGCATGGTCGCTGCTCGGGACACTGAATTCTCAATTGGCCCGGGTAAACGTCAAGTTTATTCGGGCCTTTGATTTAGAAAGGCCGTCACCCGCGCGCGCAGCTGCGGCAGGTGGCCGTGGAAGTAGTGCCCGGCGCCGGACAGCACCTGCGTGACGGGCTCGGGGCGCAGCCCGCGCGCCCACTCCAGCATGCGCTGCGGTGAGACCACATCGTCGGCATCCCCCAGCAGCACCAGCCACGCGCCGGCCGGCGTCACCGCCGCGATATCGAGGCGATCGACCGCGGGCGCGACCGCGACCAGCCCCGCCGGCTGGGCCGCGCCGCTGGCCCGGACGGCAACCGCGGCCCCAAACGAGAATCCCGCCAGCCACAGGCGCGCCTGCGGCCAGCGTTCGCGGCCGTAGCGCACGGCGGCGAGGACATCCTGCACCTCGCCGCGGCCCTCATCATGCGTGCCCGCACTGGCGCCGACGCCCCGGAAGTTGAAGCGCAGGCTCGGCATGCCGACATCCGTGAACGCCCGCGCCAGCGTATGGACGACCTTGTTGGTGAGCGTGCCGCCGAACAGCGGATGGGGATGACACACCACGGCGAACGCGGCGGGCAGAAGCGGATCGGCGGGAAAGTCCAACCGGGCCTCAAGCTCGCCGGCGGGTCCCGGCAGCATCAGGCTCTCGGCCGTCAGGCCCCCGGGGGCACTCATGCGCTGCCGGGCACCGCCAGTCGGACCAGCAGTCGATTCAGCCGCCGCACATAGTCGGCCGGGTTCACGAGCTGCCCCCCTTCGGACAATGCCGCCTGGTCATACAGCAGCTGCGCGAGCTCAGTGAACGATGCCTCGTCGCGTCCGGCCTCCAGGTGCCGCACGATCGGATGTTCCACATTCAGCTCCAGCACCGGCTTGGTGTCGGGCAGCTTCTGGCCCTGCGCTTCGAGGATGCGCCGCATGGCGGAGCCCAGATCCCGCTCGCCCATCACCAGGCAGGATGGCGAATCCGTCAGGCGCGAGGCGATGCGCACCTCGGTGACGCGCTCGCCGAGCGCCGCCTTGACGCGCTTGAGCAGGTCCTCGTGCTCCTTGAGCTGCTCCTGCGCTTTCGCGCGCTCGCTCTCCGGCGCCAGGGTGCCCAGTTCCAGGTCGCCGCGCGCGGCGTCCTTGAAGGATTTGCCCTCGAAGCCTTCGACCTGCCCCATCACCCACTCATCGACACGTTCGGACATCAGCAGCACTTCGATCCCGAGTGCCTTGAGCTGCTCGATATGCGGACTGCTGCGCGCCGCGGCGATGCTGTCGGCGATGACGAAATAGATGCGCTCCTGGCCGCTCTTCATGCGCCCGACGTAGTCCTTGAGGCTGACCGTTGGGGTATCCTCCCCCGCGTGCGTGCTGGCAAAGCGCAGCAGCGGCAGGATCTTCTCCCGGTTGGCATAGTCCTCGGCGAGGCCCTCCTTGAGGACGGCGCCGAACTCCTTCCAGAAGGTCGCGTACTTGGCGGGCTCCTCGCTCGCCAGCTTGGTCAGCAACTCGAGCACGCGGCGCGTCAGACCGCCCTTCATCGCCTCCACGTCCGCATCCTGCTGCAACAGCTCGCGCGAGACGTTCAGCGGCAGGTCGCTGGAATCGATCACACCTTTGATGAAGCGCAGGTACAGGGGCAGGAACTGCTCGGCGTCGTCCATGATGAAGACGCGGCGCACGTACAGCTTCAGACCGCGGGCCGCATCCCGATGCCACAGATCGAAAGGTGCGCGCCCCGGTACGTACAGCAAACTGGTGTAGTCGCGCTTGCCCTCGACCTTGTTATGGCTCCAGGCGAGCGGCTCGGTGGGGTCATGCGCGATGTGTTCGAAGAACTGCTTGTATTCCGCGTCGCTGACTTCGCTGCGGGGGCGGGTCCACAGGGCGCGTGCCTGATTGACCGCCTCAAACGGCTGCGGCGCGGGGGCGGTTTCATCCTTGTCCGCCTTAGGCGGCGCCTCCTTGCGCATCAGCACCGGGAAGCTCAGATGATCCGAGTAACGGTGGATGAGCGAGCGCAGGCGCCAGCTGTCGGCGAACTCCTGGGTGTCATCCTTCAGGTGCAGGATGATGGTCGTGCCGCGTTCGGGCAGATCGACGGTCTCGACCGTGAACTGGCCGTCCGCACTGGATTCCCAATGCACGCCCGCGGCGGCCGCGGCACCGGCCTTGCGCGTCAGCACCTCGACGCGCTCGGCCACGATGAACGCCGAGTAGAAGCCCACGCCGAACTGGCCGATCAGCTGGGAATCCTTCTGCTGGTCCCCGGACAGCGATTTGAAGAACTCGGCAGTGCCGGAGCGCGCGATGGTGCCCAGATTCGCGATCGCCTCCTCGCGGCTCATGCCGATGCCGTTGTCGCGCACCGTCAAGGTCTTATGGGCCGGATCGCCCTCGACCCACACCGATAATGCCGTGTCATCCGCCAGCAGCGCGGGGTTCGCGATGGCCTCGAAGCGCAGACGGTCGTTGGCGTCCGAGGCGTTCGAGATCAGCTCCCGCAGGAAGATTTCCTTGTGGCTGTACAGCGAATGGATCATCAGCTGCAGCAGCTGACTTACCTCGGCCTGGAAGCCAAGAGTGGTTTTCTGGTTTTCAGTCATGCGCACGCCCGCCGGTCAAAAAGTTGATCAGGCGTGCATCTTGGGTATCCCTGCGGATTTTTCAAGCGGGAATCGCGATTTCGCGCGTGCCGGGGGCCGGCTACCGCAGCTGCAGCAGGCCCAGGCTCTTTTGCGTCACCAGGAGGGCGCCGGCCAGCAGCACCGTCGCGACGCTGGCCACGCGCGCCGTGGGCGGGTTCACGCGCATCAGTGCGCGGGACACCAGGCAGCGACCCACGCCCACCAGGTCGTCGATCTCGTCCCAAACAAGCAGCAGTCTTTCCATGGGAGCGCAGCCTACAAACTCAAGGTGCGCCCTGGCGTGCCGCAGATCTCATCTTGCGGCCCTGCGGCAGCCCCAGTACTCTGTGATTCCATGCAGCGCATCGTGGTCCTGAACCCGAAGGGCGGGTCCGGCAAAACGACCATCGCCGTGAATCTGGCCGCCTACTTCGCCTCACAGCAGCAGCGGCCGGTACTCATGGATTATGACCCGCAGGGGTCATCGGGTCGGTGGGTGTCGAAACGCGACCCGGCACGCCCCAAGGTCCACCTCATCTCGGCCCACGAGCGCGATACGCGCGTGACGCGCACCTTCCAGCTGCGCGCACCCCCTGACACCACGCACATCATTCTGGATACACCGGCCGCGGTAACCGGCCAGACGATGATCGAACTGACGCGTCAGTCGGACAAGATCCTGATACCCGTGCTGCCTTCGGACATCGATATTCACGCCTGCTCGCGCTGCATCCGCGACCTGCTGCTGGTGGCCAAGATCAGGCGCACCGACAATCGCCTGGGGGTGATCGCCAACCGGGTGAAGATCCACACCCTCATCTATCAGTCGCTGCTGCGCTTCCTCGACACCCTGGGCATTCCCATCGTCGCGACTCTGCGTGATTCGCAGAACTACATCCGCGCCGCCGAAACGGGCTTGGGGATCCACGAAATGAAGGACCACCAGGTCCACGAAGACACGGCGGCGTGGGAGCCGCTCACCGGGTGGCTGGCGGGTACGCATGTTCCCCAGCGGCTCAAGTCCATCGAGGTCAAACCCGAACCGGAGCCACTCGCTGGACTGGTCTGAAGAGGCGACTACTTGCGCTTCGGGTCCGCCGGCTCCTGCTCCCACGAGCCCTTCACCTGATCAGCCCAGCTTTTGTAGTTGCTCCAGGTGTAGAGATTGCGTGTGATCGCCGCGTGGCGCGTGCGCGCCCGCTGCATGCGATCCAGCCACGAACCGTACTCTTCGGTGCCCACCAGCGGCGGGGACATGGCCGGGACCAGTGCTGCGGGATCTGCCGGGGCACCCAGGGGATCGCCCCGCGTCCTGTCTGATGAGTTCATTCGACAACTCCTAAAGTGGTTGCCGCCAGCGTACGGACTCCGGGTCGCAAACCTACAGGAACTGGGTCACAGCGATCAGTGCGCATCCGCGGCGCGCGCGAGATCTTTCGGGCAAGGCTTGGTGCGTCGCTTTTTGCGAAGCGTTATGTCACGCAACCAGTCGATAACAGGGCTGGTAAATCGAGCCCGGCAGCTTCATGCGACCCTGCGCGACGAACGCCGTGAGCAACTCGTCCAGCAGGCGCATGACATTCGGATCACCGGTCAGTTCGTACGGGCCGAGCTGTTCGATGGCCTGCACACCGTAGTCCTTCACATTGCCCGTGACGATGCCGGAGAAGGCCCGCCGCAGATTCGCGGCCAGCATATGCGCGGGCTGCGCACGCGAGAGCACCAGCGAGCGCATCGACTCGTGCGAGACCTGGAAGGGCCGCTGCAGTTCGATGCCGACCGACAGCAACCAGTTGAAATTGTAGGAATCACTGCGCTCGCGTCGGAACGCGCGCACGCTTTCCATTCCGGCCACCATGCGGCGCGCCACCGCCGCGGGATCATCGATGATGACCTGCAGGCGCTGCACGGCCTGACGGCCCAGCGTCGCTTCGACGAAGCGCAGGATGTGTTCGAAGTAGCCCGCGCTGGCGGCAGGTCCGGTCAGCACCACCGGAAAGGGCTGCTGCGCATTAGCCGGGTCCAGCAGCAGGCCGGTCAGATACAGGATTTCCTCGGCCGTGCCGGCGCCGCCCGGAAACACCACAATGCCATGGCCCATCCGCACAAAAGCCTCCAGACGCTTTTCGATGTCCGGCAGGATCACCAGCTGGCTGACGATGGGATTCGGGGGCTCGGCGGCAATGATGCCCGGCTCGGTCAGGCCGATGTAGCGGCTCTGGGAGGCGCGTTGCTTGGCATGGCCGATGGTCGCGCCCTTCATCGGGCCCTTCATGGCGCCCGGCCCGCAGCCCGTGCACACATCCAGGCCGCGCAGGCCCATCTCGTACCCGACCCGCTTGGTGTAGTGGTATTCCTCATCGCCGATCGAGTGGCCGCCCCAGCACACGACCAGGTTCGGATAGCCCTTGTATTCGAGTGCCCGTGCGTTGCGCAGGATACGAAATACCGTATTCGTGACCGCGCCCGAGTCGGTCAGCGACACCACCCGGCTGTCGATGATCTGGTCGGCGATGTAGACGACATCGCGCAGCACCGCGAACAGGTGTTCCTTGATGCCGCGGATCATCTCCCCGTCGACGAACGCCGTGGCCGGCGCATGCCGCATTTCGAGCTTGATGCCGCGGGCGTGGCGCACCACCTCGATGTCGAAGTCGGCGTAGCGCTCGAGGATTTCCTTGGCGTTGTCGGTGTCGTTACCGGTATTGAGCACCGCCAGCGCGCACTTGCGGAACAGGCCGTGCAAGCCGCTGTGACTGGTGTCCAGCAGCTTGGTGATCTCCTCCTGGGAGAGGTTCTCGAGGCTCCCGCGCGGCGCGACGAGCGCGTCGACCGAATCCGGAACGATGATGCTGCTGGTATTCACGAGGCTCGATGCAGTCGATGGGGAGGCGCAGTCTACGGCAGGATGTCGATCGGGACATCCGGCGGCGTCATCAGCCAGATCTCGAGCATGTCCGAGTCCGACACTGCGATACAGCCGTCCGTCCAGTCGCGCTGCTCATAGTAGGACGGCTCGCGGCGCAGATCGTTCGGCAGTCCGTGGATCATGATCGCGCCGCCCGGCGTCAGTCGGTTGCGGCGCGCGCGCTGCAGATCCTTGTCGTTCGGGTAGGACACCTGGATGGACAGAAAGTACTCACTGCGCGGGTTGCGCCGCGTCAGCTGGTAGTGGCCCTCCGGAGTACGCGAATCGCCCTCCTGCTCCTTCGGACCCACCGGGTTCAGGCCGAGGGCCACGCGATAGGTCCGCAATATGGTGGCCCCGTGCATCAGGTACATCTGCCGCGCGGCCTTGCGCACGATGACCCGATCGGCGAGCAGCGGCGCGGGAATCGCACTGCTGTCGCTGGCGTTCGAATCAGCCTGGGCATGGGCAGTTTCCATCGCCGGGCTGTGCGGCTTGCCAATGGCGCTCGCGCGCGGCACCGCGCCGCCGATCGCGAGCGCCAAACCCAGCGCCAGCACGGCTCGCGGCACGAGTCTGCGCACGCCGGTCATGTTCGCAGCATCACACATATCGGCAATTATAGGGTCTAAGCGCTGTGCCGCGAAGTGCGGCCGTCACAACCGCGCCTGGCCTGGCGCCATTTGCCGACAGGCGTCTCAATTTTCCTCACCCGTGGTGCCAAGGTCCTCGACGCGCGGCACGATGATCTGCGTGCCGGCCTTCAGCTCATCAAAGGCCGCATCCGGGTTGTACTGCTGCAGCAGCCACGTCGGCAAATCACCGAAGCGATGCGTGAGGCTCCACAACGAATCGCCGGATCGCACCCTGTGCACCTGGGTGCCCGAGATCCGGTGCGAGGCGAAGTACGCCGCCTGCAGCTTGCGATGGTAATCGCGCCGCTGCAATTCAAACTTTTCATGCGAGGTGCGGGCGAAATCCAGCTTCACCTTGTGCCCGATGCGCACCGCGGCCTTGCCGTGCAGGTGGTTCAGCGTCCGCAGCTTGCCAAGGCTCACGTCCAGCCAATCGGCGTAGTACCCCAAGGTCTCGGTCGCCGCGATCACGATGGTGTCATCGCTGCCGACGGAGTAGTCGGTCGCATCCGCATTGTCGGACGCGACGACCTGCGTGGGTCCCAGGCCCGGCGTGATCGCCTCGGCCTGCCTGGCCGAGACCGGCTGGGAGGGTGTGAGCGGCTTCTCCTGCGCCACCGCACGCGCGTCCTGTTCGCTCTCCTGCTGCGCCACCTGGGGCGAGACGCCACCGGCGCTGGTCTCCGGCTCGACATCAGGCGCAACCGGCGCTGCGGCCGTCTCCGGGGTGCTGTTCGCCGCGACCAGGCCGCTACCCGGCACCGCCGCAGGAGCAGTCTCGGGCGCATTGGCCGCCACTGCTGCCGGCGCACTTGATGCACTGCCCGGCGCGGAGGCCGCGGCCACTTCCTCACCCGCACTGGCACTGGCATTGGCACTGGCGCTGGTGGGGGCAGAGCTTGCCGTTGCGGGCGACTCGACCCCGCCTGGGGCTTGCTCCGCGCTGTGATCCACTTGCGCGACGCGCACCGGGTTCGCCTCCGGTACGCGCAGACGTCGCCCGGGTCGCAGGCGTGTTCGCGCACTGATGCTGTTGAGGCGCGCCAGCTCGGCCGGCTTCATGCCGTAGTCAGCGGCGATGCTGGCGAGGGATTCGCCCTTCATGACCCTGCGGCTCTCCGGCACGCTCTGCCGGGCCTGCAGCTCGGAGGGTGTCAGCTGGGCGGCCAGCATCTCTGAGGTCCAGTCCGGACCATTGAGGGGCAGGCGCAGCACATAGCCCTTGGGCACGCGGCGCCGGTCCTCCCAGCACGACGGCAGCAGCGCCGGGTTCAGCCGCCGCAGTTCGCTGGCGCTGATATGCAAGGCGTGGGTGAGCGCGCTCACCGACACGAATCCCGGCATCACCACTTCGCGGAACCGCGCTTCCGGTTCGCGCTTGATGGGGCCAAAGTACTTCTCGGGATTGCGCTCCACGGTCAGCGCCGCCAGGAATGACACGTAGTAATTGCGTGAGGCGAAGCCGAAACTCGGGCTGTGGTAGTCGCGCAGGATCTTCACGATGTCATCCGTGCCCATCTGCGCCTTGGCCCGGCGCATGCCCTCGGCGCCGTGGTTGTAGGCGGTCACGGCCAGCGGCCAGGTGCCCAGCAGGCGGTAGTTGAAGCTCAGCAGCTGGGCCGCAGCCTCCGTGGCGCGAAACGGATCCATGCGATCGTCCACCGCCGAATCGATGCGCATGTAGCGCCGACCCGTCGAACGCATGAACTGCCACAGGCCCGCGGCGCCGGCTTTGGAGTAGGCGGCCGCATTGAAGGATGACTCCACATGCGGCAGTACGCCCAGTTCCGGGGGCATGCCCAGATCCTTCAGCGTCCGGATGATATGGTCCTGCCACAGGCCCGAGCGCACCAATCCTTCACGGAAGCGATCGGCCTGGCCGAGCTGAAAGCGCACATCTTCGACGGCGCTCAACAACCGGGCCGGCGAATAGCGGTCGCCCCACATGTCGCGAATGTGCTGGTCCTCGGGCGACAGCGGGCCGGTGGCGTGGGCGATGCGCTTGAGCGCCGCGACGATCCGCTCACGTGCCGCGGCGACCATGTGTTCGCGCTGGCGCGCGGAAGTCTCGGGTCCGAACTGCAGCGTCTCGTAGACGACGCCGAGGTTGTACTGATCGTGCATGAACCCGGCATTGGTCCCGATTTCGGTATAGACGCGGATCCAGAAATTCACATCCCGGTCGAGCGCCGGCGGCTGCGGAAACCGATTGTCGAGTACGCGCGGCGCGGGTGCCGCGGCAGCGCGCGCTACCGCGGGCGGGCCTCCGGTCAGGGCGGGGGGCGCCGGCGCGGCAGGTGCCGCGGCGGCCACCTCCGGGGGGGGCTGCGGTGCAGGCTCCGCGGCAGCCGGCGGGGGCGCCGCGCTGGCGGGCGCGTTCGCGGTGACGGCGGCAGTCGCCGTGTGGGCGGGGTGCTTCGGCGCCGATGGCGCCGTCGTGGAACAGGCAGCAAAGCACAGCATCAGGCTGGCAAGACCGGGCAGCGCCCAACGTGCGAGGTGGGGTGTCGGTGTCATTTACACTCCACTCAACTCAGTATTTTTCATTACTATCAATATGTTGCGCACAATACCGATCACCACAGGGGGTGGCAGCGGAGAATATAGTGTCGATTATTTTGACACCCGCCGATGCACCGCACCAACCCATCTCATGTTCTGTCATGCCGATGGGCGGCAAAGGGTCGCACATGGCGCGTTGCGGTGCGGTTGACCCCCGTCTCAGATACAAGATGTCACATCGCAGCCGACGTTATGCGCACTGGCATGCGCATTGCTTATAGATATACAGAAACGGCCCATTTGGCCGCGGGAAGGAAGCAGCAAAGGCGGATTCGCCTTCGGATTCAATAAGACGGGTACCGCGCCCTCACGGATACCCACAGACCGGACAAGAAGCAGAACAATTGCTCCTCCACAGCAAGCAAGCAACCGAATAACCCCGCTCACGCGGGGTTTTTTTTAGGCGGTCGCGGTGGCGGCAGTGCGTGCCGCGAGCATGCGCTGCAGTTCCGGAACACACGATCCGCAATTGGTTCCGGCTTTGAGCCGCGCGCCGAGGGACGCGGTATCCCGACAACCGGCGTGAATGGCGGCTTCGATGCTGTTGCGGCCGACGTTGAAACAGGCGCAAACGGTGGCGCCGGCAGCGGCCGCCGGATTCGCAGGTTTGCCCGAAAGCAACGCCGCCCGCTCCTGCGCCGAGACTGCCGATTTTGCAAAGAGGCTGGCGAGCCAGGCGCGGGACGGCAGCTCGGGGCGGGTGCCGATGAACACGCACGATTCCAGACGCTCATCCTGAAGGTGCACGGCGCGATAGGTGCCGGCGCTGGGATCGGTGTATTCGAGCCAATCCGCGCCGGCAGCGGCGCCGAGCAGGCAGCTTGCCCAACCGGACCAGTCTCCGGGCACGCGCCGACCCGCGACTTCATAGCGCTGAAAGTCCTGGCCCGCGGCGCTTGCCCACCAGGTAAAGGCCTCCATGGCTATCGGTCGGCGCGTGAGAATGAAGCCATGCCAGCTGGCCACGAAGGGTTCGACCCGCGCCGGCGTGAATTTGAATTCGGGCTCCCCGCTGATGGCATCCACCGCCGGATTCACCAGGGCGCCCACGCGCGCATCGGAGGCCGTCGCGCCATTCCAGTGAATGGGTACAAATATCGTCCGGCGCGCGATTTCGCCGCTGGTGCGCAGGCGCGCGACCATGCGGCCCCGGCGCGTGGCAACCCGCACCAGCGCACCATTGCCCAGGCCGAAGCCCAATGCATCCGCAGGATGCATATCGACAAAGGGTTCGGGCAGATGGCCGGCCCGACGCGGCGAGCGGCCGGTGCGGGTCATGCCGTGCCATTGATCGCGGATACGCCCGGTATTGAGCACCAGCGGGTATTCCTCATCGGGTGCGTGGCGCAGCGCCCGCGGCCGCACGCCGATCAGTCGCGCCCGCCGGTCGGAGTGATAGAAGCGACCATCACCGAACAGCCGCGCGGTGCCGCCCGGTTGGTCGACGGGCACCGGCCACGGCACCGGAGCGAGGTGCTCGTAGGCCGCGGCACTCATGGCCGTCATGCCCGCCAGATCGAAGGCGCGGCTGCCGTCGTTGCCGCTGCAGCTGAGGCGTGCATGCTCATCGAAGATCTGTGCGGGACTGGTGAACTCGAAGCCGTGCTCGAATCCGAGGCGCCTGGCGACTTCGCACACCATCCACCAATCCGGGCGTGCCGCGCCCGGCAGCGGCAGAAATACGCGCTGCCGGGAAATGTGCCGGTCTGAGTTGGTGACCGTGCCGTCCTTTTCGCCCCAGGCGGCCGCCGGCAACAGCACATGCGCCAGCACCGCGGTGTCGGTGCGCGCGACGCAGTCGGACACCACCACCAGCTCGCAGCACTTCAACGCCTCGCGTGCCCGGTCCGCATTCGGCAAACTGACGACCGGATTGGTCGCGATGATCCACACAGCCTTGATGCGGCCATCGTGCATGGCCTCGAACATGTCCACGGCTTTGAGGCCGGGTCGCTGCGCCAGCCGTGGCGCCTGCCACAGCCGCCGCACGACGTCGCGATGGCCGGGATTCTCGATGTCCATGTGCGCGGCAAGCATGTTGGCCATGCCGCCGACCTCACGTCCGCCCATGGCATTGGGCTGGCCGGTCAATGAGAACGGCCCCATCCCGGGGCGGCCGATGCGCCCGGTGAGCAGGTGCGCGTTGATGATGCTGTTGGCTTTGTCCGTGCCCGTGGAGGATTGGTTGACGCCCTGTGAAAATGCCGTGACCACCCGTTCGGTCCCGGCGAAGAGCGCGTAGAAATCTCGCGGCAGCTGCCGCTCGACCCGGCAGGTGCGGGCCACGGCATCGACATCGCCAGCGGTGTTCTCGGCCACCAGCAGCGCGTGCGCCGCGCCGCGGGTGTGCTGCGCCACGAAGCGGTGATCGATCCGGTTCTCGTGCGCCAGCCAGTTGAGCAGGCCATTGAACAGCGTCACGACGGCTTCGGCGCGCACCCACACCTGTCCTTCGTGGATACGGGCCAGGTACACCGGCACCGCGTGTTCGGGTTCCTCCAGACAGCGCCCGGTGATCAGGCTGAAATGCTGCTTGTAGAGGGGCGACGCGACCACCAGTTCACCGCCGAGGTCGCCGACGATGCCGCGGGAGAGCACGTTCACGCCGTGCAATCACGCGTGCTCGCTTGAGCAGACGCCGGTCTTCGTGCCAGAGTGGCTCTATATGGTACGAACCATTCACGAAACCACTGAGGACACCGGCAATGCTGTCGCGGCGCGCTTCCTGCGCGCGGCAGGCCTGTGCCGGATGCGCGATCTCGAGCAGCTGTCGGTACTCGGTGAACTGGTGCGCAAACTCAGCGCGCTGATTCATGCTCTGCAGAAGGAGCGCGGGGCGGCGTCGATCTTCCTAGGCTCCAATGGCGCGCAGTTCGCCGAGCGGCTGACCCGGCGCATCACCGAATGCCGCGCCCTCGAACTCGCCGTGCGCGAGCACCTCGAGCATGTGGATGACAAACTGGACCGGATGAGTTCGGGTGCGCGCTTCTATACGCGCGTGGCGCTGGCATTAGGCGCCCTGGACAGCCTGCCGCTGCTGCGCAAGCAGATCAACGCCTTGGTGATCGCGCCACAGGACAGTGTCAGGGCCCTCACGGTGCTCATCGGTCGGCTGCTCGCCGTAGGCTTCGAGGTCGGCGATATCGCCGCCGACCCCGAGGTCTGCAGGGTGCTCGTGGCGCTCGTCAATCTTGCGCAGGCCAAGGAGTATGCAGGACAGGAACGCGCCACCGTCGGTGCGGCCGTGTCCAGCGGTAACGCCCAGGATGAGGCGTTTCGCATTTTCATCGAGTTTGCGGACAGCACTCACATTGATGCGTTCAATGCACTGCTGGCCGGCCGCGATACGCAGGAAGTCGAGCGTCTGCGGCAGCTCATCAGCCGGATCGCCTCGGGTGAGGCCGTGGGCGCAACCGTGGACGGGGCTGGTACCGGCACACCACGCGACGCATCGATGCTCTGCATGCCATCGAAGATGCGCTGTCGCGCCAGCTCGGCAGTCTGTGCAGCCTCAAGCTCAAGGAGGCGCCCCAGCGCGGCGCGCATACCGTCGCGAGTCACGCCGATGATATTCCCGCAACCGGCCCGGTGGGCGTGCTGCTGGCCGAAGCGGAGCCGGCGCGCGGCCATTCCAGCGTGGAGGCCGGAATCGGTCTTTATACTCTCGAAAATTCAGGCCCGAAGCCGATGCGTTCGATCCTGTACGTGATCCAGGCCCAGGCGCGACGCATCGATGATGTTAGTGCCCAGCTCGAATCCGCGCGCGCGGCGCTCGGCGAACGCAAAGTCATCGATCGCGCGAAGGGGCTGTTGATGAGTAACCGCAATCTGACCGAAAAGGACGCGTACACGCTGATGCGCGAGACCGCCATGCGACAGAACAAGCGGATCGTCGATATCGCCGAGTCCATCATCAGCATGGCCGACATCCTCAAGACCTGAGTCCGCGCAGGATCGCATGCCGTTCACTCATAAGCTGTTTGGCCCAGCAGGCCACGCGAGCCGTCGTGGCCGGGGCAAGCCGACCTCGGAACACAATCCGGCACTGCAGGACCTATGGCACGTCATTGCCGCCATTCCGCGCGGCCAGGTCACGACCTACGGCGCAGTCGCGCGCGCCGCGGGTCTGCCGGGGCGAGCGCGGATGACGGCCTACGCGCTGCGCGTCGCGCCCGAGGACCTGGCGCTGCCCTGGCACCGGGTGCTCGGCGCCGGCGGCCGAATCGTTTTTCCGCCCGGCTCAAAGCACTTTCATGAACAGGCGCGGCGTCTGCGCAGCGAAGGAATCAAGGTCACGCAGGGGAGAGTTCCGACCGCCGCAATGTTTGACCCGGGCAGACGCCGACATCATCCTTAATAACGTGTAACCCAGGTCAGCCGGGGGCCCGTGGCGCCGTTGTACCAGTCATGAGGCGGGAATTGCGCCCGCAACTGATAACGCGACGACCCACGCTCCAAGAGGACTTTTTATGTCTACCCCATTTCGCAAAACACTGACCTTCGCCGCTGCCGCGGCAATGCTCGCAGGCGTGGTCGGAACCGCCTCGGCCGCGACCAGCTGGCAGAAGAGCCATCCGCGACGCACGCAGGTCAATCATCGCCTGCACAATCAGAATCGCCGTATTCACAATGACGTGAAGCACGGAACGATGTCCCACGGCCAGGCAGCGAGCGCGCACAAGGAAGATCACCAGGTGCGCCAGGAGGAGCGTGACATGGCCGGCCAGAATGGCAGCCACCTCACGAAACCCGAGCAGCGAGTGCTGAACAAACAGGAAAACGGCATCAGCAGCCAGATTCCGCCGAAGTAGTCGCGGGTCTACCTGACCACATCGCCTTCAACCTCAGTCCGATGACTCCGCGCCAGCGGCGACGAACGCCAGATCACTCAGCGATACCTTCGCCAGGTCAAAATCGCGTGCGGCGGCGGCCATGCGCGTCATGGCCTGCAGGATCGGCATCGCCGGCTTTTTCTCGCCGGGCTTCATGCGGTGAAAGCGCACGGGGTTGATCCGTGCCACCACATAGTTGCGCAAGTACGGTGACTTCATGCCACGTGCCTGCAGCGCCGTCACAATCCGCTTGACGCGCAACTCAATCTCGATGAGGCGCGCCGCCAGATCGGCGCGCTCGCGCAGGCTGAGCGTCAAGGTCTTATCGGAGAAGCGATCGACCTTGCGCAGGAAGGAGTTGTAGGCGCCACCGCCGAAGCGCGCGTTCTTTTCATAAATCGCGCCCAGCGTCAGCAGTTCCGGCGCTTCAAAATGCTCGGCGAACGCAGACTCCTTCCGCGTCGGTTCGCGTTTCGCCAGGCTGCGCGCCATGCGGATGACTTCAAGGCTCTTGTCCTTGAGGTTGTGGGCCTTTTCGGTGTTCAGCGCCAGGATGCGAAACGACAGGCCCTCGTCCGGGGAAATCAGCGCCGTAATCTGCTTCAAGCCCAGCACCTTTGCAGCCGCGAGGCGATGCCGGCCATTGGGAGTCCAGAATCGGCCGCCCTCCCCCAGTACGACGATCAGCGGGTCGAGGAAGGCGCCGGTGGCCTCGATCGCAACGGAGAGTCGTTTGGCATGGGTGGGGGACAGATCTCGCTGAAATGGCGTCGGCTCGATGGCCGAGAAAGGCAGCGACGCCAGCAGCAGCGGCCGGCCGGACAGCGGTTCGCGATAAGCGCCGATCGTTGCGCCATCGGCCTTGCGAACCGCCGCGACCACCGTGGCCAGCAGCGGCTCCTCCATCGTCAGGACGATCTCCTGGCTCGTCAGGCCGCGGCGCACGGCCGCCGGCCCCAGGCGGACGGTACGACCTTTGGGCGCGGCCTTGCGCGGGGTTCTTTTTTGCTTGGCAGTCACGGGATCTCCTCCCCCGCCCGGCTCCGGAAACGTCCTGAACTTCAGAAGTTCGCGGTTGCCGGATCAGGCCCGATGCGCCCTTGCGCTGAATCCAGCCCGGCAATGGCGGCGAGGTCGGCCTCACTGAGCTTGAAGTCGAAGACCGCAAAATTTTCGGCGATGCGGTGCGGCGTCACCGACTTGGGGATGGCGATGAGGCCACTGTCCAGGTGCCAGCGGATGATGATCTGGGCGGGACTGCGAGCGTGACGCGCCGCAATCTCAGCGATCACCGGGTCCGAGAGCGCCTTGCCCTGCCCCAGCGGACTCCAGGATATCGTGGCAATGCCCAACTGCGCATGCAGCTGGATGAGCGCACGCTGCTGGAAGTGTGGGTGCAACTCGACCTGGTTCACCACCGGGGTGATGCCGGTTTCCGCGATCAGGCGCTGCAGATGTTCGGCACTGAAATTCGAAACGCCGATCGAACGGACCCGACCATCCTGCTGCAGGCGCACCAGCGCGCGCCAGGAGTCCACGTAAAGATCCCGGCGCGGCGAGGGCCAATGGATCAGATACAGATCCAGATAGTCCAGTCCCAGCCGCTTCACACTGTGGTCGAAGCCCTTGAGCGCGGCATCGAACCCCTGGTCGGCATTCCACAGCTTGGTCGTCACGAAGAGCTCGCCGCGCTCGATTTCCGCAGCGCGCAGGCCCTCGCCGACGCCGACTTCGTTCACGTAGACGGCGGCCGTATCGATATGCCGATAGCCCGCGGCCAGGGCGGTGCGGACCACCGCGGCCGTACTGTCCGGCGGAGTCTGAAACACGCCCAGACCGAGTTGCGGAATGATATTTCCGTCACGCAGGGTGACTGATGTTGGGTTGCTCATGAGCGCACTTTGGAAAACCATCGACTACCAGCTCCCTTGAATGGAAACGTAACTTCCCGCCTGTGCGGCCCGATTGGCGATATTCCCCAGATCGGCGTACGCGAGCGTCACGGAAAAATACTTCACCGGCACGAATGCCACAAACACGTCTCTGAAATCGTCCTCGCGGAACACCGGCAGATTATTCGGCTTCTGGCGGTATTCCGCGCCGATGATGCAATAGCCCGACACGAACATGCCGACGCTGCCCTCGGCCAGCAGGTGGTAATTGCCGGCGGGCCCGCCAAAACCGAGTATTCCCATCTGGTTGGCGTTGCTCTCACGCAAGGTAAGATCCGCCAGCCAGCTGCGCCCGAGAGGGCCGTCCAGCCATACCTTGGTTGCGGCGAGGTATACATCCGTGCCATCGGCATGCTTCGCACCCAGCGCCCTGGGAATCAGATCGAAGTTGCTGTTGTGCTTCCATTGCATGCCCAGCGCCAGCTGTGGCCACGGGCTGTTCTGGTCGAGGACGGCATTGCCGAACAGACGTAGCTTGCCACCGACGATCGTCTGATCGATGTTCTGTCCCGGCGCGGTCGCGCCGAGGTTGAACGCCTGGCGCGCGAGTGAGAATTCGGTACGGTCGTAAAAGCCCGCCGCGACTCCGCAACTGTCGAGCCTGAAATCCTGCGGCTTGACCTGCGTGCAAAAGGCACTCGCGCCGATTTCGCCGTCAGTGCCGAGGCCGGCGATCAGGGCCCACGGCGTCAGTCCGCCACCCGCGCTGCCTTCCAGGTTCATGATTCCGCCGGTGGCAGCCAGACGATCGCCCGCCGGCGCCACGCCAGCAGCAAGTACGAGCAACAGCCCAGTCGATGCCGCGCAGACGCGTTTGAGCATTGGTGTCCCACAGTGATGCGAACCGGATCACGCTTTCGCAGGCATTCATTCTGGATCTATCGAGCGAAAGATTCCGTGACTTTCCGCATGTTTAGGAGCTGTGAGCCAATTAACACCGCGGTGGCGCGATCGCCCCTACCATCCTTTGAGGTAAGCCATCGCCAAAAGACCTTGAGCATGCAAGCAACTCCCAGACGCATCGCGACCTTCGCGGCCGCGATGAGCGCCCTGTGCATCTGCAGTGCCGGCCTGTCGGCGACGACGCGCCCGCTCTATGTGCGCCTCGGCGGAGAGCCGGTGATGACGGCAGTCATCTCCGAGACCATCGATCGGGTCGTCGCTGATCCGCGCCTGAATCAATCCTTCAAGGGTTCGAATATCGCCCGCATCAAGCGCCTCATCGTCGAGCAGATCTGCGATCTGGCCGGCGGTGGCTGCCATTACAGCGGCGACTCGATGCACGAGGTGCATGCGAACCACCACATCACGCAGAGGGAATTCTTCGGCCTGGTGGCGATCCTGCGCCAATCGCTGCGCCGACATCATGTCCCGCTGCGCGAACGCAATGAACTGCTGGCGCTGCTGGCGCCCATGGCACCCGATGTCATCGAGGTGCGGATCCCTCCCATACCGAAGCAATCTCCGCCCTGATATGTTGCGGCGCCGTCCAACTGCGTGGTGGGCTCTCGCACTGACCTGCGCGACGCCGTTCGTGGCCGCTGCCGACCTGACCGTGCACGTCGAAACCGCAGCCGGTGCGCCGATCGCAGACGCCATTGTCTACGCCGTTCCAGCCGCTCCCATTCACGCAGCGCCGGGGGCCCGGTATGTCATCGACCAGATCGATCGACACTTCGTCCCGCGCGTGAATGTCGTGCAGGCCGGCACCGCCGTTGATTTTCCGAACAGCGACAATATCCGCCATTCGGTCTATTCGTTCTCCCCCGCCAGAGTCTTCAGCCTCAAGCTCTACGCCGGTAAGCCCACCGATCCGGTGCTCTTCGACAAGGCCGGCCTGGTGGTGCTCGGATGCAATATCCACGACAGCATGGTCGCGTGGCTGCTGGTCGTCGACACCCCCTACTTTGCGCGTACGGACCGCGCCGGAATTGCGCTGTTACCGAAGCTGCCGTCGGGCGACTACAGTCTGCGCGCCTGGCATGCGTCGCTCACCGAAGACGAGCAGATTGTGCAGCCCCTGCACCTCGAGCCCGGCGCCGCAGCGCTCGCCCACACCCTTCACATCAGCGCCCCCCTCGACGGCCCAGAAAGCCCGGCGAAAGCGCAATGATCCGTTTTCGCAGCTTGCGGGTGCGCATGGTGGTGTTTCTGGTGGCACTGCTCGGCGTCGTGCAGGCGGCCGAGTTTGCATTGACCAACGATGCCACTTACAACGCGGCCCGCGGCAAAATTGAGGATGAGTTCAGCGTTGGCGAGCGCGTCTTCGCACGCGTACTGGCGCAGAACTCCGAGCGCCTGTCGCAGGCTGCCACCGTGCTGGCGGCCGACTTCGCGTTTCGGGATGCCATCGCGACGGGTGACACGGCAACGCTCGCATCGGCCCTGGAGAACCAGGGCGCGCGCATCAACGCCCAGGCGGTTCTCTACGTCGATCTGAAGGGCCAGGTGATTGCCGATTCGCTGCGTCCCGATGCGTCGCCACATCCCTTCGAATTGGCGCAACTCATCGAGCGGGCACGCGCGCAGGGCGGCGCCAGCACGATCGACCTGCTGCATCAGCAGGCCTTCCAGCTCATCGCGGTGCCGGTCAAAGCGCCGCTGACAATCGGTTGGATCGTGGTGTGTTTTCCCCTCGACCATGTGCTGGCGCAAGACCTCGAACGGCTCACCGGACTTGATGTCTCCTTCGCAATCGAACGGGCGGGGCAGTGGAACATATTCGCCACGACTCTCCCGGCGCCGGTGGCGGATGAACTTCGCGCACGCCTGCCGGGCTATACCCGCGCCCTCGGCACGCGCGCGCTGCAGATGCGCGATGGCCAGCAGCAGCTGCGCCTCGTGCAGCTCAGTGGCGATGTTCACATTGCCGCCGTGCTGCAACGACCGATCGGCTCGGCCATGGCCAGTTTTCGCACCCTGCGCACCACCTTGGAAATCCTTGGTTTCCTGAGCCTGGCGATTTCGATTGCGGGCAGCGTCATGATCGCCTTGAGCATCACGCGCCCGCTCGAACTGCTACTGGGCGCCGTGCGGCGCATTCGGGGCGGCGACTATTCCGAGCGCGTCGAGGTGCTCCGCGACGATGAGATCGGCGCCCTGGCGCAGGGGCTGGAACACATGCGCACCGGAATCGCCGAGCGCGAGCAGCGCATCCTGAAACTTGCCTACGAGGATTCGCTGACCCAGCTGCCGAACCGCTCGCAGTTCTCGCAGGCACTCGAGCAGGGCATTACCCGGGCGCGCTCACGCCACGAATCGCTGGCGATCATGGTCATGGATCTCGACCGCTTCAAGTACGTCAATGACTCGCTCGGTCACGGCGTGGGGGATCATGTGCTGCGCGAGGTCGGAACCCGGCTGCGGCTCATTCAGGCCGGTTCGGGATGTGTGGCACGCCTGGGTGGGGATGAATTCGCGCTGCTGGTGCCGGCCTCGAGCACGGCAGGCGTCACCGAGACGGCCAAGCGCATCATCGCGGCGCTGGAAGTTCCGATTATCTTTCAGGGACAGCCCCTCGATGTCGGCACGAGCATCGGAATCGCGATGTATCCGGCGCATGGTGAGAACTCCGAGACACTGGTGCGCAACGCCGACATCGCGATGTACGTGGCGAAGCGCGGCCGGACCGGTTGGGCGATATACGAAAAGAACTACGATACGAGCCAACAGGAACATCTCTCGTTGCTCGGCGAACTGCGGCATGCAGTGGAACACAACGAACTGAGACTGCATTACCAGCCGAAAGTCGACCTGACATCGGCCAGTGTATCCGCGTGCGAGGCGCTGCTGCGCTGGGATCATCCGCGCCGCGGCGTCGTACCACCCGCGGCCTTTATTCCGTTCGCAGAGCACACCGGGTATATCAAGGTGCTGACGCGCTGGGTACTGGAGGAGGCCGTGCGGCAGATCGGCCAGTGGCGCCGCGAAGGTATGGAACTGCAGGTGTCGGTGAACATATCGGCGCGCGACCTGCTGAATCGCGAATTGCCGGAAATGATCAACGAATTGCTGGCTCGGCACCAGGTCCACCCCAGCCTGCTGTGCCTCGAGATCACCGAAAGCGGCTTCATGGAGGACCCCGCAAACGCCATCACGGTGTTGGAGCATTTGTCGCGGATCGGACTGGCGCTGTCCATCGATGATTACGGCACCGGTTACTCCTCCTTGAGCTACCTGATGCGGCTGCCCGCCAAGGAATTGAAGATCGACCGTTCGTTCGTCTCCCAGGTATGCGGCAATTCCGATCTGACCACCATCGTCAGCTCGACGATCGAAATGGGTCACCGCCTGGGCATGAAAGTCGTGGCCGAGGGAGTCGAAGACGGCGAAGGGTACGCGCTGCTGCGAAGGCTCGGCTGCGATACGGCGCAGGGTTACTACATGAGTCCGCCCCTGCCCCCGGAGGCGTTTCGCGCCTGGATGGACGGCCGACTGCCGGCTACTCGTGCGTCAGCCAAGGTGCAGTCGGACCTCGTTTCGCCGGCCGCGGTGCCGTTGCGGGGACAGAGCAACTCATAGCGCCGGTGACCGTCAGGCCGTATCGAACTCGTGTGCCCGCGCATCCATTTCCAAGGGCGCCGCTTCGTAGCCAGCAGCTGCGATCTGCGCCAGGTACACGTACAAAAAGTTGCGGATCGAGCCGGCCATCTCATACTGATAGACGTGTCGGCATTCGTGTGAGACCAGTCGGTTCGAGGAGTGCCCGGCCACGACGTAGATGCCATATCCCAATGTCAGCCCGATGGTGCGCGGCCCGATGAATCCGGTTGCCGCAACCGCCCGCTGCAATTCCGGATCCTGCGGCTGCGGTATCTCACGAACCTGCGAAATGCGCACGCGCTCCGGTTGCTGCACCCCGACCAGATGCGCCAGCCGCAGTTCGAACGGGCTGAGTGGCGCGCCGGCAGCCGCGATCTCGGCGGAGCGCGCTTCGGCCCAGGCGATGGCCTTGGGCAGAAGATGCGGAAGCTCTGCAGCAAGGTCGAACACTCGACTTACCTCCCGACTGAGCGACGGCTGCACATCATAGCAAGACCTTGCTCATGCTCAGCCGCTACCCCCGAGCGCCCGGTAACCCGTCGAGCGAGGCGGTGCCATCACAGATATGAATCACCGGACCTTTCATGACCGCGCGATAGCTTTCATCAAGAGCGATGCTCACTGCGCCGCCGCGCATATGCACGGTCACCAGGTCGCGAACGAGCCCAAGCCTGTAGGCGACGGCGGCGGCGGCACAACTGCTGGTGCCGGATGCGAAGGTGTAGCCGGCACCACGTTCCCAGATTTCAATGCGGATGTTATCCATGTCCAGGGCTTCCATGAACTGGACATTCGTTCTTCCCGGAAACAGCGGATGAGTCTCCAATAGAGGGCCGATTCGGCGCGCCGTGGCTTCCGTTGGGTTCGGCATCAGGACCACGCAGTGCGGATTGCCGATACTGACGCTGCAGATTCTCAGCTCGACATCGGCCAGATGCACGCGCTCGAGGATGGGTTCATCGTCAGCCGCGCGGAAGACCACCCTGCCCATGTCTACCTGAACCTGCTTACCGGCCTCGAGTACCTGGGCGGTCACCACGCCCCCCGCCGTCTCGATGGTAAAACGCACGTCCGTGACGAGTCCCTTGTCCCACAGGTAGCGGGCGAAGATTCTCAGCCCGTTGCCGCTCTTCTCCGCTTCACCACCGTCGGGGTTGAAGATCCGGACTCGGAAATCGGCCGCGCTCGAGGGCAGCGGGCCAACCAGCACGCCGTCACTGCCGATGCCGATACGCCAGTCGCACAGGTACGGCGCCAATACCTGTTCGACACGCGCACCCACCGGCATGCCGGGAAGCACCAGATAGGCATTTCCGAGGGCATGATATTTTGAAAAATGCAGCGCAGCCCTCACAGCGGCAATGCCAATTGCACGGGTTCGATTACGGCTATTGCCATGGGTTCACCACGCTGCCTGACGGCCTGCGGTAGATCTGAATGGCGAAGTCCTTTCCAGCACGTGACGTTACCCTCGTGAATTCCAGAAGCGCAAATCCGACGCCGCGCGCCACCTGCGCCAGATCCGGAGGATCCACAAGTCTCATGAGAGGGGCGAGCTGCAGGATGCTGGGCAGCGCCGTGTAGAAAAGATCAACCGGCTCGACAGGCAATTCCATGCCCGCAATGTCTGCGTTGAGCAGGGTCAGATTCCCGCAGCCAGCCGAGTGGCGGCGTGCCGTCGCTTCCAGATACTCAGGATTGATGTCCACGGTAACGACGCGTGTGGTCATGTGCGGATCGATATGCTCGAAGCCGTTTCCCCCTGCACAGCCGATGACCGCAACGGACGCCGGCTGAAACCTCCGCAGCAGGGTTGAAAAGACATCTGCCAGAAGGCTTGCCTGATCGATGTTTGGCGCGGCCATGTGCGCCTCGTAATCCGCCAGCGGAATTTTCAGCCAGGGTGACTCCATCATCCGCTGGCCGACACATCGAGCACATGGAGGATGCGGTTCTCATGCGCTTCGCCATAAAGGTCAAAACTCACAGCGCCGATGTCGGTGAAGCCCTGCCTGGCATAGAAGGCGCACGCCGGTCGGTTTTCGGAGTTTACGGTCAACCACAGCGCGGAACTGCCCGCACGATGGGTGGCTTCCGCCCTCGCGTGTTGAAGGAGTGAATGCCCGATACCGGTGCCCACGAAATGCTCCTGAACGTAGAGCTTGTCGAGGTGCGTGGACACCGGAGAGGCAACCGGGGCGAGCTTGCCGAGTTCGCCGATGGCGTAGCCGACAAGGTGGCCATCGACCAGTGCGATCAGCGTAAAGGCGTCGGATCGCTCCAGTTGATCTCGAAAGGCGCCTGGGGACAGTTGCTCCTGGACGTGGCGCGCAATCGAGGGCCGGATCCCCGTCCTGGCGTAGGTGTGAAGCCAGGTCTGTGAGCCCAGCACCGCGAGGCAGGCTGCATCCGCGGGTGCGCCAAGACGCAGTTCCAGGTCACTGCGCATCACATGACCGGCACGCGGCACTGCAGCATGACGAGCAAGTTCATATCGTGAGCAGCTCCTCGTAAAAGCCGCCGATCTGTCGCTCGCGATCGACGAGGTGAATCTCAAGAATCCAGTGCGCGATCCGGCCGGAGGGATCCAGGCGTCGCAGCGGCAAGGTATTCGTCGCCGTAATGAGCGATCTCAACCGCTCGCCTGCGAAATTCTCATGCGGAAACTCACCCACGAGATGGCCGCAATGGTGGTTGCCGAATGCCCATCCGCGGCCAGCCGACAAGCGCAGGATCTGCGCGTAGAGCTCTGCGGCTGTTACGTCGGGATGGTCGGCGACAAAGCGCTTGCCCGCGGCGAATACTTCAGCGAGGTCATCGCGCAGCCGCAGCTTCGCCGGATCGGTGCCCAGTACCCAGGTACGCCCGAAGTCTGCCTCCCAGCCGGCAAAAATCGGCCCGAAGTCGCCGAACACGATGTCGTCATCAGTCATGATCCGATCCGGCGGGTCCTCCTGGTAGGGCTGCAGGGTATTGGGTCCGGACCGGATAATTCGCTTGTGCCAATGGCGCGCAACGCCAAAGCGAGCCGCCGCAAGATCCCGTACCGCGTCGCTGGCGACGCTGTCGCTCACGCCGGGATGCACAATGCCCGCGCGACCAACCGCTGCGAAAAGCTCGGCCGCCTTCTCTTGCGCATCCAGCAACTTGGCCGCGCGGATTTTCTCGTCCATTTCCACAGCATGCATTCAGGCGAGCGTCCGGCTTACCGCGCCGCAGCCGGCGCGCCGGGGCCACGCGACTTCGTGTTCGAAAATTCGCGCACGAGATTGTTGCAGGCGGTCTTACTCGCCTCACACAACACGTCCATCGTTACCTTTGAGCCGGTACCGGTTGAACTCACCATTCGCTTTACGACGGCCGGATAAGACGGATCGGTCTTTGGCGCAAATGACCAAACTGTCAGATTCGACTCGTCGGTGACGATCGTCCAGCCGCGCACGACAGAAAAGCTCGCCCCCTTCATCTGCCTAAGAGAGGCCAGCGCCTGCGCGACGGTTTTATAGCCGATCGCGGTATTCGGCGAGCCCGCGACGGAACTCCCCGGCGGCCCATCTGCAAAGACGAATGTGGACGCCAGGATGGCGACACAAAGGACACAAAGTCGTTTCATAAATGCCTTGGGACGAGTTGGATGGCGCGACCCCGCACGCTGGCACCGCGCGCCGGGAATTGATACCACAAACCCCGGCAGCTGCAAATGTCCCATGACGATCCGTCCTCGCGGCGATATGCCCTTCGGTCGCGGGCCTCGCAGGGTCGAGCGCCGCGCTTTGCGCCGAGGTACTATGCACGGCAGTCTAAAGGGAGAATAGCGAATGTTACGTCGTTACTTACTCGCCGCTGTCGCGGCGCTCGCTTTCGGCGCACCCGCGTTTTCGGCTCCGATCGGCGGCGGCGTCGCGCCCCCCTGTAATCGGGCCTGCATGACCGGAATGATCGACCGCTATCTCGCCGCGCTTGTCCATCACGATCCGGCGGGATTACCGCTGAACCGCGACGTCAAGTTCACCGAGAACACTGCACGACTCAAGGTCGGCACCGAGGGGCTGTGGATTGGCGCCTCCGAGCTGCCGACCGGTTTCCGAATCTATGTCATCGATGTCGGTGCCGGCCAAGCAGGTTTCTATGGCGTGATGAAGGAGCGCGGTCGACCGCTGATCATCGCGCTGCGGCTGAAGGTGGTGAACGGCCAGATCACCGAGATCGAGCATGTGCTGGCGCGCAACCTGCGCCCGGAGGCGGTGAAGAATCTGGCCACTCCGCGGCCCGAATTCGTCACGATGCTGCCGGCGGCGGACCGCCTGCCACGCCAGCAGATGGTGAACATCGCCGACAGTTATTTTGAAGCGATCGAGCACGCCAACGGCAAACTCGCGCCATTTGCCGACAATTGCGTGCGCCGTGAGAATGGCGGCCAGACCACGCACAATGCGAAACCGGTTCCGTGGCCGGTTACGCTTGGCTCAAAGCAGGCCGACGACGCAATGGCCTATCTCGGCACGCTCAGCTGCAGTGATCAGCTCGATACGCACGTGATGGACTTCATTACGCGACTTTGGCCGCGCCGACACGAGATTGTCGACGAGGAGACCGGGCTGGTCTTCTCGTTCCCAATGTTCCAGCATCGCGGCGGATCGGGCACGATCAAGGTTTACAACGTGCCCGGCGTGGATAGTCTGCCGCTGGGCGGATCCTCCTCCAACATGCAGGCAGGCGAGATCTTTAAGATTGACCGCGGCCGGATTACCGCTGTCGAAGCAATGGGTGCGATGCTGCCATACGGCACGAAAAGCGGCTGGGGCGAATAAGGCAACGCGGTCACTTTTCAGAGTATGAGCTCCCAGTAGGCGACGTCGATCCAGCGCCCGAACTTGAACCCGACCTGTTGGAACTCAGCAACTTTGCGGAATCCAAGCTTCTCATGCAGTGAAACACTGGCGGGGTTTGGAAGGGCCGCTCCACCAATCACGCAGTGCAGGCCTTTTTGCCGCAGGTCCGCGATGAGAGCGGCATATAGCCGCGAGCCGAGGCCGCGGCCCGTGGCCTGCGGGGCCAGGTAGATACTACTCTCCACGGAGTGCCGGTACGCTGCGCGCGCCTTCCACGGCGTGGCATAGGTGTACCCGACAATTGCCCCCTCAGTCGCCCATACAAGCCACGGCAAGTGCGACGTCACATCAGTAATGCGCCGCGCCATATCCGCTTCGAGAACGGTGGACTCCTCGAACGTGATCACGGTTTCGCGAACGTAATAGTTATAGATATCGCAGATCTGCGCGGCATCTGCCGGCGTGCATTGGCGAATCATATCTGGAGTCGGCTGACGCAAAGATTGAGGGTGTGATGCGGTAATGTCAGAGGCGGGTGTAGTGCTCGACGAGCGGAAAGGGATCATAAAATGGATGGAGCAGTCTCTTCCACTCCTGGTATGCCTCCGAGTCCCGGAATCCCACCGTGTGGTCCTCAAGCGTCCGCCATTTCACTAAAAGTATATAGCGGTCCATGACCTCGACGCAGCGTCGCAGATCGTGCGACAAATACCCGGGAGAGGCCGCGATGATGGGGGCCGCCACTCCAAATGCCGCTTCGAACGCTGGGCCATGGCCGCGAATGACCGACAGAACCGCGACTTCGAGTATCTCTGAATCAGGCATGCGAGTCTGGCTCCTGCTGAAACGCTTCGTGGTAGGAGACAATGCCATTCGGAATTGAGCTGCCAAAGGCCACCACCATAAAATACCGAGGGGGAACTCCGGGGAGTATCAACGCATCATTGACTTCGAATCCGAACCGCTCATAAAAGGCCGGATCCCCCAGTACCACGCAGCCAGCGGCACCGCTACTCGACAATGAAAGCAGCGCGTCCATGATTAGGGCGCTCCCGATTCCGCGGCGCTGATAGCTCGGCAGGACCGAAACCGGTCCCAGGCCGTACCAGCGGACGTCCTTGCCGGAGACCCTTACTGGCGATATCGCCACGTGGCCCGCGACTTCCCCGTTGTGTGTGGCAACTTTGGACACCACCAACATTCCCTCTTTTCGGAGCGCATCAACGATGAACTCCTCAGTGTGAGTGGTATGAGGGGCGGCGCCGAATGCCGCGGAAGTCACCGCCCTGATCGCCGTGACATCCTGCTCGGATTCCGCACGTATTGTTATATCTGGCAATGACATAGGTGCGTGAAGTTATTGCCGCGGTTCGGCGGTCGCGTGCTGCCGCCAGTGACTTGAGTTGAGGGTAGCTGTGCAGGGTTTCATGGCAGCGAAATCCAATAGCGCGATACCACCCGTTGCTGCTCAGTCATGAACTCTTCTCCGTCGAATTCTCCGCCATTTCGGAGAATTGTCCTACGCGAGGCCACATTGTCCTGGTCACACGTAAGTCTGATCTTCCGCAAGCCCAGAGCCCGCGCCCGGAGCAGTGACCGCCGTAAAATCTCGCTTGCGTACCCCCGCCTGCGCATCGACGGGCGCACGCCGTAGCCGATGTGGCCACCCCATTTGAAGAGGTAGTCCGTCAGAGCGTGTCGCAAGTTGGAGATTGCCACGATCTGCCGATTCGCGTCGATCAGCCAGAACGTCGAATGCGCTACCCAGCCGGGTCGAAGCCCGACGCCACTCGTGGCCGCACTGAGCACGCTTACGTATTCATTGAAATCGTCGGATGGCTCACCGATGACCCATGGCACGAGCTCTTCCCCCGCAGCGCGGAATTCCTCCACGAAAGAGCGATGGCTCGCCTCGAGATCCGCTCGTGGCTCGATCAGTTCAACGGCGTCCATGGGCAGGAATCACCCCTCGGGAGACATTCGATCGGCCGCCCGCGGCCTCCAAGCCATGGGGAGCGTTGACAACAGGAGCTGGCAATTCATTCATGGTGCGGTAGCATGCTATCGGGCGGGGCACCGCAACGCGACTGCCAAGTTATTCACGGTGTGCCCGCTCGAAGCTATGTTAGATCTCATGACCAATGGAGCAACTGGTACCCAAATTCGGCGGATGTGTTCACCACGGCGACCGCAATTGTCCCAAAGGCCACCATCCCTACGCTTAGGGCAATTGCAGTACCTAGCAGTCCCCGGGTCCAGCCAGACCAGTTCCGCTCGGAGATCCAGAACAGGCACCGTACCGCGAGGTAGACGTAGCCAAGTAAGGGCAGAGGAAGAAGCGCCTCTATAGCCGCAGCGGCTATCGTCCGAGGAACAAGCGGATACATCAGACAAAACCAAATTAGTTCAGCGGCGAGCGTCACTGCAACCCATTGCCACCAACGGCGTGGAAAGGCGGAATTAGGCAGTAGCTCAATCATGGTGAGATCTAACGTCAAAGTTGAGCGGCACGCCGCGACAATGCGACTGGCAATTTATTCACGGCGCGTCCGCTCCAGCGAATGTTAGATCATTAGGCACGGCGCGAAAACGAAGGCAGGAGCGCAAGGACACATATCAACACAAGCGCGAGAGTCCCAACCACCACGGCCGGAAGGACCCACGGCGCCGTTTTGTGAAATGCGGCAACAAGCGAGCGGGCCAGGACGGCGCCCACGCCCCCCGCGCAAACGATAATTAGAGCGCCAATGAGCCCTCGTCGGAATGAGCGTGCCGGGACCGGAGTCGGGCGTTTATCCATGGAGTTCCCCGAGTTGCAAAAGCGATCTAACGCCAAAGTTGAGCGGCGCGGCACCGAAATACAACTGGCAGTCTATATCACAGCGCTTCCGCTCCAACGCATGTTAGACCTCAAAGCTATTTGCAGGCACCAGTCCAGAGATGAACGACGAAAATGATTCGGCGATTTTCATGTCTTCATGGGACTCGTCGTCGATCCACGCCACAGCTGGTGTCGGACCTTGGCGGTAGTCCAGCGTGACCCACCAATGTCCGCCGCCGGATAGATAAAGTCTGGCCGGACGGAAGGTCCCACTCTGCCTTCATTTCTGCTGATTTCAGCAAATTCAACGGGCTAGCGACCGCGCCCGCCGTGACGATTCCGCCAAGATCGTCCAATGGGACATGGTTAGCCGACCAGGTCGTTTTCTGACTCATTGGATGAGCAAAGCCTTTGGTGTATCCGCCGTTTTGGATCCGTAGAAGGTCAAGCAAAAGCGGTGGCAATCGGACGCCAAGTATTGCCTCGGCTTCGGCCACCATGGCGTCAGTTAGCGGCGGATGCAGGATTTCCTCTGATCGGACCCACCCGATTTCCTGCGATGGGTACCACCTGATTTCCTGAGTTCGGTACCACCCGATTTCCTCAGTGGGGACCACCTGCGGAGCCATTTCTGGGCGCCGTGCCCAGCCATGGAGAGGGGTCCGCTGATGCTGAGTTATGTCTTGTGGGAGGCTTTTCCGGGGGTATCCAGGGCAAGGGGGCGCCCGCGATCGTGGCTCTGGAGCTGTCCTGCGCGGTGGATTTTTGCGCCCTCGCCGTCATCTGAGTCCTCGTCGCCGGAACCGATGAGCCGTGTTCCGCAGCCTTCGTGGGTAACCACGAAGGAGACGGCAGCATGGCGCTTCGGAGCATGACGGTGCAGCGATACGAGGAGATCCGGCGGCGGCTCACGGAGGGCCGCAGTCTGCGCGAGATCGCCCGGGCGCTGAGCCAGTTTGATTGGCCCGCCATCGTCCATGACCTGGGGCTGGGGCATCCATTGAAGTTCCTATGGGAGGAGAAAGCCCAGCAGCTCACAACGTACAGCAACTTCTGGAAGCAGTTCTACCGCAAGTTCCCGCAGTACCGGGAAGCAAGCATCACGGCGCGCGAGTTCGCCCCCGGGGAGCGCGTTGAGGTCGACTACGCCGGGGATCCGATCGAGTGGATCGAGATCAAGACCGGGCAGATCCGCAAAGCCTGGGTGTTTGTCGCAGGCCTGGGCTTCAGCCAGCTGCTGTTCGCCTGGGCGGCTGAGGATATGAAGAGCCGCAACTGGCTCGGCAGCCACCGGCGCATGTTCAGCTTCTATGGCGGCGTGCCGCACGTGACGGTGCCGGACTGCCTGAAGCAAGGCGTGCTCAAGTGCCACCTCTATGATCCTGATTTGAACCCGGGGTACGCGGATCTGGCCGTGCAGTTTGCAACGGCAGTGGTCCCCGCGCGTGTGAAGAAGCCACAGGATAAAGCCATCGTTGAAGGGCTGGTCAAAATCCTGATGCGATACGTGCGCTTCCGCTACCGGCGCCATCGCTTCACCTCTCTCACCGAGATCAACCGCGCGCTCAGCGAGTGCATCGAGCGCATCAATGCGCGCCGTCACACCCGCTTTGGTGTCTCCCGGCGCGAGCGCTTCGAGACTATTGAGCGTCCAGCCCTGAAGCCCCTGCCGCTGCACGAGGTGGACTGTGGGGAGTGGAAGGAGCTCAAGCTGCACGCCGACTGCTACGTCTGCGTCGACGGCGACTACTATAGCGCCCCGCATATCCACCGCCACAAGAAGCTGCGGATCAAGATCACCGAGAACCAGGTGGAGATCTTCCTGGGCCTTGAGCGTCTGGCGATCCATCCGCGCAGCCGCCACCGCAATGGCAAGCGGATCTTCATCGACGCGCACTTCCCGCCCGCCTCCCAGGCCTACTACGAGGCGATACCGCAAAAACTACTGTCGCAGTCCCGGTTCATCCACCCCGATCTGCATCAGCTGTTCGTGCAGCTGTTCAATGCCGATGTCTACGGCAACCTGCGTCGTTGCCAGGGGCTCGTGCGCGTCAGCACCAAAGAGATCCACCACAGCGGCCGCGAACTTGCCGAAACCCGCATCGCGGCTGCCATCACCACCATGCACCGCTACCAGAAGTATCGCGTGCCGTACTTCCAGGCGCTGCTCGCACAGGCGAAACGACAAGCCCTACAGCCCGAGGCTGGACGCGAGATCGTGCGCCGCCCCGGCAATCCCATGCTCCGTTATGCCGCCGTCAATGCCGGCGACGACCGGGCTGTTCCCGACCTCATCCCTTCAACCCAGGAGAACTTGGATCTATGAGCACCGCGATCGCTAAAAACCTGATGGCCGAGATGAAACTGCTCGGCATGCTCGCCGCCTTTGACTCGGTCTTGAACGAGGCCACGCGCGACCAATCCGCCTTCAGCGAGTTCATTGATGCGCTGCTGCAAGCCGAAGTCGATTACCGACAGGAGCGCAAGACCGGCTACCGCATCAAAGCTGCCAAGTTCACTCTGCGTCCAGCGTTCGAAGACATCGACTTTACCGCCAGTCGCTCGATCACCAAGACGCAGATCAAGGAACTGTACGCGCTGCAGTGGCTGCAGGATGCCAGGCCGGTCCTGCTGATCGGTCCGACCGGGGTTGGAAAGACCTTCATCGCCCAGGCTGCAGGGCTCCACGCCTGCGCATCCCGCAAGTCCGTGCTGTACATGACGCTGACCACGTGGCTGGAAAACCTCGCGCTGGCACGCTCGAGCGGCACGTACCTGCGCTACCGCGACAAGCTCGCCAAACCCGACCTCGTCATCCTGGATGACTTCGGCATGCGCAAACTCTCGGCCACCGAAGCCCAGGATCTGTGTGAACTACTCGAAGAGCGATCGATCAATCGCTCGACCTTGTTCACCACGCAGCTGCCACTGGATCACTGGTCCGAGGTCATCGGTGATGCCGTCATCGCCGATGCCATCCGTGATCGCCTCCAGCACTCCGCCTTGGCCATCCACATCACCGGCGAGAGTTACCGCGGCGTCAAAGCACGCAAACTTGCCAGCAGGAAGAAGGATAGCTAACAATCGTCGCCTGCGGCTCCGTCGGTGACCCCCTCATGGTGGTCCCCAACTCAGGAAATCGGCCGGTCCCCAAGAGGGAAATCCTGCAGCGGATGCTTGTAGCAGTTGTTTCCCCAAAACTCGCGGAGGTCAATGGCCATGGATTGAGGTCTAACGCCAAAGTTGAGCGGCGCGGCACCGCAACACCACGAGCACTTTACTCACGGCGCGTCCGCTTGAACGCATGTTAGGCCGCTGACTAGCATTGCGGAAGTGTCGGAATTGAGTCGATAACATAAGCAAGAATCCAGCCTCCCAGTGCGCAGCCCCAAGCCATGAACCGAGCCGCTCTAGAGGAAAGGGTCGGTTTGATGCCCGTATAGGCCAAGCCAACTAGCGATGCAAGAACGCCCAATACCAAGGGCGGCAGGAGCAGCGTACCTCCCGCAACTAGATCTCCCATTCCGAAACACCCAGCGTCTCGCGCACCTGCCGCAAGATCATGAGAGGCGAGCAACCATGCCGCGATAGCGAGAGCGTGTATCGATAACCAGATACGCGTCGACAAGGGAATCGCAGCCACAGATATCTGTCCGGCCTAGCGCCAAAGTTGAGCGGCGCGCCGCAACAACACCACAGGCACTTTATTCACGGCGCGTCCGCTCCAACGCAAGTTAGGCCGCTGACTGCTGCTCCACGTCCCAGCCAGGGAACACCAATACCGCGGGATGACATCTGAGGGCGCGAGCCAGAACCTTGGCTCTCTCCACTCCCAATCGAACGCGGTCGTTTTCTATCGCGGACAGTGTTGTCTGGGGGATGCCGGTTAGCTTGCCGAGTTGATTTTGACTTAGCTCCTGCAGCTCCCGAAGGATACGAACGGAATCGCCAACCGAAACCGCAACTCGACGTTTGGCGGGGCGAAACTGACTCATATCAGCGCTTCCTATAGTCGTGTGCCGTCATTTCAACAACTTGAGAGAGTTGGCTAGAGGATTCAATTCGATATATGACTCGATACTGTACGTTCAGGCGAGACGAACGGTAACCGTTCCAAGTTCCTGACAGAGCCTCGTCGTGGAACCCCCGGATGGATCTCAAGCCTGGGGGTCCCGATATTGTGGCGATATCCAGCCACTTTTCATACCTCTTCTGGATTTCCAGTGGCGCCGAGGCGATCTGCTTACCGATGCGTCGATGCTCATCCACCCGCCACATGCCATATAGTACCTATACTAAATATAGTCTGTCCAGCGCCCGGCAAAGGGCACGACGGAACGACAGTGGTCTAACGTCCAAGTTGAGCGGCGCGGCACCGCATCATTGCGCACGATGTACGCAGAGGCAGTTCGGGCAGTTTATTCACGGCGCGTCCGCTCCAACGCATGTTAGGCCACGTCAGGGAATACATAGGAGACTTTCGCTCCGCTGATCGTTATGAGCTGCCGCTTTTGAAGCTCTGCCATGATGGATGCCAACTCTTGTTCATCTAATTGCTTCTGAAACAGCGAGGCAATTGTACTAGATAGCGTTTTAACACTACGCGGCTTGGATATGCCTCGTTGTCGTAAGTTGACAACAATCAGCTTAATTTTCTCCGGCATTGATTGAGCATTAGTAGCCTTAAGTAACGGAATATCGGCAATGGCCTTTGATCGTAGCGCCGCGACTTTCAGATCCTTCAGATGGCTAATCAGAGGATCGAAGCCAGCGTCCTTCGATATAATGTGAAAAGAGGCATCGGGCTCTTTGGCGGACAACGCACCAATGTAATAGGCGATATGGAAATCCAATGCGTTCGGACCGTTGCCGGATATTTTGACGTAAGTTCCGCGGTCCCCAAGCTTCTGCATGGCAGATGCAACGTCGTAGGACAGCTTCGCTTGATTCTGGCCAAGAAACAGATAGACATGGAACGTCTCAGCTTCGAGCCCGGAGAGCGAGGCCGGCTGAACATTCTCGTAGTCGATCAGGACATAGTTGTTACGCAAGGTTCGATCCTATCGGCCTAACGTCCAAGTTGAGCGGCGCGGCACCGCAACACGACTGGCACTTTGTTCACGGCGCGTCCGCTCACACGCATGTTAGACCTGAATCATTGGGCACCTGTCAATCCAAGCATCTTAGCCTGATTCGGGTATTCCTCTTGCAGATGAGGTACACGCCTGGGTGCTGCCGGTAAAACGAACGCAGCCTAGCGGTGCAGGTATCTTGCGCATGCAGGGTGTCACTGGCGAGATCATGCATTCCTGGCAATAGACAGAACATCGCGCCCGATTCTGCCCGGTTGCAAAGTACATGCGTACGGTCCAGGGCCACCAACTCCATTATGTCTTCGTTCATCGTGGCATTAAGAAACATGGCGTTGATGAAACTGTTCTTCACCATGTTTGGGAGCATGAAGTGCCTAGCGTAGGCTATTCCCGCACCTGTCCCAGCCACATAGGGATAGCGCGGCAACTACCCAAGAAGCTGCGATGCGTGTCATGGCTCTTTGGCTCTAACGCCAAAGTTGAGCGGCGCGCCGCAACAACGCGACTAGCACTTTATTAATGGCGCGTCCGCTCCAACGACTGTTAGAAGTCTCGTGGTGCAGCGTGAAGATATCCAATTTGCAGCTTTGACAACGGCGGGGGACCCAGACCGGAGGCAAGAGCTTCCGTGTGAAACGCATGTCGCAACTTGGACATGTAATGGCTCCATAGAAGAACGCGGCCGAAACCCCGAACCAGGAGAGCAGATAGATTGCGAAGGGTATCGAAACAGGCCACCAAGAGTCTGGAACGGTCCAATGGCCCAGATTCATGGCAAGAATGCAAATCGCTAGCACCCAAATAGAATTCGAGATGCGTCGGCAGTAGCGAATGCGCTTCGCCTTTGTCTCAGTCCAGGATGTGAAGCTGTACTCTTCCATTGCGATTTCTAACGCCAAAGTTGAGCGGCGCGCCGCGACAATACTACGGGCACTTTATTTACGCTGCGTCCGCTCAAGCGCATGTTAGAGGGAGAATTCAAAGCGAGCCCCTAATCGCGGCCCCACGTTTCCATGATCCGAAGGAAAGAGCACTTCCACCTAAGAGCGGCCAAACGAGCTGAAGGTCTCGCGTAATGATGAAGCCAACAGCTATGGCAATTGCGGCAACGCCCCAGAACGCAGCCGAGATGCGCCATGCCACCGGTCCTATTATTGAGCCATAGCGATTTGGACGATTCATGATAAATCGCCAAGAGAGCGAAAGACAGAACCAGGCGATTGCACCCGATATCACCGCTCCGACGAAAAGAAACATTCCTTGTTTAGCGCCGCCGCTTGGAATCTGCATGAGCAGTAATACCGGCAATACCGCGAGGAGCGCCCCAAGGAGGCCAAGGATAGATCCGGCTGCGATGCATTCGGCGCGGCCAACTTCGACATTGAGACGATCTGAGTCCACCTGCCCCTCTAACGTCCAAGTTGAGCGGCCGCGCGAGAGCAGTCGCGCGCCGTGACAACCATAATAGTAGATGGCAGTTTATTCATGTGCGGTCCGCTCCAACGCAAGTTAGCAAGCGCGCTCACAAAAGCCGTGGCATCAACCCCCCTACCGCTGATTCAGGCGTAACATTACGTCGCCGTATTCCTCGTCCGTCAGTAGCTCCACAGAAATTCCCGGAATGTCGCCATATCGGGCGCGGACTAACGCCAGCCATGATCGGCGATAGATGTCGACTATGGCCTCCAGCGATGGGTCATCCATTGACCAGTCGGAGACGGCACAATCGATGAAATCGTCGATCGGCACAAGGTTGATCCATCGCTGCGCCTCTCGTGCGTTCGAATACTGGGAGATCCTCTTCGCGAGAAGCTCAAGACCATCGCCGGCGCGGTCAAGGAACAGTCTTCCGTCGAAGGATTCGATGGACGGAGCGACGTCACCGAGCAAGAGGGCAAATTTGAAAATGTCCGTATTAGACATAGGGTTCATCCTGGGCCATCAAATGTGCTCGCTAACGCCAAAGTTGAGCGGCGCGCCGCAACAATACTACGGGCAGTTTATTCACGGCGCGTCCGCTCCAACGAGAGTTATGCCGTGGGGCGGCAACCATCGGGTTTATACACCCTCTGAGTGGAGGCCGGGCTGGTCAGCAATTTCTCAGCAGGCCTTCGCGGACGCGCTACTAGGTCGCCACCGCAATTCGGGCATCTGCTGCCAAGTCTAGAGTCGGCGCAGGAAGCACAAAACGTGCACTCGAATGAGCAAATGCGCGCATCAGTTGAGTCAGGCGGAAGGTCTAAATCACAGCACTCGCAATTTGGCCGCAGTTCAAGCATCTTGTACTCCCCTTCGAGCGGTATAACGCCAAAGTTGAGCGGCGCGCCGCCACATCACGACTGGCACTTTATTCATTGCGCGTCCGCTCCAACCAATAGTTAGGCAGCCTACGCGAAATGGTCTGGACTGGATGGTCATGGCGCCGCCCTGAATCACCACGGTTGTCGCTACTACCCTTGTCAACTACAGCACCGAGGCCCCTCCACCGCAACTATCGGCGATGGATTTGAGGCAACGATTCTGCCGCAAGCCTAAAACGACATCCAGCCGGACCACTGGTTCGGAACGAAGGACTGCAGGGGCCGCGAGGGCAGCAATGGCATGACTACCTCGCCGCAATCGATTGCCCAATCGAAGGCGAATTGGCCTGACCCACGGCCGCAACACCTCTGCTGCCTAACGCCAAAGTTGAGCGGCGCGGCACCGCAACACGACGGGCACTTTATTCATGGCGCGTCCGCTCAAACGCATGTTAGACGTCCGAATCGTGGTGCTTGACGTAGCCATCAAGCAGACTCCGGATCATCTTCTGATACGGCACCTTGGATCTAGCTGCGTGCCGCTTAAAGAATTCGACACTACGCTTGCTCAGGGCAATTGTGACCTTGACACCGTCGTCGCGCAGCACCAATTGATCAGGAGGGGGAAGGAAGTCACTCACCACTTCAATCCGCCCCAGCGGCTCATCTCGATACTTTACCTTGCGCTTCATAAAGCCTTTTCCCGCGGCGCCAATATCCGGCACCATAGATTCGAATCATCCCACCTCGATATGTGAATCGCACAGTTGCGATTCCATCCCCAACGAGTCCGAAGCAGTAAAAGCGTTGCTCAGTCCGGCTGTGCGACAGATCTCTAGCAATGACACGCCGTGGATCCAAGAACACTTGCTGGGCCTCGACAAAGCCCAAACCATGCTTCCGCTGGTTTTCCGCATCCTTGGCCGGATCCCACTCAAAGCTTGGCACCATGGCGGGAAAGTGTAGCGTAGATATGGCCTACTCACCATACCTTTATATGGCTACTCGGAGGTCTAAC
>DATAVA010000006.1:0-18294 GCA_036267975.1 Steroidobacteraceae bacterium | reverse complement strand
CACGAACTATAGCGGCGGTCCGCAAAGCATTGCGGAGTACCTCAGCCCGCAGAATGCCTATGGCTGCCCGGGCACTGCCAATGGTTCGGTGTTCGGGGCGACTTGCCTCAATGCCGGTTCACCGAGCCTGGCGGGGGCGCTCAATCAGGATGAGTTTGGTCCCGGCGCCGACGGTGCCTACCTGAACAAGGACTGGACGCCGCAGACCAACTCGCTGACCCGGTTCACCACGAATGTCAGCCGCTTCACGTTCGGGCTCGACGGCAAGTTCTGGGATTCCTCATGGACCTGGGACGCAAACTACGAATACGGCCTCGCGCATCACGACCAGCTGGTTCAACAAACTCCCAGCCTCAACCGCATCCTCATGGCCCTCGATTCGGTCAACACGGCGAGTGGACCGGAGTGTCGCGTCACCGCCGATGGTTTTGCCGGCGCGGTCGCCGCCAATCCCTTCGGTGGTTATGGGGGCGCCAATCCGCTGCTCGCCACGGGCTGCGTGCCGCTTGATCCCTTCGGCAGTCAACAGCCGCTGTCCGCAGCCGCCATCGCCTACTCCTTCGGCAATTTGCTCGAGCAGCTGCGCAATACCCAAACAGATGTCAACCTCAACGCGTCGGGGAATCTGTACAAGGGCGTCGGCGCCGGGCCCATCTCCCTCGCCGTCGGCTACGAATGGCGCCAGGAGCGGGGTGACAATATCGACCAGCCCGGACAGCCTGCCTATGAGGCCGCCGACTTCCAGGACCAGTACGGCTCCTCATTCGGTGGTGTCATGAGCGTGAACGAGGAATATCTGGAGCTGAACGCTCCGCTGTTGAAGGACCTGCCCTTCGCGCATCTGCTGGAGCTGGATGTGGCGGGACGCGAGTCGCAGTACGCCAACTCGGCGCTGTATGGCGTCGATGTCTGCACCACGCCCGGACTCAATGGCTGTCCGGTCAACAACGCGGCCCCGGGAACGGTCTTCAATCACAATTTCGTGACCTGGAAGGTTTCGGCACTCTACGAGCCAATTGAAGGCGTCCGCTTCCGGGCGAGCCAGTCCCGCGACGAGCGCGCGCCGAACCTGCGCGAGCTGTACTACAACCAGACCATCGGTGCGGGTGGGTTCTTCGGCCAGTGCGGTCCGGCCGGATCCACGGTGGACCCGTGCACCTGGAACCTGCTGGGTAATCCCGATCTGAAACCCGAAAGCGCCGATACCACCACCGCCGGTATCGTGCTCTCCCCGCCGCAGGTGCCGGGGCTGCAGTTCTCCGCCGACTGGTTCCACATCCAGGTCAAAGACGCCATCGAGCAGGCGAATGTCGCGCTGCTGGAGACCAATTGCCGGCAAGGGGGAGATTGCTCCGCGGTCACGTTCAACAACAACCCGGTAAACGGGACCGGGGCCCCCTGCGGGGGCGGCCTGGAGGGGGCAGCAGCTTACGAGGCCGGCTGCTACAACGTCTCCTCGATCGCTCCGACCTCGTACAACGGCGCGTTCTACCAGGTGCGCGGGGTGGATTTCTCCACCAACTATCAGGTGGATCTCGGGGCATACGGCAGCCTCAACACCCGCTTGCTGACCACCTGGATGAATGAGCAGCAGTTTCAGTCCTATGCGGGCGGTCCCGTCTACAACATTCTCGGCCAAACGGGTACGGGCAACGGCTTCCTCAACGACTACACGCCCACTGCCCGCTGGCGCGGCAGCCTGTTCATCACCTGGTCGCAGGGACCGATCAGCATCACGCCCAACATGAGCTTCGTGGGTCACGGGACCATGGACTACCTGGGCGTCACGCCCTCGCAAGGGGCGCTTTATACGGAGACGGTCAATGGCACCCTCCCGGCCGCGCTCGCGGCCTATGGGTTTCATCCCATGCCGTATAACTACGTGCCGAGCTACTTCCTGTTCGGTTTGAATACCACCTACAGCTTCGAAGCCCCGGGGCTCAAGGGGCTGCAGGTGTTCGCACAGGTGAACAATCTGTTGAACAAGACCCCACCGTTCACGGGTGGCTCAGGGGCATTCGGACCGAGCAACACCTACGGCGGCACGAACCCGATCTTCTTCGACGTACTCGGGTTGGCCTACCGCGTCGGTTTCCGCCTGTCGTTCTAGCCGCTGTCCCTGAAACGGGCCGCAATCGCAGGATTGCGGCCCGTTTCTTTATCCCGCCCCCCCGCCTTCAGCCATGCGGCAGGCAAGCGTCGCTCCATGTCCTTGCGAGATGGATGAGGGATAGGTCAAGATCGCACCCACCGTTCTGCGCCGCGGCGTTGAACCCAGAATTCATAACAAACGAATCAGGTTGGGTGAGTGGTGTTACGGATAGCAGTTCTTGTGGCCTGCGGTGCCTTGTCGATTCCGGTCAACGCGGTCGTGGCGCAGACGCTGCCGCTGACGGCATTTTCTGCGTCACCGCGAATCAGTGGCGCGTCGATTTCGCCAGACGGCAGATACCTGGCCATCATCACTTCGATCAAGAAGGCCCAGACCCTGGTGGTGCAGGATCGCACTGTCGCCGGGGCTGGCGGGCTGCATGCGGTGATCGGTGCCGCGGATGGTTTCGAGTTGTTATGGTGCCGTTGGGCGGGCGATACGCGAATACTGTGCGGTCTGCATGCGCCGACCGAATCCCGCGGCGTTGCGGTATCTAAGACCCGACTGATCGGTGCCGACGCGGACGGCAAGAACGTCAAGGTGCTGCTGGAAGTCGACGACGTTCCAGGTTTTACGCTGCTGGGGCGCTTCCTGGCGTGGGATGTTCCGGGTCGGCCGAACACCGTGCTGATGCTGGCGAGCAGTACTCCCGAGGAGAAGGGTTTGAGCGACACTCGCGCGCAGCATGAGAGCGCGGCGCGGCCTTCGGTATTCGCGCTCAATGCCATGACGGGTGATCTTAAAATGGAGCTGCCACCGCATGAGCCGCTGACCTCCTACCTGGTTGACGCCCACGGCGAGGTTGCGCTGGGCTGGGGAACTGTGCCCGGCGGTAATACGGAGTACGACGTCCGGGATCCGCAGACGCACGGTTGGCGCAGGATCGCCACGCTGCCGGGCAGCCTGCAGCCTGTGGCGCTGTGCGCAAGCTCGTTGAACTGCGCCTATGCGCTGGGAGATTCCGCTGGCCACACGGCGTTATGGCGCATCGACCTTTCCGGCAATGAGAAGCCGGTCCTGGAGTTTGCACATCCCTCGGCGGATCTTGAGTCCCCGTTGCTTGCCCGCGATGGACATCTGTTCGGCGTACGCTACGACACGTCCGACCCGATGGTCTATTACACGGATTCGACCGCAGCCGGCATCACTGACAATCTCAAGCGGCTGCTGCCGGGGCAGTTCATTGAGCTCGAAAGCGCTACGCGCGATGGCCATCAGCTGGTCGTGAAGGCCAGCTCCGACACCGACCTGGGCACGTTCTATCTGTATGACACGGCGAAGAACGCTCTGGCGCGCATGGGCACCGCCTACCCCGACTTGGTGGCGGACCGGATCGGTCGTACGCACCCGGTGAGTTTCGCGGCGAAGGATGGCACCACGGTGCCGGGATACTTGACCCTCCCGCCAGGGGCAGCGGCGAAGAATCTGCCGCTGATTGCACTCCCGCACGGCGGAATCTCCGCGCACGACACCGCGGCGTTCAATCTGTTGCGGGCATTCCTCGTCAATCGCGGTTACGCGGTGCTGCAAGTGAACTACCGCGGCTCCTCGGGTCTGGGCGCCAAATGGTTGGGAGATGCTCATGGCGACTGGGGTGGTCTGCCGTATTCGGACGTGACGGACGGTGTCCGCTGGGCCATCGCGGCAGGAGTCGCCGACGCGCGGCGCGTGGGGATCATCGGCAGCGACTATGCCGGGTACCTGGCATTGCTGGGCGCGGAGCGCAACCCGGAGCTGTTCCGATGTGCCGTAAGCCTAGGCGGTTATAGTGATTTCGGGTTGCAGCTGCCCGGCACCCTGCCCATGATGGGCGCCGGTTTCGGCGGCCCCTCAGCCGCCAGCCAGGAGAATCTGCCGGCCGACTCGCCGCATGCGCATGCCGCGGATTTCAAGGTGCCGGTACTGCTGGTGCACGGTGACCGGGACACCGTGGTGACGGTCGAACAATCGAAGGCCATGGATGCCAGCCTGACGTTGGCGCATAAGCCGCACCAGCTGCTGCTGCTGGCCGGCGCCGATCACACCTTCAGCGTGGAAGATGACCGCGCCAAGATGCTCACGGCGCTCGAGGCGTTCCTGGCTGCCAACCTGCACTGACTGGTCTTCACCACCGGCCCGCAACAGTCCGGCGGTGGGCCCCCGCATTGCCATGCTTTTGTTGCGACACAGCAATTGTGGTCGCAACTTTGTCACTTGATTTGTCAAATCGCGCCACGGCAGCACTGAACTGCGGCAAAACTTTAGCGCTACCTATTGCGGTGATAAACGTTAACCATTACATTACGGCCAGGTAATAATTAAGTTGACTGAGCTACACCTATCGAGTCGTAGCGACAGAACAACAGCTCGCAGAGGGGGAAGACATGAAATGCTTGGGCAATCGAGCACGGTACCAACCGTTGCCAGATCAACACACTCTTGCTGCAACCGCCCGGCGGGGCTCCCCTTCACCCGCCATGCGCATGCCGCATGCCATCTGAGCCCCTTCAGGGCTGCCTGATCCAATCTGCGAAGAGCTGCTTTTTGTCAGCTTTTCGCTTGACCGCGTCTGATATCACACCTACGTGAGCAGGGAGTTTCTAATGGTCTCAACCCGTCAAGCCGTAGCCGAAATACTTCGTTCGGCGCACAGTGCCTCCGTTACTCGCGGACCTGTGTCCCGAGTCGCAGGTACAGCAGGAATGTTATGCCTGCTGACCTCATCTCTGGCCTTGGCCCCGCATGCGTTCGCGCAGGAGGCAACCACCACCCAGTCTCAGCCCCTGGAAGAGGTGACGGTCACCGGTTCGCGCATCAAGCGCACCACCGACTACACCACGCCGACACCGACCACGGTCATCGATGCGACGACCATGGAAAACCTGGGCGTCGTCAACGTCGGCCAGATGCTGGAGATGACGCCGTCGAACGTTTCAGCCTATACGCCGCAGACTACCGGCGGCAGCAGCTTCTACACCGGCGCATACATCGCCGATCTGCGCGGCTTCAATGGATTCTTCAGTGGTGCCCGCACCCTGGTCATGATTGACGGCAACCGTGTCATCGCGACCAACACGCAGGATAGCTTCGACCTGAACTTCATCCCGCAGGTGCTGGTGTCACGCACCGAGACTGTGACGGGCGGTGCCTCGGCCGCATACGGCTCCGGCGCAGAGAGCGGCGTGCTCAACGTCATCCTCGACCGCCAGCTCGAAGGCGGCAAGTTCAATGCCGACGAGTACGACACCCATTACAACGACGCCAAGGACCGGCATGTCAGCGCCGCCTACGGCACCGGCCTGTTCGACAACCGCCTGCACATCGTGGTCGCCGGCGAATACGAAAGTTCGGATCCCGCCGCCTGCATGAACACCGGTCGCAGCTGGTGCCAGGCGAACGCGGGACCCTATGACACCGCCGAGCCCGCCTTCTTCGTCTATACCTCGGCGCTGGGCCGGGGACTGACCACCAACACCACCCCGAACGGCGTCATTGGCCCGGCCGCGTTCAGCCTGAATACTTTCTCGTACACCGACCTCGGCCAGCCGATGTACCAGTCCTCGCCCGATGGAACGAGCGTCACGCCCTTCTCCGGCAATGGCAACGCGATTACCGGCACCGGGCCTGGCGGCTCGGGAACTCCCGTCAACCAATACACCTACCTCCAGACTGCCGTGAGTCGCGCCGTATTCTCCGCCATGCTGACCGGGAAGATTACCGACAGCATCACCGCGAATCTTGATCTGAACTGGGGCAAGGTACAGGCCTTCAATCCCTTCTCCGAGTTCTACACCGGTGTCATGGGCACCACCAACCCCTACCTGCCGGCCTCCGTTTTGACCGACAGCCCGGAGACCGTTGGCCCATTCGGCCCCAGCGGTATCGGGTATGACGTCGCCCGCGACATGACCGGGCAGTTTCAAAACAGCCAGTTCAATGACACCACGCTGAAGCGTATCGGGCTGTCGTTGAATGGCAAGGTCGGAGACACCTCCTGGAGCTGGAATGCCTACGGCGAGTACGGCAAGACGGAACAAGTGCAGGGAACGCCCAACGAACTCACCGACAACGAGGCCACGATGGCGGCCGATGTGGTCACGGGTGCCAACGGTCAGCCCCAGTGTCGCGTCACGGCAAACGGCAACAACTTGACGGCGACGCTTGCCAGTGCGACCAGTGCTGGTGGTGGTTTCTTAGGCGGTGGCGGAGCCCCTTACACGGGTTTGCCGGCTTATCTGCAATCCATCTACACCGCGAACAGTCTGCCCGCCGGCCAAAGCCCCATCAACCCCGTCACGGGCCTGACCGAGGCGCAAGCATTGCAGCTGCTGGCGCCGGGTTGCCTCCCCTTCAATGCTCTGGGCAATCAGCCCCTCCCGGCGGGTGTCGCCAACTTCATCACCGGGCCGCTGTCCCTGACCATGGATTTAACGCAAAAGCACTTCTCGTTGAATTCGACAGGCGAGATCTGGAAAGGCGTGGGTGCCGGTCCCTTCTCGCTGGCCGTCGGCTACGAGTGGCGCAGCACGCTTCTCCACAATGACTTCACGGAATGCCCGAACGGGCTCTCGACCGCGACGACGGCGGAACAGTTGTGCCTCACGCGCGCGACCGACTTCAACTATCAGTTCGGTAATCCCTATGCCGGCTCCGTGACGGCCAACGAGGTGTACCTGGAAGTCAACACCCCGATCCTCAAGGACCTCCCCTTTGCCCACCGGCTGGAATTCGACCTGGCCGGTCGCGAATCCCGTTACACCAACAACGAGGAATACGCCGTCGGTATCACTCCGGGCGCGCAGAGCTCGTACAACCTGCCGACCTGGAAGGCCTCATTGCTCTATGAACCCTTTGAAGGCTTGCGCTTCCGCGGCAGTCAGTCGCATGACTCCCGTTCGCCCAATCAGCGCGATCTGTACTATTCCCAGACCTTCGTGCCGGGCGGATTTTTCGGCACCTGCGGGGCCGGCAATGCGAACAGTGGGCTTGCCGCCCAGCCATGCTTCATCACTTTGGCGGGCAACGCGAACCTGAAGCCTGAGACCACCAATACCACCACCTTGGGCCTGGTATTCAGTCCGGTGCAGTTGCAGGGGCTGCAGGCTTCGGCCGACTGGTTCCACATCCATCTCACCAACGGCATCAACGGCGGTGGCGGCAACGTCGGTGGCGCTTGCTACGATGGCGGGGGCTCCGCGGCATACTACTGCTCGCAGCTGACGTTCAACCCCGACTACTACAACGCCGCCGGTGCGATCGTTGCCGCCGGCACTCCCGGCGCGAAGACCGGTCTTGCGGCCTTCCAGCAGGGAAATGTGGTGAACGTTCTCTCGGAGTATGAGCCCGCCTTGAATGGCGCCTTCTACGACGAGCGCGGCGTGGACTTCTCGGTCTCCTACACGGCAGCCCTGCCGGGGGGCAGCACCTTGAGCGCGCGGGCGTTGGCGACCTGGGTGGGCGAGCAGACCTACCAGAACGCACCGGGCAGTGCGACGGTGAGCTTGTTGGGACAGATGGGCTCGGGCAGCGAGTTCCTCCCTGACTACACCAACGCGGCACGGTGGCACGCCAACATGTCGATCACCTGGGCCCTCGGCGGGTTCAGCCTGACGCCGAACATGGTGTTCATCGGCTCCGGTACGCTCAACAATCTTGGCGTGGAATATAATCCGACCAGTCCCTCCACAGCGGCTGAGTGGATCCTCACGTCATACCCGGACGCGGCAAAGGCGGGAACTGCTGGGGCACCAGCCGATGCCGCGGCTCAGGCGGCGGCCAAACTTGCGGGCTACGTTCTGTTGCCCGCAAATGTTGCCAATCGTGTGCCGGGCTACTTCGAGTTTGGGTTGAACGCGGCCTACACCTTCTCCCACATCCCGGGTCTCAAGGGGCTGCAGTTGTACACGCAAGTGAATAACTTGTTGAACAAGTCCCCTCCGTTCACGGGCAGCACGACCACCAATCCGATCTTCTACGACCAGCTGGGTCTGGCTTATCGCGCCGGCTTCCGCATGACCTTCTAAGTTGACTACCGACGGCCCGCAAGGGCAGTCGGTACTCTTCCTACCGGCCGCGCTCTTCACCGAGCGCGGCTTTTTTTTGCGCAAAAGGCAACTTTTCACTGCCCCGCTCGGTGGTCGTAGCAGCCGGTGAGTGTTCTGGTGCGAATCACGCTACGGGGCGTGCCACTTGTTACATTTAACGCATGGCACCCTTGCCGGTTGAGATAATCCGGACAGTGGAAAAGATGACAGACCTGCTCGACTACGAGATCTTCGCCCGCGTGATCAAGGCGGGCAGCCTCTCTGCTGCCGCACGGGAATTGCACTCCTCTCCGGCCATGATTTCCAAGCGCGTCACGCGTCTGGAGGATCGCCTCGGCGTCCGATTGCTCCAGCGCACCACCCGTCGAGTTACCGCTACGGATGTCGGACAGCGCTTCCACGAGCGCGTATTGGCGGTTCTGGCGGCAGTCGACGATGCCGAGAGCTTCGCCTCAGTCGATTCTGAGCGGCCTCGCGGCGTGCTGCGTCTGTCGCTGCCGACGGCATTCGGGCGGCTGCACGTGGTGCCGCGCATGAAGGGCTTCATGGAGTCCTATCCCGATCTGCGCCTGGCCGTGGACCTGAATGATGATTATGTCGATCTGGTGGCCGGCAACTTCGATGTGGCCGTCCGTATCGGCACCCTGCCGGATTCGAGCCTGGTCGCCCGTCGCCTAGCACCCAACCGGCGCGTGCTATGCGCCTCTCCCGAGTATCTCGAGCGTCACGGCGAGCCGCGCAATATCGCTGATCTGCACCATCACCGGCTGATTGCCGGGGGCCCACAGGTCACCTGGCGTCTCGAAGGACCCGAGGGTCCCGTCACCTTCAAGCCCCAGACTTTGCTGCAGACCAATTCCAGCGAAGTCGTGCGCGAGGCGGTGGTTTCAGGCATGGGAATCGGCTTCCGCTCCACCTGGGATGTGGGCATCGAACTGCGGCGCGGCGCGCTGCGTCGTGTCATGCCGGCCTACGGCGGCTCCTCCGATGTCGCCATCTATGCCGTCTATTCGGGACGGCGCCTCGTGCCGCTGAAGGTACGTGCCCTCGTCGACTACCTGGTCAGCATCTTCGGGCCCGAAACGCCCTATTGGGATCGCGAAGTTCCCGCCGTGGTCGCCTCCGCCTCGGGTGCGCGGGCCAGCTGAACGGCGTAAAGCCCGCTGAATGGACAGCTCAACAGCTTGTCCTCCTGCGACCGCAGGTCCTCTGCTAGACTCCCCCTACGTTGACTTACCAATACGGCCACCTCTCAAAGGGGGAATGACGAGATGAACGGGATGACAAGAATTGGCGTTGCCGCCGTGGGCTCACTGATCCTGGCGACAGCCGCCATGGCGCAGGGCGCCGGACCTCAGACTCCGGAGCAGAAGGCGCAGGCGGCTGTGCTCACACGCCAGGGACTTTTCAAAGTGCAGGGATTCGTCTTCGGCCCCGTCGGCGGCATGCTGCGCGGCGGAAAATTCGATGCTGCCGTGGCCGAAAAGGCTGCCCAGCGCCTGCAGGTGACGGGGGGCCTGATCCCCGAACTGTTCGCCCAGGACACGCATACGTTCACTATCCCGACCAAGGCGCGTGAAGGCATCTGGACGAACAAGTCCGACTTCGATGCCAAGGCCAATGACCTGGTGAAGGCCGCTACCGATCTCGAAGCTGCTGCGAAGACCGGTGACGAGGCTGCCACGAAGAAGGCCGCTGCCGGTGTCGGCAAGGCCTGCGGCGCCTGCCACGACCAGTTCCGCGACAAGTAAGTAAGCAACGCTGCGGTCGCATCCTCAACCGAGGTGCGACCGCAGACTCAACCCGCCACTCAGAAATCGACGCTCGTCGGTGGTGGCGGCGCGGCATGCAGCAACAGGTATACGCATGCTGCTGCCACGGCAACCACGATCAACGCCTTCCATAGTTGACTGCTTGCAATCGCCTCGTGCTCGGCCACGTAGGTCGCCGGTTTGCGTCCGTGGAACATCGCCGGCACCAGCCGCTCCTTCTTCACGAAGTGGTAGTACACGATGGCACACAGGTGAAGCACGATCGCCGCCTCGATGAATTTGAAATTCAGATGATGAATGGCCGTGAGCTTCTCGGCCAGATCATGGCTGACCGAGGGGAAATACGGTCCGGTCCAGACGATGTCGTCGGTGCTGAATAGCCCGGTGCTGACCTGTACCAGCAGCAGCAGCAGCATCAGCAGCACCATGCCGGCACCCAGCGGATTGTGCCCCACGCTCGTGATGCCGCCCTTCAGGTAGCGCAGCATCGAGCCCGGCCCCCTGATGAAGTTGCTGAAGCGGGCGTGGCGCGGACCGATGAGGCCCCAGATCAGGCGGAAAATCAGCATGCCGATCATGAATTTTCCCAGCCGCATGTGCCAGGGGGTCCAGTCCGTACCGAGTTTGGCGGTGACATACAGGCCGATGATGAGCAGCACCAGCAGCCAGTGGAACACGCGTACCGGCAGATCCCAGACGAGACGTAAATCTTTGAGCATCATTGCGTCGTCAAAACTTATGGGTTGTGAATGAAAAACGTGCGAAGTCGACAGCTCTTTAGCCTACCGTACCGCACGGTCTTCGCGGAACTGCCGCATCGATCCCGAGATTACTGGAGCGTGGTATTGGCCGCAGTCGGCGGTGCGGCAGACTTGGCTGCCCCGCCCTGGGCGTTGTTGGCCAGCAGTTGCTTGAGCAGGTCCGCGGTGCTCGGATGCGGTGTCGCGCCGGCGCCGCCGCGGCCGAGCCCACCGCCCTTGCCCTCGGCCATGTCGAGCGGGGTGATGCCACGCTTGTCCTTCACGTCCAGGCGCGCGTTCTGCGCCGCCAGCGTGCGGATGACATCATCGTAGCCGAGCAGCGCTGCCCCATGCAGCGCCGTCAGACCGCGTACGTCCGCGGCATTCACATCCGCGCCGCCCTGGACCAGCAGTTTGATGGCCGCCGTGGCCTCGGCCTGGGTTTTGTACTTGCCGCGGGTATCGACGCCCGTCGTACCGACGCCGGCCGCCGCCATCAGCGGCGTTATATCCGAATTGTTGCCCAGGTCCGGCACGGCATGATGGGCCAGCAGCAGCTTGATGGCCGCGGCATCCCCCGCACGGGCGGCACGCAGCAGCGGCGTGGTGCCGACGGTCAGCAAGGAGTCGCCGCCCCGATCCGCGCCCAGGGAGCGGTAGGGGGGGAACAGCTTCAATTGCGCATTCGGGTTCGCCCCCGCATCCAGCAGCATTTCGATGAGCTTGATGCTCGTGGTGTCATCCATTGAAATGTGGTCGGCGCGACCGCCGTACGGCAAGGTGTTGAGGTCGACCGCGGCATACAGCGGCGTGCGGCCCCACCAGTCCCAGCGATTCACATCGGCGCCGTGCTTGAGCAGGTAGGCGGCAATATCGAAATTGAAATTCTCGGTGGCGATCAGCATGGGCGTGATGCCTTCCGGATCGGCCAGGTTCAGGTCCACGTGACCCTCATCAAGATATTTGACGCAGGCCAGGCACCCCTGCCGTGAGGCGTACAGGAGCGGCGTCATGCCGCCCGGCGGGCGTGCCTGCGCGCGCGGCTCGCCGGTCACCTCGCGGCGGTTGGTGTTGATCAAGGAGCGTGCATTGACATCGGCGTGTGCGCCGATCAGCAGCTTCACCATTTCGGGCTGATTTTCGGCCGCCGCCCAGATGAGTGCGGTCTGGCCGCGGAAGTTCTCCTGGGCATTCACATTGGCGCCGTGCTTCAGCAGCACCTTTGCCGCCGCAACATTGCCGGTGCGTGCCACCAGCATCAGCGCGGTCTCGCCATCGGCATTGGGCGACTCCACATTGGCGCCCGCCGCGAGCAGTGCCTCGATGATTTGCGGGTCGCCGAACTGGGCCGCCTGCAGCATGGCATTCGCGCCATACGCGTTGGCGACATCCACCTTCGCATGCGCCTTCAGCAGCGCTTCCACCAGCGCGCGGTCACCGCTGTGCGCGGCCCACATCAATGGCGTGGTGCCGTCGAGCGAGGTGGCGTTGACGTCAGCGCCATGCGCGAGGAGCGCGAGCGCCTGGGCCGAGTCCTGCTGCTCGGTGGCAGCCACCAGGGTTGTCTGCGCTGCACTGGCCGTGCCCATCCACAGGCCGAGCACCGTCGCCGCAAGCATGAGGCACTTCATGTGTCTAAATCTCCGCGAACTGGCCGGTGCTGTCACCGATCGACGCAGTCGGAACGCCCGAGCGATTCAGCACGGTGAGCCACAGGTTTGCGAGCGGTGTGTGCTCCGGGCACTGCAGGTGCTGGCCCATTTTCAATTTGCCGCAGGCCCCGCCCAGTACCGACATCGGCAGCGGATACTGATTATGGGCGTTGCTGTTGCTCATGTTGCTGCCGTAGACGACCAGCGAGTGATCCAGCAGCGACCCGTCACCATCCGGCGTATCGCCCAATCGCTTGAGGAACTTGGCGAGCTGCTGCGAGTGGAACGTCTGGATCTTCACCAGCTTCTCGATCTTGGTGGCATCCCCCTGGTGGTGCGACACGGGGTGGAAGGCGTCCGGAACGCCAATGAAGTTGTAGGTCATGTTGCTCACTTCGGCCGCCATCATCATGGTGGCGATGCGCGTGAGATTGGCCTGGAAGGACAGCGCGATCATGTCGAACATCAGCATCTGTTCCTGCGGGAACTGGTCCGGAACGCCGATCGGCACCGGCGGCAGCTTCAGCTGCGACAGATCCTGCTTCTCCATCTTCTGCACGCGACGCTCGACCTCGCGCACGCTGTCCAGGTAGTCACCCAGCACCGCCCGGTCGCGCGTGCCGAGCTGGCCGCGCATCGTCGCGGCATCGCTTTGCACCATGTCCAGGATGCTGTCGTACTGATCGCCGAGCATCTTGCGCTCCTCCGGTGTATCGCCGCGACCGAAGAGGCGCTGGAACAGCGTGCGGGGGTTGTTCTCCATCGGCAGCGGTGTCGAGGGTGTGCGGAATGAAATCGTCCCGGAGTAGCTGCAACCGTAGGCGCGATCGCAGGATCCCCCGCCGCCGCTGGTTTCGGTGCGCACCTCGAGGGACGGGAGCGGTGTGTCCTGGCCGATCTTCAGCGCCGCGATCTGATCGATGGTCACGCCACCGTAGGGATCCTGGCTCTCGCGCGGATGGACGCAGGACAGCCACGTGCCCGGCACGATGGCATGCACCGCGGCGCTCTCCGCCGGGCGATTGCCGAGGTTGCTGACCACGAGCATCTGCTTCTGATATTGCGCCAGGGGGGTGAGGATGCGCGACAGTTTGAAATCCTTGCCGGTTCCCGCCGGAGTCCACTGATCCATGATCGCGCCATGGGGAAAGTAGATGTACGCCATGTGCAGCTTCGGCACTGCCGCCGTCTGCGCCAGCGCCGTGCTGGCCGGAATCATGGCATCGAGCAGCGGCAGCGCGATGGTCGCGCCGACACCGCGCAGCACCGTGCGACGGGAGAGATGTTTGCGGGTGATGAAATTCATGTCGATTACCTCTCTATCAGGTCGCCGGCGGCGGTTGTCGCGCCGGACCTTTGTTCGCCGTCTTCTGGGCTGACTGATCGGCGCTGCTGCGCGGCTGCTGCATCTGGAATTCGGGGCTGCCCACGACGCCCATCACCAGCGCCGCGAACCGGTCGCCATTGTGACTCGCATCGCGCACGATCTTGCGCACTACCGGCATGTCGAAATATTCCACCGAACGGCCGAGCGCGTAGGTCATCAGATTCACGGTCAGTGTCTGCACGAACTGGTCCGAGTGCGCGACCAGCGCCTTGCGCAGATCATCCGGGCCGTTGACCGCCAGGCCGTCAGCCATCTTGCCGGCCGTATCGATCACGGTGCCGGTCTCCGCATCCTTATTCTGCCACTTGCCCATGGCATCGAAGTTCTCGAGCGCCATGCCGATCGGATCCATGATCCCGTGGCAGGCGTTGCAGGAGGGCTGGGAGCGGTGCATTTCCATGCGTTGCCGGATGGTGAGTGGCTGTGCGCCCGGTACGTTCTCCTTCAGCGCCGGAATCGCCGGCGGCGGCGCATGCGGCGGGGTGCCCGTGATCACCTCCAGCACCCACGCACCGCGCAGCACCGGCGCGGTGCGATTGGCGTACGAGGTGCCCATCAGGATCGCACCCTTGCCCAGCAGTCCGAAGCGATGCGAATCGGTCAGCTCGACGCGACGGAAATCGCTGCCGCGCACGCTGCGAATACCGTAGTGCAGCGCCAGTCGCTCGTTCAGGAAGGTCCAGTTGGCGGACAGGAGGTCCGTGACCGGACGGTCCTTGAGCAGCACGCTGCCGACGAACAGTTCCATCTCCTGGCGGAATGCCGCGCGCAGGTCCGCATCGAAATACGGGAACACGTTCGGGTCGGCCTGGATCTTGTCCATGCTGTCGACCTGCAGCCAGTTGAACGCGAAATTGGTGACCAGCGCATTGGCGCGCGGATCGGCCAGCATGCGCTTGACCTGGGCGTCGAGCACGGCCGGCTCATGCAGCCGGTTGCTGACCGCGGTGCTGAGCAGCTCCGGATCTGGTCCTTGGCTCCACAGGAAGAATGACAGTCGCGAGGCCAGTTCCAGATCCGTCAGGTGATAGGCAGCCGGAGCCGTGCTGACCTTGATGTTCGTGGCCTGCGACGCACCCGCCTGGGCCGTCGTCAGCTGCGGATCGACCTCGGCGCGATACAGGAACTTGGGGCTGGCCAGGATGGCGACGATCGCATTCTGGATACCGGCGTCGAAGTCCTTGCCCTTGCGCCCGACCTCGAAGAAACGCAGCGGCGCTGTCAGGTCGGCCTCGGTCACCGGCCGGCGATAGGCATCGCGGGTCAGCGCGGTCAGGATCTGGCGCGCACAGGCTGCCTCCTCGCTGTCCTGCGCAGGCCGGCAGGAGAAGATCTTGGCGCGGCTCGGCGTCTGCGACAGACCGGTGACATCCGTCGGTCCATTGATCTCGATGCCCCCGATGCGCGGCAGTCCGCCGATGCCACCCAGCGGATTGAATGAAGCCAGCCAGTCATCCGATTCCGATTCCGCCCGCTGCACGAATGTCAGGACCAGCTGGTGCGGGCCGGCGGTCAGCGCCGCCTTGATGCCACGGAAGCGCGCCGCGAATTCCTTGGTGGCCTCCTGTTGCTTCTGATCGGCATCCTTCAGATCCGCAGGCCCGCCGATGGTGCGCTCGAGCACCTGCTTGCCGTCGATCAGGAATATCACGCGATGTTCCTGGGCCAGATCACCGATGTAGCCCAGTCCGGTACCGACACTGAGGTTGAACGTGTAAGTGCCGTCGGCCGGAAAATTGTGGACCACTGCCATGCCGCCGCGGGTACCCAGCGGCAGGCCCTCGACGTGGAAGGCCTGATCGTGGGGCGGCGCGCGATAGGTGACGATCGCCTGCGACGCATGCGCACTGCCCACCGCCAGCGCCGCCACGGTGCGGGCCGCGGAAATGTACTGATCGAGAAAGGTCGGCGAGACCTTCAGGACGTTCGCGACATTGTCGAAGCCATCACTCTTCGTGTCCTGGGGCAGCAGTGCGGCCGGGTCGACATCGACGTTCAGCAGATCCTTGACCGCGCGGGCATATTCAACGCGATTGAGCCGATGCAGCGACACATAGCCAGGATCCGGATGCGCGGCAGCGGCCTTGTCGAGGTTGCCTTCCATCCACGATACGAACGAATCGATCGTCGCCTGGTCGGGCTGCTTCTGGCCCGGCGGCGGCATCATGCGGCCGCGCAGCTTGCTGACCGCGGCCTCCCAGACCTTGGCATCCTGCGGGATGCCATCCGGCTGCATGGTGTCGAAGGCAATGCCACCGGTCCAATCGGTAGTGTTGTGGCACTTCTCGCAATAGGTATTCAGCAAGGCCCAGTGTTTGTCGCCGGGTGCCTGGGGGGTATCGCTGCTCGCCATCGCCTGAGCGGCCGCCAGTCCGAACATGAAGGCCAGCAATGCGTTGCGTCTCACTTCAAATTTCCTTTAGACGACGCCGCGCATTTCGCGCACGTGTCCGTACAGGCCGCGGTAGGCATTGGTGATGAACAGGTCCGGATTGCCCCACTTGTCATCGAACTTGCGGGTCGCGCCCGCCGCAATCATGTCGTCCGCGCCCATGCCCTTGCGCATCAGCTGCCACAGATCCTCGTGCAGCGTCGCGAGCATGTCGTGTTCGGCGGCCAGGTCCGCCTTGGTCTGCAGCGGGCCGGTCCCCGGCACGATCCGGGTCTGGTCATCCACCACCTCGAGCAGCTGCTTGGTCGCATTGGCCATGCCCAAGGACCAGCCGCCGGTGGTGTAGTCGAGGATCGGATAGTGGCCGACGGCCACGACATCCCCTGCGACCAGCACATTCGCGTCGCGGAAATACACGTAGAGGTCCCCGTCGGTGTGCGCCTGCGGCAGGTACCCGTATTCGACATTCGCGCTGCCGAAGTTCAGCTTCTGCACGCCTTTGTAGAAGGTGTCCGTGGGGAGCGCCTTGGGGCGCGCCGGGTAGGTGCGGTGCTCCCACTCCTCGATCACCGGCTCGGTCAGCCACAGGCGGGTGTTCTCCTGGGCAATGATCCTGACGCCCGCCTTGCGCAGCGCCTCATTCGAACCGGTGTGCGGCCAGTGCCAATGGGTATTGAAGGCGGTCACCACCGGCCGGCCCCCGGTGGCATGGCTGAGCGCCTTGAGCAGCGCCGCGGAATGGGCCGCGTCCCCGCCATCCACCAGCACGACCCCCTCGGGCCGCGACAGCGCGACGACGTTCGCACCGCCGCCCGAAATGAGCAGCAGATCATCCGACAGGTGGGTGAGCTCGAGCTCATCCGCGGCGCGGGCCGTCGTGGGACGCAGCGCAGCCAGTCCCGTGGCGGCCAATGACAAGCCTGCCGCGCCCCCCGCCAGGGTCTGCAAGAACTGCCTGCGATTGCTCATGTTCAAGTTCTCGTCACTGCGGCAAAAGGATATAGCAACCAACGGTTAACACAGGACCGGAAGGGGGTCAACGCAGCCGTCACGGATGGATCCGCGGGACCTATCAGTGGCCCGCGAGGCGTCACGGAATTCGGGCCTGCGATGGGTGCCGAAGCCCCCCGCAGGGGTTGATTTATCTAGCCTTAACGTGCGGCCAGGGAGCGACTTTACAATCGTCGGCTTGACCGTTACCGCAACCGCCCGCCCGGCGGCAGAAGCCGCGTCGTACCGCAGCGCGTTTTGTGGCAAAGTCGCCGGCCAGTATGGCGGGGGAAGCGCTCTTGGGCATGGATGACACCAACAAGACTGTGGATGTAGGCGAGATCATCGATTCCGCCAACTACTTCTGGGTGCCGTTCGGCATCACCGTGATGATGGTCATCATCATGCTGACCGACGGCTTCGGCCTGTTCACCACCGGTTACATCGGGCCGAGCGTGGTCAAGGACTGGGGCATCGGCCGCGACCAGCTCTCATGGCTCGGCTACACCCAGATGGGCGGCATGGCGATCGGGTCGGTGCTGCTGGGCTGGGTCAGCGATCACATCGGTCGCAAGAAGGCCTATTTCAGCTGCCTGGCACTGCTGTTCGTGGGCTCGCTGCTGTGCTATGCGGCGACCAATATCGCGACGCTTGCGAGCTATCGCTTCATCACCGGCTTGGGGCTTGGCGGCATCACCCCGCTCGCCACCACCCTGATTTCAGAGTGGACGCCCAAGCGTGTGCGCAGCCTGATCGTGGCCTGCGTGATCGTGTCGGTGCCGCTCGGCGGCTCGCTCACCAACTTCATCGCCGGCTGGCTGATCCCGACCTACGGCTGGCGCTCGATGTTCCTATTCGGCGCCGTGGTGCCGCTGGTGCTGCTGCTGCTGTTCTGGCTGCTGCTGCCGGAATCCCCGAAGTACCTGGCGCTGCGGCCGGAGCTGCACCCGCAGCTGGCGCGCGCGCTCAATCGCCTGCTCGGCACGCCGCGTTTCGATGGCAGCGAAAAATTCGTCATGCACGAACATGCGAAGTCCTCCAGCAACTGGCTCTCCACCATCTGGAACAGCTACTACTGGCGCACCACGCTGTTCATCTGGCTTGCCTTCACGTTCAACACGCTGGTGCTCTACATTTTCAGCAACAACCTGCCGGTGCTGCTGGACTGGGCCCATCAGACCCCCGC
>DATAVA010000005.1:0-1717 GCA_036267975.1 Steroidobacteraceae bacterium | reverse complement strand
AGCCGCGTCAGGCCCAGCAACGCATCCATATTGGGCGTTGCAACAGAGACCATCTGCGCGATCTCCCGCGGCGCGGCCAGGATCTGATTGATTTCCAGAGGCCGTCCGGCTTCGGCGTCCTGCAGCATGGATGTCCTGAATGCGCCCAGCTTTCGTGTCACCGCGTTGCGCTCCTCACCACGTTCCTTGATCTCACAGCCGATCCGCTGTCCCACTTCCGCGGCTTCCGCCATTATGCGGAGCACGAATGCGTTGACGAGCTCGTCGTCGAGAACCCTGTCGCAAGTCGCGCCGGTGAGCGCGGAGATGGGGTTCATCGTCATGTTTCCCCACAGCTTGTACCAGATCTCTTGCTGGATGCGGTTGCTGCGCGCGACCTGGAAGCCCGCGTCTTCGAACAGTGTGGCAAGCACCTCCAGCCGTCCGGACATCTCACCGGACGGCTCGCCGAGAATGAGCTCCTTCCCGCGCTTGTGAGCCACCGATCCGGGTTGCGGTGCCGTAACCGACGCGTGGACCACGCACCCGATCACCGTCCCGAAGGGAATGGCATTCGCGATCGTGCCGTCGGCATCGACCGACATCAGCGCGCGCGGTGAAAGCGATCCGCAGCCGGACAGCAGGAACCACCAGGGTATGCCGTTCATGGCGGGAACGACCGCGGTGCCGCTGCCGATCATCGGCGCGATGGCCGGTGCAACCTCCTTGAGCGCCGGGCCCTTCACAGCCACGACCACCACATCCTGCAAGCCGAGCGCGGCTGCGTCAGCGCTCGCGCACACGTGGGCTTCCAGGTGTCGGCCAGCGTAAGTGAGCCGCCAGGGACCTGCCTGCAACGCCGCAAGCGTCGCGCCCCGCGCGAGCACGCTGACATCGTGACCGCTCCTCGCCAGCAAAACGCCGATCCAGCCACCGATAGCACCAGCACCTACGATTCCGATGCGCATCGCATCTCCCGCTCAGTAAGATATTCCACCGCGCGCAGCCTCCTGATCGGGCCTGGACTGGGCGGCCAATTCCGCTGCACCTCGCGCCAGAATGGCGACGTCTGATCCGACTGCCACGAAGGTGCAGCCCTGGGCGAGATGTCGCGCGGCGGCCCCCCGGTCGGCGGCGAGAATTCCTGCCGCCTTTCCGGCCTCACGAATGCTGCCGATGGCCTTGCCGATTGCTGCCTGCACTTCGGGATGTCCTGGATTGCCGCGATGTCCCAGAGCCGCGCTCAAATCGGAAGGGCCAACGAACACACCGTCCACACCCTCCGTGCCCGCGATGGCGAAGACGTTCTCGAGCCCGACTTTTGTCTCGATCTGCAGCAGCAGGCAGATCTCGCAATCCGCGCGGTCGAGATAACCGGCGATACGGCCCCAGCGGGAGGCACGCACGATTCCGGCTGCGACGCCTCTCATGCCATCGGGTGGAAAGCGAACGGCACGCGCCAGCGCCCGTGCCTGCTCGGCCGACTCGACGAACGGAATGAGAAGAGTGGTGAAGCCGATATCCAGATATTGCTTGATCAGGCTCGGATCTGCCGATGGCGGCCGCGCCACCGGATGCGAGGAGTATCCGCTCACCGCCTGCAGCTGCGCGAGCAGCCCGGGTATGTCGTTGGGCCCGTGCTCGCCGTCGAACAGAAGCCAGTCGAAGCCGGCCGTGGCGCAGATTTCGGCGGTGTAGGGACTTGCGAGTGCCTGCCACAGTCCCATCTGCGCCCTGC
>DATAVA010000004.1:0-51974 GCA_036267975.1 Steroidobacteraceae bacterium | reverse complement strand
AAAGGCGGCTGAAAGTCAGTCGATTTTATGAGGTGTGATGAACCGACCACACTCCAGTCAAGCGCTCCGGTCTCGCGACATGATGAAAACGGAATTGAACGCCTCACGGAAAATGGCGTGTCGAGCAGATTCATGTCCATTCCGATGGCGACGGCGTACGGGGCACCCCACCATAACCTGAAGGGCGGCGTCTCAAAGCGCCCATTTGAATAGATCGTCGGGAAATACCGTCCGCGGCTGGCCTGATTGACCCTCGAGCCAAGCCACGCTATGACCAACGACGACAGCAGAAACAGTGCGCCGAGGACGACGACTGCTGGCGGTACAAATCGAAGAGACCGCTTCCGTACGTTCATGCTCTGCGCGCACGGCTGCGCACCCGATAGACCCACAGCAACGCAATCGCAGCGGACAAGGCCGCACCGAACACGGCCGCGATGTGCACCACCGCTGCACCGGCGTGCACCGCCAGTGTGTACAGGCCGATCATCAGCAGCATCGCGCCGTTCTCCGCCAGATTCTGCACGGCGATCGCATGGCCCGCCCCGACGCTGCGATGACCGCGCTCCTGCAACAGTGCATTGAGGGGCACGATGAAGAAACCGCCGCAGGCGCCGATCAGCGCCATGACGGCAAAGGCGGCCGGAAGATGCGTCGTGGCGGCAAGAATGCACACTCCGACGCCGATCAGAACGCCCGCAGGCAGCACGCGGTCGGCACGATCCAGCGCCACGAATTTGGCGGCGAGGCCGGCCCCGATGACGATGCCGACGGCCACCATCGCATTGAGATAGGCGGGCATGCTGTTGCTGGTGATGCCCAGCGCGATCGGCACCCAGGCGACCAGCAGGAAGCGCATCGTGGATCCCGTGCCCCAGAAGAGGCTGGTGCCGGTCATCGAGAATCGCGTGTCGGGGGTGCGGATGAGCACCTTGAGCGCCCTGCCGAAATCACGCAGCACCGCTCCGAGTGAGATCCGGTGCAGCGGATGCGCCGGCGGCAGGCGTGGAATGAGCAGATTGGCAGCAACCGCGGCGGCATAGCAGCCCGTCACGATCGCCAGACCGCGCGCGACATCCCAATCGGCGAGCGTGCCGCCGGCGATCGCACCGACCAGAATGGCGGCGATGGTCGAGGATTCGATGAGGCCATTGGCCTTCACGAGCAGCTGCGCCGGCACCAGCTCCGCGAGGATGCCGTACTTGGCGGGCGAGTAGGCGGCGGCACCGGCGCCGACGAGTCCATAAGCCACGAAAGGGTTGAGCCCGATGCACATACCCAGCGCGCCCAGCAGCTTCAGGCCATTGGCGATCAGCATGACGCGGCCCTTCGGCAGCCCGTCGGCAAACGGACCGACGAACGGCGCGAGCAGGATGTAGGCGCCGACAAAGAACTCCTGCAGCAACGGGTCGGTCCAGGCCGGATAGCGTTCCATCCGCAACAGTGCCAGCGCACCGAACAGCAGCGCGTTGTCCGCCATGGCGGACAGGAACTGGGCGAGGAGCACGGCGATCATGCCGCGCGACCACAACGTCGCAACGTCGGGAACCGGTCTTACGCTGGTATCCATATGACCTCAGGCGGCCGACGCAATGGCGGTCGCGGACATGGCCTTCAAACGCACGTAATCGGTCTTGCCGGTGCCGAGCAGCGGAATCTCGGCCACCACGACCAGGCTTCGCGGGACGGCCAGGTCCGGCGCACCGAGACTCTTCGCCGCGGCGCTCAGTTGTTCGCGCACCAGATTCGGGTCGGTCGTGAACAGCACGATGGCCTCACCTTTCGCGGCATCGGTGCGGGTGCTCGCGGCGTGCGCAAAGCCGGCCGATGCTGCCGCGGCGACCCGCTCCACCACTTCCAGCGAAACCATTTCGCCGGCGATTTTGGCAAAACGCTTGACCCGACCGCGGATGTGCACGAAGTCATCCGCGTCCACGCTGACGATGTCCCCGGTGGAATACCAGCCGGGTCGCAGCGACGCGGGCGGCTGGATGACACCGGGACGGTCATGCAGCAGATAGCCCTTCATGACGTTCGGGCCACTGACATGCAGGACACCTGCGCCCTCGACGCCGGGCACGGACTCCAGTTCGTACTGCATGCCCGGAACGACCTGACCCACACTGCCGATCCGGCAGGCCATCGGCACGTTGACGGCGATGACTGGCGCACACTCAGTCACGCCGTAACCTTCGAGAACCCGGATTCCGAACTTGTCGATCCACATCCGGCGCACCTCGTCCGACAGTTTCTCGGCGCCCGCGACCACGTAACGCAAGCGTCCGAAATCGTAGGGATGCGCGAATTTGCCGTAGTTGCTGAGGAACGTCGAGGTGCCGAACAGCACCGTGCAATTGCGGTCATAAACCACTTCCGGAATGATCCGGTAGTGCAGGGGACTGGGATACAGAAACGCCTTGCAGCCCGAGACCAGCGGCATGACGATGCCGCAGGCCAGCCCGAAGGAGTGGAACACGGGCAGCGCCACCATGAACTTGTCGAGCGGGTTGAAGTCCGCGATCGCCCGTATCTGCGCCACATTTGACAGCAGCGAGTTGTGGGAGTGAACGACTCCCTTGGGCTGGCCTTCCGAGCCGGAAGTGAACAGCACCACCGCGGCATCGTCCGGCTGCTGCTGCGAGCCGAGCGCAGCCGGAAACAGGCGATGCCAGAGAATCCACAGTTTGTCACCCCAGCGCAGCCTGGCGCGCAGATCCTCGAGGTAGTGGACCTCGATGCCCGGCAGGCCTTCGACCAGCGCTGTCAGCCGTGCGCGCTCCAGGAAAGTGCGCGAGGTGACGATATTGCGGATACAGGCCACGGCGCAGGCGGCACCCAGGCCATCCCGTCCGGCGGTGTAGTTGAGCATGGCCGGAACGCGCCCGGTGGCGGACAGTCCCAGCACCAGGCCCAACGTCGGGGCCGCGTTGGGAGTGAGAATGCCGACCATTTCACCGGGACGGGTGGCGGGGCTCAGCAGCCGACCCAGCCCCAGCGCCATGCGCAACAGCGAGCCGTACGACTCCTCGTGCAGTCGCACATCCTCCACCAGCCGGTAGCCGGAGCCAAAGGTCGCGCGGGCATCCAGGAAGGCGCGATACAGCGTCCGTCGTGGCCGGGTGGTCACCAGCATGTCGAGCAGGATATGACGCATGAGCTCCCCGGCACGTCTGCGCCGCAGCTTGGCGGAGGGTAGCTGCGGCATCGGTATCGAACGGCGTGGCTGGATCATGATCCGGATTTTCGGCAGCAGCCGCAGCGGATAGATTCCGGCGAGCCGGCCGAAGTAGCTGCGCCCGGCGCCCTCGATACGCACGGGGACGATCGTGGCGCCGGTCTTCGCCGCCACGAACGCGGCGCCGTCATACACCTTCATCAGCGAACCGGTAATAGTCAGTCGCCCTTCGGGGAAGATGACGACCGGCGCGCCGGTTTCGACGAGCCTGCAGAAGAGCTTCATCGCCATCGGGCTGGTCGAGTCCACGGCCAGGTGCGGCACGAGATTCAGCAGCCAGCGGAAATACCACTTCGACTTCACCTGCGTGTGCACGACGAAGGTCGCGCCGACGGGCAGGAAGCTGCCGAGCAGCGCGCCGTCCAGAAAGGATTCGTGGTTGGCGACGATCAGCGTGCGCTCATTGACGAACACGCTGCGGTCACCCGTGAGCTGCACCCGAAACAGCGGGCGCAGGATGGCTCGCAATACGAAACGCAGCAGCCGGAAGCGGAACAAGTCGGTGCGGGCCACGGCGTACCTCTTCAACGTTGCGAAGCGCTGCGTCGCGCGAGTACCAGGAGCAGCATACCGATGAACAATTCATCGATTGCGCCGCCGCCTCCGCCGCCTGGTCTACCGGCCGCATTCTTCGCCACCACCCGGACCGGTGCCGTGCCGGACCTCACATCCGCTTCAAACTTCAGCAGCGCGGCATCGAAATGGTCGATCATCTGGTCGGTCGCGGCGCTGAACCCGGCAATGTTGGCCTCGCGGGTCTGGCGAGTCGCCTCGATCAGCGTGGTGTTGCCATGCTGCAGATCGGTGCCGCCGGCGCGGATCACCAGCTGTCGCGTCTGAGGGTCGACAACCGCCAGATCGATGAGCGTCGAGACATCGTGCCGGCTGCCCTTCACGATCTACGCTCCCACGATGGTCATGTAGGCCAATGACCATTCGTTGCGGTCCAGATGTGTCTCCTGATCGAACGATACGAGCGCAATCACATCCAGCCCGTACAGATGCATGATGCCATCCAGGCCGGCAAATCCGCGCTGACCGGCCAGGTAATAGTCCGGTACCACGACGATTTCGTTGACGAACTTGCGGCTCGCAAAGTGCTGTTTGATCCGCTCCAGCAATTGCGCCTTGTGCGCTTCATCGAGTCCTGTGCCCCGGGCGTTTGTCGAGGGCAGAAAGGCCAGTCCCACGCGTAAGGGAATCGCCAGCTGCGGACGCTCGGTTGGCGCGGCGGGCACGCGTCCGTCTGGGTACAGGAAGTCGACCAGGCTCGAGGAATCATGCGAATGCACGAATGTATCCGGCAGGTAGCCGAAGGTTTCACAGCCGGCGACCAGTACCGTGCACGCGGCCAATGCGACCCAAATCCCCTTATTCATTGTCTGACTTCCATGGCGTCCGGCGTGATTTCGCCCCTGAGCCGATCCTGGCGGACGGCCGCTCCAGGCGCCACCCACATCCAGAAAGTCGCGCCAGATTGGCTTTTTGGTATTACGTGATGATACCTTTTCCGCAATGGCTGGACGGACTCAGATCGTGACGGAGCTGAAACGCGCCCTGCGCGCCAGCGGGCACACCTACGCGCACGTCGCCATAAAGCTTGATTTGAGTGTCGCCAGCGTCAAGCGCCTGTTCTCCCGGGAGGACCTGTCGCTGGCACGGATTGATGCGATCTGCGAACTCATTGGTCTGGGCCTGATCGAGATCCTGGATCGGGCTCGCGAACGCGCGGCGCCCGCCACCCAGCTCACCCTCGCGCAGGAAAGCGAGATCGTCTCGGATCTGCGACTGCTGTTCATGACCTGGCTGGTGCTGATCCGTACGCCGTTCGAGGAGATGGTCCACAGCTATCGTTTCACGGAGCGCGAGGCGCTGAAGTATCTGCTCCGCCTCGATCGCCTCAAGGTCATCGAGCTGCTGCCCGGCAACCGTGTGCGGCTGCTGGTCAGCCGGCATTTCAGTTGGCGCGCGGGTGGTCCCGTACAGAAGTACATCGACCAGAAGTTGCTGCGCGAATTCTTCGCGAGCCATTTCACCGAGCCGACCGAGGAGTTCTTTTTCCATGGTGGCCGCGTATCGGAGGAAGCCCTGTCGCGCATGAAGCGTGCCTTGCAGGGGGCGGCCCGCGAGTGCGCGGAAATCATTGAGCGCGATCGGGCCACGACCCAGGATCGCGTGGGCGCAGCGTTCGTGCTGGCGCTGCGTCCGTGGAACTACAGTGGCTTCACGCAGTTCGATCGGGACTGACGCATCGTGAAGATTCTGTTCGTCTGCCTCGGGAACATCTGCCGCTCGCCTACGGCCGAGGCCGTCATGCGCGGCGTGGCCGCGCGCGAGGCGCCGACGTTGGCCATCACCGTGGATTCGGCCGGCACGGCCAACTATCACCGAGGCGCGCCGCCGGACCGGCGCTCACAGGCCGCTGCGCGCCGGCGCGACTACGAACTCGCCCACCTGCGGGCGCGACAGGTGCGCGATGAGGACTTTGCGGCCTTCGATCTGATTCTGGCCATGGACCGCAGCAATCTGCAGGCGCTGCTGGCACGGGCGCCACCGGCAACGCACGGCAAGATCGGGCTGTTCCTCGACTACGCGCCCGAACAGCCGGTGCGCGAAGTGCCGGACCCGTATTACGGTGGCGGTAATGGCTTTGAGGATGTGCTCGATCTGATCGAAGCCGCAGCACGCGGTGTGCTGCGGCACCTGCTCGCGCAGGCGCCGCAGCCTTAGAGAACTGCTCAGTTCTCGTCGTGCTCTTGCGGATCCGGACCCGGACCCGGATTCGAACCCGGTGCCGGCGCGGATGACCACGACACATACGGTCGCGCCGCTTCGCCTGCCGGTGCCGTCGCGGGGGCTGGCGCAGGCGACTCCTGCTGCCGCATCGGTGCCGGCTCGTGGCTGGGTTCGTCGGCACGCGAGTTGTCGTATGACGGGAGTGAAGCGGGCGCTGTCGACTCATACGCCGATGAGGGTGCCGCACGCTCCTGCGGGGCCTCGAAGCGAGCCGGCGCGGGCTCACTGAAGCCGTGCTCGACCGGTCGATCATGCCCTTCGAAGTTGCCATTGCCGGCGGCGCCATTGCCTTCGGACGGGCCGCCACCGGGACCGACGGCGTCACGTGATCCACCCCCACCACGACGACCGCGGCGACGACCGCGCCGGCCACGACCGCTGCGTTCGCCGCCACGTGTTTCCTCGCCGGGTCCGGCAGCCTCGCCAGCATTGGCACCTGCGGCAGCCTGCTCGCCTGCCTGCACCGGATTTACCGGCTCGCGCTCGGCGTCGCGCTCGCGGGGTCGATCGCGGTCACGGCCGTCACGGCCGCCCTGATCCCGATTGCCCTGATCGCGGTTGCCCTGGTCGCGCGTGCCTTGATCCCGCGCTCCCTGGCGATTGCCCTGGTTGTCGCGATTGCGCTCGCCGCGCGGCTGACGCTCGCCACCGCCAGCACGCTCGGCGCCGCGATCGGTGCCACGCTCAGCATTGCGGTCACCGCCGCGGTCATCCCCCGTCGCGCTGCGGTCACGCTCGCCACTACGATGGCGATCACGTCCACGGCCGTCGCGACCACCGCGGCTGCGATCCCGGTCGCGCCCATGGCGCCGGCTGTCCCGATCGCCACCATGGCGTTCGCCGCCGCGCGCTTCGGATCGGGCCGCTGGCGGCTCCGCCGGTGCAACCGGCGCGCTCGGCGTCGGGGCACCCCCGAACAGACTGCGCAGCAGGCGCTTGAACAGCCCGGGCTGCGGCTCGGCGGCCGCCACCGCCACCGGCGCAGGTGCTGCCACGGGCGCGGGCGTCGGGGGTGCGATGGGCGCGGCGGTGGCGGGCAGCAGCGTCGCCACTGCGGCGGCCTCGCTCTGCGGTTTCTTTTCACTCAGCGCCGGGTCGGCCACTTCGGCCACGGCCGGCATCAGGTAGCTGAGCTGCTTGTTCTCGGGTAGCTCCATCTCATCATCGCGTACCCGCCTGATGGTGTACTCCGGGGTCTGCATATGCAGATTCGGGACGATGATCAGCTCGACATCGCTTTTGTCCTCGAGCGCACGCATCCACTCGCGCTTCTCGTTGATCAGGTAGGTCGCGACATCCACCGGGACCTGCGCCACGACCCGTACGGTACGGTCCTTGCGCAGCTCTTCACCGATCAGCCGCAGAATGGACAGCGCCATGGATTCGATGCTGCGGATGCTGCCGATACCGACGCAGCGCGGGCACACGATGTGGCTGGACTCGCCCAACGAGGGACGCAGCCGCTGGCGTGACATTTCCAACAGGCCGAAGCGCGACAGGCGGCCGATCTGGATGCGCGCACGGTCCATCTTCATGGCATCGCGCAGCCGGTCCTCGACATCACGCTGGTTCTTCGTCGACTCCATGTCGATGAAGTCGATGACGATCAGGCCGCCGATATCGCGGATGCGCAGCTGCCGGGCGATCTCATCGGCCGCTTCGAGATTGGTGTTCAGCGCAGTCGCTTCGATGTCCGAGCCGCGGGTGGCGCGGGCCGAATTGATGTCGATCGAGACCAGGGCCTCGGTGTAGTCGACCACGATGCTGCCGCCGGAGGGCAGCGACACCTTGTGGGCGTAGGCCGATTCGATCTGGCTTTCGATCTGAAAGCGGGTGAACAGGGCGATATCGTCGGTGTAGTGCTTCAGGCGCCGCTGTACATCGGCAGGCATGAAGCGCTGCATGTATTCCTGGGCCTTGGCGAAGGCGGCATCGTCATCGACCAGTACCTCCCCGACATCGTCCGACAGGTAGTCGCGCATGGCGCGCGTGACGGCATCGCTCTCGCGATAGACCAGGAAGGGCGCCGGGCGCTCCTTCTCGGCCGCGGCGATCTGGTCCCACTGCGTGCGCAGATTGTCCAGGTCCCACTGCAGTTCTTCGACGTTGCGGCCGACGCCCGCGGTGCGGATGATCGCGCCCATGCCGTCCGGAATCTGCAGCTGGCTCATGGCCTCGCGCATCTGATCGCGATCCTCGCCTTCGATGCGGCGTGAGACGCCACCCGCGCGCGGATTGTTCGGCATCAGGACGAGGAAGCGGCCCGCGAGGCTGATGAAGGTCGTGAGGGCCGCACCCTTGGTGCCGCGCTCTTCCTTCTCGACCTGCACCATGATCTCCTGACCCTCGGTGAGGAGCTCGCGGATGTTCATGCGCCCGCCCTGCGGGTTGCCACGGAAGTAATCGCGTGAGACTTCCTTCAGCGGCAGGAAGCCATGGCGCTGTGCGCCGTAATCGACAAAGCAGGCTTCGAGCGAGGGCTCAACCCGCGAGATCCGACCCTTATAAATATTGGCTTTTTTCTGTTCCTTGGACTGCAGCTCAATACTCAGGTCATAAAGCTTCTGACCATCAACCAGAGCGACCCGTAGCTCTTCCTGTTGAGTGGCGTTGACTAGCATTCTCTTCATGTTCGGCCTTAACCCAGCAAAGTGGGGCCGACAAGCAAACGACGGGAGACCGCACGCCAATGTGCGGCGTGACATAAAAGGATAGAGGTGATCGAGTCTCGCTCTTCATGAGGACCCGCCCACGGAAGGGTGGTTGCCTAAAACCTTTTGTAGCTCTACCGACGGCGCGCCCGAAAGTCATTGTTGGTGAGACTTTTAACGGGTGCAGCAATCTTGTCGGCCAACGCGATGGCCTCGATTTCGAGGACCAACTAAAGACCTTCCGCGGGAAAGGGTGAAACGCATGACTTTCGGTACATGTGCGCCACGCCCCCCGAAGAGGCCGGTAACATGCGCGCAGCCATGCCGCGCGCCTGTGACTGTCCTTGATTTTGGAACAGCTTCGGCAGTATAGCCCTGAGACCATTGTAAAAACAATATCTTACGTTAGAGGTGGAAGTTGTCTGAACAGCCAGAAGGGCAGATCCGGGAGGGCGTGCGCCACGTTGAGGTCACCGCCGACCAGGCGGGCGTCCGGCTGGACAATTTCCTGACCAAACTGCTGGGGGGAGTGCCCCGCAGCCGCGTGTTTCGCATCGTGCGGCGCGGGGAAGTCCGCGTAAACGGCAAGCGCGCGAGCCCCGAAGACCGGCTTCAGGTCGGCGACAAGGTGCGTGTGCCCCCCGTCAGCCTGCCGGCGCCGGACGCGCCCCCGGTCGCCGCGCGCGTGCCCCGGACGCTGGTCGAGACGGTGCGTGATTCGATCATCATCGAGACGGACCGGCTGATCGTGATCAACAAGCCCGCCGGCATCGCCGTGCACGGCGGCAGTGGGGTGAGCTTTGGCATCATCGAGGCCTTACGCGCCGCGCGGCCCGAGGAGACCCTGGAGCTGGTACACCGGCTGGATCGCGATACCAGCGGCTGCCTGCTGGTGGCGCGCAAGCCGGCCGCGCTGCGGGTGCTGCACGCCATGATGCGCGACGGACAGGTCGAGAAAGGCTACCTGGCGCTGCTGAAGGGCCCCTGGGATCTGGGCAAGAAACGCATTGATGTGCCGCTGAATACCGATGGCCGGATGGGCGGGGAGCGCACCGTGCGCGTCCAGGCCGGTGCGAAGAACGCCGTCAGCATCTTCAAGCCGGTGCAGTTCTTCCGCAATCGCGCATCGGTCGTGGAAGTGGATCTGCAGACCGGCCGCACGCATCAGATACGGGTGCACGCCGCACATGTCGGACATCCGGTGGCCGGCGATGACAAATACGGCGACAAGGACTTCAACGCACGCATGCGCGAGGAAGGGCTGACGCGCATGTTCCTGCACTCGCACCGCATTTCATTCGACTGGCCCAACGGTGGGGATTTCAGTGCCAGCGCGCCGTTGCCCGCGGACCTGGCCGCGGTCCTCGACGCCCTGGCCGAAGCCACCGCCGCGAAGAGCGCACGGCGCCGACGCTGAGCGCTTCGGGCCTAGAAAATCGAGAATCCGGCCTGGCGCAGCGCACCGGCCAGCCAGATCAAAGGCAGGCCGACCAGCGCCGTCGGATCTTCCGATTCAACGCGCGAAAACAGTGCTATCCCCAAGCCTTCGGATTTGAAGCTGCCGGCGCAGTTCAGCGGCTGTTCGCGCGCCACATAGTTTTCGATTTCCCCGGGCGTCAGGTCGCGCACCGCGACGGTCACCGTCTCCAGGTGATTGACACTGAAGCCATGATTCTGCCAGCGCACGGCGCAGGCGGTATGGAAGCGCGCCTGGGATCCGGACAGGTGCCGCAACTGCTGGCAGGCGCGCTCGACCGTCCCGGGTTTGTCGAGCACCACGCCGCCGGCCGCGGCGACCTGGTCGCTGCCGATGACGACCGCGCCCGGATTGCGCAGCGCCACTGCTTCGGCCTTGGCGATGGCCAGGCGCAGCGCCCGCTCCGTGGGCGGTTCACCCGGCAGGTGTGCCTCATCGACTTCCGGCGCCTCTACGGCGAAGGCCAGGCCCAAGCGATCGAGCAGCTCGCGGCGGAAGGGGGAGGTGGAGGCGAGAATCAGGGGTGGCTGAGAGCTCAAATTACACCGCGATGAGAAAGTAAAACGGATTGCTGAAACAAGGGTTTGCGCCTTTATCAAGTCGTTTTGACTTGGGTCGGTTCGGTACCTATGATACGCGCCCCATGTCAGAGGGCTGGTCGAAGTTGCTTGATATCGGCCCATTGGCCGACGGCCGCGCGGACATCGATTTTTCGATTCCGCTCAAGGAGTTTCCACGGCTGCTGCCGTTGCTGGCGGCGCCGCACGGAGAGGCACGGGGACGGGTCGATTTTGCCCGCGAAGGCCGGATCGCGGTGGCCGAGGTGAGCGTGGCCGCGGATGCGACGCTGCTGTGCCAGCGTTGCCTGTCGCCGCTGCAGTGGCCCGTGAACAGCAGCGGGCGCGCCGCACTGATCGCGACGCACGCCGAGGCCGCACGCGTGCCGGAGACGCTGGAGACCGTGCTGGCGCCGGATTATCGGATCAGCCTGCGGGATCTGGTCGAGGAAGAGTTGCTGCTGGCGCTGCCTCTGGTGCCGCGGCATCAGGATGATGAGTGTGCCGGCGCGCGCGCCAGCACGCCGGATGATAGACAGCGGCCGTTTGGACAGCTCAGTGAGCTGCTCAAACGCCAGTAGGCGTTTTTAAAAGTTTTGAATTTCGACTTCCGGAGAGTTCGCAATGGCCGTTCAGAAAAGCCGTAAGACACCGTCCAAGCGCGGTATGCACCGCTCGCACGACGGACTGGCAAAGCCCGCCCTGTCAATCGACCCGCAGTCGGGCGAGACCCACCTGCGTCACTGCATCACTCCGGACGGCTTCTATCGCGGCAAGCGCGTAATCGAGAAGCCCGCGGATGCCGAAGGCAAGGAATAACTGTATCGCCGCCCCTCGCTGCGGGTCGTGGTAAAAAGCTTCAGCGCGCTGCGTCGCGCTGGCTTTTGGATGACAGGGGCGTAGATGTATTCGCAAATTGCCGGCACCGGCGCCTGCTTGCCCGAAAAGGTCCTGACCAATCACGACCTCGAACGGATGATGGACACCAGCGATGCTTGGATACGGGAACGTACCGGCATCGTGCGGCGGCACATCGCCGCTGCAGGCCAGAGCACGGTTGATCTGGCCGAACCCGCGGCACGCGCCGCCATCACGGCCGCCGGCCTCGAGCCCACCGATATCGATCTGATCGTCTTCGCCACCGCGACCCCCGATCTCGTCTTTCCGAACTGCGGCGTGCTGCTGCAACAGCGCCTGGGTTGCCCCGGCGGGGCCGCCTTCAGTGTCGAGGCCGCATGCAGCGGCTTCGTCTACGCGCTCTCAGTGGCGGACAAGTTCATCAAGGCCGGGGAAGCGCGGCATGCGCTCGTGGTCGGTGCCGAAACCATGTCGCGGATCACCAACTGGAGTGATCGTGGCACTGCCGTGTTGTTTGCTGACGGCGCCGGCGCGGTGGTCCTCAAGGGCACATCGGAAGCGGGGATTCTCTCGACCCATCTGCATGCGGACGGCAGCTTCAAGGATCTGCTGTACTGCCCCGGTGGTTCGTCCATCCGCATGGCGGGGAGCGAGGTCTTCAAGATTGCGGTCATCAATCTGGGCAAGGCAGTCGATGAAGCGCTCACCGCCAACGGCCTGGACCGCTCCGCGGTGGATTGGCTGGTGCCGCACCAGGCGAATATCCGCATCATCCAGGCCACCGCGCGGCGCCTCGATCTGCCGATGGCGAAGGTGATCGTCACCGTCCAGGATCACGGCAACACCTCGGCGGCTTCAATCCCGCTGGCGCTGGATGTCGGCGTGCGCGACGGCCGCATCAAACGTGGCGATCTGTTGCTGCTCGAGGCTTTTGGTGGCGGTTTTACCTGGGGATCGGCGCTGATCCGCTACTGAAAAAGAAACGCCGCGCAAAGCGCGGCGTCGCTTCCGAGCAAAATCCGTCCGCGAACGGACGGACCGATTGCTTACTTCGAGATCGAGCGCTTGAACATGCGGTCGATCTTCTCATTGGTCGCGTCGACCGCGGCCTGGGCGGCCTGGGCGGCAGCCAGAGCCTGATTCGCCGTGCTCTGCGCACCGGCAGCGGCCGTGCTGGCAGCGTCAGCCTTCGAGGAGGCCTGCGCGGCAGCAGAGTTGGCACCCTGCACTTCGGACTGCAGCTTCGAGACCTGAGACTTCAGGTCATCAACCTGGGCCTGCAGCGGCTTCAGGTCCGTGCAGCCAGCCAGGGCAATTACGACGGCCACAGCGGCCGCCTTCACAAACATCGTGCTCTTCATATTGAAAATCCCCTTCTGGGTAGTAAACGGGAGTCCTAATGCGGAGTAGGACAATGCGAACACACAGCGGGGACGCCGCCACATTCTTCGCAAGCGGCCGCAATGGCATCAAATTTGGCCAAGGAATGCAACTACTTAAAGACTAATTAAAGCGTAGGACGTTGCCCTGTGTCGGTGCGCACCGACAATCAACTATTTGAAGATGACAATGACGTAATGCTGGGGAGGCTTTCGCGCAACACTTTATTAAGCTTATGCAATTACATGTTCCTCGAGCGATGGTCCTTGATGATCTCGCGCGCCGCATTGTGACCCGGCACGGCGGTCACACCACCGCCGGGATGGGTTCCTGATCCACACATATATAGTCTACGCAGCGGCGTGCGATAGTCGCCAAAGCCGAGCAGCGGCCGGGCGGCCCACAGCTGATCCAACCCCAAGGCCCCATGGAAAATATCCCCGCCCACCAGCCCGAAGCGCTGCTCCAGATCCAGCGGCGATAGCGCCAATCGTCCGATGATGCTGCGGCGGAAGTTCGGCGCATGGCGCGTGACGGTGTCGATGATGAGCTCCGCGGCCGCATCGCGTTCATCCTGCCAGCGCCGTCCGTCCGGGAGCTGATAACGGAAATGCTGGCAGAAGAGGCTCGCCACATGGGCCCCGGGCGGCGCCAGGGAGTCATCGATGGTGCTCGGAATCAGCATTTCGACAATGGGGTGCCGCGCAACGCCCTCGGTGCGGGCACTGAGGTAGGCGCGATCCATGAAATTCAGCGAGGGGGCCATGATGATTCCGGCGCCCAGGTGCGCACCGGATGCGGGCATGTCATTGAATTGCGGCAATTCAGACAGCGCCACGTTCATGCGGAACGTGGCTGATTCGCAACGGTAGCGATCGATCCGCGCGCGAAAATCCTGCGGCAGCAACGCCGCATCGATCAGCTTCGAAAAAAGCAGTTTGGGATTGATATTTGCGGCAACGCGACGCGCGCTGATTTCGCGGCCATCCTGCAGCAGCAGACCGGTGGCGCGAGCCGAGCCGTCGCCGGATACGCCATGCGTTCGTACCTGTCGAACCGGTGCGTCCAGATGGATGTCGACGCCAAGGCGCAGCGCCTCCCGCGCCATGGCCTGGGTGATGGAACCCATGCCGCCGATGGCATGGCCCCAAGCGCCGGTCTTGCCGTTCGTCTCACCGAAGGCGTGGTGCAGCAGCACATAGCCACTGCCGGGTGCGTACGGGCTTTGAAAGGCACCCACGACGGCATCGAAGCCCAGCAGTGCCTTGATGGCATCGCTTTCAAACCAGCCATCGAGCAGTTCGCCGGCGCTGCGCGTGAGCAGTTCATGCACTTCGTATTGCGTCGTGGTGGGAAGCTTCCGGAAAGTATTGGCGGTGCTGAGCAGCCCCAGCAGGTCACGCGCGCGGTGCAGATTCGCCGGCGGTGTGCGCAGCAGCAAATCACGCAGGAAGGCGACGACCCGCTCCAGCATTCGATAGTAATCCGCCAGGCGGTCGGCATCCTGGGGCGAGAATGCAGCCAGGGCCGCACGAGTGTCGGCGCTGCTCGGCCCCGCACAAAAATTCCGCGGCTTCGAGCCCGGCGCGAGGGGCAGGAAGTTCTGCATCGGTCGCTCGATGATGCGCAGCCCATGGTCCTTCAGGTGCAGATCGCGGATCACTTGCTGATGCAGGAGGCTTACGGTGTAGCTGGCGGTAGAGTTACGGAATCCGGGATGGAATTCTTCGGTGACGGCGGCGCCGCCGGCGACGCCGCGGCTTTCAAACATGCCGACTTTCAGCCCGCTGCGCGCCAGATAGCAGGCGCAGGTCAGGCCGTTGTGGCCCGCGCCGATGATAGCCACATCGTAGGCGCCGGTCACAGCCGATAGGCCTTCTTCGCCAGGTTGTAGGCGAGGTCGACGGCGATGTCGGCCGCTTCCCAATCCTCGAGCCGATGCTCGGTGACCCACTTGGCGAGCATGCCGCAGTCGATGCGGCGCGCGACATCGTGGCGCGCGGGAATCGACAGGAAGGCGCGCGTGTCGTCATTGAACCCGACGGTATTGTAGAAGCCGGCCGTTTCGGTGGTCTGCTCCCGATAGCGGCGCATGCCCTCGGGACTGTCGTGGAACCACCAGGCCGGTCCGAGCTTCAGGGCAGGGTAGTGGCCCGCCAGAGGCGCGAGTTCCCGCGCGTACGTGGACTCATCCAGCGTGAATACGATGAACGTCAAGCGCGGGTCGTTGCCGTAGCGGTTCAGCAGCGGCCGCAGCGCGCGCACATAGTCGGTCGCACACGGAATGTCAGCACCGCGGTCGCGCCCGTAGCGCCGGAACAGTTCGGCATTGTGATTGCGGAATGACCCGGGATGCAGCTGCATCACCAGTCCGTCTTCGGTGGCCATGCCCGCCATGACGGTGAGCATGTGCGCGCGGAACAACTCGGCATCCGCAGGCGAACAGCTCGCAGCAGTCACGCGCCTGAACAGCGCTGCCGCCTCACCGACCGGCAGATCGGCGGTCTGCGCCGTGGCATGACCGTGATCGGTGGAGGTCGCGCCCATCGCGGCAAAGTAGGCGCGACGGTTGCGTAGCGCCGTGAGGTAGCCGGCGTACGTGGCGGTGTCTTCGTGGGTCAGCGCGCCGAGCTGCCGCAGCTGCTCGTGGAAGCCTTCGAACTCCGGGTCGATGACCGGATCGGGCCGGAACGCGGTGATGACGCGGCCCTTCCAGCCGCTGGCGCGGATGGCCTGATGGTGCAGCAGCGGGTCGGTGGGGGACTCCGTGGTGGCCAGCACTTCGATGTTGAAGCGTTCGAAGAGTGCCCGCGGACGGAATGCGGGCAGCGCGAGCTGCTCGTTGATGGTGTCGAAATACAAATCAGCCGTGGCCGACTCGAGCCGCAGCCGCAGCCCGAAGACTTCGCTGAAGACCCAGTCCAGCCACAGCCGTGACGGCGTCGCGCGAAACAGATGGTAATGGTCCGCGAACAGCTGCCAGGCTGCGCGCGGGCCGTTGGTTGCATCCGGCGCGATCCCTAATCGATCGAGCGAAATACCCTGGCTGTACAGCATCCGCAGCACGTAGTGATCCGGCTGCAGCAGCAGTTCGGTGGCGCCGGCAAAGGCCGCGTTGTTCGCAAACCAGGCCGGATCGGTGTGGCCGTGCGGACTGATGATGGGCAGCCGCGCCACATGCTCATAAAGCTGCCGGGTCAGCGCTCGCACCGCGGGCGCCGAAGGGAATAATCTGTCGGCATGCAGTTGCAGCGATCTGGGCATGGTAGTCACCAGTTGAACATCGTTCCATCTTCGAGCCGGTTCACCGGCAGATACGCCGGTTGGTACGGCTGCGTGGCGGCAAGGGCTTCGTCAATGTCCACTCCGAGGCCGGGGGCATCGCCGGGATGCATGTAGCCATCCTCGATGCGGTACTGATGCGGAAAGGCACGCAGCGTCTCGGCTGTGTGCCCCATGTGCTCCTGCACGCCGAAGTTCGGCACCGCCAGATCGAAGTGCAGCGCCGCGGCCATGCATATCGGCGACAGGTCGGTCGCCCCGTGAAACCCCGTGCGCACATTGTGCAGATCGGCGAAGCTTGCGATGCGACGCAAATGCGTGATGCCCCCGGCGTGCACGATGGTGGCGCGGATGTAATCGATCAATTGCTCTTCAATGAGCTGCTTGCAGTCCCAGATCGAGTTGAAGACCTCGCCCACCGCCAGGGGGGTCGTACTGTGCTGGCGGATGAGACGGAAGTTCGCCTGGTTGTCGGCCGCGACGGCATCTTCGATCCAAAACGGCCGATACGGTTCCAGATCCTTGCACAGCCGTGCGGCCTCGATCGGAGTCAGGCGATGATGCACGTCATGCAGCAGATGGATGTCAGGTCCCAACGCCTCGCGCGCCGCCGCGAACAACGGCGCCACCGCGGGCAGGTACTTGACCGTCGACCATTCACTCTCCTGCGGCAGCGCAGCGTTGGCCGGTTCGTACGGCTCCTTGTCCTGGGTGACGCCGTAGGTCTTGGCCAGACCCGGCACGCCCGCCTGCAGGCGGATCGCACGATAGCCGGCGGCGCGGAATTGGAGAGCCTGCTGGACGGTTTCCTCGATCGTTGCGCCGTTCGCATGCGCGTAGACCATGACCCCGTCGCGACTTGCGCCACCGAGCAGCTGGTAGACCGGCAGGCCGGCGATCTTGCCCTTGATGTCCCACAGCGCCATATCGACTGCCGCGATCGCCGACATCGTCACCGGGCCGCGCCGCCAGTAGGCGCCGCGGTACAGGTATTGCCAGGTGTCCTCGATGCGATGCGCATCGCGGCCGATCAGGCACGGCACCACATGGTCCTGAAGGTAACTCGCCACGGCCAGTTCGCGTCCGTTGAGCGTCGCATCGCCCACGCCGGTCACGCCATCGTCGGTCACGATTTTGAGCGTGACGAAATTTCGGCCCGGGCAACTGACAATGACGCGTGCTTCCCTGATCATCGGCATGGCCGATTCCCCTTGTGTTCGCGCCCTTAGGCGCGCGGAGTATTGTGCATGATTTTTCGCCCCGTTCTGACAGTCCGATGGGCACTCGTGGTCCTCATGGGAGTGGTCGGCCTGACGCAGGCTGCGGGCGCGATGGCCGAGGACGGCTACCGCCTGTGGCTGCGCTATACACCGGTGGCAGGCGCCACGCGCGACGCCTATGCCGCGCGGGCCGCTGGCGTCGTGGCCCTCGGTAATTCGCCCAGCGTGCAGGCCGCAGTGGCGGAGCTCAATTCCGGTCTGACCGGCATGCTGGGAAGTGCGCCCAGGGCGGCCAGTGCGGTGAGCGAGGGCAGCATCGTGCTGGGCACGCCCGCACAGTCGCCGGAAGTTGCCGCGCGCGCCGGGGCACTGCGGCTGGCCGCAGCCGGAGCGGAGGGGTTCGTCATCCAGTCCACCCGTTGGCAGGGTCATGCGGTAACGCTGATCGCCGCCAACAGCGATGTCGGGCTGCTGTACGGCGCGTTTCGTCTGCTCGCGCTCATGCAGCGTCACGAGGCCATTGCAATGCTCGACGTGCATGATGCGCCACGCGTGAAGCTGCGCGTGCTCGATCACTGGGACAACCCGGATCGCACCATCGAGCGCGGCTACGCCGGGCAGTCCATCTGGGATTTCTGGCGCCTGCCGGGTTACGTGGATCCGCGCTACCAGGATTACGCGCGGGCGGATGCTTCGGTCGGCATCAATGGTGTCGTGTTCAACAATGTCAGCGCCAGTTCGGTATACCTCACCCCGCGCTGGATCGCCAAAGTGGCGGCGCTCGCCAATGTGCTGCGGCCCTACGGGATCCGCGTCTACCTGTCAGTGCTGTTCAACAGTTCAGTGGATCTGGGGGCAACCAAGAGCGGTGATCCACGTGATCCGGCGGTGATTGCCTGGTGGCACGCGAAAACCGACGAAATCTATCGCGCGATCCCTGATTTCGGTGGCTTCTTGGTCAAGGCCGACAGCGAGGGGCAGCCCGGTCCGCGCGACTACCATCTCACCCAGGCGCAGGGTGCGAACATGATCGCCGCGGCGCTGGCGCCGCACGGTGGCGTACTCATGTGGCGCGCGTTCATTTACGCCTCGCAGGACGCCCAGGACCGGGTTCGTCAGGCCTACCGCGAGTTCAGGCCGCTGGATGGCCAGTTCGCGGCCAACGTGCTGGTGCAGATCAAGAACGGACCGCTGGATTTCCAGCCGCGCGAGCCGGCGCATCCACTGTTTGGCGCCATGCCCCGGACCAATGAAATGCTGGAAGTGCAGCTGACCAAGGAATACCTCGGCTTCTCCACGCACCTGGTGTACTTGGGTGCACTGTTTTCCGAAGTGCTGCACTGGGATACCTTTGCCCATGGCGCAGGTTCTACGGTCGCCCACGTCATCGACGGCTCACTGGACGGGCACACGCTCACGGGGATGGCGGGCGTTTCGAATGTGGGAACGGACCGCGACTGGTCCGGCTCGATATTCGATCAGGCCGACTGGTACGCGTTCGGCCGTCTTGCGTGGAATCCGCAAGGCGATGCGCAGCAGATCGCTGCGGATTGGGTGCGCATGACGTTCTCGAATGATCCGCAGCTCGTCACACCGGTCGTGGACATGATGCTGCGCTCACGCGAGGCGGTCGTTGATTACATGACCCCGATGGGGCTGGCGCATCTGATGGCCACGGGGCATCACTACGGTCCGGGCCCGTGGGTGAGCAATCTGAAGCGACCCGAATGGAACCCCGTGTACTACCACCACGCCGGCCCGGACGGGATCGGTTTTGATCGCACCGTCACGGGCAGCAACGCCCTGGCCGACTACGCGCCCGAGGTCGCACGTCGACTGGCGGCTACCACGGCCGATGACCTGAAGTACCTGCTGTGGTTCCACCATCTGCCCTGGACGCAGCGCCTGGTCAGCGGCCGAACGGTGTGGGATGAGTTGACGTTCCGCTATAGCCGCGGTGTCAGCACGGTGCACGACATGGCCCGTACCTGGAACTCACTCAAGGAGCGCGTGGATCCGCAGCGTTTCTACGAAACGGCCGCATTCCTGGACGAGCAGCAGCAGGAGGCGCAGTGGTGGCGCGATGCGTGTATCGCGTATTTCCAAAGCCAATCCAAATTGCCATTGGCGCCGGGAATCGCGGCTCCCGAGCACCCGCTGGCCTGGTACGAGGCGCAGGTCTATCGCTACGCGCCGGGGCGTTCACCGCCCGATCCTGACCATGGTATCGCGCATTGAATGGCGCCCTGACGTTGCCCAGACTGAATGCGCAGACGCTCGCGCGGCTGCCGCGATCGGTGCTGCGCCCGAGCTATGGCCGCGTGCAGCGCAGTGGCATCGTGCACCTCGGCGTCGGTGCCTTTCACCGTGCCCACCAGGCCGTCTACACCGACGCTGCCATGGAGGCGGGTGCGCGCGACTGGGGCATCACGGGGGTCTCGCTGCGCGCACCGCAGATGCGCGACCAGCTCGAACCCCAGGGCGGCTTGTATACCGTTACGCAGTCGGGCAACACCGGCCACGAGATCCGCCTGATCGGCGCCATCCGCACCCTGCTCGTGGCACCCGAAAGTCCACTCGCCGTGATTGAAGCACTGGCCGCCGCCGATACCCACATCGTCACTCTGACGATCACCGAAAAGGGCTACCACCGCCGCCCCGACCTGTCGCTGGATTGGGCGGCGGCGCCGGTGACGCGGGACCTCAGCGGCGGTGCGCAAAGCCTGTACGGTCTGCTGGCGCGGGCCTGCGCGTTGCGGCGCGCTCGCGCGCTGCCAGGGTTGACACTGCTCAGTTGCGACAATCTGGCGGACAACGGACCGCAGCTGCAGCGGCTGCTGCTGCAGTTCCTCGAGCGCCTCGATCCGCTCACGGCCGCGTGGGTGCGCCGCGAATGCACCTGCCCGGCCACGATGGTCGATCGCATCGTGCCCGCCACGACCGCCACGGACCTCAGCTGGTTGGACGCACAGCTCGGCGTGCACGATGCGGCGGCCGTGATGACCGAACCCTTCCGCCAGTGGGTCATCGAAGATCGCTTCGCCGGACCGCGACCGCCCTGGGAGGTCGGCGGAGCGCAATGGGTGAGTCGGGTCGGCCCCTACGAGACGGCGAAGCTGCGCATGCTCAACGGCGCGCATTCGGCGCTGGCCTATATCGGACTGGCGCGCGGCCACGAGCTGGTCGCGCAGGCCATTGCTGACCCGACGCTGGCCGCCTTGATCAATGTCCTGATGCGCGAGGAGGCCGCCCGCAGTTTCACGCCGGCGCCGGAGCAGGACCTGGATAGTTACGCGGACCTGTTGCTGGCGCGTTTTGCCAATGTGGCGCGCCCGCATCGGCTGCGCCAGATAGCGATGGATGGATCACAGAAGATCCCGCAGCGCTGGCTGGACACGCTGCGCAGCGCACAGTCACAGGGGCGGCGCTGTGACGCATTGCTGCACGCCCTCGGCGCGTGGATTGCCTATGTGCGCGGTGAGCGCTTCACGGTGGAGGATCCGGCGGCGCCGGAGCTGGCGCAATTGTGGCACGAGCATGGCGTAGCGGGCATTGCCGGGGCGCTGTTCGGCCCCGGCGGACGCTTCCCGCGGTGGACGGCCTCGGCCGCCGAGCTGGCGGCGCTCACGGCGACCGTGAAGGCCTATCTCGCACACTAGCCGCGCATATGCTCGAGCTCCACGCCCTTGGTCTCATTGACCATGGCACGCACGAAGAAGAACGACACCAGGGCGGAGAGGGCGTAGAAGCCGTAGGTCACCACGAGGCCCAACGAGGCGGCCATCACCGGGAAGCTGACGGTTATCCCGTAGTTTGCGATCCACTGCGCGAAGCCGGCCACCGCCAGTCCCGAACCGCGGATCTGGTTGGGGAACATTTCCCCCAGCAGGATCCACATCACCGGTCCCCAGCTCAGATTGAAGAAGATCACGTACAGATTGGCGCTGACCAGCGCCACGAGGCCGGCCGGATGCGACAGCTGCAGGGTGCCGTTCACCAGCGAGCCGGTGGCAAACGCGGCGGCAATCGCGCTCAGGGTCACTGCCATGCCGATGGAGCCGACGATGAGCAGGGGTTTGCGCCCGATCCGGTCTACCGTGAAGATCGTGAAGACGCACGCCGCGATGGACAGCGCGCCAGACACTACGTTGATGAGCAGGGAGTCGGACTCACTGAAACCCACTGATTCCCACAGCACCGTGCCGTAGTAGAAAATGATGTTGATGCCCACGAGTTGCTGGAAAACCGCAAGGCCGATGCCCACCCAGACGATGCGGCGCACCTTGCCGGCGTTATCGAGCAGGTCCGAGAGTTTGGGTCGGTGGTGATCGGCCGCCAGCGACTGGGCAATTTCACTGACTTTGCGCTTGGCTTCCGTGACGCCGAAAATCCGCGCCAGTACCTTCTCGGCGTGTGCCAGGCGACCGCGGGAGACCAGGAAGCGCGGACTCTCCGGGATGATCAGCAGCATGATCAGGAACCCGGCGGCCGGGATGACCTGCATCCAGAACATCCAGCGCCAGGCCGGATAACCCAACCACAGCGTTGCGGTGGAGCCGCCGGACACCTTGGCCAGGACGTAGTTGGCCAGAAAGGCACCGGTCAGGCCGATGATGATCATGACTTGCTGCAGACTCGCCAGCTTGCCGCGCGAGCGGGCCGGGGTGACCTCGCTGATATAGGCCGGACACAGCACACTGGCGGCACCGACCCCCAGGCCACCGATGAACCGCGCGAAAATGAATATGAGCGAAGAGGGCGCATCGCCCGCCGCGAATGCGCTGACGACGAAGAAGATGGCGGCGATGATCATGACGGTGCGCCGACCAATCCGATCGGCGAGTCGTCCGGCAATGAAGGCGCCGAAGGCGCAGCCGACCAGCAGGGCGGCGACCAGGAATCCCGTTTCAAATTTGGTCAGCGAGAAGGCCTGCTGCAGGCCATCCTGGGTGCCATTGATGACACCGCTGTCGTAGCCGAACATGAAGCCGCCGATGGTTGCGACCGCCACGATGGCAAACACAAACAGCATGTTGGCGGACGCGGTGTCCGCATAGCCGGGCGTCACATCGTCGGAGCTCGCGTGCATGAACTTTCCCCTGGCGTTCTTATCGGGTCGGGCGTGAGTTTACGCCAGCGGCAATCCCAGTATCATGCGGATCCCCGCGGTTGATAACTCATCGCTGGGTGCTTGCGCAATGGTAGCGCTACCAAGTACACTTGGCAAACCGGTTGGGGGGAAGTTGTCTCATGGTGCTTCGGAACGGGGACACCCGCGTAGCTGTGGATGCAACGCACGGCGGCGCGATACGCGAGTTCAACTGGCGCGGCTGCGCGGTACTGCGCCCGGCGGTTGCTGCCGATGACACGGACCCTTTTTCGACATCCTGCTTCCCTCTGGTTCCCTACGCCAACCGTATTGCCCAGGGTCGCTTCAGTTTCGACGGCTGCAATGTGCAGTTGCGACGCAACTGGGACCGCGATCCGCATCCCCTGCACGGACAGGGCTGGCGCGCGGCCTGGAGCGTCGCGCAGGCATCCGCCACGCGGGCGGTGCTGGTTTTTTGCGGGGGCGGCGATGAGTGGCCGTGGCGCTATCGGGCGCAACAGGAGCTGGCGGTGCTTGCCGATGGCCTTGAAGTGACGCTGTCGGTGGAGAATCAGTCGCAGCAAGCCATGCCGGTGATGCTCGGTCTTCATCCCTACTTTCCGCACCCCGCCGCGTCCACGATCGAGGCCCGCACGGGTACGGCCTGGCTCTCGGACGCGCAGGCGCTACCGGTGTCGGAAGTGCGGACGCCGGCGCAGTGGTCGTTCGATGCGCCGCGCCGCGCGTCGCAGGTCGAACTGGATCATTGTTTCGATCATTGGGACGGCACGGCAACGCTGCGCTGGCCCGATCGGGTCGTTACGATGAGCGCTCCGGGTGCCCGCGCGTTGCATGTCTACACGCCCGCCGGACGGGATTTTTTCTGTCTGGAGCCACAAACGGCAGCCGCCGGCGCCTTGAATCGGGCGAACGGCAGCGTCGCGAAGCTGGCCCCCGGTGAACGCCTGGAACTGGGCGTCAGATTTTCAGTGGGGCAGGCCTGATATGTATTTGGGAATTGACCTCGGCACCTCCAGCGTCAAAGCCGTGATCGTGGATGACGGCGAGGTGGTCGTGGCCCAGGCCAGCGCGCCGCTGGGCGTCTCGCGCCCGCAACCGCTGTATTCGGAGCAGGACGCGGGCGACTGGTGGAGCGCCACCGTACACGCCATCCTGGAGTTGCCGGATTCGGTGCGCGCATCGGTGCGGGCCATCGGTCTGTCCGGTCAGATGCATGGCGCGACGCTGCTCGACCGTGCCGATGTGCCGCTGCGACCGGCCATTCTCTGGAACGACGGCCGCTCCGGTGCGCAGTGCGTCGAACTGGAACGACGTGAGCCACAGTCGCGCACCATCACCGGCAACATCATGATGCCCGGCTTTACCGCGCCGAAGCTGCTGTGGGTCGCGCAGCACGAGCCGGCGCTGTTCGCACGTACCGCGACGGTGCTGCTGCCCAAGGATTATCTGCGGCTGAAGCTCACCGGCGCGCGGGTGAGCGAAATGTCGGACGCCTCGGGTACCGGCTGGCTGGATGTGGCGCGCCGCGACTGGTCCGATGCGATGCTGACGGCGACCGGCCTGTCGCGCGCCCACATGCCGCGGCTGGTCGAAGGCAACGCGCCATCCGGACGGCTCACGCCGCAGGCGGCGCAGTTGCTGGGCATGAATCGCGTGCCCGTGGCCGGTGGCGGCGGCGACAATGCGGCCAGTGCCGTGGGTATGGGCGTCATTGCGCCCGGGCAGTCATTTTTGTCGCTGGGGACTTCCGGTGTGCTGTTCGTGGTGACCGATCGGTTTCGACCGAACCCGCAGCGTGCCGCGCACGCCTTCTGCCATGCGCTTCCCGGATGCTGGCATCAGATGGCGGTGCTGCTGTCCGCCGCGAGTGCGCTCGACTGGGTGGCGCAGCTGCTGGGCACAACCGATCTGCCGCAGCTGGTCGCGTCGGCGCAGGCCCGCGGTGTGCGTGCCGAATCGCCATACTTCCTGCCGTATCTGTCGGGTGAGCGCACGCCGCACAATGACCCGCATGCGCGTGGAGTATTCTTCGGCCTTGGCCATGCAACGGTGCCGGCGGATCTGGTCGGTGCGGTGCTGGAGGGGGTAGCGCTGGCCTTTGCCGACGGACTGGATGTGCTGCTCGAAGCAGGCGGCCGCGTCGATGAGATCAGCATGACCGGCGGTGGTGCGCGCCTGTCTTACTGGGGCGAGCTGCTCGCTGCCGCTTTGAACCGGCCGCTGACTTACCGGGCCGGCAGCGAAATCGGTGCGGCGCTCGGTGCCGCGCGTCTGGCGCGCATGGCGGTGACCGGCGAAGTCGCGGCAGCCGTGTGCCGGCTGCCCCCCATTGCCAGGGTCGTCCAGCCCGACCCGACGCTGGTCGCGCTGCTGGGTCAGCGGCGCGGTCACTTCATGCGACTGTATCGCGACCTTCGCAAGGTATTTCAGGAGTCCGCAGGATGAGCATTTTCTCTGACATCGAACCCATCCGCTTCGAGGGTCCCGAGACCCGCAACGAATTGGCCTATCGGGTCTACGACAAGAACCGCATGGTGCTCGGCAAGCGCATGGACGAATGGCTGAAGGTCGCGGTGTGTTACTGGCACTCGTTCAACTGGCCCGGCGCCGACATCTTCGGCGCCGGCTCACTGCCACGGCCGTGGCTCGGCCCCTCCATCACGCAGGCGATGGCCGATGCCAAGCTTGAAGCGGCCTTCGATTTTCTCGCGCGCCTCGGCGTTCCGTACTTCACCTTCCACGATGTCGACGTCATGGCCACGGCGACCACGGTCAAGGATCACCACAGCAATCTGCGGCGCATCGAGGCGGCGCTCGCGGAGAAGATGGCAGCCACGGGCGTCAAGCTGCTCTGGGGCACCGCCAACGTATTCAGTCATCCGCGTTACGCGGGCGGCGCCGCGACGAGCCCGGTCCCGGAGGTGTTCGCGTGGGCTGCCGCGCAGGTGCGGGCAGCGCTGGAGACCACGCATCGGCTGGGTGGCGCGAACTATGTGCTGTGGGGTGGACGCGAAGGCTATGACTCGCTGCTGAATACCGAACTGTCCCGGGAGCTTGATCAGTATGGCCGCTTCCTGTCGATGGTGGTCGATCACAAGCACCGCATCGGCTTCAAGGGCACGATACTCATCGAGCCGAAGCCGTTCGAACCCACCAAGCACCAGTACGACCATGATTCGGCTGCGGTCTTCGCCTTCCTCGGTAAATACGGCCTGACGAATGAAGTGAAGGTGAATATCGAGGTCAACCACGCGACGCTCGCGGGCCTGGATTTCGAGCACGAAATCGCCATCGCCCGGGCCTATGGCATCTTCGGTTCCATCGACATGAACCGCGGTGATCCGCGTAACGGCTGGGACACCGACCAGTTTCCGAACAACGCGCAGGAGCTGGTGCCGGCCGTCATGCAGCTGATCGAGGAGGGTGGCTTCGGTAGCGGCGGCTTCAACTTCGATGCGAAGCTGCGGCGTCAGTCCGTGGATCCGCACGACCTGTACCTCGCCCATATCGGCGGCATCGATACCATCGCGCGCGCCTTGCTGGCCGCGGCGGACCTGGTCAGCGGCGGCGCACTGAAGCAGTTGCGGCAGGAGCGCTACGGGGCCTGGGACAGCGACCTCGGGCGGCGCGTGATGAAGGGCGAGTTCACGCTTGCCGCATTGGCCGATCATGCGGCCGAGCACAACTTCGAGCCGCGGATCCCCTCCGGCCGGCAGGAACTCGCCGAGAGCCTCATCGCACGGCACTGCAGGTACTGATGCCATGAACAGATCCGGATCACAGCGCACCGCGCACTTCGGATGGCTGCTGCTGGCCGCGCTGCCGGTGGCGAGCAGCTGGGGAGCACCGCCGTCGCCGGCCGCGCAGCGCGCGGCGGATCTGGTCGGGCGCATGACGCTGCCGGAGAAGCTCTCCCAGCTGAACAACGACGCGCGTGCCATTCCGCGGTTGAACGTTCCGGGCTATAACTACTGGAACGAGGCGCTGCACGGTGTGGCGCGCGATGGCATCGCCACGGTGTATCCGCAGGCGATTGGGATCGCGGCGACGTTCGATGCGCCACTGGTCAACCAGATGGGTACGCAGATCGCCCAGGAGGCGCGGGCGAAGTACACGCTGGCAGCGCGCAGCGGCGCGGTGAAGCTGTATCAGGGCCTGACCTTCTTCTCACCCAATATCAATATTTTTCGCGACCCGCGCTGGGGACGGGGCCAGGAAACCTATGGCGAGGATCCGTTCCTGACGGGGCAGCTGGCCGTCGCCTTCATCACCGGCATGCAGGGCCCCGATCGCGACCATCTGGTCGTGTCGACCACGGCCAAGCACTTCACGGTGCACAGTGGTCCGGAACCCCTGCGTCATGGATTCGACGCCGTGGTCTCCCCGCACGATCTGGCCGATACCTATCTGCCGGCATTCCGCGCGGCGGTCGTCGCGGGCCATGTCGCATCGGTCATGTGCGTGTACAACGCCATCGACGGCATTCCGGGCTGCGCCAGTGACTTCCTGCTGCAGCACACACTGCGTGATAGCTGGGGTTTCAAGGGCTTCGTCGTCTCCGATTGCAACGCCGTGAACGATATCTATCGCGGCCATCACTACGTGAACAGTGAGGCCGCCGCCGCGGGCGCCGCGCTCAAGGCCGGCATGGACAATGAATGCACCGTGAAGTTCGGAACTCACGATGAGGACTACACCAAGTACGGCGATGCGTTGCGCCAGGGGCTGATCACGCAGGCGCAGATTGACCAGGCGCTGCGCCGCGCACTCACCGTGCGCTTTGAACTGGGCCTGTTCGATCCGCCCGATCCGGCGCGGGTGGTTCCTGCCACGGCGGTGGACAGTGCCGCGCATCGGCGCACGGCCTTGCAGGTCGCCCGCGAGGGCATCGTGCTGCTGAAGAACAACGGCATCCTGCCGCTGACGCATGCACCGCAGAAGATTGCCGTGATCGGGCCACTGGCCGACAGCCTGCGGGTGCTGGAGGGCAACTACAACGGCACGCCCGCGCATGTCACCACGCTCATCGATGGCATCCGCCGCCAGTTCCCCGGTTCGCAGGTCGTCTTTGAGCCGGGCACGGTGCAGTTCCTGCGCGACCCGGTGCCGGTGCCGGACTCCGCCCTGACGACCGCGGACGGCAAGCCCGGCCTGATGCTCGCGTATTTCGCCACGGCGGACTACAGCGGCACGCCGTCATTGACCCGAATCGAGCCCACGGTGAGCCTGGACCGAAATGACGATGCGGGCGCGCGGTTTGCGCGCTGGCGCGGCTGGCTGACGCCCGCGCAAAGCGGCGATTACACGCTGGGAGCGCCCGGTGGCAGCAATCGCGTCTATCTGGACGGCAAACTGATCATCGACAGCGCGCAGCGCGGCACCGGTCAGCCCGGCTTTGCGGATCTGCATCTCACGCAGGGACACCGCTACGCCATCACCGTGGATAACGCACCGTCGTTTTCACGCACGGCGAAGCTGGTGTGGATACGCAAGGATCCCGACGCTGCGGCACGGGCCCTGCAAGCCGCGCGGCACGCGGATCTCGTCATTGCAACGGTGGGCATCACCGCGGATCTTGAGGGTGAGGAGTCGGCGCTGGCCATACCGGGTTTCAAGGGTGGCGATCGCACCAGCCTCGATCTGCCGGCCGAAGAGCAAAAGCTGGTGGAGAGCGTCAAGGGCACCGGCAAGCCACTGGTCGTGGTGCTGCTCAGCGGCAGCGGCCTGGCGGTGAATTGGCTGCAGGCCAACGCGGATGCGATCGTGCAGGCCTGGTATCCGGGCGAGGAGGGCGGCACCGCGGTGGCCGAGACTCTGGCCGGTCGCAATAATCCGGCGGGCCGTCTGCCGGTCACTTTCTACAAGGGTCTCGAGGCGCTGCCGGACTTCACCGACTACTCGATGAAGCACCGCACCTACCGCTATTTCACCGGGCCGGTGCTGTATCCGTTCGGGTTTGGGTTGAGCTATTCGACCTTCCGTTACGAGAACCTGCAGTTGTCATCACCAACTCTGGCGGCCGGCAGGCCGCTGTCCGTGCAGGTGCGGGTCACGAATACCAGCCCGCGCGACGGCGATGAAGTCGCGCAGCTGTATCTGCAGTTCGGCGCAGCGGCGGGCGCACCCGCTCGCGCCTTGCGCGGTTTCCAGCGACTGCACCTGAAGGCCGGCGAATCCCGAACCCTGCACTTCATGCTGCCGGCGCGGCAGCTCAGTCATGTCAACGAGGCGGGCCAGGTCATGGTCACCGCCGGTCACTACGAAGTGAGCGTGGGCAGTGGGCAGCCGCAGATCACGCCCGATGTGATCAGCGCACCATTGAGCGTCCAGGGCGAAGAGCGCCTTCCGGACTGATGGCTGTGATTGTCATCGGCGAGTGCATGCTCGAGCTGACCCGCGACGCGGATCGCTGGCAGTTGGGATATGCGGGGGATACGTTCAACACCGCGTTGTACCTGAGCCGCCTTGGCGTGCCGACGGCCTACATGACGGCCCTCGGTACCGATGCCTTCAGCCAGGAGATGCGCGCCGAATGGCAGGCGGACGGGCTGGACACCTCGCTGGTGCTGACCGATGCCGCACGCCTGCCGGGTCTGTACGCCGTGCGCAATGATGCCGCGGGGGAGCGTCATTTCTACTACTGGCGCGAGCGCTCGGCGGTGCGACAGTTGTTCACCTTGCCGGGCATCGAGGGCGCCGTGGCGCGGGCGCGCGCCGCGCGCCAGCTGTACCTGTCGGGAATCACCCTGTCTGTGTTCACCCCGGCCGATCGCGCGCAGCTGAATGGGATTGCCGCTGCGGTGCGCGCCGCACGGGGCCAGGTGATCTTTGATCCCAATTATCGTATCGCCGGCTGGAGCACGGCGGCGGACGCTCGCACGGCGATCCGGGCCATGGCGCCCTTTGTGTCCATTGCCATGCCGACCTTCTCGGATGAAGCGGCGCTGTTCGGTGATGCATCGCCGGCGGCTACCGTGGCGCGCTGGCATGGCTGGGGTGCAGAGCAGGTCATCGTCAAGCTTGGCGCGGATGGCTGCCTGGTCTCAGGCCCGGCCGGCGCCGAATCGGTAGCGGCGGTCAAAGTGGCGCGAGTGATTGACACCACGGCCGCAGGTGATGCGTTCAATGCCGGCTTTCTGGCGGCACGGGGCGCCGGTCAGGACCTGGTACAGGCGGCGCAGGCGGCAAATCGGCTGGCCGCCATGGTGATTCAGCATCGGGGCGCGATTCTGCCGCGGCAGCGCACTGGGGAGATCACAGTGGCCGTGCAGATCGCGAACGTTCGGCAATGATGTGAAGTCGCGCAGCGCTGCTGGCTGCTGGCTGCTGTGTGATGGTGTCGTGCGCGTCTCATCCGCAGACTCCGGCGCCGCCCATCCCGGCAATTCACCGGATCGTGCTCGTGCCGGCGACCAATCCTGTCTGGTTCACCTTCGAGAATGCGTCGCCTGTCTTTGGGTATCCGGGTCAGTACTGGGTGAACAAGATCGACAGTCACAGCAAGGCGGGACGCTTTAACGAAGGTGTCGATCCGAAGCGGCTGACTCTCGGCGATGTCATCCATCTTGCAGCGACCGCGGACGGCGATGCGGTTGCGCATGTTTGGATAGATGAAATTGGCATGTACTCGGGAAAGTTCAGTACCCAGTACATCCCGCGAGTCAATATCCGGGGAAAGTTGTGGACCAAATGGAGCGAGGACAGCCTTTATTCCGAAGAGGTCAATTACGGAGTTGATGCCAGGAAAGGCAAGGCTTGGGCTATTGAGCCCGATGATCGGTACCGCTGGGGCTCATTCGATGAGCTGATGGCCGGCATCGAGGACGTGCGTGCGGCATATACGATGGGCGCACGCCTGGCTGCGATGCGGTTGGCCGATCAAATTGGCGTGGCCGCAGCTGCTGCCAAGTAGCGTAATGGCCAGGCTTGCAAGCGGGAGTGATCTGGATATAATCACAGTATCTGTATAAATAAACAGGTACTGACATGTCCGACCTGACACCTCGCCAGACCGAGATTCTGCGCCTGATTCAGCACTGTATCGCCGAGACCGGCATGCCGCCCACCCGCGCTGAAATCGCCCGGGAACTGGGGTTCAGATCCGCCAATGCGGCGGAAGAACATCTGCGGGCATTGGCGCGCAAAGGGGTGATCGCCTTGGTGCCGGGCACTTCGCGGGGTATCCAGCTGAAGGACACCATGCGCGAGCAGTTCGGTTTGCCGCTCATCGGTCGGGTTGCCGCCGGCCGACCGATCCTTGCCGAAGAGAACATCGAGGCGCACTACAAGATCGATCCATCCATCTTTCAGCCGCGCCCGCATTACCTGCTGAAGGTGGTGGGTATGAGCATGAAGGATGTCGGCATTCTCGATGGTGATCTGGTGGCGGTGCATCGCACGCCGGATGTGCGCAGTCGCCAGATCGTCGTGGCGCGTCTGGAGAATGAAGTCACGGTGAAGCGCTACCGGCAGGAAGGCTCGGTGGTATGGCTGATGCCCGAGAACGATGCCTTCGAGCCCATCCGGGTGGATCTGAAGGAAGAGCCGTTGCTCATCGAGGGCATTGTGGTGGGCGTGCTGCGTCAGGGCCGGGCGGCCGGCCTCATGTGAATGCGCTGGCCCGGCTGCTCGAACACCCGGGCATCTGGCGCGGTCGCAGTCTTACCCGCATCGACACGCTCTCCTCGGGCTTCCCCGAGCTGGATGCGCGGCTGGCCGGCGGGGGTTGGCCCAAGACAGGCCTGGTAGAGATTCTGGCCACGCACCTGGGCAGTGGCGAGCTGCGCTTGCTGTTGCCGTTATTGGCGGCGCTGACGCAGCGGCCGCAGGCCCGCTGGTGCACGTGGATTGCGCCACCCCTGATGCCTTATGCGCCGGCGCTCGCAGCACGCGGCGTGAACCTGTCGCGAATCCTGGTGGTGCGTGCGCCGCAGGACATGCAATGGGCTCCCGAGTGGGCCACGGAACAGGCGTTGATTTGCGGTGCCTGCGACATCGTCCTCACCTGGATCACCCAGCCTTTGAAGCCACGCATCGTGCGGCGGCTGCAACTGGCCACCCAGCGCGGCCGGACGCTGGCCTTTGTGCTGCGTCCGTGGAGTGCGCGCATCGCGCAGCAACCTTCCCACGCGCTGCTGCGCCTGGGCATTGAACCCCAGCGCAACGGCGACCGCAGTGGCGTGCGTCTGAGCATCCTCAAGAGCCGCGGCGGTGCGCAGGGCGAGTGGTGGCTGGACCTGGATGCTGCGCAGGCTGCTGCGGGTGTCTGAACATGGCCGCAAGAGTGCTTCGCCAATCGTTGTCCGTGCCGCAGGCTGCCGCCACTGCGCTGCAATTGCCGCTGGCGATAGCACCGGCTGGGTCGCCCCCTGCGGCATCATTGTCGCAGCTGTGGCTCGCAGTTCATCTGCCGCAGCCTGATCCGGTTTTGCTGCAGCGTCTGGGCGTGCTGGCGCAGCGGTTCACGCCGCGGGTGAGCCTGGAACCGCCGGATGGACTGGTGCTGGAAGTGCAGGGCAGTGTGGCGCTGTTCGGAGGCCTCGCGCCGCTGTACCGCGCCTTTCGCGCCGGTTGTCGCGCGGCGGGCAGCTCGCCCATGCTGACGCTGGCGCCGACTCCGCTGGCCGCTCTGGCCGCTGCCCGCAGCGGGGTGTCATTCAAGGTGCTGGATCAGCAGCACCTGGTCAGCGCGGTCAGTGCGCTGCCCCTGGCGGCCTTGCGCTGGCCGCCGCAGGTGCTGCAGCGGCTGTCAAAACTGGGTGTGTACCGCGTGGGCCACGCCCTGCGGCTGCCGCGGGCTGGTTTTGCGCGACGCTTCGGCCGTGAACCGTTGCAGATGCTGGACCAGCTCGTGGCGCGCAGCGCGGATCTGCGCCCGCCATTGCGGGTTGCGGAGCGCTTCCGGGCGCAGCGCCAGTTCGTGCGCGAGCGCGAGGATCATGCACAGATCCTGCAGGCGCTGCAGCCGCTGCTCAAACAGCTGGGAGAATTTCTCGAGGCGCGCCAGTGCGGCATCACGCGCCTGACCTGTCGGCTGCGGCATCGCAATCAGACGCACACCGACTGCGTGGTCAGGCTGGCACAGCCCGAGGCCGTCGCGGCGCGCTTCCTGGAATGGTTTGCGGAACGTCTGGGCAGGATTGCATTGCCCGGACCCGTGCGCTCGCTGGAGCTGCGCTCCGGAGAACTGCTGTCACGCGCGCCGGTACATGAGTCACTGTGGCAGCCCAGCGAACACGGGGGCGGTGGGGCGGCGGGATCAGCGTCCGGTTCGCTGGAATTCATTGAACGACTGCGCATGCGTCTGGGGGAGCTCGCGGTGCATGGCCTGATCTGCCAGGACAGCCACTGTCCGGAAGGCGCTTCACGATCCTTGTCACCAGCGGATCCGAACTTCCGGCATGCAGCAGGTGCGATACGAGCCCCGCAGATTCCGGGTCAGGCGCGCCCCTTGTGGCTGCTGGAGACGCCGCAGCTGCTGCGCGAGCGCGCCGGCTGGCCGCAGCTGGATGGACCGCTGCGGCTGCGGCATGGGCCCGAACGCATCGAGAGCCAGTGGTGGGAGGCCCACGGCGTCGCGCGCGATTACTACCATGCCACCGACGTGCACGGCATCGCAGTATGGGTGTTCCGCGAGCGCCAGCCGCCGCATCGCTGGTTCCTGCATGGGCTGTCGGGATGAGCGCACCACCGCCTGCCTACGCGGAGCTGCACTGTCTCACGCACTTCACCTTCTTGCGCGGCGCCTCGCGCCCCGCTGAGCTGGTGCAGCGGGCGCAGCAGCTCGGCTACAGTGCACTGGCCATCACCGATGAGTGTTCGGTGGCGGGAGTCGTGCGCGCGCACATGGCGGTGCAGAATGGCGCGAACGGCGCGCAATCCCTGCCGCTGATCATCGGCGCGGAGTTCACGCTGGCCTGTGGGTTGCGGTTCGTTGCCCTGGTGACCAATCGCCACGGCTATGCGCGGTTGTGTGCGCTGATCACTCACGGTCGACGCGCGGCGCCCAAGGGCAGCTATCATCTGACGCGTGCGGATGTGCGGCGGCACCTTGCCGACTGCCTGCTCCTGTGGCTGCCCGGTGCGGTGCCGGTGGTGGCAGAACTGCAATGGCTACGCAGCTGCTTTGCCGCAGATCTGTGGATTGCGGTGGAGCTGCTGCTCGCGGGCACGGATCGGGAGTACCTCGCACAGCTATCGGACATCGGACGGAACTGTGCGGTGCCGCTGGTGGCCAGTGGCGATGTGCACATGCATGTGCGCGCGCGCCGCCGCCTGCAGGATGCCGTGACTGCCATACGCCATGGCGTGACGCTGGCGCAGGCCGGTGCCCGCCTGTATCCCAACGGCGAGCGGCATCTGCGTGAGCGCAGCCGCCTCGCGCGCCTGTATCCACCGCAATTGCTGGCGCAGACGCTGCATATCGCGCAGCGCTGCACCTTCAGTCTCAACGAACTGCGTTACGAGTATCCCCAGGAACTGGTGCCGCAGGGGGAGACGCCTGCCACCTGGCTGCGCAAGCTGGTGGAGCAGGGGATACATTATCGCTGGCCGGAGGGCGCCTCCCCGCAGGCACGCGCGATCATCGAGCGCGAACTGGCGCTCATCGCGCAGCTGGGCTATGAGACCTACTTCCTGACGGTGCAGGACATCGTGGCCTATGCGAACGGGCACGGCATTCTCGCGCAGGGCCGCGGTTCGGCGGCCAATTCCCTGGTGTGCTATTGCCTGCGCATCACCGCCATCGGGCAGCGGCTCGATTCACTGCTGATGGAGCGGTTCATCTCCCGCGAACGCGCCGAACCGCCGGACATCGACATCGACTTCGAGCATGACCGGCGCGAGGAAGTCATCCAGTACCTGTACCGCAAGTATGGGCGCGAACGGGCGGCGCTGGCGGCCACCGTCATCAGCTACCGCGGTCGCAGCGCGCTGCATGACCTCGCGCGCGCGTTCGGTTTTACCGAGGAGCGCGCGCGGGCGCTGGCGCGCGTGGTGCAGTGGTGGGATGCAAAGGTATCGGCCGTGCACCTGCGTGAGGCCGGGTTTGATCCGGATGATCCGCTGCTGCGGCAGATCCTCCCGCTCAGTGGTGAACTCATCGGCTTTCCGCGGCATCTTTCGCAGCACGTGGGAGGCTTCGTGATCGCCGCCGCCGCGCTCTCGGACCTGGTGCCGGTCGAGAACGCCACCATGCCCGAGCGCACGGTGGTGCAGTGGAACAAGGATGATCTCAACGACTTAGGGTTACTGAAGGTCGATGTGCTGGGGCTCGGGATGCTGAGCGCGCTGCGGCGCTGCTTCGCGCTGGTGAACCACTGGCGCGGCACGAGCTGGTCACTGGGACACTTGCCGCAGGAGGACCCGCAGGTCTACGCCATGATGTCGAACGCGGACACCATCGGGGTCTTCCAGATCGAATCGCGGGCACAGATGTCCATGCTGCCGCGCCTGCAGCCGCGCACCTTCTACGACCTGGTCATCGAGGTCGCGCTGGTGCGGCCCGGTCCCATCCAAGGCGACATGGTGCACCCGTATCTGCGCCGCCGTAATGGCGAGGAGCCCATCGATTATCCGGGTCCCGGTGCGCAGGCGGCGCTGGAGCGCACCCTGGGAGTGCCCATTTTCCAGGAGCAGGTGATGCAGCTGGCCATGCATGCCGCCGGTTTCACGGCCGGTGAGGCCGACAACCTGCGGCGCGCGATGGGTTCGTGGGAGCGCCAGGGGGATCTGCACCGCTTCAAGGACCGGCTCGCCGCAGGCCTGATCGCCAATCACTATCCGGTGGAGTTTGCCGAGCGCATCTGCAAGCAGGTTGAAGGCTTTGGTGATTATGGTTTTCCGGAAAGTCACGCGGCCAGTTTCGCGCTTCTGGTCTATGACTCCGCGTGGCTCAAGCACTACGAGCCCGCCGCCTTCACCTGCGCGCTGTTGAACAGTCAGCCGATGGGGTTCTACGCACCGGCACAGCTGGTAGGGGATGCGCGCCGGCATGGCGTGGAAGTGCGGCCGGTCAGCGTGCTGCACAGCGACTGGGACTGTACGCTGGAGCCTGATGCGCAAGGCCAGCCGGCGCTGCGGTTGGGTCTGCGGTTGGTGCGTTCACTCACCGAGCCGGGTGCACAACGCTTGATGGCTGCACGAGCCGCGCAGAGCTTCGACAGCGTGGCGGACCTGGCGCAGCGTGCCGCACTGGAGCGCCGCGATCTTGAGGCGCTGGCGGCGGCTGGGGCGCTTGCATTGCTGAGCGGCAACCGTCACCTGGCCTTCTGGGAGGTCGCCGGTTTCGAGCGCGCGCTGCCGCTGGCCGCCGCGGATCCGCGGGTTTTGCCGCTGGATGAAGGACGACCCTTGTTGGGGATGCCGACCGAAGCCCAGAGCATCGTGGCGGATATGGCCGCGGTGGGACTGACCCTCGGGCGTCATCCGGTGGCGCTGCTGCGCGAGAAGCTACGCACCGAAGGACTGCAGTGCATGGCGGATCTGATCCAGTTGCCGCATGGACAATGGGCGCGCACGGCCGGATTGGTACTCGTGCGGCAGCGGCCCGGCAGTGCGGGCGGCGTCACGTTCATGACGCTCGAGGATGAGACCGCGCAGCTGAACGTCATTGTGTGGAAGAACATTGCCGAGCGCTTCCGCCGGCCGCTGGTCGAATCATCCTTGCTGGAAGTGCAGGGCACACTGCAGCGCGAGGGGCAGGTGCTGCACCTGGTCGCACGCCGTCTGATCGATCGCACGGCACTCGCCGGCCCGCTGCACCACCCCTCACGGGATTTTCACTGACTAGCGCATGCCGAGCATGTGGAACACCACGAACAGTCCCGCGCCGAAAGTTGCAGCGCCCAGGATCACGCATACCGGCAAAGTCAGTACCCACGCCAGAATGATGTTGCGCACGGTGCCGCCCTGGATGCCCGATTTGTTGGCCACCATGGTGCCGGCGATTCCGGATGACAGGATGTGGGTGGTGCTGACCGGCAGACCCAGCATGTCGGCGGTCTCGATCGTGCCCCAGGCGACGAGTTCCGCGCAGGCGCCCTGCGCATAGGTCAGGTGCGCCTTGCCGATCTTTTCTCCCACCGTGACCACGATGCGTTTCCAGCCGACCATCGTGCCGAAGCCCAGTGCCAGCGCCACGGCGATCTTGATCCAGGTCGGAATGAAGTTGGTGAGGCTCTTCAGCGATTTCTGATAGCCGTCCGCCACGCCCGCATCCAGGCCCGGTGGCACTTTCCTGATCTTGGCCAGGCGCGCCAGTGACTCGGCGACCAGATAGACATCGAGGCGCAGTGCGCGCCGCTCGGTGCCCGGTACATTGTGGAGGTCGGTGATGCCGTTCATGCGCATGAGCACTGCATCATTGGCTTCAGTCAGCGCCGGCAGGGTATCCGCATCCGGCGTGCTGGTGCGCAGGAACGTGGTCAGGGTGCGGTGTGCTGCATCCGAACTGGGCCGCTTCGCACTGACCGGCACGATCTGGTGCAGCTGCAGCGCAATGTGCGTGGCGGCACCGTGGATCTTGGTCAGCGTCTGCGCTGAGGTCGACATGTCCAGGGCGAATGCCGCCGGCACCACGCCCACGAGGATCAGCACCATCAGGCCCATGCCCTTCTGACCGTCATTCGAGCCGTGGGCATAGGACACACCGGTGCAGGTGAGGATGAGCAATGCCCGCACCCACAGCGGCGGCGTCGAGCCGGGCTGCGGCGACTTGAACAGTTCGACGCGCCGGGCGAGCACCACGCGCAGGATCAGCAGCAGCGCGCCGGCCAGGACGAAGCCCATGATGGGTGAGACGATCAGCGCCTTGAAGGTATCCTGGACCTTGGCCCAATTCACGCCCTCGCCGAAGGCCTCGTTGGGACTGAGCAGCGAATTCATCAGGCCGACCCCGACGATGGAGCCGATCAGGGTGTGGGAGCTGGAGGCGGGCAGGCCCAGGTACCAGGTCCCCACGTTCCAGATGATGGCCGACAGCAGCAGGGCAAACACCATCGCAAAGCCGGCGCCGGAGCCGACGTTGATGACCAGCTCGACCGGGAGCAAAGACACGATGCTGAAGGCGACGGCGCCCGAGGACATCAGCACGCCGATGAGGTTCCACGAACCGGACCAGACCACTGCGTAATTGGGTTTCAGGGCGCCGGTGTAGATGACCGTGGCGACGGCATTGGCCGTGTCATGGAAACCGTTGACGAACTCAAAGCTCAAGGCCAGCAGCAGCGCGAGGCCCAGCAGAATGGCGGTAGGTACATCGATCCCTAGGCTTGCGAGCACGTGAACTCCCCCCGAGTACTTCAGCGCCGTTAGGCGGCGGAGCACAAGCCTAGGGTCGTCACATGACTGTCATGTGACGATGCTGAATTTACTGGATATTCAAGGTCACGCCGCTGGCATTGCCGGCACTCATGTCGATCGTCGTGGCGTACGGGATGCGGCTCAGGGTGCCGGTGGGATTGGCGGAATTCCACGCCCAGATCTCGGCGTTGTATACCCCTGCCGCGTACAGCGCGCCGGCCGTGCCACCCGGCGCGAGCGACGTCAATGCCAGTGCACTTTGGGGTTGGTTCAGATAACCGTTCAGCGCGGCGGTGGCCACCAGGGCGCCGCGGTAGGTCAGGAACAGCTCCGCGTTGTCGTAGGTTCCGGTGCTGGCCACCGTGACCGTCCCGCCGAGGGCATTGGCCACGCTGCCCGTCGGCAACGGCGGTGCAGTCACCGTGAACAACGCCGTGGTGGTGGAAGTGGCCGGCAGGCTGACCGTGGTATTCAGTGCAGCGGTACCGAAGGCCGTATTGAGGGCGCCGATGGCATAGGTGGCCGCCCCTTGGGTCGGATTGGCACTCGTCAGCGAGATCACGCCGCCGGAGACGTAGCCCCCGTACTGCAGGGCGCCGGCGGAGATGGCCTGGTCGCTGGCAAAGACCCCGCTGATCGGATCGACGGCACGCGTTTCGACCAGGTAGGGCACTTCGCCGGACAAGGGCAGCGTCTGATAGAAACCCACCAGCGAACTGCTCGGGCTGACCGGCGCACTGGGGTTCACGTTGACCAGGAACGCGCTCACCGTCGTCAAGGTGAGCGCCCCCAACTGCGCGGTCGCGGTGCCCGGCGCCCCGGTGGCCACGGGAACGGACTTGATGATCACCGTTTCGATGTTGGGGCCGTGAATGACCAGATCGTAGGTCGTGGGCGCACCGGCGGCGGTGGACAGAGGGTAGAGGGCAAAATTGCCATTGGCATCGACACGCGTGGTCTTGATGATGGCGTGCCGGGACCCATCGCTGCTGAGCGCCTCGGCGGATACCTGCACATCCGGCACCCCGGCGGTGGTGAGGGTCGCAACGCCCGCCAGCGACACCGCGCCCTGAATGGATCCCGAATATTTGGCATCATAGTTGTGCGGATGCGGGTTCAAGGCGAAGGCCGGCTGACCGCTCAAGGAGATGGGCAGCAGGTCGCGGCTGGCATCGAAGTCGATGATCGCCGCGGTGGTGCTGACCGCCGGCGTCGATACCGTGGAACTGACCGGGGCGGGGCTGGAGCTGGTGGCGAGCGTTGATCCCAGCGACGTCGTGGTCGTGCCGGAGCCGCTGCCGATGGCACTGCTGATGTTGGTCGCCGCGGCCGCGACCGTCAAACTGGTGCTGATGCTGATGCCCTGCGCCGCATTCAATATGGCCAGCGGCACGGTATGCGCGATGCTGTTGGTATCCAGATAATCGACTTCATCGTTCGAGGCGGCGCCCACGGTCCCGGCGGAACTGCTCAATGCGTCGGTGGTGTCGGCCAGCACCACCATCTCCTGGTTATAAGTGCCGGCAGCAAGCTTCAGATCGCTGGCGAACTGGCTCAGGGTGCCGTTGGTGAGGCCTACCAGATCCACCGTCGCCGGCGTCGTCAACGTGAACTTCACCCACGAGGTATCATCGGGAGCGGCCGTGGCGCTGGTGTTGAACCAGATCTGATTGATGGTCAGGAACACATGGGTGTACTGCGCGGGCGTGTTGCCCGTGGCCGAGACATCGGTGCGCGACTGGCACCCAGCCAGCAGCACGCCGCTCAGCAGCAGCGCCAGCGCGCTCGTGCGGCGCCACTTGGCAGCCATCATGTTCGACATTTCGCTTCCTAAGTAACCGATCGTATCGTCGGACATCGATACCGGGGGCACCAGGGCCCTAACGGTTCGGAGACGGACCCGTTGACCTTGAGGGCGCGATTCAGTGTCGGCGTTTGCGACCCGACTTGCGTGTGCCGTCGCCGATGTCGTAATCCGCAAAATCGCCGGTGAGCTCGGCGGTGAGTTTCTCCTCCCGCAGGCGCTCCAGGCGACGCCACGGCGGTTCGCCGCCTTTCTGGGCGCGTTTCTTGGCGAGGTCCAGGTCCTTGTTCACCTGGTCGAGGTCGACGTCCGCCTCCTCGACGGTCGGCTCATCGTTTTCCTCGCCCTCAAATTCCTCGGATTCGACTTTTTCGCTCATGGCCCATCAACCATGCAGTCACTGGCAATGCGGATTCTGGCGAAGTCACATTACAGGATCAACTCGTCTGCGATAAGTAATCAGTGGATCAGCTGATTCATCTCGAAAATGGGTAGGAGCATTGCAAAAACAATGCCCATGACGAACAGTCCCATGAGCACGATCAGGCCGGGGCCGAGCAGGCCGATGATGGCCGTCAGCAGTCCATCGAGCTCGCGTTCCTGGCTGATGGCCGCGCGTTCGAGCATGCTCTCGAGCTCGCCGCTGGACTCACCGCTTTGGATCAGGTGGATGGTCATCGGCGGAAACAGCTTGCTGATGGCCAGTGAGCGGCCGATCGAGGCGCCCTCGCGCACCCGCAATGAGGCCTCGGCGACCGCATCGCGCATCGGCAGATTGGTGACCACTTCCCCGGAAATGCGCAGCGCATCCAGGACCGGGACCGTGGCGCCCGTGAGAATGCTCAGTGTGCGGGTGAAGCGTGCGGTGTTGAAGCCGCGGACCAGGCGGCCGAGCAGCGGTATGCGCAGTTGCAGCAGGTGGAAGCGACGCTTCGGGCCGGGCTTGGCCAGCCAGCGCATCAGCACGATGCAGCCCACGATGCCGATGATCAGAATATAGATGCCGCGCAGGCGCAGAAAGTCGCTGAAGCTGATCAGCAGCCGGGTCATGATGGGCAACTTCGCGTGGCTGGCGGTGAACACGTTCACCACCTTCGGGACCACGTACACCATCAGTCCGGCCACGATCACCACGCACATCACCGACAGCGCGATCGGGTACAGCATCGCGCCCAGGACCTTCTGGCGCATTTCCTCGCGGTTCTCGGTGTAGTCGGCGAGGCGCTCGAGCACCGTATCGAGATGGCCGGCCTGCTCGCCCGCCGAGACGGTCGAGCGATAGATTTCCGGAAAGACGCGCGGGAAGTCCGCGAAGCCATCGGCGAGCGTATGACCCTCCATGACCTTGGCGCGCACGCCGAGCACGATGCTCTGCACGCGCTCCTTTTCGGTCTGCTGTGAGACCGCGAGCAGCGACTCCTCCAGCGGCAATCCCGCCTTCACGAGCGTGGCCAACTGGCGCGTGAACAGCGCCAGATGCGTGGCGGACACGCGCCGCGCCAGCGAAAAGCTGCGCTTCTGTGATTTTTCCTGCTCCGACACCGCGTTGACGGTGACCGGCAGCAACTGCCGCTCGCGCAGCAGCTGGCGCACATGGCGGGCGGTGTCGCCTTCGAGGATGCCGCGACTCTCGCGGCCGCCGGGGTCGACTGCGGTGTATTCGAATGCGCCCATGGGTGCGCTAGTCCTCGCGGGTGACGCGCAGGATTTCCTCCAGCGTCGTCTCGCCGCGCAGCACCCGCGCACGACCGTCATCGCGGATCGAGGGGGTGAGGGTGCGGGCGTGGCGCTCCAGTTCCTGTTCCGCCGCGCCGTCATGAATCATGGTGCGCATCTGGTCATCGACCGTGACCAGTTCGTAGATGCCGCTGCGACCGCGATAGCCATTCTGGCCGTTTCCGGGTCGGTACAGCGTTGCTGCGGGCGCGTCACTGCGCAGGTTCAGCAGCCGCCGCTCGTAGTCGCCGGCCTTGAACTCCTGGCGGGTGTCGGGATTGAGCACCCGGACCAGGCGCTGGGCGACCACCCCGATGAGACTGGAGGACAGCAGGAACGGCTCGATGCCCATGTCCCGCAGGCGCGTCACGGCGCCCACGGCGGTATTGGTGTGCAGCGTGGAGAGCACGAGGTGGCCGGTGAGACTGGCCTGCACGGCGATCTGCGCCGTTTCGAGATCGCGGATTTCGCCGATCATCACCACATCCGGGTCCTGGCGCAGGATGGCGCGCAGCCCGCGCGCGAAGGTCATTTCCACCTTCGTGTTGACCTGGGTCTGGCCGATGCCATCGATGTAGTACTCGATGGGGTCCTCGACCGTCATGATGTTGCGTGAGTTGTCGTTGAGGCGCTCGAGCGCCGCATACAGGGTGGTCGTCTTGCCCGAGCCGGTCGGTCCCGTCACCAGCAGGATGCCGTGCGGCTTGTGGATGAGTTCGTCGATGAGTTGCCCGGTCGTGGGGTCCATCCCCAGCGCGCTCAAATCGAGGCGGCCGGCCTGCTTGTCCAGGATACGCAGCACCACGCGCTCGCCGTGGCCGCTCGGAATGGTGGACACGCGCACGTCGACCGCGCGTCCGGCGACGCGCAGGCTGATGCGGCCGTCCTGCGGCAGACGTTTCTCGGCGATATCGAGCTTCGACATCACCTTGACTCGCGACACCACCAGCGGCGCCACCGCGCGCTTGGACTGCAGCACTTCGCGCAGTACGCCGTCGACGCGGAAGCGCACCACCAGCCGGTTCTCGAACGGCTCGATATGGATGTCGGAGGCGTTCTCCTTCACCGCCTGGGTGAGCACGGCATTGATCAGCCGGATGATCGGCGCATCGTCGTCGGCCTCCAGCAGGTCGGTCTGCTCCGGCAGTACCTGCGCCAGGTGCGTCAGATCCTCGGTGTCCTCGAAGCCGCCGACGGCATCCATGGCATTGGCGCCCGTTTCGTAGGCCTGCTGCAGCACCTTGTCGAAGGTGGCCTCATCGACCCGCTCGATCTGCAGTGGCAGGCGCAGGTAGCGCCGTACCTCGGCCAGCGCCAGCGGCGAGGCGCCGGCGCGAACCGTGCAGTGCGCGACCCCGTCCGCGATCTCACCGACCAGTACGCCGTGCCGCTTGGCGAAGGCAAACGAGACGCGTTTGTCCGCTGCGGCGGGCGCGGCGATGGCCGGTGCCGCGTTCATTTCGGGGCCTGCGGTGCGGAACTGGCAGCGGGCGTCTCGGCAGCGCGGCTCGCCGCATCCCTTTCGGCCTGGGTCTTTTCAGCTACCCGCGCGCGGTCCTGGTCCGTGATCGGCGCGGCCGGCGTCGTGCCAGGCGGGGGCGGCGGCGGGATGGGCGGCAGGATCGGTGATTTCACGCCCGGCAGCAGCGGTGCCGAGAGCAGCGATTCGCCCTCACCGACCTGGCGCTGCTCCTCACGGATGAAGTTGTACTTGGAGTTGGTCTCAATCGACATCTCGGTGGCGTCGTGAATGATCTGCGGCCGGATGAAGATCATCAGGTTCTTCTTCGTCTGCGTCGCCGAGTGATCCTTGAACAGTTCGCCCAGTATCGGGATGCTGCCGAGGAATGGCACGCGCGACTCGGTGTGGTCGTACTCATTGCTGATCAGACCGCCGATCACGATGATGCCGCCATCCTCGATGTTCACATTGGTGGAGATTTCGCGTTTGCTGGTCGTGATGTCGACGGCACCGGCGGGGCTTGGAATTACGCTCGAACTTTCGATGTCGATCTTCAGCACCACCGCATCGCCCTGGTTGATCTTCGGTGTCACCTTGAGGATGGTGCCCACCTCCTCGCGCTGGATGGTCTGGAATGGACTGACTGCGCCGCCGGAAGTGCCGGTGTTCGTGTACTGACCGGTCACGAACGGCACCTCATCCGCAGCCTTCATGGTGGCTTCCTGGTTGTCATTGGTCAGCACCGAAGGGGTGGCAATGACGTTGGAACTGGTATCGCTGCGGATGGCGCGCAGCATCGCCGCAAAGCTGATGCCGGTTTTCGCAACCCGCCCCAACGCCACCGTCGTGCCGCTCTCCAGTGCGGAGCTGATGTTGGTCGGATTGACGACGGCGTTGGCCAGATCCACCAGGCTTGCACCGCCCACCGGGGTGAGGAAGGTCGCGCCGGGAATGGTGGTGCCGTTGCTTTCCGACCAGGTCGCCCAGTTCACGCCCAGCTCCGAGGATTTCGCCAGGTCGACGTCAACGATGATGGCTTCCAGGCGCACCTGCGCGCGGCGGATGTCGAGCTTGTCGATGATGTCATTGATCTGGCGGCGCAACTTCGGTGGCGCCGTGATCACCAGCGCGTTGTTGGCCGCGTCGGCCCAGATGATCGAATTCTTGCTCTCCTGGGCCAGGGGCGTCGCCGCGGCACCACTGCCACCGCTGCCCGTCGTGGCGGCGGCAATGCCTGAAATCTGCTCCTTGAGGTTCTTCTCGAGCTTTTCGGCATCGGCATAATAGAGGTATCGCACCTCCGGAGAATCGCCTCCGGCCTGTGCCGGCGTATCCAGGTAGCCGATCAGCGCCTTTGCGCGCAGCCTGCCGGAGGGCTCGCCGCTGATCAGCACACTGTTCGAGCGCTCATCGGCGACGAATTTTGTCGGTTGTACGCCGGGGTCCTGCTGCGCCTGGCCCTGGTACAGGCTCGTCAGGACACGCACGACTTCGGTGGCCGAGGCGTTCTGCATCGGGACCACTTCCACATCCGCGTCGCCGACCTGGTCGATGCGGGCGATGATCTTCATGACCCGGTTCACGTTGGCCTCATGATCGGAAATGATGATCATGTTGGCCGGACTGAAGGCGTTGATCTGGCCGGTGGTGGGCACCAGGGGTCGCAGCACCGTGACCAGCTGTACCGCGCTCACGTTCTTGACCGGGATGACCTGCGTGATGATTTCATCGGAGGTGGAGCTGAGGTGATCCTGCAGGTCGTGATTGCCCGGATAGAACCGCGCGTTGGAGTCCTGGATGATCTTCACCGTATTGCCGGCCCCCGGCACGGCCATCAGCTGATGCACCTGGAGAATCGACAGGAAGGTCTGGTAGAACGTCGCCGCATCGACGGGTGTCGATGAAATCATCGTCACCTGTGCGCGGATGTTCGGCGCGATGATCAAACTCTTGTGGGTTGCCGTGGCCACCGCATCGGCGATCAGTGCGATGTCCGTGTCGCGGAAGTTCAGCGTGTAGCGCAGGTCGTCGCCACTCTTGCGCGGCGCAACATTCTGCGGCGCCGTGGCGCCCTGCGCCTGTGCCGCGCGCGGGCCGCTCATCGGCGCGCTGGCGAGCAGCAGCATCGCCAACAGGATCGTGCGTCGGGATGCGCCGGGCCTGCAAATATCAAAAGCTGTCATCAAGCGTATTCCTTGGAGCTTAGGGCGGCGTTGGCCTAGTGGCCTACCCGTGGCGGCCGCTGCGGATTGGAGGGTCCGCCGGCAGGCTGCTCGGGCTGTGGCGCGGCATTGGGCTCGGACCCAGGAGCGTTGGCAGCGGCCTGCTCAGCGCTGCTGATCTGCTCGGCCTGGGTGGCGATCTGCGACATGTTCAGAGTGATATCTTGCTGCTGGCCGTTGCGCATTACCGTGACGCGTGCCTGATCCGAGTTGCCCAGGGTGCTGAAAATGTCATTTCCGCGTGCAGGATCGTCCAGCGCGGTGCCATTGATCGACAGAACCAGATCGCCATTGCGCAGCCCGAGGGTGGCAAAGGCCCGCGCATTGCGGCCCGGATAGACCCGGTAACCGCGCAGTTTGCCTTCGGTAAAGACCGGTTGCGGCCTTAGGACATCGGAAATCAGGCCGGGTTCATTGGCAATGACGCGCTGCATCCGGTCCAGAGCCGTCGGCCCCGGCCGCAATGCTGGGGCGCTGCCACCCGTGAACTTGCTGGGCAGCAGCAGCGCCTCGATGGTGCCATTACGCTCCAGCAGGACACGATCGGGGTAGATGGCGTGCACCCGCGCGTTGCCGGGTACGCGCTCACCCACCGGGTAGACCTTCGCATTGGTCGGCGTCGTCCCGATGATGGCCAGCCCGCTTTTCGGATCCGTGGAAGCGACGATGCCGCTCAGAATCAACGGCATGTTGGTCGGCGGCGCGTTCGCATCATTCACCGGCGCGGGGGCCGGCGCGGCGCCGAACAGATGCCCGTTGCGCAGCGCCGTGAGGTCGAGGCGGGGAGCGAGCGCCAGCGGCGCGGCCGGGCCGCGCGGCAGCGGCCCGGCGCCACTGCCCGCAAGATGGGTGACGATCACGGCGGCCTGGATGCCCAGCGCAGCGGCGAGGGCCCATACGGCCACTTGCGGCGCGCGTGCGGCCCACCGGCTACCGGAGGCCGGCAGACCTGCTGCGTCCAGCCACGAAATAGTGCTCATAGTCGAACTCGCCTCTCAGGCGTGAATGTCACCGATCATAACGGGGCTTCGCTTTTGCTCTCAAGCAATTGTTTTCCAATTGGTTTCACTGTGTCCGTTTGCCGACAGTAATGAGGCCTTGTGCTGGGGTTTGGGGAACCCTATAAAGAGGATATGTCGGATCCGTTCCCCGCGCGCCAGGATGGCGGTGTCGCCGTCGAAGAGGCGCGTCCCCAGGTCAAGCAACCGCCTCTCTACCAGGTGGTCTTACTCAATGATGATTACACCCCGATGGAATTTGTCGTCGAGGTGCTCGAAAAGTTCTTCAGTCTGAACCGCCCGACCGCCACGCGGATCATGCTGGAGGTGCATACCCGCGGTAAGGGGGTATGTGGGGTATTTACGTTCGAGATCGCAGAAACTAAGGTGGCAGAGGTGACAGGCTATGCGCGCGATCACCAGCATCCCCTGATGTGCACACTTGAAGAGGCGTAAGGAATCACAACGTGCTGTCCAACGAGCTTGAATACTGTTTGAACGACGCGTTCCACCAGGCACGGGAGGCTCGCCACGAGTATCTGACCGTCGAGCACCTGCTGCTGGCGATTCTCGATACGCCCAAGGTTCGCGAGATTCTCAAGGCCTGCGGTGCTGATCTGCTCAAGCTCAAGCAGGAACTGAAGGATCACCTGGAGCAGTCGACGCCGAAGCTGGACGAGGGCGAGGACAACGAAGTGCAGCCGACGCTGGGGTTTCAGCGCGTGCTGCAGCGCGCCGTGTTCCACGTGCAGTCCAGCGGCAAGAAGGAAGTGGGCGTCGGCAACGTGCTGGTCGCGATCTTCAGCGAGAAGCAGAGCCATGCGGTGTACCTGCTGAATCGCCAGAATGTCTCGCGCCTGGATGTCGTCAACTATCTCTCCCACGGTCTGTCGAAGATCGCCGAGGAGAAGACCGACAAGGAAGAGGCGAGCCCCGATGCGGAGCGCGACGCCGAAGGCGGCGGCAGCGCGCTGGAGAAATATGCGGCCAACCTCAATCGCATGGCCCAGGAGGGGCGCATCGATCCGCTGATCGGCCGCAAGCTCGAGGTGGAACGCACCATCGAGATCCTGTGTCGGCGGCGCAAGAACAATCCGCTGTACGTCGGTGAAGCGGGCGTCGGCAAGACCGCCATCGCCGAAGGGCTCGCGCGGCTCATCGTCGAGGGCAAGGTTCCCGACGTGCTCTCCGACTGCACCATCTATTCGCTCGACATGGGCTCGCTGATCGCCGGCACCAAGTACCGCGGTGACTTCGAGAAGCGCCTCAAAGGCGTGATCACGGAGTTGAAGAAGATTCCGGGTGCGATTCTCTTCATCGATGAGATTCACACCGTGATCGGCGCCGGCGCTGCCTCCGGGGGCGTGATGGATGCCTCGAATCTGATCAAACCGGTACTCACGAACGGCGAGCTGCGCTGCATCGGCTCGACCACTTACCAGGAATATCGTGGGATCTTCGAGAAGGATCACGCGCTCGCGCGCCGCTTCCAGAAGATCGACGTGGTCGAGCCCACGGTATCGGAGACGGTCGAGATCCTGCAGGGCCTGAAGCCGCGCTTCGAGGAGCATCACTCGGTCAAGTACGCCGATGACGCATTGGTGGCCGCCGCAGAACTGGCCGCGCGCCATATCAATGACCGGCATATGCCGGACAAGGCCATCGATGTGGTCGACGAAGCCGGGGCGCGCCTGCGCCTGAAGCCCGTCGGCGAGCGCGAGTCCACCGTTGAAGTGCGCCACATCGAGGATGTGGTGGCGCGGATCGCGCGCATTCCGGCCAAGAGCGTCTCCTCCTCGGACAAGGAGGTGCTGAAGACTCTCGAACGCAATCTGAAGCTGGTGATATTCGGTCAGGACAAGGCCATCGAGGCGCTGTCATCGTCGATCAAGATGGCGCGCTCGGGGCTCGGTGACCAGCGCAAGCCGGTCGGCAGCTTCCTGTTCGCCGGTCCCACCGGCGTCGGCAAGACCGAAGTGACCCGCCAGCTCGCCATCGCGATGGGCATCGAATTCATTCGCTTCGACATGTCCGAGTACATGGAGCGACATACCGTCTCGCGCCTGATCGGTGCGCCCCCCGGCTATGTCGGATTTGACCAGGGGGGGTTGCTGACCGAGGCCATCGCCAAGCATCCGCACTGCGTGCTGCTGCTGGATGAGATCGAGAAGGCGCATCCGGATGTCTTCAATCTGCTGCTGCAGGTCATGGACCATGGCACCCTCACCGACAACAACGGGCGCAAGGCGGATTTCCGCCACGTGATCATCGTGATGACGACCAATGCCGGCGCGCAGGAAATGAACCGGCCTTCGATCGGCTTCACGCACGCGGACCACGCCAGCGATGGCATGGAGGCGGTGCGGCGCCTGTTCTCCCCCGAGTTCCGCAATCGCATCGACGCGATCATCCAGTTCGCGCCCCTCGATGGGACGACCATCGAGCGCGTCGTCGACAAACTCATCGTCGAAATCGAGGCGCAGCTGGAACAGAAGGGTGTGAACCTGACGCTGGATGATGCCGCCCGGCGCTGGATTGCCACCAAGGGTTACGACCCGAAGATGGGCGCGCGCCCGATGGCGCGGGTCATCCAGGAGTTCATCAAGCGTCCGCTCGCCGAGGAACTGCTGTTCGGGCGGCTGGTGGGCGGCGGCAACGTGCGGGTGACGGTCGCCGAGGATGAGTCGAAGCTCACCCTGGATGTGCAGCCTTCACAGCAGGTGGTGCCCGCCTGAGGGCTAACGGCCGCGGTAGATGATGCGACCCTTGGACAGGTCGTAGGGGGTCATTTCGACGGTAACCGCATCGCCGGTGAGGATGCGGATGTAATTCTTGCGCATTTTGCCCGAAATATGAGCAGTCACGACGTGACCGTTCTTGAGCTTCACGCGGAAGGTGGTATTGGGCAAAGTCTCGACGACCTCACCCTCCATTTGAATCGCATCTTCTTTAGACATTGGGGCGCGGATATTGCACAAACCCCGCCCCCATTGCAATGTGCTCGCGCAGCAGGCCCTGAAACTGCGTCCGGGAGATCAGCCGGCTACCCATGCTTTGCAGGTGCCGCGAGGGTAATTGGCAGTCGATGACCACCACGCCCTGGGATTGGCAATACTCGACCAGGCGGGCCAGGGCGGCCTTCGAGGCGTCGCGTTCCAGGCTGAACATCGATTCGCCGAAGAAGACATTCCCGAGCCGCACGCCATAGAGGCCACCGACCAGGGTGCCATTCAGCCAGGTCTCGAAGCTGTGGGCGACCCCAAGCTGATGCAGTTCGAGGTAGGCGGCGCGCATTTCGGGCAGCAGCCAGGTCCCGGGACTGCGGGCGCGCGGCGCCGCGCAGCCCTCGATCACCCCGAGGAAGTCGTGGTTGATCCGTGCCAGGAAGCCGCGATTGCGCAGCGTCTTGGCGAGGCTGCGGGTGAGCCGGAATTCGCCCGGCAGCAGCACCGCGCGCGGGTCCGGCGACCACCACAGTACCGGCTGACCTTCCGAATACCAGGGAAAGATCCCGCGCTGGTAGGCGGCGAGCAACCGCGCCGTGGACAGCTCCCCGCCGGCGGCCAGCAGGCCTGCCGGATCATCCAGCGCCCGTTCGGTCGGCGGAAAGTGATCCGGCGGATCCGTCGGGGACAGCCAGGTGATCGTTTTCATGTCTCGCGGCGGTAGGGTACGTGTGCGGCGACCTGGGTCGCGTAGGCATCCACGGCCGCGCCTTCGCGCACCAGGTAGTCGCGCACCGCGGAGCGGAAACGCCGGTCGCCGAGGTAGTGCGCCGACCAGGTGAGCGTCGGCGCGAAACCCCGGGCGACCTTGTGTTCACCCTGCGTGCCGGGTTCGAAGCGGCGGATGCCGCGCTCGATGCAGAACTCGATCCCCTGGTGGTAGCAGGTTTCGAAATGCAGGCTGTGATGCTCTTCGGCCGCCCCCCAATATCGTCCGTACAACGCATCCTGGCACCAGAAGAAGATCGCGGCGGCCACGGGTTTGGAGCCGTGCATGGCGATCTTGAACATCAACGCCTCACCCAGCGTGCGCGAAATTTCGCGGAAGAACTCGCGCGACAGGTACGGCTCATGGCCGTGACGCACGAACGTGCCGCGGTGAAAGCGGTAGACGGTGTCGAGCAGTGCTTCGCCGATGTCGGAACCGAAGCGCGTTTCAAAATGGATGCCGGACTCCTGCACCCGCCGCCGCTCGCGTCGCGCCTTCTTGCGCTTCTCGGCCGTGAACGTCGCGAGGTACTGCTCGAAGTCGCTGTAGTCCTGGTTCGTCCAGTGGAACTGGCAATCACGGCGCAGCAGCCATCCGGCCTGCTCGAATGCGTCGCGGGCCGGCTCATCGAAGAACAGAGCGTGTGCCGAGGACAGCTGCTGCGCGGCGACGGACTCCTCGATGGCGCGGGCCAGGCGGCGGCGCACCAGGACGCCGTCCAGGCCCGGCCGCACCAGCAGGCGCGCGCCGGTGGCGGGGGTGAAGGGCACGCACACGGACAGCTTCGGGTAGTACGAACGGCCGAAGTGCGCGTAGGCCTCGGCCCAGGAGAAATCGAAGACGAACTCGCCGTAGGAATGGGTCTTGATGAATGCCGGGGCGGCCGCGGCGAGCCCGGCGTCATCGTGCAGGGTGATGTAGTGGGGGGTCCAGCCGGTGGCGGGCCCCACACACCCGGTGTGCTCGAGGGCCGCCAGAAACTCGTGGCGCAGGAAGGGCACATCGGTGCCCTCCAGCGCGTTCCAGGCTTGGCTGTCGAGTTGCTCGATACGGGTGTGCTGGCGGGCGAGCATGTTCCCCCGGTGCGCTAGTGGCCTTCGAGGAAGCGATCCGCGTCCAGCGCCGCCATGCATCCGGAGCCTGCGGAGGTGATCGCCTGCCGGTACACGTGATCGGCGACGTCACCGGCTGCAAAGACCCCCGCGATGCTGGTTGCCGTGGCGTTGCCCGCCGCACCGCTCGTCACCTGGATGTAGCCGTCCCGCATCTCCAGCTGCCCGGCAAAGATCTGGGTGTTCGGCGAATGGCCGATGGCGATGAATACGCCGGTGACCGGGATCATTTTGTGATCCTGCGTGTGAATGCCGCGCACCTTCAGGCCACTGACGCCCTGGCCATCATCCAGTACTTCTTCGACCGCATGATTCCACAGGATGCTGACCTTGCCGGCGCGCTCCTGGGCAAACAGCCGCTCCTGCATGATCTTTTCCGCGCGCAGTTTGTCGCGTCGGTGGACCAGCGTGACGTGCTCGGTGATGTGCGAGAGGTACAGCGCCTCCTCGACCGCGGTGTTGCCGCCACCCACCACCGCCACCCGCTGACCGCGAAAAAAGAAGCCATCGCAGGTCGCGCAGGCGGACACCCCGCGCCCGCGGTTGCGCTCCTCGGAGGGCAGGCCGAGGTACTTCGCCGTCGCCCCCGTCGCGATGATGAGGGCGTCACAGCTGTAGTGGGTCGAATCGCCCTCGAGCCGGATCGGCCGCGCGTTCAGGTGCGCCGTGTGGATATGGTCATTGACGATTTCGGTGGCAAAGCGCTCGGCATGCCGGCGCATGCGCTCCATCAGCGCCGGACCCTGCAGGCCCTCGACATCCCCCGGCCAGTTGTCGACCTCGGTGGTGGTCATCAGCTGGCCGCCCTGGGCCAGGCCGGTGACCAGCACCGGCGCCAGGTTGGCGCGCGCGGCGTAGACCGCCGCGGTATAGCCGGCGGGCCCGGAACCCAGGATCAGCAATTTGGCGTGTTTGGTTTTCTGGGCCGCGGGGGCGGTAGTGATTTCAGGCATGGGCGGCATCCCTCGGATTCATCGAATTCATTCATTTACATACATGCGTGCTGGCTCGCCATTATAAAGGGTGAGGCCGGGCCTGGCCGGATCAAACCTTTCAATTGCGGCCATAGCCGGCCGGCCG
>DATAVA010000003.1:0-109626 GCA_036267975.1 Steroidobacteraceae bacterium | reverse complement strand
GTGGTCACGCTTTCACATGCCGGCTATGCCAAGTCCCAGCCGGTGACCGAGTACCAGACTCAGCGCCGCGGAGGGCGCGGTCGCTCGGCCACCTCGGTCAAGGACGAAGACTTCGTGGAGAAATTATTCGTGGCGAACACTCATGACACCGTCCTGTGCTTCTCCAACCGGGGCAAGGTTTACTGGCTCAAGGTCTACAAGCTGCCGCAGGCCGGACACAACGCGCGCGGCAAGCCCATGGTGAATCTGCTGCCGCTGGAGGAGGGCGAGAAGATCAACGCCGTCCTGCCGGTGCAGCAGTACGATGAGCAGCATTTCGTGTTCATGGCGACCAGCCAGGGCACGGTCAAGAAGACACCGCTCACCGCCTTTTCGCGGCCGCGCACCAGCGGCATCATTGCCGTTGACCTGCGTGACAACGATCGGCTGGTCGGAGTCGCGCTCACCGATGGCCAGCGCGAGGTCATCCTGTGCACCAGCGGCGGCAAGGCCATTCGCTTCCATGAGGATGAGGTGCGCCCGATGGGCCGCGATGCCTCGGGCGTGCGTGGCGTCAAACTGGACGAGGGCCAGGAGCTGATCGCACTGATCGTGTGCGGCGAAGGCAATATCCTCACCGCCTCTGAGAACGGCTACGGCAAGCTCACGCCGCTGGATGACTTCCCGAAGCACGGCCGCGGCGGACAGGGCGTGATTGCGCTGCAGACTTCGGATCGCAATGGTGCACTGGTGGCGGCGTTGCAGGTCACCGCCGGCCAGGAAATCATGCTGATCAGCTCGACCGGGACCCTGGTGCGTACCCCGGTAGATGAGATCTCGGTCCTGGGCCGCAACACCCAGGGCGTGCGCCTGATCCGCCTCGCCGATGGCGAGCGACTCACGGGCATTGAGCGCATCGAAAGCCTGGAGACCGAAGGCGACGCTGAAGGTGCGGACCCGGAGCCGGTGCCGCCCGCCACGCCCTAGCGCCCGGCAACGGGATAAGGATAAGCGCCTGCCGAAAAGTTCTAACCGGCGCGGGGAGTGCTTGGTACCATCCTGAGCATCCCACGAGTGTTTCAACCGGAAAGGCTGTTGTGCGCGTATTTAATTTTGCCGCGGGGCCGGCGACACTGCCCCTGGAAGTGCTCGAACAGGCGCAGGCCGAACTGACCGATTGGCAAGGCAGCGGCATGTCGGTGATGGAGGTTTCCCATCGCAGCAAGGCCTTCAAGGTCGTTGCCGCGGAACTCGAATCCTCGCTGCGTGAGCTGCTGGCCGTCCCGAGCGGATACAAGGTGCTCTTTTTGCAAGGCGGCGCGACCGCGCAGTTCGCCGCGGTTGCGCTCAACCTGGCTGCGGCCGATGCCACGGTCGACTACGTCAACACCGGCGCGTGGTCGAAGAAGGCGATTGGCGAGGCCAAGCGTTACTGCAAGGTCAATATCGCGGCGGATGAATCCGCCTCCGGTTACAACACGGTCCCGGCGCCCGGCTCGCTCAAGCTCAGCGCGGGCGCGGCCTACGTTCATTACACACCGAACGAGACCATCGGCGGCGTCGAGTTCGGCTACGTGCCGGAGGTTGGCGCCGCGCCACTGGTGGCGGATTTCTCCTCGACCTTCCTGTCGCGACCCATCGGCGTCAGCCGCTTCGGGCTGATCTACGCGGGCGCACAGAAAAATGTCGGCCCCGCGGGCCTGTGCATCGTGATCGTGCGCGAGGAGCTCATCGGCAAGGCACGCGCCGGTACACCGCTGGTCCTGGACTACAAGATCATGGCCGATGACGGCTCCATGCCCAATACACCGCCGACCTTTGCGTGGTACATCGCGGGGCTGGTGCTGAAGTGGATCCAGGGCAAGGGCGGCCTTGGCGCAATGGAAAAACTGAATCGTGGGAAGGCCGAGGCGCTGTATGCGGCCATTGACGACTCAGGTTTCTATCGCAACCCGGTGGCGAAGGATTGCCGCTCGTGGATGAACGTTCCCTTCACCCTGGCGCGCCCCGAGCTCGACAAACCCTTTCTGGCGCAGGCCCAGGCGGCCGGTCTCACCAATCTCGAGGGTCACCGCTCGGTCGGCGGCATGCGCGCCAGCATCTACAACGCCATGCCACTTGCGGGAGTGCAGGCGCTCATCGGCTTCATGAAGGAGTTCCAGCGGCGCAACGGTTGAGGCCATTGCGGCCTGACCCGCGTCCGCTTTGCAACGACATGCCTTATCGAATTCTCACGCTCAATAATATTTCGGCCCGCGGCCTGGAGCGCCTGCCCACCGCACGCTTCACCGTGGCCTCGGATCTGGACCAGCCCGATGGCATCCTCGTGCGCTCCGCGGACATGCACAAGGTGGCGATTCCCGATTCGGTGCTGGCTATTGGCCGCGCCGGTGCCGGCACCAACAACATTCCGGTCGCCGAACTGAGCAAGCGCGGCGTTCCGGTGTTCAATGCGCCGGGTGCCAATGCCAACGCGGTCAAGGAGCTGGTGCTGGCGGGGCTGCTTCTGGCAGCACGCAACATCTGCCAGGCCTGGTCTTTCGCGCGCTCACTGAGCGGCGATGATCACGCCATCGATGAGGCGGTGGAGAAGGGCAAGAAAAAATTCGTCGGTTTCGAGCTGCCCGACAGGACCCTGGGCGTCATCGGCCTGGGCGCGATCGGCGTTGAGGTCGCCAATTCGGCCGAAGCGCTCGGCATGAAAGTATTGGGTTATGACCCGCAGATCACGGTGCATCGTGCCTGGCAGCTGTCCTCGGGCGTCGAGCAGGCGCTGTCGCTGGATCACCTGTTCGCGCGCGCCGATGCGATCTCGGTGCATGTGCCGCTGAACAACGACACGCGCGGCCTCGTCAGCGCCGCCCGCCTGAACCTGATGCGCAAGGGCGGGGTCATCCTGAATTTCGCGCGTGCGCCGATCGTGGATGATGCCGCCGTGGTGGCCTCGCTCAACGCGGGTCATCTGGGCGCGTATGTGTGCGATTTTCCGAATAACGCCCTCAAGGACCACGCCAAGGTCGTCACGCTGCCGCACCTCGGCGCCTCGACCGGTGAGGCGGAGGAGAACTGCGCGGTGATGGTGGCCGACACCCTGCGGGAATACCTCGAGAACGGTAACATCCGCCACAGCGTCAATTTCCCCGAGGCCGTGCTGCCGCGCGTGCCCGGTGTGACGCGCCTGGCGGTCGCCAATCGCAACGTCCCGAACATGGTGGGCCAGATTTCCACCTGTCTGGCCGCGGCCGGCCTTAATATTGCAGACCTGTTGAACAAGTCCCGCGGCGAATACGCGTACACGCTGATCGACATCGATTCGGCGGTTCCGGACGGACTGCTGGGGCAGATTCGCGGCATCGAGGGCGTACTGGCAGCGCGGATTCTGTAAAGTTGGCGAATGACCAAACCTGAACCCACCGATCTGGGCGCGGTGCGCACTCAGATTGATGCCATTGACGAGCAGCTGCAGCAGCTGCTGAACGAGCGCGCGCGGCTCGCCCAGCAGGTGGGTATCTCGAAGAGCGCATCGGGTTCGATGGTCGACTTCTACCGGCCCGAGCGCGAAGCGCAGGTGTTGCGCAGCGTCAAGGAGCGCAACCAGGGTCCGTTGCGTACCGAAGATCTGCTGCGGCTGTTCCGGGAAATCATGTCCGCGTGCCTGGCGCAGCAGGAGCCTTTGAAGGTGGCGTTCCTCGGGCCCGAGGGCACGTTCACCCAGACCGCGGTGCTCACCCATTTCGGCCATGCGGTGCGGGCGTTGCCACTGGCCTCGGTCGATGAGGTATTTCACGAAGTCGAATCAGGGGCCGTGGACTTTGGTGTCGTCGCCATCGAGAATTCCACCGAAGGCATGGTCATCAACACCCTGGACCGCTTCTTGAATTCCTCGGCGCGGATCTGCGGTGAGATCGAACTGCGCATCCATCACTTCCTGATGGGGCGCATGCAGTCGCTCGAGGGGATCAAGCGCATCTGTGCACACCAGCAGGCGCTCGCGCAATGCCGGCTGTGGTTGGATGAGAATCTGCCCGGTGTCGAGCGGGTCGGCGTGACCAGCAATGCCGAAGGCGCGCGCCGCGCGCGCGATGAGCAGGGGACGGCGGCCATCGCCGGCGTGACGGCTGCGGAGGTCTACGGGCTGACGGTGCTGGCGCCGCAGATTGAAGATCGCCCCGACAACACGACGCGGTTCTTCGTGCTGGGTCGCAAGACCTTCGCGCCCAGTGGCCAGGATCGCACCACGCTGATCGCCTCCATCGGCGATACCAAGACATCGGGTGCGCTGCTGAAGCTGCTCGAGCCGTTCGCTGCGCATCAGATCAGCCTGACGCGCATCGAGTCGCGGCCTTCGCAGAAACGCAAATGGGACTACGTGTTCTTCATCGATATCGAAGGACACATCGAGGATGCCCCGGTCACGGCGGCCCTGGCGGACCTGCAGCAGCGCGCCTCGCTGCTGCGCGTGCTGGGTTCCTATCCGCGTGCCGTCACCGCCGGTTAGATTGCATCGTGGCCGCCGCCGTCAAGGAGTACCAGGTCGCCCCGGGCGCCCAGGTCGCAGGTACGGTGACCGTACCGGGTGACAAGTCCATTTCGCATCGTTCATTGATGCTGGGCGGAATCGCCACCGGGATCACGCGCATTTCGGGCTTCCTCGCCAGCGAGGATTGCCTGGCAACCCTGAGCGCGCTGTCCGCACTGGGGGTGCAGATCGAGCGTCCCGAGCCCACCGATGTCATCGTTCATGGCGTCGGCGCCACCGGGCTGCACGGCGCGGCGCAGCCTCTGGACATGGGCAATGCGGGTACGGCCATGCGCCTGTCCATGGGGCTGCTGGCCGGACAGCCATTTGAGTCGACCCTGATCGGGGACTCCTCGCTGATGCGCCGGCCCATGGAACGCGTGGCCGGGCCGCTGCGGCAGATGGGGGCCGAGATTACGACCCAGCAGGGCCGGCCGCCCGTGCGCCTGCACGGGGGTCGGATCTTGAACGGCATCGACTATGCGATGCCGATGGCGAGCGCCCAGGTCAAGTCCGCCATCCTGCTGGCCGGCCTGTCCGCGCAGGGCACCACGCGCGTGACGGAGCCTGCGCCCACACGCGACCATACCGAGCGCATGCTGGGCGCCTTCGGCGTGCGCGTGGAGCGTGATGGCGCGACGGTGAGCCTGAGCGGCGGGCAGTCGCTTACCGGCACCGCCATCGCCGTACCGGCGGATTTCTCCTCGGCCGCATTTTTCCTGGTGGCAGGCTGTCTGGCCGCGCAGCAGGGACTGCGCCTGCGCAATGTGGGCGTCAACCCGACGCGCACCGGCCTGCTGCAGATGCTGCAGCTGATGGGCGCCCGGATCAGCGTGCATCCGCACGGCGCCGGCAACGCTGCGGATGCGATCGGCGAACCGATCGCGGACCTGACGGTACACGCCAGCCGCTTGCGCGGCATCAAGGTCCCCGCCAGTCTCGTGCCGTTGTCGATCGATGAGTTTCCCGTATTCTTCATCGCCGCCGCCTGCGCCGAGGGCGAGACCGTCGTGCGCGGCGCGGAAGAACTGCGCGTCAAGGAAAGTGATCGGCTGGCGGTCATGGCCGAGGGCCTGCAGACCCTGGGCGTCGAACATACGCTGCTGCCGGATGGCATCCGCATCCGCGGCGGACACGGTTTCGGCGGCGGCACCGTGGACAGTCATGGAGATCACCGCATCGCCATGTCGTTTGCGATTGCGAGCCTCAAGGCCACTGCACCCATCCGCATCCTGGATGTGGCCAATGTCGCCACCTCGTTCCCCGGCTTCGTGGAACTGGCGCAGGGTATTGGCATCCGCATCCGCGCGCCCTAGCCTTATACAGATGGTCACGGTCGTCACCATCGATGGGCCCACCAGCTCCGGGAAGGGCACGATCAGTCGCATGGTGGCCTTGAGACTGCAGTGGCACCTGCTCGACAGTGGGGCGCTGTACCGCCTGGTTGCCCTGGCCGGCAGCCGTCTTGGGCTTGAACTTGACAATATTGAGGCTCATGCGGCGGCGGCGGCGGCGCTGGATGTCACGTTCGGGGCCGTCCGGGACCACGAACAGGTCTGTCTGGAGGGCCGGGATGTGACTGCCGAGATCCGCACGGCCGAGGCGGGGATGGGCGCTTCGCGGGTGGCCGCCTGGCCGGCCGTCCGTAATGCCCTATTGGAGCGCCAGCGACGCTTCGCCCGTGAGCCCGGCCTGGTCGCGGACGGGCGCGACATGGGAACGGTGGTGTTCCCCGAGGCGGCCCTCAAGGTATTCCTGACGGCAAGCGCCGATGAGCGGGCGCGCAGGCGCCATAAGCAGTTGAAAGACAAGGGGTCCGGTGTTAGCCTTGCCGCCCTTTCGCGCGAGATAGCCGAACGGGACCTCAAGGATTCGACGCGCGCCGTCGCGCCGTTGAGGCCCGCTCCCGACGCGCACGTGATCGATTCCACGCACCTGGGTATTCAGGACGTGGTCGAACAGGTGCTGGCGTTGGGCCGCAGCCGCTCGCTGTGGCCTTAAGAGGCTCGCTCACGCGTTACGGAAACAGGATGCACGCGACCGTGGAAAGTCTCGTGCAGTGTATTAACCAGATTCCATCACGGGCGACCCAACTGCCTGTGCAAGTAGAAGGTATGACAGAAAGTTTCGCTGAGCTTTTCGAAAGTAGTCTCGCCAACCAACGCATCCGCCCCGGGATGATCCTTCAAGGGTTGGTGGTTGATGTCACAGATGACATCGTCATCGTCAATGTCGGACTGAAGTCCGAAGCCGTCATCCCCGTCGACCAGTTCAAGAACGAGCGCGGTGAGCTCGAAGTCAAGACCGGCGACATGGTCGAGGTGGCACTTGATTCCGTTGAGGATGGCAATGGCGAGACCCGCCTGTCTCGCGAGAAGGCCAAGCGGGCCCGCACCTGGACGCGCCTGGAAACGGCCTTCAATGATTCGCAGATCGTGACCGGTGTGATCACCGGGCGCGTCAAGGGTGGCTTCACCGTCGAAATCGAGAACGTCCGCGCATTCCTGCCGGGCTCACTCGTCGATGTCCGCCCGGTGCGTGATACCTCGTACCTCGAAGGCAAGCCGCTCGAGTTCAAGGTCATCAAACTGGACCAGAAGCGCAATAACGTCGTGGTATCGCGCCGCGCCGTGGTCGAGCAGGAGTTCTCCGCCGAGCGCAGCGCGCTCATGGATAATCTGCAGGAAGGCGCCGTGGTGAAAGGCTCGGTCAAGAACCTCACCGATTACGGTGCATTCGTTGACCTCGGCGGCATCGATGGCCTGCTGCATATCACCGACATGGCGTGGAAGCGCGTCAAGCATCCTTCGGAAGTCGTCAAGGTGGGCGATGAGATCGAAGTGCGCATCCTTAAATTCGATCGCGAGCGTTCGCGCGTCTCATTGGGCCTGAAACAGCTCGGCGCGGATCCGTGGGAGAACATTGCCCGGCGCTATCCGCCCAACACCCGCGTGTTCGGCAAGGTCACCAACATCGCCGACTACGGCGCATTCGTGGAGATCGAGGACGGCGTCGAAGGCCTGGTCCACGTGTCCGAAATGGATTGGACCAACAAGAACGTCAACCCGGCGAAGGTCGTGCATACCGGCCAGGAAGTCGAGGTCATGGTCCTGGATGTGGATGAAGAGCGCCGGCGCATTTCGCTGGGGCTGAAGCAGTGCCAGGCCAACCCGTGGAAGGAGTTCGCCGAGAACTTCAACCGTGGCGATAAGGTCAGCGGCCAGATCAAGTCCATCACCGACTTCGGCATCTTCATCGGCCTGTCGGGCAATATCGACGGTCTGGTGCATCTGTCGGACATCTCCTGGGACATGCCCGGCGAAGAGGCCGTGCGCAATTACCAGAAGGCGCAGCAGGTGGAGGCCATGGTGCTTGCCATCGATCCGGATCGCGAGCGCATTTCACTGGGCATCAAGCAGCTGGCGAAGGATCCCTTCTCGGCCTATATCGCCGAGTTCCCGAAGGGCACCATCGTGCGCGGCACGGTCAAGGAAGTGGATGCGCGTGGTGCCATCATCGACCTCGGCAATGGCGTGGAAGGCCAGTTGCGCGGCTCCGATCTGGCCCGCGATCGCGTCGAAGACGCGCGCACCGTGCTGAAGGTCGGCCAGGAAATCGACGCGAAGTTCACCGGTGTGGATCGCAAGACGCGCACCATTTCGCTGTCAATCAAGGCGAAGGAAATGCACGAAGAGGCGGAAGCAGTGCAAAGCTACCGCTCCGAGCAGTCATCGACCACGGGCACGAGCCTCGGTGACCTGCTGAAGGAACAGATCGGCGATCGCAGCTGACCTTAAGGAAAGCGCTGGTACGGACACCCGTCATACGGTGTCCGTGCCGCGTGACGGATGTGTCTGAAATTCAGCAAAGGCAACTCATGACCAAATCGGAACTGATTGAAGTCATCACGGCGAAGCAGAAACATCTACCTGCCAAGGACGTTGAACTGGCGCTGAAGCAGATTCTCGAGATCATGAGCGATGCCCTGTCGCAGGGGGAACGCATCGAGATCCGCGGTTTCGGCAGCTTCTCGCTGCATTTCCGGCCGCCGCGGCAGGGCCGCAATCCCAAGACCGGGGAAGCCGTCGCGCTGTCCGGCAAGTATGTACCCCATTTCAAGCCCGGCAAGGACCTGCGCGAACGGGTCAATGACGGTGCCGATCAGCCCATCCGCGACTGATCCTCGGTTGCGACACCGCTCGCGGTGGTGTCGGAATCGTCCGCTACTCTTGGGCGCAGTAATTGCGCACAATGCGCACAATTACACGAGCCAACCGTCTTCAACGCCGCGCGCGTCCTCGAGGTTTACGCATGAGATCACAGTCGGTAATCCGGACTGCCGTATTCCCGGTCGCGGGACGTGGCACGCGATTTCTGCCCGCCACCAAGGCCAGCCCCAAGGAAATGTTGCCGGTGGTGGACAAGCCTCTCATCCAGTACGCGGTGGAAGAGGCGCTGCTGGCCGGCGCCCGCAAACTGGTCTTCATCACCGGCGCCTCGAAGCGCGCCATCGAGGATCATTTTGATTCCGACGAAGAGCTCGAGCATCTGCTGGAGGCCCAGGGCAAGAGCGATCTGCTGAACCAGATCCGCAGTGTGCTGCCCTCGTACGCGACCTGCATCTACATCCGCCAGGCCGCGCCCCTGGGGCTGGGCCATGCGGTGCTGTGCGCGCAGCCCGCCGTCGGCTCGGAGCCGTTCTTTGTGCACCTGGCGGATGACCTCATCCGTGGTAACCCGACCAGCTGCCTCGAGCAGATGGCCGAGGTGTATGCAGCCAAGCGCGCCAGCGTTCTCGGCGTCGAACAGGTGCCGCACCGTGACACTGAAAAGTACGGCATCGTGGAAATCGAGGCCGACAAATCGTGCACCGGCCGGGTGCGCAGCATCGTCGAGAAACCCAAGCCCAGCGAGGCCCCATCGAACCTTGCGGTGGTGGGGCGGTATGTGCTGACGGCGTCGATTTTCGAACACCTGGCGCGTATCGGCCGCGGCGCCGGCGGCGAGATTCAGTTGACCGACGGCATCGCCGCGCTCATGGGCGAGGAGGCGGTGTACGCCTACCGCTTCACCGGCAAGCGCTACGACTGCGGCAGCAAGCTGGGCTATCTTCAGGCCACCGTGGAGTACGCCCTGGGCCATCCCTCGCTCGGAGCGGATTTTCGCAAGTACCTGATCGGCATTTCGAAATCAGTCGCCGCAGCCCGCAAGGCACCGGGCGCCCGCAAGACGCCCGGAAAGAAGGCACGCCAGGGCGGCGGCAAATCCGGGCGCAAGGGGTAGCAAGCTTCAGCGGGCACCGCACTTGCATGCCTCGAAGGGTATTGCTCTCGTTCCAACCGAGGAGAACCTCATGGGCAGCCGCCGTACCCCCGATTCCCAGCCACCTTCCCGTCCCGTGCCGCCCGCGGCAACACGGCGGGATGCAAAGCCTGCCACGCAGGTCCCGGCCGCCGTGGTAAAAAAGTCCACGAAACCGCCCCGCGGCACGGCTCGCCCGAAGCAAGCCGTGATGGCGGCGAGCATGGCGGCACCGGTAACCGCCGATGAACGCCGCGGAATGATTGCCAAGGCGGCCTACCTGCGCGGCGAGAGCCGGGGCTTCGCGCCCGGCGGTGAAACGGACGACTGGCTGGAAGCCGAGCAGGAAATCGACGCGCTGCTCGGTGGCGTCGCGGGCGCAGCCCAGTAGGGCATGCGCTGACTTAGCACCGCGCGGGTGCAAGCTTTGGGTTTGTGCACGGAGGGTTGCCAAACTGGTTTGGTGTGATATAACACCATCACAAGAGCGACCGCGCCAATACAAGGAATGCAACTACAATGCCGCGGGCGGGCTCTGACGCGCACGGAATTGGCGGATATCAATCGAACGGCCCGCAACGGGCAAGAAGGGAGTCTCCATGGCTGCTGTAGTGTCGTTGCAGAATGTTGTGAAGAGCTATACACGCGGTCGGCAGCGTGTCGAAGTGTTGCACTCGCTGAATCTCGAAGTACAAAGCGGCGAATTCCTGGGTCTGATGGGCCCCTCAGGCTCCGGCAAGACCACGCTGCTCAATCTGATCGGGGGTCTCGATAAACCCGATGAGGGCCAGATCACCGTCGCGGGCGAGCGCCTGGACCAGCTCTCCGGATCGCAGATGGCCGCCTGGCGCGCGCGTCACGTGGGCTTCGTCTTCCAGTTCTACAACCTGCTGCCGGTGCTCTCGGCCGAACGTAACGTCGAGGTACCGCTACTGCTCACCAAGCTGTCGCGCTCCCAGCGCAAGGCCAATGTCGCTGCAGCGCTCGCGCTGGTGGGCCTGTCGGACCGCGCCAGTCACAAGCCCACGGAACTGTCCGGTGGACAGCAGCAGCGCGTCGCGATCGCCCGGGCGCTGATCGCTGACCCCACCCTGCTGGTGTGCGATGAGCCCACCGGTGATCTGGATCGCGAAAGCGCCGAGGAGATCCTGCAGCTGCTGACCATCCTCAACCAGAAGCAGGGCAAGACCATCATCATGGTGACGCACGATCCGCGTGCGGCGGCCTATGCGACGCGCCTGCTGCACATGGACAAGGGCACGCTGGCGCGCGATGAAACGAGGACCGCTGCGTGAAGTACCTGCCGCTGGTCTGGGCGGCTCTGCGTCGCAAGCCAGCGCGCACCTTGCTCACCTGCTTCTCGATCGTGACCGCGTTCTTTCTGTTCGGCACTCTGCAGGGCATCAATGTCGGCATCGCCAAGATCATGGCGATCACCAGCGTGTCGCATCTGATCGTCATGAGTCGGGTGAACCAGGGTGCTCCGCTGCCCGTGGCCCATGCCGCGCAGATCCGGTCGGTACCGGGCGTCACGTCGGTCGCGCCGTTCAACGCCGTGGCCGGGACTTACCAGGGGCCCAACAATCCCGTGGTCATCATCGGCACTGATTTTGATGCCATGCTGAAAATCGGCGGCGAGATGAAGGTTGCGCCGGAGCAGGCGGCGGCGCTGCGACGCACCCGCAATGGCATCATTGTCGGCGTAACGACGGCCAAGCAGTATGGCTGGAAGATCGGGGATCGCGTCCCGGTGCACGGCTATAGCCTCAAGACCGATGGCACCACTGACTGGGTGTTCGACATCGTCGGCACGTATACGCTGCAGCAGCCGGACTGGGCCACGCGCATTTGGGCCAACTATGATTTCATCAACGAGGCCATCACGACCGGCAAGAACCAGGCATCGCTTTTCTACGTTGGGATCAATGACCCGGCGAAGTCGGCCGCGATTTCCCAGATGATCGATGATCGATTTGCGAATTCGCCGGACCAGACCGCCACCGCCAACGAGAAGGACTACCTGGAGACCACGCTGCGGCAGATCGGTGACATCAACTACCTGGTCAACGGAGTCGTCGGCGCCGTGCTGTTCACGCTGCTGTTCCTGACCTCCAACACGATTGCGCAATCCGTACGCGAGCGAACGGCGGAGCTGGCCGTGCTCAAGACACTCGGTTTCACCGATGCAGCCGTGCAGTGGCTGGTGCTGGCCGAGGCGCTGGCCTTGGGGATGGTATCGGCGGCACTTGGGGTGGCCCTGGCTGCGCGGGTACTGCCGTGGGTGACGTCCGGTCCGAATCTGTCTTCGCAGGGCATCGGCGCGATGCATGTGCCGGGTCTGGTCTATGGCGCAGCTGCGCTCGTCGCACTGCTGCTGGCCCTGATCAGCGGCGTGCCGCCCGCGGTACGCGCGCGGCGGCTGAATATCGTCGCCGCGCTGTCCGGACGCTGAGGCGCAGCGCCATGAGGATGTTTACCCAATTGCTCGCGGTGTCCTCGATCAGCCTGCGCAGTCTCCCGCACCGGGCGGCGTCCTCGGCGGTGATTGTCATTGGCACGGCGGGAGTCGTCGCCGTGCTGTTGTCCGTGCTCGCGCTGTCGACGGGACTGGCCGGTGCCATGACGGCGACGGGCAGCGCGGACCGCGCCATCGTGCTGCACGCGCAGGCCGCCAACGAAATAGGCAGCAGCCTGGCCCACGATGCGATTGCAACCATCATGGACGCGCCCGGCATTGCCAGGGGCGCGGACCACAAGCCCATTGCCTCGGCTGAAGCCATCGCCTCCGTCAATCTGCCGCGGTTGGACAACGGTAAGATGAGCGCGCTGACCCTGCGCGGCGTTTCGCCGGATGAGCTGCTGGCGCTGCGGCCGGAGATGCACCTGGTGCAGGGTCGTATGTTCAGGTCGGGGCTGCGCGAGATCATCGTGGGCAAGTCAGCCGAGGAGCGCTATGCGCACCTGACCGTGAACAGCGTGGCGAAGTTCGGCGGTAATGAGTGGACGGTGGTCGGCGTATTCGAAAGCGGTGGTGGTGCGCATGATTCGGAGGTCATGGGCGACATCGACACCGCGCTCGCGGCGTACCAGCGCGCCAGCTACAACTCCGTGATCGTCAAGCTGGACGGCCCGCAGGGCTTTGACGTACTGCATGCGGCACTGCTGCATGATCCGACATTGTCGGTCCAGGTGTTCAAGGAGAGCGACTACTACGCGCGTCAGTCGCAGACCTTTGCCAGCTTTCTGTCACTCATCGCCAAGGTGATCAGCACCATCATGGCCATCGGTGCGATTTTCGCAGCCCTGAATACCATGTACTCGGCGGTCAGCACCCGCGCGGTGGAAATTGCGACGCTGCGCGCCATTGGTTACGGCGCGCTCGGCGTCGTCGCATCGGTGATCATCGAGGCACTGGCACTGTCGGTGCTGGGGGCACTGTTGGGCGCGGCTCTCGCCTGGGCGGTGTTCGACGGTAATACTGTCAGCAGCCTGGCCAGCGGCGGCGGGCTCGCCCAGGTGGTCTTCCATCTGCACATCGGATCGAGGCTGATTACGCTGGGGATTGTCTGGGCCTGCGTCGTGGGACTGATCGGCGGGCTGCTGCCCTCGATTCGGGCCGCGCGCATTCCCGTGGCGCTGGCGCTGCGCGCGATCTAGGACTCTAGAACATTGAATTGGCGTTGTCGGCGGACTCTGGAATGGCCTGAATGATGTCCCAGTGTTCGACGACTTTGCCGTTCTCAATGCGGAAGATGTCGACGACCGATTCCCCGTAGGGGTGCAGTCCGCTCTTGCCATGCAGGTGCAGCATCACCAGGTCGCCCTCGGCGATGATCCGCTTCACCTCGTAATGGTGCTGCGGAAATGCTTCCTTGAACTTGCGCACCCACTCGGCCACCCCGGCGTGACCGTCGGCGGCATAGGGCGCATGCTGCCGATAGTCGCTGCCCATGTAGCGCCGCGCACCTGCGTAATCCTTTTCGCCAATGAGCTTCTGGTAGAAGGCGAGCACCAGCCGCTTGTTGCCCGCGAGGGCCGATTCCTTCGAGCGTACCTTGCGCAGGGTGCGGCGTGCGGAGGCCTTGGCCCCTTTGCGGGCCGCACTGACTCTGGCACCGATCCGTTCCAGCAGCTTCGTTGCCTTGGCCTTCATCCCCGGCTTGGCCCGCGACTTTGGCCGGGCACGGCTGGTTTTGGCGCGTTTGGTTTTCTTTGCCATAGGTGCGAACTAGACCAGAGGTGGGGCCAGGCCGCAAGTCTGCCGTGCACTCAAGTGGCGCGACCCCAGAAAAGTCCGGTGCGTGCCGTGAAGCTGCCATCGGCCTCGATGTTCAGCGCGCGTTGCACTTCGGCTGCGGCGCCGCTCTGCAGCATGCGAATTGCGGTGCACAGTGCCTCGGGCGTGCGCATGCGCTGTACCCAGGGTCCGAACTCAAGGCGCGTCATCCAGCTGCGGTGCTCGATTGCACCGCATCCGGCCTCGCGCAGCAGCACGTGCCATTCAGACTCGCTGCGATCGCGGACATGCGAAGTATCCCGCAGCAGCTCGATGCTCTGTAGATGGGTATCGACCAGCGGGTGCGCATCGCCGAGCAGGTCGATGACCAGGATGAATCCATCGGGCTTGACGACGCGCCGCATCTCGGCCAGCGCCCGCGGCACGTCGAACCAGTGATGGGCGCTGTAGCGCGTGCAGACCAGGTCGAAGCTTGCGGCGGCGAAGGGCAGCGCCGCCGCACCGGCCTCGCAGGTCTCGATCTGTGCCAGACCCCGCTCGACGGCTGCCGCCCGCACGGTCGCCAACATCCCCGCGGCAGGATCCAGCGCCACGACCCGCCCGGCAAGCGGGGCCAGGGTGAAGCTCAGATGTCCGGCGCCCGTACCGGCATCGAGCACGGCTGCCGCGGCCGGCAGGTGGCGGGCTGCGAGTTCGCGGGCTGCCGCCAGATCCGGACCGGCGGCGTGTACCGCACTGGTCAGATAGGCCCGTGCCTGAGGGTCGAATTGATCCTGTACCGCCTGAAAATGAGTGCGCATGGCCACAGTGTGCCCGCAGTTTTATACGGGTAGCAGTACGCCGTTTATCCTATTATAAACTCCACCTGCCACAGCTTCGGCTTGCCCGACTCACTATGCCCACCGCCTCCCGATCGGTGCTGCTGGGTGAATTCCTGCGTGCGCGCCGCGAAGCGCTGCAGCCGCTCGACCTCGCACTGCCGCAACGCAGCCGCCGCCGTACTCCGGGCCTGCGACGCGAGGAGGTGGCGCAGCTGTGCGGCATCAGCCCCACCTGGTACACCTGGATCGAACAGGGACGCAGCGCCGCGATCTCGCCGGCGACGCTGGTGGCACTGGCGCAAGGCCTGCACCTGACGCCTGCGGAGCGGGCCTACCTGTTTGAGATCGCCGGACGGGTGGACCCCGCGCCGACGGGGCCGGTAGCCAGCGCGGGGCTGGAGTTGGCCGCCCTAGTCAGGGTGATCCGGGCGCCCGCCTATGTGCTGGACCGTTACTGGAATGCCATCGAGTGGAACCCGGCGGCCGCGCGGTTGTTCCGCGATTGGCTGGGCGCAGTTCCAGGTCGACGTGAGGCACCGAATCTGTTGCGCTACGTCTTCACGCATCCGCGCTCGAAGTCGTTCCTGCTGGACTGGGAGGAGCGCGCCCGAGGTTTGGTGGCGGAGTTCCGCGCCGATACCCCGCGGATGCGCGACGATCCCCAGCGCAGCGCCTTGATCGATGAGCTCGGTCAGGCGAGTCGCGAGTTTGCCGCAGCCTGGCGCTCGCAGCGGGTGCGCGTGCGTGATGGCGGGCGGCGCAGTTTCCGAATCGCCCGCGGTGGCGTGCAGCATTTTGACCAGCACATTCTGCGGGTGGTGAGCCGCCCGGATCTGCGCATGACGGTGCTGGTACCCGCGGCAAAGCCTAAGCCGCAGGGCGTATGATGCGCAGGGTGTTTCGTCGCTGAAGGAGGGGAGTCATGAGGGTATCGACGGGGAAGCCTGGATTGGTCGCGACACTGGTGCTCGCTGTGCTTGCCGCCCCGCTCGCCTGGGCGCAGGCCCCCGGTGAGCCCAGTGCCGTCTATCCAACCTGCAATCGCAGCTGCCTCATCGGCGTGTTGCACAGCTACCTGGATGCCCTCGGCCACAAGGATCGGGGTCTCGCGCCGTTTGCGCGCAACGCGCGCTACACGGAAAACGACGTGGAGATGCCGATCGGCGCGGGGCTATGGGGCTCGGTGAGCGGCGTTTCCGCCACCGGAATGGAAGTCGCGGACCCGTCGACGGGCAATGTCGCATGGTACGGCACGGTGCAGGAGCATGGCACGGCTGCGTACCTGGCCCTGCGGGTGAAAGTGGCGAACGGACAGATCACCGAAGCCGAGGCCGTCATCCAGCGCAAGCCGACGCATCCGGCCCCGTTTGGCGATCCCGCGAAACTGACGCACGATCCGGCCTTCCAGGAAATATTGCCTGCGGAGCAGCGTCGCCAGCGCGAGCGCCTGATAGCCATCGTCAACGGCTATTTCAGCACCGTAGAACAGAATGACGGGCAGTTGTTCACGGCGTTTGATCCGGACTGTCAGCGCAACGAGAACGGCATCAGTACGACCAGTGGCACCCAGGGTGCCGCCGCCATTTCCCAGGGATGCGAAGCGCAGTTCAAACTGGGCATTTACCGCATCAACAAGCGCGTGCGCGAACGGCGCTTTCCGATCGTCGATGAGGAACGCGGCGTGGTCGTCGCGACCGGGTTCTTTGATCACGCCAACACCTTCGACAGCTACAAGACGACCGACGGCAAGGTGCATGCCACCGCCCTGAAATGGCCCAATTCCATCTCGCTCATGGAGGCCTTCAAGATCCGCGATGGCAAGATCTACCGCGTCGAGGTCGTGTTCACCTACGTACCGTATTTCATGCATTCACCGTACGCGTGGCCACCCGCGGCGAGCCTGCACACCGTGCACGAGTCACCGCAGGCAGCGGCTCGGTCCGGTTCGTGTGATCGCGCCTGCCTGTTCGCCGCGGCCAACAACTACATGGACGCGCTGGTGGCGCGCGAGCCGGCGCGCGTGCCCTGGGCGCCCACCGTGCGCTACACCGAGAACAATGTCGCGATGATGATCGGCGATGGCGAATGGGGGGTGGCTACGGCGCGCGATCAGCATCCGTTGATGGTTGCCGATCCAAGCAGCGGCAACGTGGGCTGGTATGGAACGGTGGCCGAGCATGGTCAGTTGTCCTACTACGCCATGCGTCTGAGGGTACAGCAGCAGCACGTGTCCGAAGTCGAAGTGATTCTGGACCGCAAAGGCGATGCGGGACCGTGGGGTGATCCGGCGCATTACACGCATGCTCCGGCCTTCACGACAACGTTGCCGGTGGCGCAGCGCAGTTCGGCCAAGGCCATGATTGCCCTGGTCGATGGCTACTTCAACACTGTGCAGCGAAATAACGGTGTCCTGCACACGCGCTTCGATCCTGAATGCGCGCGCGAGGAGAACGGCCAGATCACGACCAATGGCAGCTTCGGTTCCGATGCGCAGGGCTGCGAAGCGCAGTTCAAGCTGGGCACTTTTCTTTTCGTTGATCGTGCGCGCGATCGGCGCTATGTGGTGGTGGACGAGGAGCGCGGCATCGTCATGGCCGAGGCCTGCTTTGATCATGGCGCGACGTTCGAGGACTACAAGACGACCGACGGCAAGGCGGCGAAGAATCCCATCACCTCGCCCAGTACGATTTGCCTGATGGAAATGTTCAAGATCCGCAATGGCAGGATCTATCGCATCGAAGCCGTATTCACCGGGGTGCCATTCCGGATGTCCTCGCAGTGGGTGGAGAAATAGCCGTGGCAGATCTGTCGACCTTCCCGATCACGCACAAATGGCCCGCCCAGCATCCGGATCGCCTGCAGCTGTATTCGCTGCCGACCCCGAATGGCCAGAAGGTGTCGATCATGCTCGAGGAGAGCGGCCTCGCCTACGAGCCGCACGCGGTGCGTTTCGATCGCAATGATCAGACCAGTCCCGAGTTCCTGTCGGCTAACCCGAACAACAAGATCCCGGTGATTCTCGATCCCAACGGGCCGGGCGGCCAGCCGCTGGTGCTGTTCGAGTCCGGCGCGATCCTGGTGTATCTGGCGGAGAAGACCCAGCGCTTCATGCCGACCGATCCGGCCGGCCGTTATCGCACGCTGCAGTGGTTGATGTTCCAGATGGGGGGCATCGGACCGATGTTCGGCCAGCTCGGGTTCTTTCATCGCTTTGCCGGCAAGGAGATCGAGGACAAACGAGCGCGCGATCGCTATGTGTCCGAAACGAAGCGTCTGCTCGGCGTACTCAATCAGCAGCTGCAGGCCCAGGCGTGGATCGTCTCCGACGACTACACCATTGCCGACATGGCCATCTTTCCCTGGGTGCGCACCCTGGTCAGCTTCTACGAAGCAGGCGAACTGGTCGGCATGGGTGATTATCCGGCGGTCACACGCGCCCTGGATGCATTCGTGGCGCGGCCCGCAGTGGTCCGCGGTACGAACATTCCGCAGCGGCCGCCGGCCTGATCAGTTGCGGTTGCGCGCCTCGGCAGGACCGGTGGCGCGGATCGGTACGAGCCACGAGCGGGTGTCCTGCGGCTGCCCGTCCGAGCGCAGCCAGCCGTAGACGACGGTGTGCCACAGGATGCGCTGCACGTAATTGCGCGTCTCGTTGTAGGGAATGTTCTCTACCCACACATCCGGCGCGATGCTGCCCGCAGGCAACCAGCGGCTCGCGGCGGCAATGCCGGCGTTGTAGGCGGCGAGGGCCAGGGGCAGCTGCCCGTCGACCTTGTCGAGCAGCAGATGCAGGTGCTCGGCACCGAGCGTGGAGTTGATCCGTGGATCGAACAGATCGGCCATGTGCGGGGCGGGTAATTTCAATGCCCTGGCGGTGGGTTTCGCGGTCGATAACTCCAGCTGCATCAGACCGCGCGCACCGGCGCTGGATACGACATCGGTGCGGTACAGGCTCTCCTGGCGGATGACACCATAGATGAGGCTGACCGGCAGTCGCGCCGCGCGCGCCGCGGCAATCACCGAGGATTCGTAGGGCTGCGGATAAAGCAGGTCGTAGTCATAGAAGATCCGCTGCGAGGTGGCCACCGTGACGGCGAGGTCATACCAGCCCCAGTCGGCCGCCACCGATACGGCCTGCTGGCGTTCGCCCGGGGTCAGCTCATCAAAGGCGAACTGCCACTCGGTCATGGCCTGGCTGCGCAATTCGCATGACAGCAGCTCCCGCGCCCGCACCAGGGCGGGCAGCCGTGCGAGCTGCGCGCGCACCGCCTCATCCCGGCCCAGCGGCATCGGATGCGGGGTGACGTTGACACCAAGTCGCGCCGCGGCGAGCCCGGAATAGTAGTTATCGTCCGGGGCCAGGGCGGCGAACAGACGATGCGCCTCAGCCGCATCACCGCTCTGCTGCAGCGCCCGCGCGTTCCAGTAACGCCAGCGCGCACTTTGCCGGTTCGTTTCGGACATCGCGGCAATCGTCTGCGTCACCAGTGGCCAGTTGCCGGCCCACATCGCGGCGCGGGCGCGCCACTCCAGGACGCTGTCATCCAGTTCACGAGTGCTGACGCGCGCGAAAAAATCCTCCGCACGCGCATCGCGGCGCCAGGACAGCGGCAGGGCGACGGCGAGTGCATACGCACTGGCCGTGTCGGCAGTCAGGCTGCGGGTGCGCACCAGTTGCGCATAGCGGTCAACCGCGGCATCCGGGTCCTGGCGCGCCAGCCGTACCCAGCCGGCGAGTAGCGCTTCAGGCGGCACCGTCGCGGTGGGTTCGTTGAGCAGCGCGTCGATCGTCGGCAGCGGCGTATCGAGCAGCTGCGCCCATTGCCGCAACGGCAGTGCCGCAGCGGCCGGCAGACGGGCAATCAGGGGCTTGGCGAGGGCGGTGTTGCCGGCCTGCAGCGCCAGGCGCGCGCGCCGCTCGAGCAACTCGGGGGTGATGATTCCGTGTTCGACGCCCCACGCGTAGGGGCCCTCGCATTCGGGGATTTCGCGCAGTGTCAGCCACTGCCGTACCAGCGATGGCCCGAGCTGCGCAGTCTGACCGGTCGCGATCCTGGCCGTGAGTGCCTGGCAGCGCAGCGCGTCGCTGGCCGCGGCGTCACGGTAGAGGGTGAGAAAGGCATCCCATTGTGATCGCTGCGCCAGGCTTTCCAGCCAGCTGCGTCGCAGCTGTACGCCGACCGGCAGCACACCGTAGGTGGCGAGGAACCCGGCTGCGCGACGATCAGCCTCGGCAACTTCGGCCGGGTCGCCGAGGGCCTGACGGATGCGTTCGGCCTGCAGGTAGGGATACAGCGGATAGCTGCGCAGCGTCACATCGTCGGTCGTTGCCGACGGGCCGCTGTCGGCAGGCCCCTGGGCAGGCCGTTGCGCCAGCGCCATGGCCTGCAGGAACTCCTGGCGCGCACCGCTCAGATCCGGGATCGGCGCTGCCGGCAGCATGCGGCACGCCAGCAGCACCAGCACGGTGAATGCCACCGGCTGCCATCGCAACCTCCTCATTGACATGAGGTCAGGTTAACCATTGGATATGCTGCACGCCAGTTACACTTTGGCAAGGGAGATTCCGTCGATGCGTGATGCGACATTGGTGAAACTGTGGTCACAGGTATCCCGTTCCTTCCTGTCGCGCACGGCGACGGCGCGTGAGACCGAAACGGCGCAGAACGCTTTTCTGGCGGGTGCCCTGGGGGTGTTCCTGCATCTTGAGCATGCCGTGCAGAGCGGTGATCAGAGCCTCATTGCGGCGACACTGAAGCGCCTGCGGCGTGAATTGAATCTGGGGGTGGCGCCGGCGCCGCGCGTGCGCAAATCACGCTAGAGCAACGGCAACAGCGCGGCGATGGCGTACAGACCGAAGGCGGTGAGTACGGTGCCGGCGCTGCGGTTGATCCAGGTCAGCGTGTGCGCGCCGAGGTACGGCCGCAGCCGGCCGATGAGGCCGCTCAATGCCAGCCACCACAGTGCCGAACCCAGGAAGACGCCCACGACCAGCGCCGCCGCAGCGCTGGCAGCGCTGCCGAGCATTCCCACCGGCGCGGCGCCCAAGCCCGCGAACACCGCGGCGAACCCTAGCAGGGTCACCGGGTTGGCGAGGGTGAGCCGGAAGGTGGACATGAATGCCGCGTGCGCGCCGGTGGGCAACAATGCTGCGCTCCTGCCGGGGCTGGGCAGTACGACAGGGGGACGCATGAACGTGCGGGCACCCAGGTATACGAGGAATATGCCACCGACGACCCGCAGTGTGAGCCGGTCGTCGATGACCCATTGGGCGATGGCCCACAACGCGACGCTGCCCGCCAGGGCGTACAGCGCATCGGCGGCGGCGGCGCCGAGGCCGCAGATGAATCCGAGGCGCGGCCCCTCGGCCAGCGTGCGACTGATGCACAGGACGCCGATGGGACCCAGTGGCGCGGCAATCGACAGGCCGATCAGGATGCCTTTGAGCAGAAATGAAATGGCCAAATTCTCGTACTCCATGCCGGTGGCCGGCGCAGGGGGCGTCACCTTATCCGGAATTGTCCGCGTCCGCCCATCCCGTGCGCATAGTCGGCATTGAGCTCGAGGTGCGCATGACCAAACGCCAGAATGTCGTGAGAGCTGCCGATGCGCTGCTGCAGCCGCCGGCCGACCGGGCGCTGGCCCTGAAACTGGTGACCGATTGCGATCTGCTGCGGCTCAAGGTCATCGCCCGGCTGCACGGGCGCAGCCTGCCACCGGATCTGTCCTGGGCCGATCTGCTGCAGGAGGCTCTGGCGCGCGTGCTCGACGGGTCACGCGCGATCCCCGCGGGGGTGCCGACGGTCGCGTTCCTGGCGGGCGTCATGCGCAGCATCAAGGCCGAGCATTGGCGGCGGCGGCGCCGTGCGAATGAGCAGCAACCGGTGCTCGCCACGGAATACCAGGTGGTGGCTGCCGAGACCGCCGAGGCCTGCGATCCGCAGCCCGATCCGGAGCGCTGGCTGATCGCCGCCCAGCAGCTGCAGGCCATCGGCACGTTGTTTGCGCACGATCCCGTGGCGTTGCAGATCATTGCGGGCCTCGGCGATGGACTGACGGCCGACGAAATCCGACAGACACTGGGCATGACCAAGACCGACTATGATTCGGCGCGCAAACGCATGCGCCGCGCGCTGATTCGCGCTGGCCTGACCCTGGGAGTACGGCAATGAGCGTGCGGCCTGATGTGGGATTGGAGCGACTCATCCATGGCCTTGAACAGGAACTGCTGGCGGCTCCCGATGAGGAATTCGTGGCCGGCGCCCGCGACCTTGGCATGAACCCGGAAATGCAGGGCTCGGCGGCGTTCATCGGCGTGAAGAACATGAGTCCGCAGATCCTGGAGGCGCTGCGCCGCGCCTATGCCGCGTACCTCGACGGCGAATCGGAGGCTTAGTCGATCCAGCGCAGCCGGTCGGCCAGATGGCGCAGCGCCAGAATCGCCATTCTCGGCGGTTGCAGCTGGCCGGAACACCAGGCATGCACCTCATCGGGTTCGACTTCCAGGTCACGCGCCGCCTCAGCGGGCGTCAGTCCCAGCCGCCGCAGCAGCCATTGAATCTGTTCTTCCGGATGCGTCGCGGGGCCTTCGTAGACGGCCGCTGGATCCGATGCGAATTGCAATGCCATGAGACTCCCTTCCCTAAAGCTTGCCCTGAACTCCGGTACGCCTTAACGTACTGATTTTTATTATAAAAACGCACTGCAGCATAAGCGCCGGTCCCGGCGGCTGCAGGCCACGGAGGAAGACTAAGGAACCTGGCCCGGAAAATCAAATGATATTGCGCCGCAGCATTGTCATACGACTGCAAAGGTGTCGCTTTAAACAGGGAGGCTGGGCCACCACGCGGAATTGCCACATGCCAGATACGCGCGCCGTCGATCCGGAGGATCTCATCCAACGTCTCAGTCGCGATCTCATCGATAGCTACGACGAGGAACTCGAAATGGAAATCGAGGACCGCGATCATCTGCCGCCGGGCGTCGCATCCGTGGCCATCACTGGCGCGCAGCCGGCCTACCGTCGCCAGTATTTCTCGGAACTGTTCCGGCTCCAGGCCGAACTGGTGAAGCTGCAGGACTGGGTGGTCGCGGCACGCCAGAAGGTCGTGATCCTCTTTGAAGGGCGCGATGCGGCCGGCAAGGGCGGTGCGATCAAGCGCATCACCCAGCGGCTCAACCCCCGGGTCTGCCGGGTCGTGGCACTGCCCGCGCCCAATGATCGGGAGCGGACCCAGTGGTATTTCCAGCGCTATGCCGCGCACCTGCCCGCGGCCGGGGAAATCGTCTGTTTTGACCGCAGCTGGTACAACCGCGCCGGGGTCGAACATGTCATGGGCTTCTGCACCCCGGAGGAGTACGAGGAGTTCTACCGCTCGGTACCGGATTTCGAATGCATGCTGGTACGCTCGGGTATCCATCTCATCAAATACTGGTTTTCGATCACCGATGAAGAGCAGCACATGCGCTTCCTCGGCCGCATCCACGATCCGCTCAAGCAGTGGAAGCTCAGCCTCATGGACCTCGAGTCCCGGCGCCGCTGGGAGGACTACACGCGCGCGAAGGAGACGATACTGCAGCGCTCACACATCCCCGAGGCGCGCTGGTGGGTGGTGCAGGCCGTCGACAAGAAGCGCGCGCGCCTGAACTGCATTCATCATTTATTGCAGCAGTTTGCGTATGCGCAAGTTGAGAAGAACAGTGTGGTGCTGCCGCAGCGCGAACGGCACGAGGACTATTCCCGGCACCAGGTGTCTGCGGACATGCTGGTGCCGGAGATATACTGATGCATGGAAGTCATTCAGTGCAGCGCCGAGATTCACGCTCCCGCAGTGCTCGACATCCTCAACGAGGCAATTCTCAATTCCACCGCCTTGTATGAATACAAGGTGCGAACGGCCCAGGATATGGGCAACTGGTTCGCTGAAAAGCAGGCGGGTCGATTTCCGGTCATCGGCATGGCGGATGCCGGCGTGCTGCTGGGTTTTGCGACCTACGGCACCTTCCGCGCGCGCGCCGCCTACAAGTACACCGTCGAGCACTCGGTGTACGTGCACCGGGACCAGCGCGGACGCGGCATCGGCACCTCGCTGATGCAGGAGCTCATCGCCCGGGCGCAGCAGCAGCAGTACCACGTGCTGGTGGGCGGCATCGATGTCGCCAATGCGGCCAGTGTGCGGTTGCACGAGCGGCTGGGCTTCGCCCACGCCGGCACCATCCGCCAATCCGCCTTCAAATTCGGCCGCTGGCTGGACCTGGGGTTCTATCAGCTGGTGCTCGACACGCCCACGAATCCGGTCGACGGCTGAAATTTCAGCGGGCGAGGGCGACCCGCGCCGTCTGTGCCATGGCGAGCGCGGTCATGGACAGGATGCGCCGCACCGTGGAGGAGGGTGTCAGCACATGCGCCGGCTTCGCTGCGCCCATCAGGATCGGTCCGATCGTCGAGCCGTCGCGGTTCAGGACTTTGATGGCATTGAACAGGATGTTGGCCGCGTCGAGGTTCGGGCAGATCAGGATATTCGCCTCGCCCTTGAGCCGACTGTCCATGAGGTTGGTGCTGCGGATCGTTTCCGACAACGCGGCATCAGCGTGCATCTCGCCGTCGCATTCGATATTCGGCGCCAGCGTCGAGAAAATCTCGTAGGCCTCGCGCATGCGGGTTGCCGACTCGCGCCGCGAGGAGCCGTAATTGGAGTGCGAGAGGAACGCGACTTTGGGTACCAGGCCAAACAGCTGCACTTCGTGGGTGGCCTGCAGCGCGATCTGTGCCAGTAGCTGCGCCGAGGGCGCCTCGTTCACGTAGGTGTCAGCGATGAACAGCGTGCGGCCGGTCAGCATCAGGCAATTGAGCGTCGCCAGGCACGGTGCATCGCGGTCGCGTCCGATCACCTCGCTGATCTTCGCCAGATGCGCATCGAAGCGGCCGTGCAGCCCACACAGCATGGCATCCGCATCGCCCAGGTTCACCATCAGGGCGGCAATGGTGGTCGAGGAGCGGCGCACGGCGTTCTTGGCCGCCTCGGGGCTGATGCCGCGGCGCCCCATGATGTGGTGATACGCCTGCCAGTACTGCTTGAAGCGCGGGTCATCGTCCGGATTGACCAATTCGATGTTCTTGCCCGGCCGCAGTCGCAGACCCGCCTTGGCAATCCTCTGCTCGACCACCGCGGGGCGGCCGATCAGGATGGGTTCGGCCAGGCCATCATCCAGGGCGAACTGTGCGGCGCGCAGGGCACGCACGTCTTCGCCTTCGGCGTAGACGATGCGGCGCCTGGTGGAGGCGCGCGCGGCGGTGAACACCGGCTGCATGACCAGGCCGCCCGCGGCGAACATCTGCATCAGTTGCTGCCGATACGCGTCGAGATCGGCGATGGGACGGGTGGCGACGCCCGAGGCGGCCGCCGCGGCCGCCACCGCTGGCGCGATGCGCAAGATCAGCCGCGAATCGAAGGGTTTCGGAATGATGTAATCGCGACCGAACCCCAGATCCTGGCCGGCATAGGCACTGGCCACCTCTTCGCTGATGTCTTCCTTGGCCAGATCGGCGATCTGCCGCACGCAGGCCAGCTTCATTTCGGCCGTGATGCGCGTGGCGCCGCAGTCCAGTGCGCCCCGGAAAATATAGGGGAAGCACAGTACATTATTGACCTGGTTCGGATAATCGGAGCGCCCGGTGGCGATGACGCAGTCCGGTCGGGCAGCCAGCGCCAGTTCCGGTCGGATCTCCGGCTCCGGGTTTGCCAAGGCCAGGATGATCGGGTTCGCAGCCATCTTCTTGACCATTTCGGCGGTCAGCACACCGCCCGTCGAACAGCCCAGGAACACATCGGCGCCGACGATGGCATCCCCGAGGGTGCGCGCATCGGTGGCCTGTGCGTAGCGCGCCTTGGATTCGTTGAAGCCATCCTTGCGACCGAGGTAGAGCACCCCCTTGGAATCGCACACGAGGATCCTTTTGCGACTGAGCCCCAGCCCGACCATCAGGTCCAGGCAGGCAATCGCGGCGGCACCGGCGCCGGAGACCACCACGTTCACTTCCGCGATCTTCTTGCCGACCAGCTCCAGGCCGTTGTGGATGGCGGCTGCCGAGATGATGGCGGTGCCGTGCTGGTCGTCGTGGAACACCGGGATGTTCACGCGCTCGGTGAGCAGGCGCTCCACCTCAAAGCATTCCGGCGCCTTGATGTCCTCCAGGTTGATACCGCCGAGGGTCGGTTCCATCGCGGCAATGATGTCGACCAGCTTATGGATGTCCTTCTCGGCAAGCTCGATGTCGAACACGTCGATTCCGGCAAATTTGCGGAACAGGCAACCCTTGCCCTCCATGACCGGCTTGGCCGCCAGCGGGCCGATGTCACCGAGTCCGAGTACTGCCGTGCCATTGGTGACGACCCCGACGAGGTTGCCGCGCGAGGTATACAACGCGGCGGTATTCGGGTCGGCCTCGATCGCCAGGCAGGGGTAGGCCACGCCGGGGGAATACGCCAGGGACAGATCGCGCTGGTTCGACAGCGGCTTGGTCGGGGTAACGGTGATCTTCCCGGGTGTCGGCAGACGGTGATAGTCGAGCGCGGCGTCCGACAGGGCCTGCTCGGCGGCCGACAAGGTCTGCTTCATGTTCATCCCCCGCATCCTAAGGCCGCCGATTATGCGCAAAGCCGGCGCACACCGCATCGCAACCGTAGGCTGATGCGGGTCTTTTTGCCGGAACAATATCTTATTGATTTAACTATTTCGTTAAATCAAAATGACGACCGTGAACTCGCTGGAACAGAGCTCCCTGGATCGCAGCTTCCAGGCACTGGCCGATCCGACGCGGCGCGCCATCCTGGTTCGGCTCGCCCGCGGCCCGGCGACGGTCGGTGAGCTGGCAGCGCCCTTTGCCCTGTCGCTGCCGGCCATCTCCCGGCATCTGAAGGTGCTGGGCGAGGCCGCGATGATCCACAACCGGCGCGATGGCAAGCGGCGCCGCTGCCAGCTGCGTCCCGAAGCCTTCGGCGGCGCCCGAGACTGGCTCGCGGTGATTGCCGCCCCGGTGTAGCTCAACTATAGGATTGCGCCTATATCGCGTCGGACTATGCCTATCTGCACACGCGGAAAGCATGGGTTGGGAACGCACACCCTCCGTGGCTATTCTCCCCTCACGCAAGTGTCGCGTCAGGACCACAGGATGGGTGCACCGATGTTAGGATCTGCGGCGTTCGCCGGCTCGCATGGCGGTAGTCGTGCGTCTTCTGACAGTGACAGTGCGACACTCATCCAGCATCTGAACTCGGCAGCGGCTGAGGGCGATCGCGAACGTGTCAGGGGGTTACTGACGCAGCTACTGCAATGCCGGACGCAACCCGCGAAGGAGCCGCTCGCGGCGCAAGTTGCGGCGCTGGAGCAGCTCTTTTATGCCATGCGCACCATGGCGACTACCGATGAGCTCACCGGTGTGTACAACCGTCGCGGCTTTGAGTGGGTCGCGAACCGCCTGTTGCGCCACCTGGCCCGTGACCGGCGCGGTGCCGTACTGCTGTACGTGGACGTCGACAATCTGAAGAGCGTCAATGACACACTCGGGCACGCGATCGGCGACCGGCTGCTCACGGCCACCGCCAGCATGTTGCGCGCGGCCTGCGGGGAGAGCGCCATCATCGGCCGTATCGGTGGCGATGAATTTGCCGTGCTCGTGCGCCACAGCGGCGCGGAAGACCACAATCTGCTGCGCAAGCATCTGAAGAGCCTGATCGCTGAGTGCAATGCGGCCGGGCGCATCCCGCCGCTGTCGATGAGTATCGGGGTGGCCGAATTCGATCCGCTGCGACCGACCTCGGTGCTGACCCTGATGGAGCGCGCGGACCGTGCGATGTATGTGGACAAGACCCGCAAAGTCCCCGCCGAGACGGCCCCGCCGCGTCTTGCATTGGCGGCCAGTGCGGGATGAGTGCTCGTGGCTGCCTCGGCATCACCCAACCGCTGGACCTCCCTGCAGATCCATGTCGGGCGCCGCGAACACCGTATGCAAGTGGCCATGGCGGGGCGCCTTGAGGAAGTCGGGCGCGATCCGATCTGCAGCCGCGTGACCATCAAGAACATCAGTGGTCAGGGCGCGCGCGTCATCAGCGATCGCTCCTGGAAGGCGCACGAATACGTGCATCTGGCTGAGCCCGGTGGCGAGCGCTACCTGAATTGCGAAGTCATCTACTGCCAAAGGCTCGATGATAATGAGTACGCCGTGGGTCTGAAGTTCGCCGCTAACGGGTTGTGAGATTGCGCTGGATCGTCTCGTAGGCAAAGCGCAGTTTGCTGACCACCCGCCCCGAGAGCACAAACGGGTATCCGTCCGGCAGCCCCAGGCCGCGCGTGAAATTATTCAAAGCATAGGTCAGCGGCAGCCACGCGGCCATCAGGTCGTCAAATTCCGCCATGCCGGCGTCGAACATCGGTCGTGCAATGACGAGTGCGGGCTCATCCGAGCGCTGCGGCCGGATTGAAACACCGACTGATTCAGCTGTTTCCAGCGCATCGATCATATGCAGCATGTGCGCCCACACTTCCGCCCAGTCTTCCCAGGGGTGGGTGCTCGCGTAGCCGCTGATGAAGTCGCTTTCCCAGTTCGGCGGCGGACCGTCGCGATAGTGCTGGTTCAGCGCCATCTGGTAGTTGGCCCGCTCGTCCCCGAACAACTGCCGGAACGCGTCCAGTCGGGGCGAGTCGCGGATCAGTCGATCCCAGTAGTAATGGCCGATTTCATGCCGGAAATGGCCCAACAAGGTCCGATAGGGCTCGTTCTGGCGTGCGCGCTGCAGTTCCCGGTAGACATCGTCCGCTTCGGCGATATTGATCGTGATCAGGCCATTGTCGTGTCCGGTCAGCACCCGACTCAGATCACCATTCGGTGCGGCTGAGTCCTTGAGAAACTCGAATTCGACCCCGGCTGGGTTGGCCGCGGTCTTGTCCGCAATTCGCAAGCCGACCGTCATGATGGTGTAGAGCAACCGGCGTTTCGCGATCTCGAGTTTATGCCACGCCTGCGTGCTGCCCGGCTGGCTTAGATCCGGAATGACGTGAGTCAGACGGCAGGAGCGACACAGTGCCTCGGTGTCCTCGATGGGCAGCGCCCAATTGCACACCTGATGGTTGACGTTGTTCGCGCACAGCTTGTAATCGTGAGCGCCGTAGCGCCACAGCCCCTGCGGGCCCGGTTCGAGCGTTGCCATCTGCATCAGCTCGGGCAGGAACGCCAGCTCGTGTCCGCAGTTGAGGCATCGGACGTTTTCGTAGAAGACAAGATTCTGGCAGTGCGTGCAGTGGAAGGTTCTCATGGCTTGCGGCGCAAGCCGCCCAGCACCGAGGTGAATTCGGCGCCGAAGAGAAAAATCTGTGCGCTGTAATACAGCCACAGCAACAGTGCGGCGAAGGAAGCAGCAGCGCCGAAAGCCGTCGGTTGGGTCGAATGCGCCAGGTAAAGCCCGATTCCCCAACGTCCGATGTAGAACAGGATCGCGGTGAGCAATCCGCCGACCAGGACCACACGCCAGGGCAGGCGCCGTGCCGGCAGATAGCGATACATCAGCGCGAACAGGCCAGAGATCAGCAGCAGCGAAACGATAAGGTCCAGACAGCCGATGAAACCGACCACCGCGGCGTGATTCTCGGCGACATCCTTGCGCAGCGTGGCCAGCGCGGTGGTGACCGTCAGCGAGACCAGCAGCAGAAATCCCAGCGCCAATATGAAGCCCACGGACAGCAGACGCCTGCGTACCCAGCCGCGGATGCCGCGCGTCGCCGGCGTCGTATCCTCCCAGATGCTTTCGAGCGCTGATTCGAGCGCCGAGAAGACCGTGGTCGCGCTGATGACGAGCGTGATGGCACTTATCCATGTCGCCAGCACCCCCTGGGATTGCTGGGAGCTCTTCACCGCGCCGAGGAGAATCTTCGCGGTGGCGGGCCCAAACAGTTCATTCAGCTGGTATCCGATCTGCCCATACGCGGCGGCGGAGCCGATGATCAGCCCGGCGAGAGTCGAAAGAATCACCAGCAACGGCGCCAGGGAGAAGGCGCAATAGAACGCAAGTGCGGCGCCGACAGTCGAAGCATTGTCGGCGCTCCAGTACTGAGCCGAGCGACTCGCCAGCGCGACGGTGTGCTGCAGGGGTGATGGCAGGTGCATGACACCTGCGATGATGTCATTTGGGCATTACGGCAGGTGCGAGTGACGGTCGGCGCAGCGCGGGATGGTGTGTCGGGTTTGTCCGACAGCCCGGAATCGGGCAGCATAAGCGACACATGAAACATGTCAGGAAAGTAATTCTGATCGCGGTTGCGGCGCTTGCGCAGCACAGCGTCTGCGCGCACGCCGCCGACTCGAAGGTATCCGTCCTGACCGGCGACCAGGTTATTCAGATTCTGGATCAGACCGTGGAATGGTACCGGGCGCTTGGCACCCAGCAGCAGAACGCAACCCAGCCCAGCGATCTGCTGCTGCTGTTCGCGAATCGTCAGACGGCCGACAAAGTCGTGAGTCTCGCGTTCGAGGTCGCGCGCGCGAATGCCGAGCTTCTCAGCAGTGAGTCGGAGTCGTCCCCGCCGCGCGATACCGCCACCATCACCGCATCGGAATCGTTCGCGCAGCAACAGGCGCAGGTGGACGCAGATCTGAAGAGCATTCAGCAAGAGATTGCGGCAGATCGGCAGAAGCTTGCGGCTTCCGGCAAGGGCCGGGCGGATGCCGAAGCGAAGCTGGCCGAGCTGCAGGGCGAACTGGCGATGGCCAGTGCGCGCAAGAACCTGCTCGACACGATGGATGAGTTTGTTCGCACCAGTGACCCAAAAGCCGCGAATGCGAATGCATTGAAGGCGCAGATCGATGCGATTGCGGCGACGGTGCCGGGTGCTGGCGGCAACGTGACCGGCGCCACGCCAGGCGCAACAGTGCCCGCGGCGAGTCCCGTGGCGGCCACAACGGCAGGCGGCCGTGCCGGCATCTGGGATCTGAGCACCGAAGTGTTCCGGCAGCGCAATAAGGTCAGCGCCATCGAGGGCATCGATCAGCGCACCGCCGCCCTGGCTGATACTTTTCATAAGATCAGCGCTGTGCCGCGCGCCCAGCTGCAAGGCTATTCAAATCGCAGTGCGGCCCTGGCCTCCCAGGCGGATCACGCCACCGGCACTGCCCTCAAGGGCCTGCGCGACCAATTCGATACCCTGGCATGGCTCTTCAAGCAGACCTCGGACATCCTGCTGCCGCTGGGCAAGGAACAGGTATTGCTCGAGCAGTATCGGCATAACCTGGCCAATTGGCGGGATTCGGCCGAAAAGCAGTACCATGAAGCCTTGACGGCGCTCGCCGTGCGACTCGGGCTCGTGGCCGCGATTCTGGTGGTGGTATTCGCCCTCGGCGAAGTGTGGCGTCGCGCGGTGCTGCGCTACGCACACGATACCCATCGCCGCTACCAGTTGCTGCTGGTGCGCACGATTGTGATCTGGACCATCGCGGTGGCGGTGATCTGCCTGAGCTTTGTCACCCAGATCAGCGCCTTTGCGACGTTCGCCGGGCTGCTCACGGCCGGGCTCGCGGTCGCCATGCAAAGCGTCCTCGTTTCGGTGGTGGGTTATTTCTTTCTGATCGGCAAGTACGGAATCCGGGTCGGCGATCGCATTCAGATCGGCACGGTGGTCGGCGAGGTGATGGATATCGGGCTCGTGCGACTGCATTTGCGGGAGATCAGCCAGCAGGGGCCACTGGGTGCCACCGGCCGAGTGGTCGCATTTGCGAATCTGGTCGTATTCCAGACCAGCGGGGGGCTGTTCAAGCAGGTTTCGGGTACGGATGTCAGTTTCCGGGAAACGAATCTGCCGCTGCCCAGCGTGCGCGACTACGCGGCCCTGAAGGCGCAATTGCTGCAGGCAATCGGCGCGGCCGTCGGACCATCCGGCTCCGAGAATGCGCCCCAGGTGCAGATGCGCCTGGTGAACGGACACATGGAGGCGCTGCTGCGCTATCCGGTGAAATACCGGGAGGCGGCGGATATCGATGAGCGAGTCGCGCAGGCGGTGCTGGGTACCCTCACCGCGGCCACAGATGCGCCGACGGCCCAGTGAAACAAGGCCGGCCGCAGATCGCTGCGGCCGGCCCTGAAGTACGCACTTGCGCGTCGGGCTTAATTCGCGTGCCCGGTCTGCGGCGGCGCAGGGGCGGGGCGAGCGCGGCCGCCGGGCCCACCGGCGGCACCAGGGCCGCCCGCCTTGATGGCATTTGCCCGTGAGATCAGGTACTCGCGTACTGCGACCGCGTCCTCGGGCGTCAGATCCTTGCCGAAGTTACCCATGCCTTTGTCGGCCCGGCCACCCTGACGCACGACCTGATCAAAGCCTTCCTGCGTCCACAGCAGCGGCGTGACGGTCAGATTCGGGAAACTGGTGCGGGCCTGGAAGCCATTGGCGCCATGGCAGACCGAGCAGAACTGCGTATAGACCGCGCCACCGTGGGCGATGACCTCGGCAGAGCCGGTCGCGGGCGGCGGGTTGAGCGGCGGTGGCGTATACGCCTGCGGCTCCGGCAGGACCGCCTTGCCACCGAGTGCGAATACCAGCATGCGCGCGTTCGTCGGGGCGAAGTAGCCACCTTGACCGGCGCCACCGACGCTGGCCGCGATGTATTGCACGCCGTCGAGTTCATAGGAGATGGGCGCGGCAAAAACCGCCGTCGTGGCATCGAAGCTCCACAGCTTGGTGCCGTTCTTCGCGTCATAGGCGCTCAGGATCTTGCCGCCACCGTCGCCCATGAAGACCAGATTGCCCGCGGTCGCGAGCACACCGCTGGTGGGGCGCCCGTTGGCAAAGGAGTCGGTCTCCCATACGACCTTGCGGGCAATCGGATCCCAGGCCTCCAGCCGGCCTTTGACGCCGCTGCGTGCGTAGGGCTGCAGCTTGCTCGGATCAACTCGGGTGCCCATCGCGACGCCCAGGCTGAATCCGCCTCCGGGCGGTGCAGCGCCGGCCGGTGGACTGGCCATCGTGAAGTATGCTTCCCAGGCGGGGATATAGATCAGACCGGTCAGCGGACTGTAGGCATTCGGATGCCAGCTGTGACCGCCTTGCACGCCGGGCGCGAGATCCCACGGCGCTTTTTCATAGCGGGCCGCCGGGACGACCTTCGGACGACCGGTCTTCAGGTCAACCCCCGTCGCCCAGTTTTCCTCGGTGAAAGGATCGGCGCTGATCAGCTTGCCAGTCTTGGCCTCGAGCACGTAAAAGAACCCATTCTTCGAGGGCTGCAGGATGACGTGGGTCTTCTTGCCGCCGATGGTGAGATCGGCCGTCATCATGGGACTGACCGCATCGTAGTCCCACGCATCGCCCGGTGTTTCCTGGTAGTGCCACACGTATTCGCCCGTGTCGGGCTTCACCGCGACAATCGAGGCTGAATATAGGTCATCACCCAGCGTCGGCTCACGCGTGCGATCGTTCCACGGCGAGGCATTGCCGGTACCGAAATACAACAGGTCGGTGACCGGATCGTACACGGCCGCATCCCACACGGTGCCACCGCCGCCGGTGCCCTTCCACCACTGGCCGGTCCAGGTCTTCGCAGCCTTCGCGAGCGCCTTGTTCTCGAAGCCTTTCGCCGGATCGCCCGGAACGGTCCAGAAGCGCCAGACCTCCTTGCCGGTGTCGGCGTCGAATGCCGCGATCCAGCCGCGGACACCGAACTCGCCACCAGAGGCGCCGATGAACACCTTGCCCTTCGCGACGCGCGGCGCCATGGTGATCGCGTAATGCTTGCCCATCTCGCCCAGGCCGAGACTGTCGGGGACAGTATCGACCGACCAGACTTCCTTGCCGGTTTTCGCGTCAATGGCCACCAGGCGCGCATCGAGCGTGCCTATGATGATCTTGCCGTTCCACGCCGCGATGCCGCGGTTCACGAGGCCAACGTTGTAGCGCAGCCGCTCGCCGTGGATGCTCGGGTTGTAGGTCCACAGTGGCTTGCCGCTCTTCGCGTCGAAGGCCTGTACGACATCGCGCGACGTGGAGACGTAAATGACGCCATCGATGTACAGCGGTGAGCCGTGCTGGTCCTGGTTGGTTGCGTAATCGCCGTACCACTTCAGACCCAGCGTTCCGATGTTGCTCGAGTCGATCTGCTTCAGCGTGCTGAAACGCTGTTCGGAGTAGGTGCCCCCATACGTCATCCATTGTCCGGGTTCGTCGGCGGCCTTGACGAGGCGTTTGGCAGTGACATTTGCGGCGCGCTCGTCGGCGGCCGCGGTGAGACTTACCGCACCAGCGGCGAGGAGTGCAACGGACAGCAGCCAGCTTGTGCCGAGGGCGCGGCTACGGCGGATCATCATGGAAACCCCCTAACGGTCTTACTTGTTGTCTGAAGAAGCCACGGGATTTTATCCCGAAGTCGCGCGGGCCGTGCGACGCGCCGTTATAAGTGCCGTGGTCACTGCGAGGGGATGCGCGCCGCGTATCCACCATAAATGAGATGCACAAAAATCTATATCTCATTAATAAACCACACAATAACGAGGCATGAAAAAATGCCTCCGGCCCTTCCTTGTTGTCTGGTCAACCCCCGCGGCGCTGTGAGCCCCGGCGCTGCTCTCGATGCTGGAGCGAGGCCGGGACTCGTCCTACGTCTTGTCGCGAGTCCGCGCACCCGTCAACGGCCCTATGACCGATGGTCGGCACAGCAGGACGATTCCATCATTCGGATCGTATTCAACCGTATGACATCGAGGGAAGAATCATGGTACTGCGCACAGAATTCATAACAGCCACGCTGCTCGCGTGTGGCTTCATTGGAGGGTGCGCCACACAGGGCCCTCCGCCATCTGAAGAGGTGACGCGTGCCAGAACCGTCGTCGAGCAGGCGGACAAGGCCGGCGCGCAGCGCTACGCAGCAACGGATCTGCAGCGGGCGCATGACGAACTCAGCAACGCTGAGAAATCAAACGCCGAGGGCAAGTACGACGAGGCGCGTCGCTATGCCGAATCGGCGGCAGCCGATGCCGACCTGGCCACGGCCCGTGCCTCCGATGCCGAGGCACAGCGCGCTGCGCAGGAAGTCGTGCAGGGCAATGAAACCCTGCGCCAAGAGTCGGCCCGCGGCGCCGCCAATGCGAGCGCCCAATGAGGCGCCTTCAGGAGATAGCGATGAAACGAATCATATTAGTTGGCGTGGCGGCATCCGTGCTCGCCGCCTGCGCCTCGGTGCCGCAGCGCAGTGACCAGCTCGAGCAGGCGCGCGCCGAGATCGACACCCTGGCGCAGGCACCGCTGGCACAGCAGGCGGCCGGTCGCGACCTGGCGGCCGCGCGTGAATCACTGCAGCGGGCAGAAATTGCACAGCAGCACGATCAACCCCCGGCAATAGTTGACCATCTTGCCTACCTGGCTTTGCGCCATGCACAGGCAGGGGAGGCCAGAGTGTCCGAAGCGAGTGCGCGCCAGCAGGTCGCGCGGGCGCAGGAGGATCGCAACAGGATTTTGCTGGAATCACGGACTCGCGAAGCCCAGAACGCCCAGGCGCAGGCGCAGAATGCGCAGGCGCAGGCTCAGAGTGCCCAGGCTCAGGCCCAAAGCGCGCAGGCTGCGGCTCAGAACGCCCAGGCCCAGGCCGATCTTGCCAAGGACGCGACGCTGGCCGCGCAGGCCCAACTGGCCGCCACGCAGCAGCAACTTGCGGATCTGCAGGCCAAGAAGACGGACCGCGGCATGGTGTTGACGCTGGGTGACGTGCTGTTCGATACCGGACAGGCAACCCTGAAGCCGGGGGCTGATCTGGTGATCGGTCGCCTGGCCACATTCCTGAATGCCAATCCTCAGACCAAGATCATGATCGAAGGACATACGGACAGCCGTGGTTCCGATGCGTACAACGAGGAGCTTTCCGAGCAGCGCGCGCGCGCCGTGGCCGATGCATTGACCGCGCGGGGCGTTTCGGCCGACAGCGTGCGGACCCTGGGTCGTGGTAAGGCGTACCCCGTGGCATCCAACGATACTCCCGAGGGACGCCAGCAGAATCGCCGCGTGGAGATCATATTCAGCGATCCTTCAGGGCAATTCGCGCAGGCGAACTAGCTGCCGCCCGGTTGCGCAGTATCCTAGGCGCATGAAGGCGAATGGATTGATTGCCGCCGCCCTGGCGGCCCTGGCGGCCATGGCGTCCGGCTACGCGGCTGCAGCAGGACAGATGCGCGGTGATGGCCCAGCTCCACCACCGGAACCCTCCAGCATCAGCCGACTTGATCCGGGACTCGATGCGCTGATCGCGCCGGACGCCAAAGTCGAGCTGGTCGCCTCCGGCTTCGGCCTCGATGAGGGTACGACCTGGGTACGGGACGGGCCTGGCAGCGGCTTTCTGCTGCTCGGCGGCCTGCTGGATAACGTGCTGTACAAGATTGCACCCGACAATGTCGTCTCGGTTTTCATGGAGAAGGCGGGCTATTCGGGGGACGACGTCGATAACGTTGGTGCCCAGACGCGCGCCGGCCGCTCACACGTGCTGCTGATCGGACCGTCGTGTTCGGGAGTCGACCCACAGGGGCGAATTTTATGGTGTGCCGATGATGATCGTGTGGTGATGCGCCTGGAGCACGATGGCCGGCATGTGGTGCTGTCGGCCGGGGCTGGGGGCAAGCGTTTCAACGGCCCCAACGATATTTCAATCAAATCCGACGGAGCCGTGTACCTCACCGATAATGATTTCGGTCTGCGCGGCGCGATGAAAAGTCCATTGAAGGAGTTGCAGGATGCGGTGTGGCTGATCAAGGACGGCAAGACGACCCAGCTGCTCACTGACAAGCAACTGGGCGGCATTCCCAATGGAATCACGCTCTCGGCGGATGAGAAATTCCTGTACCTGAGTGCCTTCAACAAAATGATGCGCTATGTCGTGAAGCCGGACGACACCCTTGGCGAAGGCACGCTGTTCGCGCAGGGGGTGGGTATCGGCGATGGCATGCGCTCGGATCGGCAGGGGAACATCTATTCAACCGGCGGAGCGGGACCGGGACTGGTGCGCGTGACGGCACCGACGGGCAGGCTATTGGGCACCATCAACCTGCCGGTCCTTGGCGCGGAGCCGAAGAAGCAGATCTGCGCGACCAATGTCGCCTTCGGCGATGCCGATGGGAAGACGCTGTACGTGGCGGCCTGCGATGCGGTCTATAAGATTCGCCTCAAGGTCGGCGGCGTCCTTGAGGGACCCGCACAGTGAGCCGAATGTGGGCGGTTTGCTTCAGCTGCCCGTCAGTGCGAGCCCGGTGGCGTCGAATTGGCCCCGCAGGGCGGTGATGCTGGTGGGTCGGGCGATGAGGAAGCCCTGCGCCTGATGGCAACCGAGTGCCTCGAGGATTCGCAGCTGCTCTTCGGTCTCCACACCCTCCGCCGTGACGGTGCAGCCGAGGTCCTTGGCCATCTGGATGACGGCCGCCACGATCGCACGGCTACTTTCCTGCTCGTGGATACCGGCGATGAAGCTGCGATCGATCTTGATCGCGCCGAAGGGGTGGTCGCGCAGCCAGGTCAGGGAAGAGTATCCCGTGCCGAAATCATCCAGCGCCACGCGCACTCCCATGGTTTCCAGGGCATGTACGTTGCCCACCGTGACGCTGTCCGGACGCAGCAGCGAGGTCTCGGTGAGTTCGAGGCTCAGCATATTGGCACTGAATTGTGCGTGGGACAGTGTTTGGCGCACCCACAGTGGGAAGTCCGGTTGCGAGAGCTGCCGGGCAGAGACATTGACACCAAGCCGCAGCTGATGACCGGCGGATGCGAGATCGGCCAGGGCGAGGCAGCTCTCCCACAGTACCCAGGCACCGATCTGCAGGATGCTTCCGGAGTCCTCGGCGATGGGGATGAACTCACTTGGCAGCACTTCGCCCAGTGTCGGGCTGTTCCAGCGCAGCAGGGCCTCGACACCGATGACGCGCCGGGCAGGCAGGGAAATGACGGGTTGATAGACCAGGCGCATTTCGCCGCGTGTCTCGGCTCCGCGCAGGGCCCGTACCAGCTCCAGTCGGCGACCCGCCCGGACGGTTGCGCCGACCTCGGCGAACACGCACCGATCGCGCCCGGTGCGCTTGGCCTCGTACATCGCTGAATCCGAGCGGCGGATGGCCTCGCGTGCATCGATGGCGCTGGTTCGGATCAGGGCGATGCCGATGCTCGCCGTGATCACCCGCGAGCCAAGTCCCGGCAGCGGCTGCGCGATCGCATCGAGCAATCGGGCACCGAGCTGGCCGGCCGCATCGGGATCGCCGAGATTGTCCGCGACGACGATGAACTCATCGCCGCCGAAGCGGCCCACGAAGTCAGTTGCCTTGACGCTATGCGACAGGCGGCGCGCGACTTCCCGAATCATCTCATCGGCGACGTCGTGTCCAAGGGTGTCGTTCATGGCCTTGAGGCCGTCAAGATCCACGAAGAACACACCCAAGGGCGCCTCGGCGCGCACCTGCTGGATGGCGCTGTCGAGTTTCTCGAAGATGGCCGCCCGGTTGGGCAGTCCGGTCAGGCTGTCATGTCGCGCATCATGCTTCAGACGGTCGAGCGATCGGGTCCTCTCCAGCGCAGTGCCGACCACGCGGGCCCAGTCGCGCAGCAGTGCGACATGCTCCGGCTGGGGCCGACGGGGCCGGCGCCCATACAAGGCGAGCGTGCCCAGGACTTCGCCCGTCGTGTCCTTGATCGGCATCGACCAGCAGTGCGCGACGCCGGCCAGTTCGGCCATTGCCCGAATAGGAGCCCATTTCGGATCCTGGCTCAGGTCCGCGGAGATGGCGAATTCGCCGAACCAGGCCGCTGGACCACAGGTGCCGATACTCGGACCGATCGGCGCTCCGTCCACGGAAGCCAGGTATTCCTTCGGCAAGGACGGACCGACTCCGGAATGAAGAGTGTTCGATACCGGATCGCGCAACAGAACGGATGGCATGAGTGAGGAGTCATACCGCTCGATTATCTGACACACCGCAACCAAGACATCGTGCAGCGGCGCGCCGGTTCCGATCATGTCGTGAACGCGATTGTGGGAGGCGACCAGGTCGTGGACGCGCGCGACCTGCGCCTTCGCCAAGCGTCGCTCCAGTTCGGTGGCAACGCCCGTTGCCGTGTCGCCCAGCACCGCGAGGTCCTCAACGGACCAGCTGCGCGGATTCGGATCAGCCAGCGCCAGGCGGCCCAGGATCTTGCCGGCCAGGGCGATACGTGCTTCGGCAAATGATCCGCCGCAGTCGTTGTGGCGCGGAGTCGGCGGCCCCAGGAGATAGTCCTCCAGTGATACCTCCTCGCTGATTTCGGCCACCTGCACCGGTAGGCCGTTGGTCGGACCGAGCACCCGCACGATTTGGCGCGATCCATCGGACAAGGACAGGGCCGCGCAAGCGACGTTGGCCTGCCGGCGCACAATGCTCATCCAACGCTCGAGTTCCGGATCGGGTACGGCGGCAAACGCAGGGTCATTGTGCAATGCCACCATCGGTTCTTCGTCCGTAGCGGACGCGACGGCAACCGGGAGGGAAGTTTTCAACGCGACCATGTAGTGGATTATCGGCCGGCCATACCGGAAGTGTGATCTGCCTGACCGGACTGGGATCGGAGCCACAGTTCCGATCTCACCCTCCATTGAACATTAAGCGATCAGCAGTGAACTTCGTCACAGTCTGTGTGCTCCCGCATTCATGGATATCCCGACTGACCGATAACGGAAAGTGCCCGCCACCGCAGCAACCAGAACATGCAGCTAGCCCGGTCCGAGCAGGATCCCCACGCATTGCCCGCAACGGACCTGACCGTTGCACTGGCGCTGCTGGAGCGCCTGCCACTGGCGGTGCTGGTTCTGGATCAAGACCCGCGGATCAGGTTTGCGAATGCCCAGGTCGTGCATCTGTTCGGTTACGCGCAGGTCGAATTCATCGATCAGCCCGCCGAGTTCTTCTTTCCCGCCGGTTGCGCCCACGAGGCCCGGACCGTCAGCCAATGGCTCGGCGCTGCGGCGGGGTCGGCGTCCACGTCGAGCCTGTCGGTACAGGGCGTGCGCAAGGATGGCGTACGGCTGGGCCTGAATCTCACGCGCAGCGAGTTCGCGGCGGGTTCCCAGCGGCTGACGCTGTGCGTCATTCAGGAGGATCACGACCTTCCGGCCATGCGCGATCTGGCCTTGACCGAAGACCGGCTCAATGAGGCGCAGCGCATCGCCCGGATCGGCAGCTGGACGTGGGATACCGTGAACGACACCCATTGGTGGTCGGATGAGCTTTATCGGATGCTGCAGCTCGACCCCGCCGTCGAGGCGCGGCCGTACGAGCGCTTCCGCGCATTGGTGCATCCCAACGATCGCAGGCGCCTGGATCGCACCCGCGAACGTACTTTCGCCGGGGAAAAGGTCGAGCCCGTCGAGATCCGCATCACTTTACCCGACGGCAGCGAACGGATAATCGAAACCCGTGGTGAGGCGACGCTCGATGAACAGGGTCGGCCGCTGATCATCAATGGGACGCTGCAGGACGTCACCGCACAGAAAGTCACGCAGACCGCCCTGCGCCTGACCGAGAGGCGCTACCGGGATACCCAGCGGCTCGCGCGGATCGGCAACTGGGAAGCGGAGATCGCCACCGGCAGGAGCTGGTGGTCGGAAGAACTCTACAACATGCTCGAAGAGGATCCGGCGTCCTACGAGGCAAGCTTCGAAAACTTCATGACGCACGTGCATCCGGATGATCGCTGGAGCCTGGAACAGCGCAGCAGGGTGATAGCGCTCGGTCCGAATGCCTACGAGGTGTCCGAGGCGCGCCTGCTGTTGCCGCGCAGCGGGGTCGCGAAGATCGTGCAGCTCTCGGTTGAAGTCCGCGATGATGCCGACGGCAACCCGATAGCCGTGGTCGGCACCATTCACGATATCACCGAGCGCCGTGCGCTCGAGACGCGGCTGCGCGAGAGTGAGGCGCGCTACGCGAGTACGGTGGAACTGGCGGCCGTCGGCATCGCGCACGTTGATCCGCATGGCCATCTGATCTGGAGCAACAGCTGGTTGCGCAACATGCTCGGCTATGACCAGGAGGAACTCAGCCGGCTTACCGTATGGGAACTCTCCCACCCCGAGGATGGCCATGCCACGGATGGCGATCACAGACGCCTGCATGCCGGGGAGGTGGATTCACTGCGGATCGAGAAGCGCTACGTCTGCAAGGATGGCACGATCATCTGGGTCAAGATTGCGACGGCGCCACGCTACGACGGCAGGGGCGGGCTGCTATATGACGTCGCGATCGTAGAGGATATTACGCCCCGCAAGCTGGCCGAGGCGCGTATTCAGTACCTTGCAACACATGATGAGCTGACGGGGCTGCCGAATCGAGTGATCTTCGTGGAGCTTCTGGGGCATGCGCTGGAGGGCGCGCGCCGGCGCCAGCATGAATGTGCGGTGCTGTTTGTCGATCTGGATCGCTTCAAGATAGTCAACGATTCACTTGGGCACGAAGCCGGCGACCAGGTCCTCAAGCAAGTCGCGCAGCGCCTGCGCGACTGCGTCCGCAGTTCCGACATCGTCGCCCGTTTTGGCGGTGACGAGTTCATCGTGTTGCTCGATCCCATTGCGGACCAGGCCGCCGCAGCCGCCGTCGCGGCCAGCATCCTTGCCGCGATGCTCAAGCCGGTGCGGATCATGAGCTATGAATGTCGCGTCACGGCCAGCATCGGCATCGCCAGGTTTCCTGAGGACGCGATGGATGCGCCCACTTTGATGAAGCAGGCCGACATGGGCATGTACCTGGCGAAGGACGAAGGCAAGAACAACTTCCAGTTCTACTCCGGAGTTGTGTCGCCGATGTCCGTTGAACGCATCGTTCTGGAAACGCACCTCGTCCATGCGCTCGAGCGCAACGAACTGTTCCTGGAGTATCAGGCGAAAATCGAGCTCGCCACCGGCCGCATCTGCGGCGTCGAAGCGCTGCTGCGCTGGAACAATCCGCAATTGGGCGTGCTGTCGCCGAATGCCTTCATACCATTGGCTGAGGATACCGGTCTCATCGTGCCGATCGGCAAATGGGTATTGCGCACGGCCTGCGCTCAGAGTATCGCCTGGCAGCACCGCGGTCTGCCGCCACTCGTCATGGCGGTCAACCTGTCGCCGCGGCAGTTCAAGGATCCGGCGCTCGTGGAGGTGATTACGGCGGCGCTGCGGGAAAGCGGCTTGCCGGCGCATTGCCTGGAACTCGAAATCACTGAAAGCATGATCATGAACAGCGTCGACCAGGCTGCGCAAACCGCGGCAGTCATCAAGTCACTGGGGGTACGGCTCGCGATCGATGACTTCGGCACGGGGTATTCCTCGCTCTCGCAGCTGAAGCAATTCCCCATCGATACCCTGAAGATCGATCGGTCCTTCATTCGCGAGCTTCCCGGCAACCAGGACGATCAGGCAATTACTGACGCCATCATTTCCCTTGGCAAGGCGCTGAGCGTCAATATTGTTGCCGAGGGCGTGGAAACTGCGGCGCAGGAGCAGTTCCTGCGCGAGCGGGGCTGCCATGAAATTCAGGGATTCCTCTACAGCACCCCGTGCGATCCGGACGCCTTCGTGCGCCTGTTCGCGCAGCGCAATACGCCCGAATTGTCCTGATCTCGATCGGCTGCGGGGCGAAAATTAGGGCTTAACCGCGCCGCGGCGGTACAGTGTGCGCCTGTCGGACCGACCGCGGGGATGGGTACCATGAAAATCGATCGGCGCGCCTTTCTGGAAGGACTCGGAGGCGCGACGGCCATCGCGCTCATGAGCGACGAGGCCAAGGCGGATGCTCTGGAGCAGCATCAGCTGTCACAGACCAATCCTGCGCCCAAGTTCCCGACGGCTGCGCAGATCGAAGCTCAGACAGCTACCAGGCCGACCCGCAAGGGCGTCGGCAACCTGTTCGTCGCACGCCAGGGCAACGTCACGCGGCTTGCACCCATGCCGCAGCGTCCCATGCTGGCGGACTACTTCAAGCTGCGCTTCGTCGCGACCGCAAATCACTGCCTGCAAAGCGCCAACCGCGCCATGAAGAATGGGATGTCGGAGGAAATCATCCTGGCCTGCCTGCTGCACGACACGGTGCAGGAACTGATCAAGGTCGATCACGGCTGGTGGAGCGCGCAGATGTACGAGCCGTACGTCTCGGCGAAGGTGGCCTTTGCGATCCGCTACCACCAGGCGCTGCGCTTCTACGAGGACAAGGCACTGGGCTACGAGTATCCGGACCTCTACCGCCGCATCTATGGTTCTGACTATCGACCCGAACCCTATATCGAACGCACCTATCAGATGGTGCGCCAGCACAAGTGGTACGCCGAGCCGCGCATGGTAACCGTCAACGATCTGTATGCGTTCGAACCCAACGTCAATCCGGTCCTGGAGCAGTTCACGGACATCATCGGGCGGCACTTCAGGCAGCCGGCCGACGGGCTAGGTTTCGACAACAGTCCATCGGCGCACATGTGGCGATCGCTGTCGATGCCGGACCATCCGCTTTAACGGGTGCCAGGTGCGAAGCGGGCGGGCTGGAGCGCTGCGCCGGGCGGTGGCGCCTCCTCGCCGTGTTCAAAGCGGCGCCGGATGCGGTCGAGATAAAGATAGATCACCGGCGTACTGAACAGCGTCAGCGCCTGCGAGACGATCAGGCCGCCGACAATGGCCCAGCCGAGAGGCTGCCGGAACTCCGACCCGGTGCCCGTGCCGAGGATCATCGGCAGGCCACCCAGGAAAGCGCATACGGTGGTCATCAGAATCGGGCGAAGCCGCTGGTGTGATGCCCGCCGGACCGCTTCCTCAGGATCCAGCCGTTGCTCACGTTCGAGCTTGAGGGCAACGTCAACAATCATGATGCCGTTCTTCTTGACGATGCCGATCAGCAGGATGATGGCGATGATGCCGATGACATCCAGGTCATGACCCGCCAGCCGCAGGGCCAAAAGGGCGCCCAGACCGGCTGAGGGCAGAGTGGACAGTATCGTCAGCGGGTGGATATAACTTTCATAGAGCACGCCCAATATCACGTAGACCGACAGCAGCGCAGCCAGGATCAGCACGGGTTCATCCTTGAGCGAAGCCTGGAAGGCCTGGGCGGTGCCCTGGAAGGAACCCTGCAACGTTGCTGGGGCACCAAGCGTTTCGCGCGCGCGTTCCACCGCGGCCGTCGCCGCTCCGAGGGACACCCCGGGGGCCAGATTGAACGAGATGGTCAGCGCGGGGAACTGGCCCTGATGCGAGATCGTGAGGCTGCGGGTCTTGCTCGTGTCGACTCTGACCAGGCTGGACAGCGGCACCGGCTTTCCCGTGATCGGAGAAATCAGCCGCACGGCATTGAAGAGCTCCGGACCGAGCTGCAGGTCCGGCGGTGCCTCCATGATGACCCGGTAGGAATTCAACTGCGTGAAGTATTGCGCGACCTGGCGCTGGCCGACCTGGTTGTAGATTGCGGTGTCGATGTCTGCCGGCGAGATGCCGAAGCGCCCGGCGGCGTCACGATCGATGGTCAGGTTGGCCGCGGGAGCCTGCGACTGCTGGTCCGAGGAAACATCCGTCAGCTCACGTGCGCTTTGCAGCGCCGCGACCAGTCGCGGTGTCCAGTCATTGAGCTCATCCAGATCCCCGTCGGAGAGCGTGTACTGGTACTGCGCGCGCGCGACGCGCCCGCCGATCGTGATGTCCTGCATGGCCTGCAGGATCACCTGGGTGCCGACGATCTGCGCCAGCTTTGGTCGCAGGCGGTTGATGATGTCGGTGGCGCTGGCGCGGCGGCCGTCCGCCCGCGAGCGCAAGCCGATATTGAGGGAGGCCTGCGCCGACCCGCCGGCGTTGTAGTGTGCCTCTTCCACGTCCGGATCCGCAGCGACGATTTTTGCAGCCGCGACTGCCTTCTGGTCGGTATATGCGTACGGCGATCCTTGCGGCGTCACCACGGTGCCTTGGAGGAAGCCGGTATCCTGCTGTGGAAAGAAGCCGGTCTGGGCGGTGGCATAGAGCACGCCGGTCAGGATGAGGGTGAAGCCGAAAGCCATCAGGGTGGTGAACTGGTGGCGCAGCACCACTTCAAGGCCGCGCGCGTAGCTGCTCTCAAGTTTCTGAAAGCCGACCTCCAGTGCCTTCATGAACGATGAAGCCGGCGGCTTTGGGGTTTTCAAAAAGCGCGCGCACAGCATCGGCGTCAGCGTCAGGGACAGCAGGACCGACACCGTCACCGCTGCGCTGAGGGTCAGTGCGAATTCGCGCATCATTATCCCGACCACGCCGCCCATGAACATCAACGGCGTGAACACCGCGATCAGCGAGGTCGAAATCGTCAGAATCGTAAAGCCGATTTCCCGTGATCCGGCCAGGGCGGCCTCGAATGGCTTTTGACCGCGCTCGATGCGGCGCCAGATTGCCTCGACCATGACGATGGCATCGTCGACGACGAAACCGACGCCAATGGTCAGGGCCATCAAACTCAAATTGTCGAGGCTGAATTTGGCCGGTAGCATCACTGCCGCGGTCGCCAGGAGCGATACGGGTATGACTGCTGAGGGGATGGCCGTGGCCATCACGTTGCGCAGGAACAGGAAGATCACCATCACCACCAGTCCGATGGTGATCAGCAGCGTCCACTTCACCTCCGCGACCGAAGCCCGGATGGTGACGGTGCGGTCGGCGATCACGTTCATGTTGATGCTGGGCGGAACGGCGGCGCGCAGCTGCGGAAGGGCGGCCTTCACGGCGTCCACCGTCTCGATGACATTTGCACCGGGCTGCTTGAAGACCACGACGTGAACCGCTGGGCCGGACTTGAGGGTCTCGAACTTGCCCGCCTTGCCGACTTCGCTGTACGCGCCGCCTTGCGTGTTCTCGACGCTGAGGATGGCTCCGCCCAGGTCACTGACGCGGATGGGCGCGCCATTCTTATAGCCGACGATCAGGTCGTTCCAGGTTTTCGCGTCCAGGGCCTGGTCGTTGGTATAGACAGTCAGGGTTTGCTGCCGGCCGAGCAGCTGGCCCTTCGGAGCGTTTACCGTGCCTTGCGCAATCGTGTTGCGAATCTGATCGAGCTGCAGTCCCAGCGCCGCGACCTTGCGCGGATCGATCTGGATGCGGATGGCCGGCTTGCGCGGACCGCCGAGGTTGACCTGGCCGACACCTTTCATGCGTGAAATCTGCTGGGCAACGATGTTGTCGGCGTAGTCACTGACAATATTCGTCGGCACCGTGTCCGAAGTCATGGCCAGTATCAGCACCGAGTTGTCGGCCGGATTGACCTTGCGCATGACCGGCGGACTGGGCATGTCGGTGGGGAGCTGGCCCCCGGCGGCGCTGATCGCGGCCTGCACGTCCTGCGCGGCGGCGTCGATATTGCGATCGAGATCGAACTGCAGCGTGATCGAGGTCGATCCGAGACTGCTGTTCGAGGTCATTTGCGTGATGCCCGTGATCAAGGACAGCTGTCGCTCCAATGGGGTCGCCACATTTGAGGCCATGGTTTCGGGGCTGGCCCCCGGCAGATTGGCGCTGATCTGGATGGTGGGCGCATCCACCAAGGGCAGCGAGGCCACGGGCAGATTGAAATAGGCGATGAGCCCCATGCCCAGGAACGCTGCCGCGATGAGCGAGGTGGCAACTGGACGGCGGATGAAGGTAGCCGAGAGGTTCATGCGTGGGGCCGGCTCTCGGTACGCACCGCCACCTTGGCGCCCGGGCGCAGCGACCCCTGGCCTTCGATGACCACGATATCGCCGGGCTTCACGCCCGACTTGATGACCGTGGTTTCATCCTGCTGAAGTTCAGGCTCGACGGGACGCAGCATCGCCAGGCTATTCTCGATCACATAGGCGAAGGGCCCATTTGGCCCTTGATTGACCGCGATGCTGGGCAGCACCACGACGCCGTGCAGGGTTTGCAACGTCAGTTTCACGTTCAGCAGTTGCCCCGGCCATAGGCGCCGGTCGGTGTTGGCAAAACGCGCCTTCAGTTGCACCGTGGCGGTGGCGGGGTCGACGCGATTGTCGATCACCACCAGTTCTCCGGTATCCAGCAGCTCGCCGCTCTCCTGGCTGTATGCCTGAGTGACCAGGGGCTTGTCGAAGCCGTTCGAGAATTGCGCGAGTCGCAGGAACTCCCCCTGCGGCAGGGTGAAGGTCACCGCGATCGGGGAGATCTGATTGATGGTGACGATGCCGCCGGTGTCGGTGGTGGAGACCAGGTTGCCGGCATCCACCAGACGAACGCCAATTCGGCCGGCGACGGGCGCGAGGATGCGGGTGTAATCAAGATTCACCTGGGCGGCCGCGAGCGCGCCCCGATCGAGCATCACATCGCCCTCCAACTGGCTCACAAGAGCGGCTTGGGTCTCCACATCCAGGGAGGCAATGGAGTCCTGCGTCGACAGCTGGCGGTAAAGGCTCAATTTCAGCTTTGCCAGTTGCAACTGAGCCTGATCACGTGCCAAGGCACCCTGTGATTGCATCAGCGCCGCGCGGAACGGGGCCGGATCAATCTCGGCGACGAGGGCGCCCGCGGTCACCTCGGAGCCTTCGCGCACCGGGACTCGCAACAGCTTGCCGCTCACCTGTGGCCGCACGGTCACCGCCTGCCAACCCTGGGCCTGGCCCAACGCGTTGAGCGAAACCGGTACGTCTCGCTTCTGGACCGTGGCCACCGCGATGGCGGTGACTGGCTGTTGAATGGCTGGCGACGGCTTCTTGTGGAATAGGACCCAGCCAAACAACCCGACCGCCCCGGCGCATGCACTCGCCAGTACCCCTGAAAGCCGCTTGGACCCCGCCATCACCTAGCCTTTTGATATAATGCCCGGTTCGGGCGTTGCCGACCGGCTTTTAGCCAGTGTACTCCTGCCCGAACGACCTATCGGGCGGGCGTATTGCGCGACAGATAAGCGCCGAGGGCTGCCAGTTCCGTATTGCTGATCTCAGTCTTGCGGAATGGTGGCATGACCGACACGCCATGTCGCACCATGAAGGTGACATAGGCGGCAGGCAGATCCGTCCATGCTGTGATCAAGCCCGAAGCACGGTTGCCGCCCGGATACTTCGTCATCAGGGCGTGAGTGCCGGGGTGAATGATGCCCGGATCGTGGCAGGCCGCACACCATTTTTCGTAGACCGCGCGTCCCGCGGCATAGCGGGGCGCGACAGCGTCAGCCCGCGTCACCCCCGATGCGGCGCCGAGTACCAGCACTGCTGCGAACAGGCTACCGATGAGTCTTGGCGCTCCCATCAGATTTTCCCCCGCAGATGCTTCGGCCAGATGTCGTAGCGTCCGGCCGAGAGAATGCCGTTGGGATCGATGGCGTCCTTCAGCGTGGCGTGGAAGCGCTGCAGCGCATGGTTGTTGAAGGAGTACACGTCCATGACGGATTTCTGGAACACCGGTGCGGTGCGATATTCCCCCCAGCCGTGCTGTCCGCCGACCTCGATGAGTTTCTTGAAGCCCTCGCGATAACGCCTGTTGGTCTGCGGATCTTCCGTCACCGGGGTCGCGAGGATGAAGATGAAACAGCGCTCCCAGAAGCAGGCGGGGAGCGTAAAGGTCGTAAACAGCGGCATGCCCAAGGTCTTGGCAGCTTCGCTGAATACTCGGTTTGCCTCGATGATCGCCGCGCCGGTGCGTGGAATGATCGGGGAGAACCACATATGACCCTTGGAAGGGGTCGGATTCCAGGGCGTTCGCGCCCCGATGGAAAAGGCCCGCAACGAGGGGACTCCGAGCTCCGGCTCGTGGTACTTGCTGGCCTGTTGCGCATCCACCGGCGGCTGCAACTGGTCGACTACCGCGAATTTCGCCCCGGGAATGCGCGCGAAATGCCGCTGCGTGGCGCGCCACTGCGCCTCGATGACCTCCTCGGGGCCATAGAAGCTCAGCCACAGCCGCCAGTACGGAATGCCGGCACGGGCGCCGTAAGCCTCGATTTCGGGCGAAAACCCCAACTTCGCACTGCCGATCAGCTTGACCTGCTCGGCGCTCATCTTCGGTGGGCCGGTCTCATTCCACAGCTGCACCTGGCCGACCGGTGGATAGCCGAGCAGCGGCGACTCGATGTCCGGGAAGCCGGAGGTGATGCGGCTGTTCTCGATGAAGTTCAGGATCTCCACCAGCGGCATCAGGTCCTGGTACCGCGGCACGCTCACGGTGCAGCGCCGGTAGGCCTCCGGTTCGGGCATGAGCCAGAAGCCCATCTTGGTGACGACGCCGTAGTTCGACTGCGAGAAGATGCCGTCGATCCAGGGACCACAGCCCGATTTGTACTGCTGCCAGGTCTGGGCGTTCGGGATCGCACCCATGCCGGTACGGAGCAACTCCCCATCCGGCAGAACGATCTCCATGCCGCAATGGGAATCGAAGTGATTGCGATAATTGGCGGTGGTATACCCACCCCCGCGGTCCAGCGCATTGCCCATGACACTGCCCCAGCCAGGGTCCGGGCAGTCGATCCACACTTTGAGCTTGTGCTCCTGGATGTAGTGATACAGATCGAAATAGCTGACACCGGGCTCCACCAGCGCGAAGGCGTGTTGCTCGTTGACCTCGATGATCCGGTTCATGCGCTTCAGATCCAGCACCACACTGCCCGAGTAGGCGGGCGCCGAGCCGCCATAGCCGAGGTTCCTGCCGGTCGAGATGGGGTAGAGTGGAATGCGGTATTTGTTGGCGATGCGGACGATCTGCTGCACCTGTTCCGTCGATACCGGAGCCAGGGCGCCGGAGGCTATCCTCTCCTCGGGTTCGTTCCGGAACGGTGAGAACGCATCACGATAAAGATCGAGATCCTCATCGCTCGTGAACACCCACTGCGCGCCAATGACCTGCGCGAATTCCGCGAGGGCCCTGGCGTAGTCGGGGGCACTGACGTGCGGCGGTACTCTCATGTGGCGTGCTCCGCGCGAGGCTGCATCAAACGATGGCGGAGGTGAGAATACCGCGTTCGGAGGGCGCGCAAGGCCGTGGCTAGTCGCGGAATGTCCCGGTGCTGACGAATCCCACCTTTTTCAGGCCGTTTCGCTGTGCAAGCGCGAGGACTTTTGCGACGAAATCGTACCTGACGTAGGAATTCGGCCGCAGGTGGATTTCAGGCTGCGGAATCTTCAGCGCTTCGGCGCGGAAAAAGTCCCCGAGCTGCTGCATGCTCTGCACGACGGTGCCGTTCCATTCGACGGTACCATCGAAGTCGATGTCCAGGTCGATGACTGGCGGGCGCACCGTCGCCGTGGGCGGCGGTCCTTGCGGCAGATCGATCTTCACGGCGTGGGTCAACACCGGAAGGGTGAGGATCAGCGTAATCAGCAACACCAGCATCACATCGATCAGCGGTGTTGTGTTGATGTCGCACAGTAGGTTGGCGGCCGCCCCAGGATTCGTTTGGCGCGAAAAGAGCGGGACCGCCGCTGCGGCGTATGCAGTCATGACCACATCTGCGGTGACTGCGCTGCTGCTGACCACATTTGCGGCATCAGGCGCCTGCCGATTGATCATCTTCACGGCCCACCAGCAGCCCATGGCGAACCGCAGGCGCGAAGCGGGCGAGGGCAGTTCCACCGCGTGGGCCAGCCACTCCTCGTGTAGCCGTTCGGAGCATCGTTCGGGTGCAGCGCGTGCGGCGCGTGCGATCAATCGAGCGGCGCTGCCATCGAGCCAATCGTGGATATTCATGCCGGTACTCCTCGCCGAAAACTGAAGGCGGAGAAGACTTCGTTCGCGCGTGCGCGCCCGTCGGGCGTCAGCCGATACAGACGGCGCCGGGGACGACCCTCCGCAACCGGATCGATGGCTTCCCAGCGACTGACAAACCATCCGGCCGCTTCGAGCCGCAGCAGAATGGGATACAGCGTGCCGGATGCCAGGCCACCGCGTTTTTGGATGTCGGCGCCCGCAAGCTCATCATTCGGATTCTCGAGGAAAGGTTCCAGGACGCGAAGCGTCTGGAGAGACATGCGGACGGGACGATCTTTCGTACCCATGCTCGCTAGTCTACATAGGTAGGAGGCCGGCTGCAACAGCCCACCCGGTTCACGGTTTTGCCGCTACCTGGTCGCGCAGCGGCTTGCCTTCATGCGCGCCGAGCACGCTTTGCACGAGCGCGAGGTGTGAGAAGGCCTGGGGGAAATTGCCCACCTGCCGCTGCGCGTGGGTGTCGTACTCTTCACTTAGCAGGCCCACGTCATTGCGCAATGCCAGCAGCCGCTCCAGCAGCGCGTCCGCATCCGCTTCGCGGCCTTGCCGTTGGTAAGCATCGACAAGCCAGAAACTGCAGGGAATGAAGACGCCTTCCCCGGCCGGTAGACCGTCGGCCCCGCTCTCACTTCGATAGCGCATGACCAACCCCTCAATCATCAGATCGCGCTCGATGGCTGCGATCGTGCTGGTCACGCGCGGATCATCAATGGGCAGGAATCCCACCTGTGCGATGAGCAGCAGACTCGCATCCAGTTCGTGCGAACCGAAGCTTTGTGTAAAAGCGTGCAGGGCCGGGCTGAAACCCCGCTCCAGCACCGTCTGATGTATCTCGTCGCGGATTTGCCGCCACTGCTCCAGTGGGGCGTCCAATGAATATTTCTCAGCATCCTTGATACATCGATCAAAGGCGACCCAAGCCATGATTTTCGAATGCGTGAAATGCAGGCGTGGGCCCCTGATCTCCCAAATCCCGTCGTCGGGCTCCTTCCAGATGCTGGCCAGGTGCTCCAGCGCCCGGCATTGCATTGCCCATGCAGATTCGGAGGCCGCGAGGCCCCCTGCGCGTGCCAGATGCAGGGCGTCCATCATTTCTCCCCAGACATCTAGTTGCAGCTGGCCGGAGGCGGCGTTGCCGACGCGCACGGGCGCAGCGCCGTGATAGCCGGGAAGCCACGCAACCTCCCATTCGGCCAGGCGGCGCTCGCCGAAGATGCCATACATGATCTGCAGGTCCTCGGGCGTGCCCGCGACCGCGCGATGCAGCCAGTCGCGCCAGGCTCCGGCCTCCTCGTAGTAGCCCCCACCCATGAGCGCCGTCAATGTCAGCGTGGCGTCGCGGACCCAGCAATAGCGATAGTCCCAATTGCGGGGTCCGCCGAGCTGTTCGGGCAGCGACGTGGTGGGCGCAGCGACGATGGCACCGGTTTCGGCAAAGGTCATGGCCTTGAGGGTGAGCAGGGAACGAACCACGGTATCGCGCCGCCTGCCGGTGTAGGTGCAGCGCGCGGACCATTGGCGCCAATAATCCAGCGTCTCCCGCAGCGCCGCCTCGCCATCCACGGCAGGCGGGGGCGCCTTGTGCGACAGACCATAACTGAGCGTGAAGGCGATCCGCTGTCGCGGTTCGATGTCGAATTCCGCGGCAGTCGACAGGCCTTCGCCGCGCAGCGCAACGGCGGCGCGCAGCACGACGAGATTCGGACCGGCAATGGCGATGTTGCCGTGACCTTCTTCGAGTCTATAGACCCACGGAACCGATGAACCGTAGTCGAATCGAAGCGTGAGATTCATGCGCATCGGCACCCGGCCGCGACGCCCTTCGACAATGCGAATCACGGAGGAGGCCGTCTGGTTCACGGGCATGAAGTCGATCAGCGCGACGCTGCCGTCAGCGGTATCAAAGACGGTCTCAAGGACCACCGTATCCTTGATGTAGCCGCGCGTCGTGGTCGAGATGTCTGCGGCGGGATGGATCGACCAGCGGCCGTGTTTCGCATGCCCCAACAGGGCCGCAAAGCAGGCGCTGCTATCGAATCGCGGCCAGCACAGCCAGTCAATGGAGCCATTGGAGCCGACCAGCGCTGCGGTCGTGCAGTCACCGATCAGCGCGTAGTCTTCGATCGCCAGCGGATCGTCGGGATCGATGTTTGCAGGAACAGTGGCGGGGGGAATATGCGCGTCCTCGAGGTTCAATGCGCGCACCCTAGCACCCCGGCACGCATCGATGGCGGCTTAACGGCTGACAAGAAGTGTCCGATTTGGCTGACACGGATCCTTTACCGATGCCGGTACTGTTTGCCGAAAGGTCAGTCGCTTACCTCCGGAGCCCGCATGAACGACGCAGCAAAGCCCACACCCTTTCTCACGGACGTCAAGACTCTACGGGCCCGTGCCCGTGAAAATATCGGGACCGGGAATGTCACCTTCACCTATGAAGGCGACGTCAAAAAGACCATTGAGATCCTGCAGAGCGTGCTGGCAACCGAACTGGTGTGCGTGCTGCGGTACACCATGCATGCCGTATCCGCCGCCGGCATCTCCAGCGATTCCGTCAAGGCGGAGTTCCAACAGCACGCCGATGAGGAGCGGGCGCACGCGCATAGCGTCGCTGAACGCATCAATCAATTGGGCGGCACGCCGAATTTCGATCCGAAAGGTCTCGAGACGCGCTCGGTGTCCGAATACGGGTCCGCCGGGATGCTCGTCGACATGATCAGGGAGAACCTGATCGCGGAGCGTATTGCGGTCGACCATTATCGGGAGTTGATCCGGTATTTCAGCGACAACGACCCGACCACCCGGCACATGCTGGTCGGCATCCTCGCGGTGGAAGAAGAACATGCCAACGACATGCATGATCTGCTTGTCGCACACGAAGGCCGACCGATGCTCTGATGGGGATTTTTCAGGAGCAATAGATGGGCGTTTCAGCCGTTGTGAAAGATGCGCGCAAGGCCGTGCTGAAGGCGGTCGGCGTGCAGCCGCAGGAGGCGGAACAGGATCTGCTGGACACGTTGAAGGCAGAGCACGACGAAGTGAAGGGCCTGCTCGAAGACCTGCAGAATGCCGATACAGCGCCGCAGCGCAACGCGTTGGTTCAGCAGATCAGACAGGCGCTGATCCCGCATACCAAGGCGGAGGAAAAAGTGCTCTATGCCGCGATCACGGCGCTGAAGGACAAGGATGCCCAGGTCGACGGACACGAGGGCTACATTGAGCACGACCTCGCGGCCAAGACACTGCAGAAACTGGCCGCAATCGCGAATGCGAAGTCCTCGGAGCATAAGGCTGCGGCGAAGGTGCTCAAGGAACTCATCGAGCATCACATCCAGGAAGAAGAACGCAACGTCTGGGGCGATGCCAGGAAGTATTTCTCGGATGAGGATCGGATCGCCATGAACCGCCGCTATCGGGCGGCGCAGGCGCGGGTAAAGGTTTCCTGAAAAATCAATAGCTTGAGCTGAATCAGCAGCCTGGACCCCCGAGCGCTATCCTTAGCGTACAAAGAAGGGGGGTCGGTGAAGTACCTGGGATTCGTCCTGGCGAACCTCGTCCGCGACAAGACGCGGCTGGTGTTCCTGGCAGTGACCATCATCAGCGCGTTCATGCTGTTCGGTTCACTGTCGGCGGTAGGCACTTTTTTTCGCGGCGGCTACAAGTTCTCTGACAACGTCCGCATCTTCATCTACCCGAAGTACACCAATACGCTGCCGGCGTATTACCTGGACCAGATCCGTCGCATTCCGGGACTCAGGCAAGGTCAGGTGGATTTTGCCGTTGCGCGGGGCGGCTACTACCAGGACCCGAAAAACCCGCTGAATCCTCTGGCCATGAATGAGGATTTCCCGCAGGCGCCGGATACCACCGGCAGGTTTATCTGGAACGTCCAGCAGGTACGCGACTATTTCGCGGACCGGCAGGGCGCCCTCGTCAACGAGTTCATGGCACAGAAGTACGGGTGGAAGCTCGGCGATTCCGTACCGATCACGATGCCCGGCATCACCAAGCTGGACGGCACGCATGTCTTCAACTTCACGATCCGCGGTATCTGGCACTTCCGCGATCCCGCCGAGGGGCATAACCAGTTCTACTATCACTACACGTACCTCGATGAGAGTCGCGCCACCGAGCGCGGCAGCATCGATTTCCTGGTCGCCATCCTGAACGACGGGGTGGACCCGTCGCGGTTCTCCCACTCAGTGGATCAGCTGTTCATGAACTCCGGTGCCGAAACGCTGTCGGGCACTCAGGATGGTACCCAGCGCGATTACTTCCGACGCGTCGGCAATGTCACTCTCATCGCCTACGTGATTCTCGGGATGGTCTTCGTGACCATGCTGCTGGCGACCGGCAACAGCCTGACGCAAAGCTTCCGTAAGCGTACCCGTGAAATCGGTACGCTGCGGGCCATCGGGTTCGGGCCGAGGCGGATCTGGTGGCTGGTGATGGCGGAGGCCAATGTATTGCTGCTCATCGGCGGAGGCCTGGGGCTGCTGTGCGCCGCGCAGCTCATTCGCTTGGGGCAGAAGCGGATCGGCGGTCTGGAGCTTTCGAGTACACAACTTGTCACTGGCGTGGCGCTGATGCTGGCAACCGGCTGCGCCGTTGGTTGGTTTCCCGCGCGCCGGGCCGCGCGCCTGTCGGTGGTCGATGCCATCAGGAGCGAGCGGCGATGATCGGGCAGACGGCGACGCTGCTGAAGCTGAACCTGATGACATTGCCGCAACGCTGGGTGAGCGCGGCCATCGATGTGTTTGGCATCGCCTGCATCGTGGCAGTGTTCATCGGCCTGTTCTCCATCGCCGCGACCTTCCGTTCGTTGTTGATGGCGAGCGCGGACGACGGGATTCTCATGGTGCTGAAGACGGGCCAGGACTCCGAGGACCAGAGTTCGTTGACGGCGGATGCCGCTGCCGCCGTGGCGGGCGTTGCCAGAACCATCGACCCGGCGGCGATCGTGTCTCCTGAGAGCGCTCGCTCGATCAGCGTCAAGCGCATCAGCCAGGGCGACTACGTGGACCTGTCGGTACGGGGTATCACCCCCGCAGCCTTGAACATCCGCAGCGCACTGCAGGTAACCGCCGGCCGGGCGCTGGCGCCCGGGCGCTACGAATTGCTGGCCGGTCGCAGCAGCCAGCGGCAATTTGCGGGTCTGGATGTCGGCAGTCATTTGCGACTGGCAGATACGGATTGGCAGATCGTCGGGACCTTTGAAGATGGTGGCGGTGCGATCGAATCAGAGTTGTGGGGGGATCTGCCGATTCTCCAATCCGCGTTTCGTCTCGGACCGGACGTGCACAGTGTCCGCGTCAAATTATCGAGCAGCGCGGCCGCGGCCCGCTTTCAGGCGCAGCTCAAGGCAGCGTCCAATCTGGGTGTTTACGCGTTGCCGGAGTCGCAGTACTACCAGCGGATGGCGCGCGACCTGCTCGGCACCGTGAAGTTCTTCGGCGTGCCGCTGCTCATCATCATGGGTATCGGCGCCACCTTCGGCGCTCTCAACACCATGTACGGTACCGTCGCGGCACGGGTGCGCGAGATCGGCACCGCCCGGGCGATCGGTTTCGCCGCCTTCCCCGTGGGCGCCGCGGTCGTCGGTGAGTCGGTGTTGCTGGCCTTGGTCGGGAGCTTATTGGGCGCCGGGATCATTTATCTGACGTTGAACAATCTGCAGGCCAACACGAACTTCCTGGGTAACTCGCAGTTCGCGTTTCAGTTCGTGGTCCCGGTTCCCCTGATGCTGGAGGCGGTGTTGGGCGCGTTGCTGATCGGTCTGCTCGGCGGGCTGCTGCCCGCGATTCGCGCTGGGCGGATGCGGGTCAGCCAGGCCCTCAGCGAGCAGTAAGCGGATTAGCCACCGGTGCCGTCCGGCGAGGTGATCGGCGCACAGTTGGTTCGACCCGACATCACGCAGTCCTGAAGTTTTGACGTACGATCGAGCACGTGCACCAGCAGCACTCCGCCCAGTACCAGCAACAAGGTAATGACGAGGCCTGCCACTGCAGCGCGGCGCGGGTCCGGGACAGGCGGCATATCCGGTTTCGGGTCTTCGCGCGCTACGAAATACAGCGCGGGGCCCCTGAGGAGCCTGAGGATGACGCGCGGACCCGAAATCGGTGGACCGTACACGGGGTCATCTCCTACCAGCCCAGTCACGATGTTATAACGAGCCGTACCCGAACGTGGAGTCCTAAATCCCTTTAGAATCCAATGGCTACCCGACGGTAGGGGAGAATGATTGATGGCGCCCGTACCCGCACCGGCACCCCGGGAACTCACCGTCCGCGGTCTGGTCCTGGGCGTGTTGATCACGCTCGTCTTCACGGCCGCCAACGTCTTCTTCGGACTGAAAGCGGGTCTGACGTTTGCCACCTCGATACCCGCCGCGGTCATCTCGATGGCCGTGCTGCGCGGGTTCCGGGGCATGACTATCCAGGAGAACAACATCGTGCAGACGGTCGCTTCGGCGGCCGGTACCCTCTCTGCGATCATTTTCGTGCTGCCCGGTCTGGTGATCATCGGGTGGTGGACCGGCTTTCCGTACCTGACGTCGACGTTGATCTGCGGGCTCGGGGGCATCCTGGGCGTGATGTATTCGATCCCGCTACGACGCGCTCTGGTCACGCAATCGGATCTGCCGTACCCGGAGGGCCGCGCCTGTGCCGAGGTCCTGAAGGTTGGTGGCGGCGCTGAAGCGCAGGAGGGCGCCGTCGAGGATTCTCGTGCCGGTTTGCGGGCGGTGCTGTGGGGATCGGTCTGGTCCGCGCTGTTCGCGCTCGTCGTCGCCACGCGCATTTTTGCCAGCGACCTGGCGCGCTTCTTCAAGGTCGGCGGCCGCGGTGGCGTGACCGGATTTGATTTCCTGCTCTCGTTCGCGCTGTTCGCGGTCGGCCACCTGGTCGGACTGTGGGTCGGCATTGCCATGCTGGTCGGCGCCCTGATCGGTTGGGGTTGGGGCGTGCCACATTATTCTGCCCTTCATGCCGGCCAGGGCGATGTCGTGCGGATTGCGCAGGACGCGTGGAGTCACCAGGTGCGGTTCGTCGGTGCCGGATGCATTCTCGTCGCCGCGATATGGACGCTCGCGAAGCTGGTGAGGCCCGTCTACGCAGGCCTGCGCTCGGCGCTGGCGGCGTCGCGCGCCCGCCGCGCCGGAAATGCGGCAGCACTGCCGCAGACCGAGCGCGACATCCCGATCGGCTTTGTCGGGCTGATCACGCTCGTGTGCCTGCTGCCGATCGGATGGCTGCTCGCGCGCTTCGACTCACATGGCGCACTCGATCAGCATATGACCCTGCTGGTCGCCGGCGGCGTCATCTATATCGCGCTGATGAGCTTCTTCGTCTCCTCGGTCTGCGGCTATATGGCCGGCCTCATCGGCTCGTCCAATAGCCCGCTGTCTGGCATCGGCATCCTGGCGGTCATCGGTGCCGCGCTGCTGCTCGTCTTCGCGGTCAAAGCCAGCTTGCCGATCAGCGCTCAGCAGGCGATGGTGGCATTCGCGCTTTTTGTCACCGCCGTGGTGTTCTCGGTCGCGACGATTGCCAACAACAACCTTCAGGATCTGAAGACCGGCCAGCTGGTCAATGCCACGCCGTGGAAACAGCAGGTCGCGTTGGTCATTGGTGTGCTGGCCGGCGCCGTGATTATTCCGCCAATCCTCGATCTGCTGAATCACGCCTACGGCTTCCTCGGCGCACCCGGTGCGCATCACGATCATCCCCTGCCCGCACCCCAGGCGGGACTGATCTCGGCGTTGGCGCAGGGAGTCCTGCAGAACAACGTGGACTGGAGCCTGATCGAGATCGGTGTGGGGATTGGCGCCGTGATGATCGTGCTCGACGAGCTGTTGCGTAAAACCACCAAAAGTGTGCACCTGTCGCCGCTCGCCGTGGGCCTGGGCATCTATCTGCCGACGGCCAGCACCCTGATGGTGGTCGTTGGGGCGATCGCCGGGTGGTGCTACGACAAGCGTGCCGAACGCCGTGCCGATCCCGAAGGCATCAAGCGTCTGGGGGTCCTGCTCGCATCGGGCATGCTCGTCGGCGAAGGCATCATCGGCGTGGCCATTGCGGCACTGGTGGCGTTTTCCGGTAAGGACTCCCCGCTGTCACTGGTCAGCGATGGATTCGCCGCCCAGGATGCCGAAATCCTGGGCGCGATCGTGTTCGTGGTGATGATCGGAATGTTGTATCGCTGGGTGTCGCGGCTGCGGCCGTGACAGTGAGGAATAAATGGCGCTACGGATGGCTTATCTATCTTTGACCGCCCTGTTGGCGGCGCAAACCTGCATCGCTGGGCCGGGTCCGCAGAATCTGTGGCAGCTTCCCATCGCTGCGCCGGGTCCTACCCTCGCCCAAACGCACGCCGTGCGTCCTTGTGAGAGTTTGCTGAAAAGCCTGCCAGGTGCGGGAGTGGTTCGCGCGGCGGTCACCATTCCCGCTTCAAATGGCGCTGGGGCGTGGTGCCGCGTAACGATCGAAATCCACGAGAAGTCCGACCACCCCATTTCCGTGTGGCTCGCACTTCCGATTGAGAACTGGAATGGTCGCTTCCTCGGGCTCGGCGGCGCAGGCTGGGTGGCTGGCCTTCCATTCTCCATCCCGCTCGGCAGTTCCCTCGGCTTTGCGACGGCGACCACCAATGCTGGTCGAGAATACGATCTGAACGCCTCCCCGGAGGTTCTGTCGCGTCTGGTCGATGACGATAAATTCCTACGCGACGCCAAGGGCCACTTGGACTGGGACGAACTGCGCAACTTTGCGTACCGCGGCGTACACGCCATGACCGTAGCCGGCAAGGCGGTGACGGCCGAGTTTTACGGCGCCAAGGCCCGCTACGCGTATTTCAGTGGCTGCTCGACCGGTGGCCAGCAGGGGCAGGCCGAAGTGCAGCGGTATCCTGACGACTATGATGGCGTGATGTCCGGCGCTCCGGCCATTAACTGGGCGCACATTGGCGCGGCGCAGTCCTGGTCGGTCGCGGTCATGCGCAATACCAGCGATGTGCCGCAATGCAAGCTTGACGCCGCGCAGCGTGCCGCCGTTGCGGCGTGCGCGACTGATGATGGCCTGAAGGATGGTCTTGTCGCGCAAGTCGGCACTTGCCACTTCGATCCCAGCACACTCATCGGATTGCATACCGATTGCGGCACGATTGATGCCCAGGACGCCGAAGTGATCCGGCAGCTATGGGACGGTCCGCGCCGTGCCAACGGTTCACCGCTTTGGAACGGAACCGATCGAGCCGCTGTGCTACATTCATCGACCTCGGCACTTTGGTTGGATCAGTTCGAAGACGAAGGCCGTGCCCTGGAAGTGCCCTCCCTGGCCAGATTCGAGTCGCAGTTCGACAGATTTGTAAATCGCTATGGTCCGGCGATGGACACATCCGACCCCGATCTTAGGGCGTTCGCGGCCCATGGCGGTAAGACCATCCTCTGGCATGGAGTAGCGGACGATGTCATCCCCGCTGCGGGAACCGTTCATTACGTCCAGTCGATTCAAAAGGCACTGGGCACGAGCGCAACCGACAAATTCCTGCGTCTTTACGAGGCACCGGGGGTGCTGCATTGCCAGGGCGGCGAGGGGCCACAACCTGTCGATCTGCTCGAGCCGCTGATGATGTGGGTTGAACATGGCCAGGCGCCGACCGCGGGGCGCAGCGAGAACTGGGATGCCGGTGGCCATACCGCACGCACGCGACCCCTATGTCCCTATCCGACGCACGCCCGCTTTAACGGCCAGGGCAACGAGAGCGATGCGAGCAGCTTTAGCTGCGTGAATTGAAGGACGGGATTGGCCTGTCCTGCAGAATCTCAGAATTCATATTGAAAATGCGCACGGACGGTACGCGGCACGCCCGGATGAACGACGTAGTCCGGCTGTGGGAATGCCTCGCCATTGAGCCGGGAAACGTAGTAGTACTCGATGTCGTTCCATTTGACGTTGGCGATATTGAACACATCGACGGCGAGGAGCCAATGCTGTGGCTTCTGAAATCCGATCTGCGCATCAACGGTGGTGTATGCCGGCGAGCGCGCGCTGTTATCCTCAACCAGCGGTGACTCACCGAAGTGGCGTGCCCGCAGCGCCCCAAACCAGCCGGATTCACGGTGCGCAGTCAATGCCGCATCCATCACATTCGTCGGGCTGTTGGGGACGTAACGTCCCACGATGCCGATGGGCGTCGTGCAGGGATGACTGGGGGCGGCGTCGCCGCAACCCAGATCATCCGGATCTGAGTCAGTGTCAAAGCGCGCCTTGGTGAACGCTGCATTGAACTCGGCGCCCAGCCAACTGTTGATGTGATACGTATTGCCCCATTCGACCCCCGTGCGTGTCGTAGCACCGCTGGGTTCAGTGACCCCCGCATCACCGTCAAACACCAATTCGGACCGCAACGTCAGCTTGAAAACATCCAGGGACGATTCCAGATCGGGAACGACGCCGGTGGCGATGCCAATTTCGGCGCTGGTGGCCCGGGTCAGGGGCGTTACGGGGCTGACATCCGGATTCTCGCCGCTGCGCGTCACACCGCGTGCGTCATTGCTGTGGTAGCCATCGCCGGCATTGAGGAACACGGTCGTTCTTGCCCAGGGACCCAGCACGATTCCGAGCTTCGGGCTGAATATGGATGCCTTCTTATCGCCTGTCACGCAACCTTCCGGGTCGCTCACTAGGTTGCAGCTCCCGTTGCTGTTGAGCATCTTGTCTTTGACGTCGAAGTCGAACTCATCCTCTCGCACCCCCAGAATGGTGCGCAGATAGGGGGCCCATTGCATGCTGTTCTCTGCATAAACCGCTGCGCTGGACTCCAGTACGCCGGCATCCTGCGTCGTGCCGATAACCCGACGTTGGTACGTCGGGAAGATTCCAACGTCGCGAATATCGTCGATGCGCGCCTGAACGCCCACGACGTTCGTCATCGCAAATCCGAATAGGTCTGTGAACCAGGTGTTGGAGCCTTTGAAGCCATACACCACCCGATCATCATGCTGCAACATCTGATCGCCGTAGGCGGGGTCCTTCAGGAAATAAGTGAATGTCGACCACAGGTCAAGTTTGTAGCCGATGACGTATGCGGAAAACTGCAGCTGGTCGTTACCGGTGCGCTTAACCCGGCTGAAGGAAAGACTCTCGCGGCTGGAAATGCCGCCATCGGTCGGATTAAGACTGCCGAATCGATCGATCACTCCCTCGTCAATGGCGCGCTGGGGTACTTGGTCGGTGGAATTCCATTTCCCCGAATAGGCCATCGCCGTAATGGTGAAGAAATCCTGCGGGTCGCCCTTGTGGTAGCGCAGCACGCCGTTTAGCCGGTTGTAATCGTCCGGAACATCGAATGGCCCATCGTTGTGGTAAACCTCTCCGGCACCCAGCAAAGTGCCGCCGGCAAGCGCGCTGGACCCCATCAGCAAGCCGCGGCGATAGCCGTCCTCCCCGAAGCCGAGGGATGCGGCGACGGGAACCTCGTTCAGGAGATCGACCCGCGCGGCGCCGGCCGTCGCGAAGTCGCCTTCGTCAGCATAGTAGGGCCCTTTCTTGTAATGCAGATCGGAGGCCAACTCGGGAATCAGGAAATTCAGGTCCGAATATCCCTGGCCATGCGCGTGGCTGGGCATGTTGACCGGCATGTCGTCCACTTCGAGCGCCAGGTCCGACCCGTGATCCAAGTTGAACGCCCGAAGGAAATACTGATTCGCCTTACCTTCCCCGGAGTGCTGCGTCACGATCAGCCCCGGAACGTTCTCCAGGATCGCAGCGGGGCGTAGTAGCGGCTGACTATCCAGTTGGGCTTGGCCAATGTCGCCCGCCGAGGCGGCTGACATGTTGCTCACGCCCTTGGCAACCACCGTTACGGTCTGCAGCGCCTGATTATCACTCGTATCGTCATCCGCCCGCGCCGTTCGGGGGTGGGACGTGCCAGCGACAGCCAGGGCTAGGCTAAGGAGCGCAGATATGACTGCCGATGGGCGAGGTACGCTCCTCAGGTTCATCTCCGCACGCATCACAAGGTGGATTACCCACAGGGATACGGCCCGAGAGCCCTGCCGGATGCAGGGCGGTGCGTTGTGGGACGAATCGCCCTGCGAGCCACTGACAAACCTACATATTTAAAAGTGGCGCTTAAGCAGACTGCGGCTTACGGCAACTCCTAACTCAAAGCCGCTGGGCGTCCGGATACATCAAAATGAGCACGGCACATGCTTCGGAGCGTCCGATCGAACTGGATGCCGTGGTCCGCACGGCGCTGCTGCAGCAGCGCACGCCCCGACTGCCGGACTACGAGGCGGAAAACCGTGCGCTCGGCTCGCTGGCCCAGGTGCTGGCCAAGCCGCCGCGCGACATCCTGCAACGTCTGGTGGAGGCCACTCTGGAATTGTGTCGGGGAGGTTCGGCCGGCATCAGCATCATCGAAGACCATCTGGGCGAGAAGATCTTTCGCTGGCATGCGCTCACAGGCGCATTGGCGTCCCATAGATGGGGGACTACGCCCCGCGACTTCAGTCCCTGCGGCACGGTCATAGACCGCAATGCCGTACAACTCATGCACCTTCCTGAACGCCATTTCCTCTACTTTGCGAATGTCAAGCCGCAGATCGTGGAGGCATTGCTCGTACCTTTCTCGGTACGCGGACAGCCGGTTGGAACCGTCTGGGTCGTCACTCATGACGATCATCGCAAGTTCGACGCCGAAGACGAACGGCTCGTCACGGAATTGGGGCGCTTCGCGACCGAGGCGTACGAACTGGCGTCGTCTGTGCACGCGAGCAAAATCACCGACCGGCGCAAGGATGAGTTCCTCGCGACGCTCGCCCGCGAACTGCGCAGTCCGCCGTTCGAGGTGCGCGGCGGCGCTGTGCTGCCGCCGAGGAGCGATTTGGGCGAGCAGCACCTCCGCTCCATGAAGCAGGCGATCGCTGACTTGCTCGAGCGCACCAGGACGAATTTCGAAACCATCAGCGCCACTTCAGATTCCACTGTTGAGGGTGATCAGCATTGGACGAACTGCGGTCCCACCGTCGCTCGCGCCAAGTCCGCGCCCTTGCCGCGTGGCCCAGCGCGCGAGCGCGCACAAACGACCTGCGAACCTACGGCACTTCTAGGACGCATGCGGCGGGGTGATCAACTTGCTCTCGAGGAACTTTATGACTGCACGGTCGGGAGTCTCTACGCACTCGCGCTGGCGATCCTGAAGAGCACGGAGGACGCGCAAGAGGTCGTATGTGATACCTATGCGCAGGCGTGGCGGCAATCCGAGCGGTTTGATGCTGAACGCTCGAGCCCCATCGGGTGGCTGATGATGATGTGTCGCAGCCGCTCGATTGATCGGCTGCGCCACAATGGCAGTCGGGGCGCCAAGAAGTCGGTCGGACTGGAAGCGGTTTGCGAGGTTGCCAATGACGCATTGACGGCAGACGAATTGCTGTCGCTGTTTCAAGAAGGATCGCGTGTGCAAACAGCCCTTGCCACCCTTAGCCCGCAGCGACTGACATTGGTGGGACTTGCCTTTTTCGAGGGATTGTCATCGGTTGAAATGGCCCAGCGAACCGGATTGCCCCTCGGCACCGTGAAGAGTCACATTCGACGGGCGCTGGTTGAGCTGCGACGCAAGTTACAAGCCAACGAACATGCTGCGCCATAGCGAACCGCTATTCACGATGGGCCAGGCGGTAGTGCGCGATCACCCATTCGCGACCGTGATCGTAGCCGAAGGTCTCCGCGCAGGCCATCCAGAACATTCTCCAGCGCTGGAACCACAGCCGGGCATTCCGATTGCCATAGAAGGCATGTAGAACGTCCATGACCTCGCTCTTACGGTGGTCCTGATTCTGCAACCAATGATCGGCAGTCCGCTGATAATGTGTGCCATCGAGCTGCCAATGCTGCTCTACCTGCAGATCCCGCTGAAACCATAGCAGCGTATCCGTAGCCGGCATCAGGCCGCCCGTGAAAAAGTGGCGTCCCATCCAGTTTTCCTGGCCGGCGGTCTCGAACGGGTACATCAAGGTTCGATGGGCGAAGAGGTGAACGAAGAGCTTGCCCTGCGGACGCAGCCAACAGGCAATCCGCGCCAGCAGCGTTTCGTAATTGCGCATGTGCTCGAACATCTCGATGGACACACACCGATCGAAGGCTGACGCGGGCAGTTCGAGCCGATTCACGTCCCGGGTCATGAAGCTGACATTCTTCAGACCCAGATCCCGACACCGGCCCTCTATGTGCTGTCGCTGCAGCCTTGAGTTCGACACGGCGCAGATGCGCGAGTTGGGGTAACGCTGGGCCATCCACAGCGTGAGGGACCCCCATCCGCACCCCAGTTCCAAAACGTCCTGGCCGTCCACGAGTTCGGCGCGCTGACCATAGAGTTCGAGCATCGCATCCTCGGCTTCGGCCAGCGTCTCCCGTCCCGACGGATAGCACGCGCTCGAGTATTTGAGCCGCGGCCCCAGGCAATGGGCGAAGAACTGCGGCGGCAATTCGTAGTGTTGACGGTTCGCCACGTCGGTGTGCAGCGCCACCTCAGCGGCGCGCAACTGGGCCAGTTGCAGCTGAAAGCGCGCCGCCTGTACGGCCGGGCCGCCGGTCCTCTGCTCCTCGAGTCGCTGCGTGCACATGCGCCGGATGCCCCAGCGCAGTACGGCATCCGGGATGAGTCTGCGTTCGGCCATACCCAGCAACCCAGGGGCGAAGCTGTCGCGCGACAGTTCGTCCCGTTCCACGGCAGAAATCGTCGGGGATGTGCTCATGAATCGTTTCCTGATGCTGGTCGGGGCCGCCACGGAATCAGTACCGAGGTGGTGCGTTGATATTCCCGGTATTCATCGCCGCGAGTCCGCAGCGTCTGGGCTTCGGTGTAGGGCACACCGCTGATCCAGCGCAGAAATACATACATCAGCGCCGGACCGAGGAGGGAATAGCCGGCGCACGGCGCACCGACCGCGAGGGCCACGTAGCTGAACCAGTGCAGCCACTCGAAGAAGTAGTTGGGGTGACGCGAATAGCGCCACAGGCCGGCACGACAAGTTTGGCCGCGATGGGCCGAATCGGCCCGAAACCGCGCCAGCTGCCGATCCGCAAGCGACTCCCCGCCCACGCCGATCAGCCAGATCGCGAGGCCGAGCGCGAGCCAGGGTGGGCGCGTATCAGAGTTAGTCGCGGCCGCTGCGAACGGAATGGCAAAGAGCGCAATCAGAAGCGCCTGGAATTGGAACAGGCAGAACCATTTGAGCGGCCGGTTGCCCCATCGCCCGCGCAGTGCGCGATAACGCCCGTCTTCTGCCGGCTCACCCCGAACACGAACCCCAAGGTGCACGGCGAGGCGCGCGCCCCAGACACCACCGAGCACGCCGACCATTGCTCGCGGCACTGGCGCTCCGGCGCCGAAGACAGCATTCAGGACCGCGCCGCCGGCCAGGCCGGCTGACCACAGGACATCCACGATGCCGGCATTCCGGTGGCGCTGCTGCCATGCCCAGCCCAGCGTCATCATGACCGCCGCGGCCAGCCACAGGGTGAGGAGCAACCGCCAGGGCATCATGGGCGATAGCCCGGCTTGGCGAACAGCAGGTGCGCCACGCCAATCGAGCGTTCGCGAAAAGCGCCTTCGCAGTACGCGAGATAGAAGTCCCACAGACGTACGAAGCGTTCGTCAAAACCCAGCGCCCGTACCCGGGGGAGTCGGGAGCGGAATCGCTGCCGCCACGCCGCCAGGGTGCGTGCATAGGAAATGCCGAAATCCTCGAGAGCGATCAGGCCCAGGTCACTGGAGCGGGTCTTGGCGGCGAGAATGGCTGCCACCGAGGGAATGAAACTGCCGGGAAACACATGGCGCTTGATGAAATCCACCGTCCGCAGCGCCTGCCGGTAGCGATGGTCTTCGATGGTGATCGCCTGAAGCAGCGCCAGCCCGTCGGGCTTGAGCAACCGTCCGATCTGGGTGAAATAGTTGTCCAGGTACCGGGCACCCACCGCCTCGATCATCTCGATCGAGACCAGCTTGTCGTAACGGCCGGTGAGGTTACGGTAGTCCTTGAGCAGCACGGTAACCCGATCCGCGACGCCTGCCTGGGCGACCCGTTCGCAGGCGGCCCGGTACTGCTCGCGTGAGATGGTCGCGGTAGTGACCCGGCATCCGAAATGCTCGGCGGCGTAGACCGCCAAGGCACCCCATCCGGTCCCGATTTCGATCAGGTGATCGTTGGGATGCAAATTGAGCTTGCGGCAAATGAGCTCCAGTTTGCGTCGGGAGGCGGCCTCGAGGGTGTCCTGCTGGCCCTGCCAGTACGCCGCGGAATACATCTGATCGGCGGACAGAAACAAAGAGAAGAAATCGTTGCCCAGGTCATAGTGGGCGGCGATGTTGCGGCGGCTGCCGGATTGGGTATTGCGGCGCAGCCAATGCCAGCCGCGTAGCGCCCAGCCGCCGAACCAGGCCCAGCCGGTTTCCATGCCATCGAGCACATCCCGATTGCGAACCAGGGTCCGTACCAGTCCGACGAGGTCGTCGCTGTACCAGTGCCCGGCCATATATGACTCACCCGCACCCACGCTGCCAGCGGCGGCCACGGCCTGGTAGAACGCCGGGCTCGTGACCCAGACCCGCACCTCGGGCCCGCTCGCATTGCCAAGTTCGACGCTGCCGCAGGCATCTTCAAGCCGAATCCGCCCGGCGCGCAACGATCCGAGCTGGCTGAGCACCCGCTGGCGCAACATTCGGTCGAAGACCGTGAAGTTCGCGCGCTGCGCGATTTCAATCATTATCTCGTCCTGTTGAGCGGTTGCGGGCGGCTGTGCGCGGGCGTGCCTTTGAGCCATAGCCGCAGGGCATTCCAGTAGATTCCGGTGATCACCTGCGTCGTCATGAGCGGGTAGCGCCACAGGACACGCCGCAGCGAGTCGGCCGTGAGGGGATGACGGCGCAACGCCAGCACCGCGTTGAATTCGAGTTCGTCGTTGCGCAGCACATCCATGTGTACGCACAGATCCTGGCCCGGTACCGTGAACTGCCACCGGTAGGAACGCTCCATGGGCATGAAGGGCGAGATGTGAAAGGCCTTCGCGAACGACCATTGCAAGGCGCCACCGCGGTGCTGCGCGGACTGGGCCGCCAGTACGTAGACGTAGCGCTCATGCCACGGCGTGTTGGTGATCTCAGCGACCACGTGCTCCAGCGTCACGGCATCGGTCGCATAGCAGTAGTAGAAGCTGACAGGATTGAAACTGTAGCCCGCATAGCGCAGATGCGTCAGGAGCCTTACCGGCCCGCCCGGACGCGCACCTGTCGCTCGTGCCACGCAGTCGCGCACCGCATCCCCGAGCGGCGTCTCGCTCGGCCCCAGGAAATCGCTGCGCCGGAATTCGGCGAAGTTGCGCCGGCCCACCGACCACAGCCAGCGACCCGCAAAGGCCTCGTCCAGTTCATCCAGGTCCAGGTACAGCTGCGCCATGCGGTAGCTGAACTGATGCGCGCGCGGTGCGTAACGTCGATGCCATACGACACCCTCGTACACGGCACTGTGCAGCGGCGCCTTCACGCGGCAACACCCACGGCCACGCGTGCGGAGTTGATTGCGGTACAGACTTCGAACGCACTGCGCACCCCGTCCTCGTGGAATCCCCAGCCCCAGTAGGCGCCGGCAAACCAGGTGCCACGCTGACCCTGGATCTGGGCGCGACGCGACTGTGCCGCCACCGACTGCTGCGTGTACACGGGATGACGGTAGTTCATGCGGCGCAGTACCTTCGCCGGATGGATGGCGTCGCTGAGATTCAGCGTGACCACGAGCGGCTCGCGCGTCTTGAGCCCCTGCAGCAGATTCATGCAGTAACTGACTGCACAGGGCGCTTCGGGCAGCTCCGGCACCAAGGTGTTCCAGGCAGCCCAGGCCTTGCGATTTCGCGGCAGCAGCGCGGCATCCGTATGCAGCACGACCTCATTGTCCTGGTAGGCAATGGCACCGAGGATTTCGCGCTCACGGGCCGTGGCATCCGCGAGGATGCGCAGGCATTCATCGCTGTGGCAGGCAAGCACGACCTGATCAAACGACTCGCTGCCGGCGTGGCTCATGACCTGCACCCGGCCAGCCTCGCGCCGCACCGATCGCGCCGGGCAGTTCAGCCGTTCGTCGACCCGCCATCGCGCACGCATGGCGCGCACATAGCTGGCAGAGCCGCCGCACACCGTGCGCCAGGGCGCGCGACCGCGGATCTGAAGCATCTGGTGGTTGGCCATGAAGCGCACCAGGTATTGCGCCGGAAACTCGAGAATGCGCGCCGGTGGCGCGGACCACAGCGCCGCAGCCATCGGCACCAAATGCTCATCGCGGAAGGCTGCCCCATATCGCCCTGCTGCCAGATAAGCACCCAAGGTCGGGCCCGGACTCGCAGCGTCGAGCAGCGCGGGCGACTCTCTATAGAAGCGCAATAGATCACGCAGCATGTGCCAGAAGTGCGGCGACACTAGATTGCGCCGCTGGCAAAACAGAGTGTCGAGGTTGGTTGCGCTGTACTCGAGACCCGTTACGGCGTTGCTGACGGAAAAACTCATCGTCGTCGAGCGCGATTCAACCCCGAGTTCAGCAAACAGCCCGGTCAACAGCGGGTAGTGGGCTTCGTTGTAGACGATGAACCCGGTATCGACCGCCATACGTCGGCCGTCGACCTCGAGGTCGTGAGTATGGGTGTGCCCGCCCAGATAGTCGTTCGCCTCGAATAACGTCACCGCGTGCCGCCGCGAAAGGAACCAGGCGCAAGCCAGGCCGGCAATTCCGGATCCGATGATGGCAATGCGCATCAGGCACGTACCTTCGCCATGACATGCGCGGGGACGGCCTTCAGGGCGTAGACCAGGCCACACAGCTGCAATAGTCGCAGGCCGTAGTAGGTGAGATCGACTTCCCACCAGCGAAAGCCCTGGCGTACGGAGCCGGGGCAGAAATGATGATTGTTGTGCCAACCTTCGCCGAAGGTCAGCAGGGCCAGCCATAAGTTGTTGCGGCTGTCATCGCGCGTGTCGAAGCGGCGTGTCCCGAAGCGATGTGCCAGGGAATTGATGGTGACCGTGGCGTGGAACAGCACGACCGTGGAGACGAAAAACCCCCATACCAGCAGTTGACCACCCGTGACCCCGGTTTGCGGTGCCAGGTGTTCAATCCACGCACCCAGGAAGTACAGGCCGGTGGCCAGCGCCACCGGCATCAGCACGTCGTAGCGATCGAGCCAGCGCAGCTCCGCGTATCGGGCGAGGTCGGGAATTCGCTTCCAGTCCGTGCGGAACCCGTTGGACGTGAGGAACCACCCCATATGGCTCCAGAGAAATCCATGCACCTGGGGCGAATGCGGATCCGCGGTGGTGTCGGTGTTGATGTGGTGGTTGCGGTGGTGGGCGGCCCACCACAGTGGCCCGCGCTGCACACTGGCAGCGCCGATACAGGCGAAGATGAACTGTACCGCGCGCGAGGTGCGAAACGTGCGATGTGCAAAGTACCGGTGGTAGAAGCCGGTGATGGCAAACATGCGCAGGACGTACAGGGCGGCGGCACTCTCCACAGCCACCCTTGAGACTCCCACCCAGAAGACCGCCAGGCACACCAGATGCACCGCCACGAATGGCGCCGTGCGCAGCCAGTCGATACGGTCGCCATCGCGATCCGTCGTGGGTTCGCTCCCCGAATCGAACCATCGGCCCAGCGACCCCAGCACGAGCCGCACGCGATCGAAACGCGGCGCTGCGATGTCGGGGTGGTTCGATGCAGTCTGAGGTTGTGCCATGCGTGATTTCCGGGAAAGGGCTCTCCATGGAAATACGCGATCCGATGGGTTCCGGATGCGGCCCAGCTGGGAAATCGAGTCAGGATGCGGAGGCCGGTGGCTGGATCGTCCCCTTGGCAATGATCGCGCCGGTGGGCGCAGCATGTGGGATACCTGCGGGAGGTTCCAGCGTGATCGCCAGCACCGAACCGGCCACAAGAGCGCCACGCGCATCCTGAGGCACAGTGACGGTGTATGACTCACTGACCGAGACGACTCCGAGCGAGCGCGGCGCCTGTCCTGCCGGAATGAGCCACAGCTCTGGCACGCGTCCGCGGGGATCCGCTGCGGAAGGCACCGGAACCATGAGTACCGTCCCACGCGCCGCATCCACGGAGGCCAGCCAACCCGGCGTACCGTCGAGGTGTGCCAGCGGTGTAACCGGCTTTGGCTGCGGAACCACCGTAGCCAGACGTCCCGCGGCAAATACAATTGCGGCAATCGCGACGAGTGTCGACAGTACTGTTGCGGCGCGCCAGAACTCCAGGCTGAATCTTGCAGGCGCCTCACGCTCGGCCCAACCCAGACGCCGGCGGATCCCCGTCCAAACCTGCGCCGGGGGAGCCACCGGCGCAATATCAGTCAGCAGGGGCGCGAAGCGGTATTCCCACCTCTCCACGTGCTGCGCGAAGACGCGATCCGTCTCGACACGCGACTGCAATTCGCGGCGCTGCCGTGCGTCCAGCACCCCCAGCACGAATTCGCCGGCCAGTACCTCATCTGATGGTGGGTCATTGGGGGCGTTCACGGGTCGAGGCACTCCCGTAGTTGCATCAGACCGCGGCGGATCCAGCTCTTGATGGACCCCAAAGGCGCCTCGATATTTGCCGCGAGCTCCTCATAAGTAACACCATCAAAGAACGCAGCGCGGATCAGCGAGCGACGCCGAGGCTCGAGGCGCTCCAGACATTGCTCAAGCTGCACGCGATCGATCGCGGTTTGCACCTGCTGCGATGGAGAGGCGCCAGGGTCCTCCACATCCTTGGCCAGCTCGAGGCGGGTTCGCGCCTGCTGCGCCGGCATGGAGCGCAGCCGGTCAATGGCCTTGTTGCGTGCAATCATCGCAAGCCACGAAGTCGCACTGGCGCGTGTGGGATCGAATTGAGCCGCCTTGCGCCAGACCACCGTAAAAACATCCTGCAAGGCATCCTCTGCCTCCGCACGATGGGCCAGGACTCGCAGGCAGATGCCGAACAGCCGATTCGCCGTCGCCCGGTAAAGCGCCTCAAAGGCTGCCCGATTTCCCAGCGCAATCTGGGCCAGCAGTGCCTCCAAGGAATTGGCATTTGTCTCAGCCATTTCTCAACGCTCCGCCGCGCCCGGCGGCCGCTGCGGTACCTTCCGCAACCGCGTGATGTCGTAACCTTGGGAGCTCAGCAGGGTACGCAGGCGCTGATAGTCGGCATCAGGGATGGAGGCAGAGCGCGCCATGATCCATGCGTAGTCACGTCGCTCGCGTCCGATGACGGTCTCACTGTAATCCGCCTTCACGTACATGACGCGATAGTCGGCCTTGATTGGCCACACGAAGCGCATTCCCCAGATCGTTCCGTGGGTGCCGGGAGTCACGAAACCGACGGGTTTATAGTGTTTCAAAGGGCCGTCGAAACTTCCCTCATTGAAAGTGAACACGGTGAGAATCCGGCCGGCCGGATCCAGGTGATAAGATTCCACGGCGTTGTAGTCATGACGCTCGATGATGCTGGGAATACAGCCGATCACGTACCAATCACCCATGAATCGCGGGATCTCCACGGACTGCGCCCGCAGCAGCGGCGGGTAGGCCCGTGTCTGACAAGCCTGCAATGCCAGCAGGACCGATACGGAGCAGAGAACTCGACTGACGTTACTGAATTTCATAGCGCAGTATCCGACCGCTCTGAAGTTTCGACTCCAATGCGACCCAATTACCCGCCGCGTCGTACCACAAGGTGATGCCGAGCTTCGGGGCCCGGAGCGAGTAGCGCTGCGCCGGAATCGTCTGGCCGCCCACTGTGAGATTCTCGATGCCCTCGCGGGTCACTGTCACCGGCTGATACTCGCCGGTTTCCGAGTTGAGAAGCCGCTGCTCGGTCAAAAAGCGCTGATCCCAGTACGCGAATGTGCTGATGCAGGCTGGCAGGGACACCGCACCGTGCACACCCTGCACTTTGAATCCATCGTCCTTCAGAACTCCGTGCACCGCGAATGTCTTGCCGTTGTCATCGGTGCGACTGTTGATCTGCGCCAGGCAACCGTTGCGCCAGACCTCGTGATCCTCGTGGTCATATTTATAAACAGGTATGAACGCTATCTTTGCCTTGAAATGCGCGTCGGTGTTGACTATGACCGTATCCGCCTGCCGGACCACGGCAAAGTCGTGTTCACCGATGCGCTTGCCATCGAGCAGCACCGTGAAACGCCAGGTGCCGGCCGGGGAGTGGGGCGCAGTGGCTGGCGCCGCGCCCGAGGCATAGAGCATGCAGAAGCCCATCAGAATCGCTGGCTTAAGGTTCGTCATCTTCGGGTATACGGAGAATCCGACGGCGCGGATGCAGGGGACCGCGCCACGGGAGGCCGGCCAGGCGCAATTTTTCGGCGTGCGTGCATCCAAGGGCCGATGTGCTGCGTATAGTGCGTATGCGTCGACTGCTCGTTCTTGCTGGCTGCCTTGTAGCGCTGCCCTGCCTTGCAGGGCAGGAAACGCCGTATGTGCCGCCGCGCGACGACATCGTGTTGCAAACCGTGGCATCGATCAGCGATCCGCGGGTGCGGGCGTTCGCGACGTTGCGGACCGCCCTGAACCAGAATCCCAATGACGTGCCCCGGGCTGTAAAACTCTCCGAGGCCTACCTTGACTATGGCCGTGACACCGGCGATGCACGCTATCTGGGCCGCGCCGAGGCGGTTATTGCGCCCTGGTTGGCACGCTCGCCGGCGCCGATCCCGGCGCTGCTCGTGCACGCCACGATCCTGCAAAGCAGGCACTACTTTGCCGAGGCGCGCGCGCAGCTGCACGGTATCCTCGAGCGCGACAACGACAATGCGCAGGCGTGGCTGACCCTTGCCACCGTCGCGCAGGTGCAGGGCGACATGCGTGCGGCCCGCCTGGCCTGCGCCCATCTATTGAATTCCTCCGATCCACTGATGCCGGGTGCCTGCCTTTCCTCACTCAATGCGGTGACTGGCAACGCCGACAATGCCTACCGGGTGCTCACCGCCCTGTGGCCGCAGGCCCGCGCCGAGCCGGTCGCTGTCCAGAGTTGGATTCAGGGGATCCTGGCCGACACGGCCAAATATCTCGGCGACGAGGTGGCGGCGGACCGCCACTTTCAACTGGCGCTACAACTGGCTCCCGAGGACAACTTTCTTTTGGCCGACTACGGAGACTTCCTGCTCGATCAGAAGCATCCGCAGGAGGCGCTGGATCTGCTCAAGAACGAGTTCCAATCGGATACGTCGTTCCTGCGACAGGTGTACGCCGAGGTGGCCCTTGGGGTGCCGCAGGCGGCGGCTGACACGCAGCAGATGGCCACTCGTTTCGCGGCGCTGGAGATTCGTGGCACCCGCACGTACCGGCGCGAACAGGCGGGCTTTGAGCTTTATCTGCAGCACGACCCGCAGCGCGCGCTGCAATTGGCGCAGCAGAACTGGACGGTCCAGCGTGCGCCTGAAGACATGCGGGTGTTCCTGGAAGCAGCGCTCGCGGCCGGTAAACCTGAGGCCGCTCAGCCCGTACTCGACGAGCTTGCGCTGACTCACCTGCAATACCCGATCATCGTGAGCCTCGCCGCGCAGGCGAGGGCGAGAATGGCATCGGCGCCAGGCAGGCAGGGCGGGTGAGTCTGCGAGGCTGCCTGGCCGCGCTGGCGCTGTTGAGTGCCACCGTGGTGCCCACGACCGCGCTCGCCCACAAGGAGAGCGATGCCTATGTGAATCTTCACATTGACCCCGCGAATTCGAACGTGCTGTTGGGACAGTTCGATGTTGCGCTGCGCGATCTGGATTTTGCCATTGGCATCGACAGCAACCATGACGGCAATATCACCTGGGGCGAGGTCAAGTCCCATCGGGATGCGATCGAACGCTATGTGCTGCCGAATCTCACGATCAAGGGCGATGGTCTGACCTGCCAGATCACTCCGACCGGACAGATGATCGACTCACACAGCGATGGTGCCTACGACGTCATCCTGTTCAAAGCGCTGTGCGACAAGGAGGTACCGGATCAGCTCACGATCCTCTACCACCTGTTTCAGGAGATCGACCCCTACCATCGGGGAATCATCAGCGTGTACGCGCGCGGGCAGACCTCCGGTGCGGTATTGGGTCCGCAGAACACGAGCACCACCTTGAATCTCAACCGGCCCAACCGCTGGCGGCAGTTCAAGAGCTTCGTGATCGATGGCATCTGGCACATCTGGACCGGACCTGATCACCTGCTGTTCATCCTGTCGTTGCTGCTGCCCTCAGTACTGATCTGTCGACGCCGGCCGCGCACGCCCTTCGAGTCAGGTGTCTGGGAGCCTGTGGATCGCTTCTGGCCCGCGGCGCTGGAACTGGTGAAGGTAATCTCCGGATTTACCGTTTCGCACTCGGTGACGTTGTCGCTGTCGGTACTGGGTTTCGTCAACCTGCCAAGCCGACTGGTGGAATCCGGGATCGCACTGTCAGTGATTGTTGCCGCTTTCAACAATATCTACCCTGTCGTCACGCGACGTGCCTGGGTCGTGGCCTTTGCGTTCGGCTTCACCCATGGTCTGGGTTTCGCCAGTGCCTTGGCGGGGCTGAAATTGCCGCCGGTCGCGATGGCCGTCTCACTGGGCGGCTTCAACGTCGGGGTCGAGCTGGGGCAGGAATCGGTGGTGATGCCGCTGATCATGCTGGCATTCGCAGTCCGCAAGACCGCCTTTTATCGCATCGGGGTGCTGCGCATCGGCTCTTGGATGATTGTCGCCGTCGCCACGTTGTGGTTGTGCCAGCGCGTGTTCGACGTGGTGATTCCGGGCCTGGGCTTTTTGACACCCTCTTGAAGGCGCGTCAGCAGCGACTCGAGTGGGGAGGGCGGTGCCAAAAAGAAGCCCCGCTTGCGCGGGGCTGAGTTAGGGGATTTGGTCCCGGCCGAACCGGCTTAGTCTAGGGTCGAATTGAGATCTGCGCTGACCATCGGGTTACAGGCCTTCAGGCCTACCTGAGTGCAGGCCACGGAGGCCTGATAAGTCCCCGCCGGTAAAGCATCGCCCGCATTGAAGATGTAGGAAAATGCGCCGGGCGTATCCAAGGCGAAATCGGTGGTCAATGTGGTTGTCGCTGTCGGTGCGCTGCTGCCGTAAGCCGGTTGCGTCATGACTTGGTTGTTGACGAAGGCAAGGAAATCACTCGATGAGGGGCCGGATGGCCCGGAGTTCGTAGTCCCCCCACCCGAGCTACCCGTCGAGGTATTGCCCGAAGTCGGAGGGCCGTTGTCGCTGCCGCCGCAGGCGGCCAAGGTCAGACCCATGGCGGCCATAGTGGTCCAGAGTGCGATTTTCATGGTGGCTCTCCTTATTCCTAGCGTGTATCGCCGCCGGCGGCGGTACCAGTGGAGGTGGGGAGACTTCCGGTTGCTGCGCGGGCCGCATTGGTGGCACCCGGCAACGGCGCCGCAAGATACGGGAAGGCCGGCAGGTAGTAGTTGATGTCAGTCGCATCGGCTGACGCGCCATCATTCACCACTGCATTCGCGTGCACCACTGTGGGCGTACCACTACTCACGTCGCAGCTTTGAAGGCTGTTGGGATCACCCGGGTAAACCGCGCCTTCCGTGGCGTTCAGTGCGATGTCGACCACATCATCACCGGGTCTGCGGCCATTAGGAAATCCGGAAGTGTCGCAGGCGAGCAATCCAAGATTGCTCTGCGCCGTGGTCGCAACGGGCGGGATCGACGTATTGAGACGCAGCTCTTCGGAAGCGGCAACCGGATCACCATAGTCCGAAGGATTATTGCTGAAGATCGGCGTCGTGCCGCCGGTCGCCTTCAGCGACAGGCCCGTCAGAAAGACTGCTGCCAGATCGGCGCGCGGCGCCGCGGGGACCATCGTAGCGCCAGGGAACAGGGCGTTTATGAGTACCGGCAGCGTCGGATTGGTCACGTAGTTGGCGAACTGCGCATCATCCTTGGGCTGACTGTCGTTGAAGCGGTCCTTGTCGGGCAAGCCGATGACGAGTTCATTGACCAGGGGATTACCCAGTCGCGAAACTTGCGTCCATGCACCACCGACCACTTCGGTATTGTTGGTGGATGCAGGGGTGGGATTGAGCACGCGAGCCTGACGCAGATAGGAGGTCGTCCAACCGCCCAGCACTGGGTCTGCGCTGGCGGTACTGCCCTTGCTGTCCTTGGTCAAACAGGCAACGGGGACCTGCATGACAATGCTGGTTATGCTCTTGCCGGCCACGGTGTTCTGGGTCGAGTTACGGCCGCCCAGCGGATTGAGGTCCAGCAGATCGAAGGTCTCGCCGAGGTTGATGATGAAGCCCTCGCGTCGCTGGCCCACGAAGATCTGGCCGGTACCGCAGCTACCGAAGCTGACGTTTTGAATGAACGTGTTGGCGTAGGCGTTGTAATCCGGTATCGTCTTCGTGCCAATGTTATCGATTGGCTTCTGGAAGGTCGCGCTCCCGCCTGTCGTCATCAGCGCCGTCACAGTGGTGCCCCGGATCATGTTGATCGTATAGGTCTCGTACCGGTTGGCACTGGCATCCGTCGAGTTGTCGCCCGTCACGCCGAGCGGACCGGAAACGATCAGTGGGATGGCCACGTTCACGGCCTTGCCAGTGGAATCCTTCGCGCCGGTATTCAGCGCGGTGCCCTTGTAATTGTTCTTGAACTGGAATTGGAAGCTGATGTCCGGCTTGGCATCGCCATTATTGTCGATGTTGATGGCGTACAGCGCGTTGGGGTTCAAGGCGAAGTAGTTCGGACCGCCGTAGGGGTCCTGCAGGGGGTTGTAGTTGGCGATCAGCACCACGCTGTCCGTCGCGACCGCCGCGGCATTGGTGGCACCATTGCCGTAGGCACGGAACATATAGAAGTCAGTGGCGTCGATGGTCGGGTTGGCGGCCGTGAAGGGCGCTTCCCGGTGACTGGATGCCAACGCCAATGAGCTGCATACCGCGCTCACGATGGCGGTCGACACCGCTAGGTGACCAATTCGAGACATGATGGTGATCCTCCGCTGAATAAATGATTCAATACGCCTGTGCGTGCATCTATTACGGCGAAATTGAGAAAGCGGATGCAGTGGATCTGCCGAAAAACCGCCTGCCAACTCAATTTAATTGCAATCTGCCGGATTCCTGTTCAGTGACCGCAAACTGGACGCCACGCTTACACGTCGTTGTAATTTCGTTTGAAATATTTGGGCGGCGGCGGGTCGCCCGAAGCTCTAACGGGGCAGCTAACCTCTCGCTGGACCTGCCCCGCTGGCGCAGGAGCTCGCCGGGTCCGAATGGGGGGAGGCTGAGAGTGGTACTGGCTGCCGCAGGTGCGCTGCTGGCTGGCTGCGTCAGTACGCTTGATCAGTTCTATTCGGAAATTCCGCACTACAATGGTCAGAAGCTCGACGCTCTGATAGACCGCATTGGATATCCGGACAGCCAGACGCTTGGCGCACGGGGCGTCGTCTATACCTGGACGCCTGTAAGTGCCACGCAGCGGGATCTGCGGCCGATGCAGGCGCCTCCCGTTGGCGCTCCGGAGACGCCGCCGCTTGCGACCCGTAGCGGACCGGAGCCCATAAGCGTGCACTTCCGGTGCACGTTGCAAGTGGATACGGATGGCACGGGGACCATCCTGCACATCGCCTGGGATGGAAAACCTGGCAGCTGCGTGCCGTAGGGAGCGCATTGGTGTGTGCAACACTGCGCGCGAGATGCGTATCGACGCCTGATAGCTTTTCTATGGACTGAAGCCACCCTTGTCCGTCGATGCATGGTCCGACGTCGGCTTGGGTGTGGCAGGCGTTTTCGGATGCGTCACTTGCGTCTGACTCACCGCGTGTGTTGAACCATTGGTTGCACTGGGTTTGGCCGTAACGCGCGCGATCCGCGCAGGATTCCGAGCGGCTTGCAGCGCGCGCGCCTCTTGCGCAGGCGTTGCTGCGACGCGCGGTTCGTCAGCGAACTCCCGCTCCTGGGCAGACGGTCCCGCAATGACTCCGCCAATACCGTTGTAGCTGGCCTTACCGGCCGGATTGATGTTGAAGGTCGTATTGTAGGTACTACGCACGAGCGCGGCATCCACATTGGTCACCGCGCGATTGTACGAGTACTGATCGCCTTGCCAAGCGCCGCCAATAAAGCCATTACCCGGATAACCATGGCCGTAGTCGATACCCCCATAGAAACCGACATGCGGGCCCCAGTACCCGACATGAAACGAAAACCCGCCACCGGCGTAGCTCCAATATCCGGGCGTCCACAATACGCCGACTTGTGGCGGTTGAACCCAGGCGCCGGGCACCCAGTAGTAGTCCCCACCCCCGAGATCGCCGGATTGATACGCCCAATAGCCCGGAATCCAGATGTACCCGTCCTGGGGGCAGGGCGGCTGGTCATCGTCCGGCAATGAAGGGGGCGCTTCAAGAACCGCGACGTCGGTTCCTGACTCGTCGTATCCAGTGTCCGCGGTTTCGGTCGAAATTGGGGCGACGCAACCCGCCAGCATCGTGACAAGTGCTGCCAGCGTGACCCAACGCCCCACGTTACGCGTTGGCGAGCAGTACCTCATCATGACCGCAATCCCCAGTTGATGAGGCTATTGTACGAGTTGGATCTGACGCTGCGATGAACGGCTCATTAAATTTGCAACATTTGCGACGCAATTATGCAGCCGCCATCGGTCGATATTCTCATCCGGAGCGTGGAGTATCCACGTTTGTTGCCGCTGTTGAACCGGCTGCCGTCGATTGACTGAACGGAACTTCCGGCCGCATCCGCAACGTCAGCGCGAGCCCCAAGGCAATCAACAGCATGTCGCACACGAACGGCGATTCCCAGCTGTGAAACCGATCGATGAGATATCCGGACACGACCGGACTGACGATGGCCGCGGCCGCGGACCCCGTGTTCATCATGCCGCAGGCCGTGCCCGAGTAGGTGGGCGCGATATCCATCGGGATCGCCCACATCGGACCGATGGTCATTTCCGCGAAAAAGAATCCCGCCGACAGGCACGCCAGCGAGACGCCCACGTCATGCACGAACATGAGTGGGACCAGCGACAGCGCGGTGAGCAGCAGGCACACCGACACCATCCAGCTGCGTGCGATCTCGAGACGGCCGGTGCGCCGCAGCACCTTGTCGGTCACCAACCCGCCCAGGGTGTCGCCGACCACGCCCGCAAAGAACACACTCGATGAGAAAACCGCCGACCGCTGCAGATCCAGCGCGTAGTTATGCAAGAAGTACTGAGGAATCCAACTCAGAAACAACCACAGATTCCAGCCGTAGCAGAAGTACACGATCGCGACGGGCCCCATGCGCTTGAAGAGGGCAAACCAGGGGGGCCTGACGGTCCGCGCGTTGGTCATCGACGGCTGCGGCAGAGCGGCGAGTTCCTGCGGCGTGACGCGCGGATCGTCGGTGGGCAATTCGGTAAAGGTCAGCGCCCAGAGCGCTACCCACGCAAAGCTTATGACCGCACATGCGTAGAAGGAAGCGCGCCAGCCTAGCGACGCCATGATGACAACGATCGCCCCCGGGGCGACGGCATTGCCGATGCGCGCGGCGGCGTGCGTAAGGCCTTGCGCGTAGCCGCGCCGGTCGCTGGGCACCCAGCGTGACATCGCCGTCGCCGCGGCCGGGAGAGTAGCGCCCTCGCCAAAGCCCAACAGCAGGCGCGCGATCAGCAACGACGCCAGCCCGGTTGCCATGCCAGTCAGGATGGTGGCGGCCGCCCAGACGGTGCCGCAGGCAATGAGTGTGCGGCGCGCGCCGTAGCGGTCGCTGATCCAACCCCCCCAGATCTGAAACGCCAGGTACGGATACGCAAAGGCCGAAAACACGAGCCCGATCTGTGTCTTGGTGAGGTGAAAATCGGCGGCGAATCCGGCGGCCGCGGTGCTGACGTTGACGCGGTCGAGGTAGGTGATGAAGTACATGAGGCACAGCAGCACCAACACCACATGGGTGACCCGCAAGCCCCTCACGCAGCCCCCTCCACCCGAGCGCCCCAAGCGCTCGAGGCCGCCGTCACGCGGCCCTTTCCAATGCAGTGACCGCGGGATGCGCGGCAAAGTATTCCATCGCCGCTTGTACGCCGCTGCCCGCCAGCGGCACGGCCGCCAGCTTGAGGCCCATTTCGCAGCCCGCCAGCGCGGCGAGCAGAGTCAGGTCGTTGCTGTTGCCGAGGTGGCCGATGCGGAACATGCGGCCCGAAAGTTTGCCGAGCCCCGTGCCGAGGGACAGATCGAAGCGCTCGTAGATCAGGCGCCGCAGGGCGTCAGCGTCCGTGCCCGGCGGCGTCAGCACGCCGGTGAGCACGGGTGAATATACCTTTGGATCAATGCACTGGATCGGTAGCCCCCAGGCGTGCACTGCGGCGCGTACGCCCGCACCCCAGCGCTCGTGGCGCGCAAAGACATGGTCCAGCCCTTCGCCCAGCAGCATGTCGATGGACTCCGACAGGGCATAGAGCAGGTTGGTGTTGGGTGTGTACGGCCAGTAGCCGTCCTTGTTCATGGCGATGATCTCATCCCATGCCCAGAATGAGCGGGGCAGTCGCGCGGTAGTCGTGGCGGCCAGCGCTCGCGGGGAGACGGCATTGAAGCTGATGCCCGGTGGCAACATCAGGCCTTTCTGCGAGCCACCGACCGTCACGTCCACGCCCCATTCGTCGTGACGGTAATCGGCACAGGCGAGGCCCGAGATGCTATCGACCATCAGCAGCGCCGGGTGTTGGGCCGCATCGATTGCCGTGCGTACGGCGGCGATATCGGAAGTGACCCCCGTCGAGGTTTCGTTGTGAATCACGCAGACCGCCTTGATCCGGCGGTTCGTATCCTGACGCAGACGCTGTTCAATCATGTCCGCCTGCACGCCCCGTCGCCAGCTCGGCGCGTGGGGCAAGTGCTCGTCCGTCCCACTCCAGGCGATGACTTCGGGAACCAGGCCCAGTCGCCGGGCCATCTTGATCCACAGCGCCGCAAAGTGTCCCGTCTCATACATCAGCACCTGATCGCCACTGCTGAGTGTGTTCGAGAGTGCGGCCTCCCACGCGCCCGTTCCGGAGGCGGGGTAGATGACCACCGGGTGTCGCGTCTTGAAAATGGCTCCGATACCGGCGAGCACCTTCAGCCCGAGGGCGCCGAATTCCGGACCCCGATGATCGATCGTAGGCAGGCTCATCGCCCTCAGGATGCGATCGGGCACCGGGCTGGGACCTGGAATCTGCAGGAAATGATGGCCGCTGGGGTGAAAATCGAGTTGGAGCATTGCGGATTCCCTCGCCGATCGGGATGCTGATTATCGCCCCCCAACGAGTTTTTTCGAACGACATTTTGGACTGCGATGGTCCATGGTAGTCCAGAGCAGTTCACAGGCAGCATTGACTAGACAGAAGACTGGTTATACCGTTCGTGTACCCGGCTTGGCCGGCTCAAGGAGTTGAGCATCACGCGTTCGAGAAGTTCGCTGTGGTTCGGCAACTGCCGCTACCGGCGTACAAAATCGGGCACGCCCGGCTATGGTTCGTAGCATAGGGCCGATCGCTCACACCGCTTTGAAGACGCACGGTCCTGGATTTGGTGGACTGTTGCATGTGACGCAGACCCTGGCCGGGATCAGAGAGCAGCAAACGCGCCCGAATGGGTTCGACGCATGACTCATGGCAATGCCCGGTCATGCACCAACCACAGGCATTCTATTGCGACGACCGCTCCTTTGGTTTCTGTCCACGATGCCGACAATGATCAGCACGAACGCGACCAGACGAAATAAATATACGTAATGCACGAGTTCACGCGACGCATCCACACGGGATAACCCGATCCAGTTCAGTGTCATTGCGAAAAATGCCAGCGCAAAGAAAAGAAACAGCCTATCGGCGGTCACTCTCCAAGAACGCAGGAAGAATAGGGCGGCTACGGCCGTTTCCATGCTCAGCAGCCCCCAGATGAACTCTCTCACGGTCTATTCTTCATCTGGACTCCCAGATCAAGCCATACAGCAGAATGCTCATGCCTAGAAGTGCCGCGGCCGAACGCCAGAAGAACAAGTCAATATTCGGCAGCAGCACCAGGTCCGCAAATAAGAGCACGTTGTTCAGTGCCAGCCCGGCGAAACACAGACTCGACCAGAACAGCAGCCGCGTCCGGTTGGCACGGTAACCTCTGAACAGTAGTGCGGCGCACAATATGCTCGTGAGGGCGCACAATGCATAGACCGATTCAGCCACTAGTCATCATCCTTGCGCAACACGAATGCATCCGAAAATGCGCGCAACGCCTCGGTGCGCATGCGTTTGATGGCATTGGAGTGCATGAGCTTAACAATTTCCAGGCGTTGCGAGGTATAGCTGCGGGCCAGCGCCGTGACCGCCTCGTCAAGCGCCTCCGGGCATGGCGCGAACACGCACCGGGGCCGCTCTCCCTGCCGCTTCACCAGTCCGCGCGCGATGAGTGTCGATATCGCATCTGCCGTGAGGGCGGCCGATAACCCCAAGCGGTCGCTGATGCGCGTCTCGCTCCACACTTCGGTGGCTTCAAGTCGCAACAGCAGCAGGATCTCAAGCTCCTCGTACGACTCGATGTACTCCAATAGAAACGCTGTGACAACGCTTGGGATTTCAGGGACGTCCATGGCAAGCGGAACTGACTGTCATACGGTTGCGGGTTTTGGTCAATTCGGCTTCCATGGACGACCGGCAGTGCGCGCAACGGCAGCTCTGGGGACAATCCTTAATCTTTACGCAGACTTCTAAATCTGTGATCCCTGGCTATAATAGCACCTCAATATATTGAGACCAATGTAATATATACGGGTGACCAGCACTGTGATCAAGTCTTCCTTTGTATCCCGCCGGGAATGGCTCGTTGCAGTTACCTCGGTTTGTGCTGGCGCGCTACTGCACGATGCGGGCGACCTCGCACAGGCGGCGAGTCTGCCGCACCTTGATCCAAACAGCCCGACAGCACACAGTCTGGGGTATGTCGCTGACGCAGCCAGAATCAATCCGAAAAGTGAGCCGACTTTCAAAGTCGGTTCACGATGCGCCAATTGTCTGCAGCTTCAGGGCAAGGATGGCGAGCCTTGGCGGCCTTGCAGGTTGTTTCCAGGGCAGCTCGTCAGCGCCACCGGATGGTGCCGGGTCTGGATCCCCAAACAGCATGCCTAATGCGCCTGACGTTGTCAGGCGCCGGCCCGCATTCTGGCTCCCCGGCGCGGCCTTCTCGTAGACAGCGGATCCCCTCGTGCTGTCGGAATGCCGCGCCAGGGAGGCCACCGGCTCCGACCGCCTGTGAGGCTGTCACTTGCCATTCAGCAGTCGGCGTAGGTCACTGGCGATGGCAGTCGGGGTGTCTGTGCTCTGCGCGAGCAATCGGGGGCGGCCGGTCTGGTCGAAGATGAACACGGCGCTGCTGTGTTCGACGCTGTAGTTTCCATTGCGATCCGGCGGATCCAGGCTGTAAGTCACTCGATAGCGCCGCGCCAGTGCCGCAAGCGGCTGATCATCGCCACGAAGGCCGATAAATTGTGGGCCGAAGTAGCTCGCGTAGCTTTTCAGATGCGCGGTGGTATCGCGTTGCGGATCGACGGTCACGAACAGCACGCGCACGTTCGTGGCCTGCTGGCCCAGGTTGTGCACGGCTTGGGACAATTTCGCCAGGGTTGTGGGGCATACATCCGGGCACGAGGTGTAGCCGAAATAGAGGAGCACGATCTTGCGGCGGTAATCCTCGGCACTGACCGGGCGGGCATCGCCATCGCGTAAGTGGAATTCCAATGTTGGCATCAGGCCGGTGATGTTTTGCAAGGCGAACGGCGCTTGGCGAACGCAGCCCGCGATTGCCAAAACCGCCGCCAGTCCCAACGCCGCGCCAAGCCGCACGGCACAGCCCGGCGATTGTCCATAGTGTGCCGCCACAGCCCGCTACCCCGCGCTCTTTGCCGCCGCCAATATTGGGGCGCGCGGGGCACGCTCTGCTGCCGCCAGGTCGCGGAACATGAGGTGCAGGACGATCAGCAATCCGAGCAACGACATCATCGCCGGCGGAATCCATGTCAATAGACCGCCGAGCTGCTGGTCGAGCATCGGGCTGATAGCCCAGGCGCGCCCGCAGATCCCGTAGACCCCATACAGCACCGATCTATGCAGGGTGATGTAGGCGCCGATGAAGATCTGCGGGAATGTGACACCGACTACCATTGCAGCCCGGTAGAAATATCGGATCGACGCGGGGCCCTGGACAGCGCGCGGCGTCAGCACGAGCCACCAGAAAAGCAAGCCGTCGATCAGCATGCTCCAGTTCATGGCGCGATAGCGCCTGACATCGAGCATGGCGGTAAAGTGAATGGCCGGAATGAGCCAAAAGCCGATCACGCCCACGAACAGCACGCTCGCGACCAGGGGCTGCTGCACAACGCGAATGATCCATCGCCACCACAGCGCCCGCGTATGCTCTTTCAGCGTCCGCTGCCAGGTCTTGGGAAGCCCGCGGGTAAGCGTCGCACCTGGCACCGCCAGCACGATCAGCATCGGACTGACATGGTGCAGAATGAGATGTTGCAGCCGGTGCACCCAGAACATGTGTTGCGAGTAGTAATCGATGCGGGTCTGCAGGACGACATAGATCAATGTCACGCCCAGCATGAAGGACAGCGTTCGCCACCAGCGTGGCGCCAACTCGCGCTGAGCGCCGGCGCGCAGCCCCCGTACGTAGACTGCCACGAGCGCTGCACAGCTCAACGCCACCGTCGGTGAGAATTCCCAGGGAACTAAGTATCCCAGGCTGTCTACCAGGCGGGACTCCAGCACTGTCTTAACTCTCCCCTGGAAGGCGGTGCACCACCGGTAGGCCACCTGCGTCTCGGTCACGGGTGGATTGCTCTCACCGCGCTTCATGACTGGCCACTACCGTAGGGCAGGCTGATGGGCGAAAAGTTCCCACCCAACACTCGGGGCTCTCGCGGGCCGCGGTGGGCATCGGGCATGGCAAAATAGAAGGCCGAATGCGGCTACATTTCTCGCTGGGCCGGAGCGAGAGTCGATGGCCTTGTGCCGCACTGGGTTAGGCGGGTCGCGTCGCTTATACTTCGTCCTCGGAGATGGCATTCCTCCTCGCACCGCCCTCGCGGGCTGATGATGCCTACTTTGCCTTATTGATGACGAGGGTAGGCGGACCAATACGGGAAAGGGCGCGACGGTGGACGTGAAGCACCAGGACTAATGTGGGATGCGGTTCTGCGCATCTAAAGTGCGACTTGAGCACGTTAATTCCCAACGGTTGAATTGGCACTGAGTTCACGCATTGAATGAGCTGGCAAGCTTCTGCGGAAAGGGAGGGCGGCGCCCAGCGCACCTGCTGGAGGCTGCTGCCGTTTGAGCGCAGTGGTACGGAATGAAATCGTGATTAATCCAACTGGCCGCGTACGCCTGGAGGGAGGTTGCGTCAACTGGCGTGCTAAAAACCGCCATGGATGCCCCGAGCGCCAGCGTGACCGCAGCCGATTTCAGACCTCGCGCTTGGCTACCGTGCTGGTCCGGACGACGAATCGAGGAGTTCGCATAGCTCAAGCCGATCCGCCGGCCGCGTTGTGGGGGCGAGAATATTCCAGCACGAATCAGGCCGCGCCGGTTACGGAAAGTGACAGCGGTGGCGCGAGCGCGTCGTCGTCGCAAAACAAGATTGTCAAACGCGAAGTCGAGCCGGACACCGAGCGAATCTAGCCTCGCGATGGCGCGAGAGCATTTGCGGTGCGCCCGCAGCCCGCAGCGCACCACATACTGTTGAGTCGCTTCTCGGATATTGCGACTCAGGATCAGGAGTCCGCTGAAGTAGCGCTCGATTCCTGCATCGAGCGGCATTGGCAGAAGTCGATATCCCAAACTGCGATCAACGTCCTCAACGGCGAGGGTGATTTGCATGCGGAGTCTCCTTCGTCCTCTCGCGTAAAGTAGCATTGCTAATATATTGAGACAAATGTAATATCCGCGCGCCGCGCACCCGCGGGCGCGGCTAAGAGTAGCCGGCGTCTTCAAGTGGCTTGGCTTCATCGATAAACGAACATCAGCGTCTGCCCTCGCGCCGCTGCAGCCACTTGGTCAGTGCTTTCCTCGGGAGTTACCTGAGGCACTGAGCCGCCCGCGAGGGCGTCACGCCGCCACCTCGGAGAGGCGCATTCCGCCCTTGTCCTTGCGGGTTCCAAAGATGGAAGGCGCTTTTGCCCGCCCGCTGCGTACGGTGGGTGAAATATTGGCGCTGAAAAACCCACAGGGAATCGTGTGCTGACCCTGGATCTGTCGAACTGGAGCGTGGACCGTGCCAACTGGTTTGATTAGGCCGCTTGTGTAAATTGGGAATTGGAAGATGACCGAAGACGCTCCGGAGCCGAAAATCCTTGCTGTGCCCGATTCCACCGTAACGCCGAAATCCCTTACAGAGGGGGCGCGTCATGCGGGCCGCCTGTTTCTCTCCTATCACCAATGGAAAGCGCGGGCGCTGCTGTGGCTGGCGGCGATCGCGATTGGCATTGTCGCAGTGGCATTCGCGCGGCTCGCGGACCTGGCGATAGCGCTGCTCGGGCGAATTCTGGCATTTTCACTGTGGTGGCCATGGCTCATGGCGCCGCTTGGTTTTTTCGCGATTGCGTGGGCGACGCGGCGGTTTTTTCGCGGCGCGGAGGGTAGCGGGATTCCGCAGACCATTTTCGCGCTGCGCACTGATTCGGGCGAGGCGGGGGTGGCTCTGTTGAAGGTGCACGTGGTCCTCGGGCGGATATTCCTGGCGGCAGGGGGACTGCTATGCGGCGGTTCGATCGGTCGGGAAGGGCCTACGGTGCACGTGGGTGCGCTCATTGCACACAGCGTCGCGCGCTGGATGCCGCATGGTTCAATTCTTGCCCAACGTCGGGTGTTGATTCTGGCTGGCGGGGCCGCCGGTATCGCGGCGGCCTTTAACACGCCGCTGGCGGGGGTCGTGTTCGCGATAGAGGAATTATCGAAGTCCTTCGAAGAGCGCGCCAGTGGTACTGCGCTCACAACCGTCATTCTGGCGGGGGTCGTGGCAATCGCGCTCGTGGGCGACTATACCTACTTCGGCCAACCGATCGTGACTACACCGATACCCGCATTCGCGCCGATCACCTGGTGTATTGCAATCACCTCGGGTATCGCCGGGGGAGTGTTCAGTCGGATTACGCTTGCGAGCGTCAGCCGCCTACCAGGCTGTCTGGGACGTCTTCGCAGGCGCTTCCCGGCACTCTTTGCCGGCCTATGCGGCCTGGCTTTGGCGGCGACTGGTAGTCTCTCCGGAGGTCTTACCTATGGAAGTGGGTATAGACAGGCACGGTCCGTATTGGAGGCCCACGTTCATCTGCCCTGGTTCTATGCCCCGGCCCGGGCCTTGGCCACTTTGCTGTCGTACCTGAGCGGAATCCCGGCGGGGATACTCGCGCCATCGTTATCCGTAGGGGCCGGTGTCGGACAGAGCATCGCGGACTTCTTTGGCTACTCGCCGGTCCCTTTTGCGATTCTGGGCATGTGCGGCTATCTTGCTGGGGTTACCCAGGCCCCCTTGACCGCATTGGTGATCGTAATGGAGATGACCTCACAGCATGCAATGGTCCTGCCGCTGATGATCACTGCCGCCGTGGCAACCGCTGTTTCGAGATTGTTATCACCGCCGCTGTATCAGACCTTGGCGCGGCGCTATGCCGAGTAATACTTATGACTATTGATGCTCACGAATTAACGACATGAGGCCCACAGCAACCGGCCGCGCGACTCGAAATTCCGCAGGGACGCAGGAAAGTGTGCAAAAGCTGCGAATACGGCGCCGGAAATCGCCGGTCAACCGGGCGAGCAATGGGTCTGAGTTAGAGGCGCTGCAGAGTCTTCGCACGGTCTTCGGGTCGGCTCGTACTCACGATGCCGAAGTACGCCACACCGCCGGCATTTCCGGTTCGCAGCTGTGGGCCCTCGCGGAGATCGGCGATCAGGCGGGAATCACCGTCAGCGGCTTGGCGGATCGAATGGCGTTACATCAAACCACTGCGAGCAATCTGGTGAATACGCTCGTTACACGCAAGCTCATCCGGCGCGCACGGGACGGGTCAGACCGTAGAATCGTTCACTTGCACCCCTCAGCAGACGGCAAACGGTTGCTGTTACGCGTGCCTGGACCCCACGCCGGATTATTGGTGGATGCATTGCGGAGGCTTGAGCCGCAGCAGATGGATCAATTGCGAGACAGTCTCACCATATTGGTCAGTGCCATGCGACAAACCGCTGCAGACGCCGCAGGGGCCCCCCTGTTGGGCGAATAGAGTGACCCGGGTCCGCGTCATGGCCTTATGAGCTCGCAACTGTCCCAGCTCGGGCTTCTCATTTTCGTGTCCGCACTGGTGGCTATGCTGTCGCGGCGCGTGCACCTGCCCTATACAGTAGGCCTCGTGCTCGCCGGAATCGGCCTGGAATTCCTGCCGATTCGATTACACCTTCAGCTCTCCAAGGCGCTGATTTTCACAGTGTTTCTACCGCCTTTGGTATTCGAGGCGGCGCTGCACATACGATGGAGAGAGCTCAAAGCAGATCTGCCTGTGGTCGTGCTTCTGGCGACTGTGGGCCTCGTACTGGCTGCGGCCGTCACCGCAATCGGTATGCACTATGCGGTGGGCTGGGAGTGGGGCAGCGCTGCGGTGTTTGGCGTGCTGATTGCCGCGACGGATCCGGTGTCGGTGATTGCGACATTCAAGGAGGCGCGTGTGGGTGGCCGCCTGCGTCTCCTGGTCGAGGCGGAGAGTCTGCTCAATGATGGCACAGCGGCCGTTGCTTTCATTGTCGCGCTCAACATCGCGGCGGGCACATCCAGCACGGTCCTCGAGGCAGGGCAGACCCTCCTTTGGAGCATCGGCGGGGGAATCCTCAGTGGGGCCGTCGCAGGCTTCGGCATGCTGTTCCTGGCAGGGCGTACCGTGGACCCCTTGGTTGAAATCACCTTTACGACGCTGGCCGCCTACGGGTCATTCTTAGTGGCCGAGCATTTTCATTGTTCCGGCGTTCTGGCAGCGATGACAGCCGGCCTGGTGACCGGAAGTCGGGTCGCCCGTGACAGTATTTCGGAGCCCGGCCGCGTCGCCCTGGAGTCCTTCTGGGAATACGCGGCGTTTGTTGCCAATTCACTGATCTTCTTGCTCATCGGCGCCCGCGAAGCGCAGCAGCACTTCGCAGACCTGTGGCGCCCAGCCTTAGCCGCAATTGCATTGGTGACGCTTGGGCGCGCGGTCGCAATTTACCCCGTGTGCGCACTGTTTATCCGCAGTCGCCTCAAGGTCGGGAGGCGCGAGCAGCACATTCTGTTCTGGGGAGGCTTGAGAGGCGCTCTGGCGCTGGCGCTGGGGCTGGGGCTGCCGCAGGAGCTTCCGCACCGGGATGCGATCGTGGCGGCCACACTTGCAGTTGTGGCCTTTTCGATCTTTGTTCAAGGCCTTACCATGACGCCATTGCTACGCAGATTGGGTCACCTTCCAGGTCCAGAAGCTCCCGACGGAGCTCCAGGATGATTGGCAAGCTGTCATAAGATTCGGCAGCGTCGAAAGTGCGAACCTTGGGAGGCGCAATGCGGCTGCGCTTACCCGTATTGCCATGCTTGTAAGCCTGCTTAGTGGACTCACTGAGATGCCAGCTCATGCGCAGACGCAGCCCTTGAGAACCCAGCAAATCCATCCGGCATCCGCGCTCGGCGCTCGCGGCCAACCGGCAGGGAAGATTAATCGCGGCGCACAATTCATTGATAGGCTCACGAGTCGATTTGGATGAGAAGCTAGAGGTCGATGCGGCATGGTCGCGAAATTGCTGCTGATCCCGCCAGATATTCGACCGAGGCCAAGCGCCAGGGCCTTGTTGTCACCCCCGGATTCGTGATCGGGCGTCAGCGCGTGTCGCGCGCGCCAGCCGCCAGTGCTGAAATTCGCTGCGGGCTGTTCGGCCAGGTGGTTACAGGTGGTTTGGCATTTCCGCCCCTATCATGAACCCTGAATTTACCGGCACGTACATTTATGGCAATATAATGGAGACAAATATATTTGTGGAAGAGCACCTCTGTGGTACCACCGCTGCAACAGAACGTCGCGCTGTTCTTGGACGTTGACGTAGTGGATTTCCAGTTCGCCCAAGCGGTAGTGCGGATCGACGATGCATTTCGCTGTGCTCTTGAAAAGACCTGGGCGCAGCTTGATGGCGCGCTCGCACTGATCAGCGGCAGGCCGATTGAGCAACTCGACCACTGTGTGGGGTGGAACGGCTTCGCTGCCGCAGGTGTCCACGGACTCGAGCGGCGTGATGCGCTGAAGGTGATTCATCGCGCCGCGCCGTCGGCGCAGCTGCGCAATGCTCTCGCGATACTTGAAGACGTATTGTCTAGCGGATACGGTGTGGCGGTCGAGGACAAGGGTGTTTCGGTCGCACTTCATTTTTGTGAGGCACCGGAGCGTGAAGAGGCGCTACGACGGGCCGCGCTGTTGATGCTCACGTATCTGGGCCCGAATTATCGGCTGTTGGAGGGTGCGAACGTTTTGGAACTGCTGCCGCGGTCGGCTGACAGGGGTGCGGCGGTCCGGGCGTTCATGGCTGAGGCGCCGTTCCGGGGCCGACAACCCGTGTTCGTGGGTGCCGATGTCACGAATCTGGAGGGCTTCGAAGCCGCCCGCGAGTTTGGAGGGTACGGAGTGGCCGTGGGCACGAGAATCGATGGGGATTTTGCGTTCCCCGATGTTCAGGCGGTGCGAAGCTGGCTCGGAATAGTCGATTGACGGGCCCGAAGCGCCTCACTACATGGATTCCTTGAGACCGTAACGAATTAGCCACCAGTTCATAGGGTAACTGCTGACAAATCCGCCGATCATCGCCAGTTGCATTGCCGCCCAGAACTCGACGCTGTCAACGGGTGCCAGGCCGCCGAACCGGTGTTTAAACAGGACGAACTGCAATATCGCCATCAGGCAGTACATACCGATCTGCCATGCGAGGAGGGACAGGGCGTCAGCCTTCAAGGCCGCGACAATGCCTTGCGCAGGCGTCAGTTTGCGCATTGGCGTAATGGCGAGATATTGAAAGGCAACGCCAAGGATGAAGGCGACGAGGAAATCCAAGATCCAAACCGGATAGGTTTTCTCATCAAACAGGGAGTGCCAACCAAAGGCAATGGCGACGGCAGGAAATAAAAACGCGAGCCATTCTGCCAGGATGTCCCCGAGCGTGCAGCCGCTGCCGCAGTGGAGTGCGGCGGTCGCCACCTGGACGGCAAATGGCACCTTGTGCGCCGGCGTGCCAGACGCCCGGGCTGAATGTTGGGCTCCTTTCGCCGCACTTCGGCCAAACCGCCAATATAGCCACAGCGTCAATAGGATGCCGAATAGTGCGCATACGGGCCAGACTATATTCATGACAGCCATTGTTTGCGGCCGACGCAGCACATCGATGAAGACTGCGACTGCGCACAATGCCCCTGCGATCAGGGTGACGGTGCAAGTCGTATCAAGCCAGGTGGGAAATGCGGGCATTCATAGAGGCCGTGGTCTGTACAAGCTCAGCAAGGTACAACCAAACGGGAAGAGGTGACGATTGGCGGCGACCGCCTCTTAGAGTAGGCCAACACCCTAATTTCGAGCCGACCGTCTCCATGCCCTGATCGGCTGGTCGATGCGGGCCTTCAGTCGATACGAAGCAGCTGCTGGATCATCGGCCACGCCTGCCTACCGTTCACAAGCATCTCCGCCGCGAGTTCCACGGGCATCCACTTTATGAACGAGGGCTCAAACGTTGGCCGGCCACGGACACGCTCGAACCACGCCTCGACGTGTGGAAGGCGACCATTGGTCCACAGTCCCTCGAGGCTAAGCGCGGCGAGCCGGTTCACGTACGGTGTCATGGCGATGTCCGCCATGGAGAAATGGTCTTCGACAAGCCACTGCGCGTGCCCCAACGAGTGCTCCATTTTTTGCAGATAGCTGTCGTAGAGACGGATCTTTTCCCCTGCGCCGGGCGCTTCCACGCCGTGTTGAATCCACTCCCACTTCACCCGCCGGGCCGCCGCACCCTCGGCACCACCGTTTTTGAGGCACTCCTCGAAGCTGCCGGTGCCGTTACGCAGGATCGTATAACGATGAGACACGATATAAGTAATGGCTGAGCAAGCCGGATGCAACTCCTCATCGACAGCCTTGGTCCAAAGGCGTACCTGCCCCCGCCCGCGCGCAGTGATGGGATAAATGGGCCATTGCGGAAAGGCATCCTCGATGTACTCACAGATGACTGTGGATTCGGGAATCACGAAACCATCGTGCACCAGCACCGGCACCACTGCCTTGGGATTAAGGAGCTGGAACTGTGGCCGGAACTGCTCGCCGCGAAAGATGTCGACGACATGGCCCTTCCACGCCAGCCGCTTCTCTTCGAGCGCGAAGCGAACCTTCGCCGCACAGGCGGACGACCCATGGTGATAGAGCTCCAACACAGACACCCTCCAGATCGTGGTCACCGAGCGGCTTGCATTCTAGCATGAGCATTCTAGAATGACGCCGGACCGTAAGAAAATTTTGAGTACTTGAATGGCAAGGCCGAGGGAATTCGACGAAGCAAATGTCCTTGCGATGGCAGCTCGATGCTTTTGGCATCGAGGGTATGCGGCCACTTCGGTAAAGGATCTGGTGGAGGCGACCGGAATCACGGCCGCCAGCCTCTACAATGCATTTAGCGACAAGCGCACACTGTTTCGTGCCGCCCTGGACCATTACGTAGAGAGCAGTGTGGGTGAGCGCATACGCCGCTGTGACGCGCTGCTCGGCCGAAGTGCTATCGCAACGTTTTTTGGAGATATCCTGGATCGATCCTTGAATGATCGTGACCGCAAGGGCTGCTTGCTCGTGAACTCAGCGCTGGAGATCGCACCGCACGACCCGCAGTTTCAGAAGATTATCTCCGACGTACTACGTCGCATCGAGAAGTTCTTTCTCAAATGCGTGCGAGCCGGCCAGACGGATGGCACGATCACGCGCTCAGTGCCCGCGCACATTCTTGCCAGGGATCTTCTGGCGGTGCTCATGGGAGTGCGGGTTCTCGCGCGGGTCAGGCCTGAAAAGGCACTCCTTGAGGGCATCGTCGAGTCAGCGCTCGCGCGTCTTGACGAACCTGACCAGAAGTCATCCGCTCTTCCCGCTTGACCCTTGATGCTCGTGCTTCCATGAGGATATGGCGTGAGCTTGACTGCACTATTTAGCAGGTTCGGTATTTCGCCGCTTCCGCTCCCAGCCTCTGGCGATGGTGCCGATGGCCGCCGTGCTATTGGTGGCGATTTTCACGGTCCATCTTCCCAACGGCTTTAGTTCCATCAAGCTGCAGTCCTATGATGCAGCGGGTGCCGCTTCGGACAGCCCGGATACGAGACGGACATTTTGTACTTGGCGAGCCTCGTTGCCCTCTCCATAGGCGGTGCCGGACCGATCTCACTGGACCGCTATCTACGTGCACGTCAGTCAGCCCCAAGTGGGGTGGCGACGAAAGTGGTTCTCCGTCGGCAGGGGCGTTCGAGGAAGTCTCTTTAGATCCAGCCCAGAGCCGTCTCAATGATCTCGCTCGCGCAGCTGGTTGCGCAGGCACCATGGGCAATCAGGAGTTGCTCAGGCTTCCAGGCAAGCACTGTGCGTCGTGCCTGGCGGGCAGCAGTCCGTGAGAGAAAGCTCACACGCCAGTCACGCGGCGTGCTTCCATGCTGCCCGACAATGCCGGCGTGACGCATGAGCAGGCCTTTCCAGCCATAGGCTGCAGTATCGGGAAACCGTTGAATCAAGTCACCGAAGATTGCAGTGCAGGACGCGCGATGGAAGAATACCACCTCCTCCATGAAGGGCGACCCGGTGAACACCACTTGATCGATGTCGGTCATCCACGAGCTGTCCGGATAGTTGCCTAACTCGGCATCGAAGTGAAGATGCTTCACCTTGCGAGCCAGGCCCGGAGGCGCGTAGAGGCGCGCATCGGGCCAATGATTCTTCCACTCAGCCAGGAACAGGTGATGTAGCTTATTTGGTGACACTATATGCCCGACGGTCCCGATGGCTTCCACTGCGCTCGCCAATTCCCGCGTCAAAGCAGTAGGGGACCACACCCACAGCTTGCCAGTTGAGAGTCGTGCAATCGCCATTCGGGTTGGGTATGGAAATCCGAAAAACGATACCGCCGGTCCATCCGCAATATAAAGATCCGGTCCGAAGGAGAGGAGCATCGGCTTAGGATAACTTCCCTCGCGGCCGCGCTGCAAAGAAGCAAGCATCCGGGTTGATGAGTGACGGGCGATGGTTGCCACCCTTGAGTGTAAAAGGGCAGGTGCGCTCTGCATGACCCGCCGACCGAGCTGGGCAATGTTGTTGGCCGAACTGCCTGCATTTGCTCTACTTGTTAGCCAATTGGTGTGCGTCTCCCTTGCTCCCATCGAATAATGGGACCCATCACCCTTTTGCGTATTGCCGGGTGTGAACACGCTCCCGGAACGCATCGGATCAACAGGCTTGAATAGGTAAGTTTGACGCCGTGCCGAGCCCGGCCTCGGCTGCGCGAAGCCGGATTTGCCTGGAGAGTGAGGTCAATGGCTGGAATCGAGACAATGCCGGCTGCGCAATCCGCGACGCCGTCACTGGCGGCGCGCTGGATCGCCGTGGCCGTTGCCTTGGTGGCGGTGACGGTGCTGTGCGGATGGGGCTTGTCCGTTCCCCCCCTCAGAAGCGTCTTGCCGGGCGCGGTTGAAATGAAGGTAAACACTGCCATCGCCTTGTTGCTGGCGGCGTTTTCACTATTTCTGCACGGGCGGGAATCCTCGGCGCTTTCACGCTCCGTTGCCACAGCTGCTGCGGCCATCGTGGCCGCAATCGGGCTCGTGACCCTAAGCGAGTATGTGTTCGGCTGGCACGCCGGAATTGATGATCTTCTCTTCAAGGATCCCGGCCGCGCATTCGACAAGATACCCGGTCGAATGTCCCCATTCAGCGCCGTCGCCTTTATCGCCATCGGGGTGGCAATCGCGGCCATTGGCCGCCGCGGCCTGGGCGCCATCGTGCTGGTCAGCGCCTTGGTTACGACCACAATCGGGCTGATTTCCCTGCTCGGCTACATCTGGGATGCCCGGGAACTGACCACGGACCAGTGGATCCCTCCCGTGGCGATCCACACGGCGTTGGCCTTCCTCTTGCTGAGCATCGGGACCGGATTGGCCGCGCGTCATCGGGGGAAGGCGACCGCAACCGTCCCCAAGCAAAGCCGCGGCCGTGTGGAAGCCAAGGTTTTGATCGGCTTTGGGCTCGCCTTGGCGCTGTTTTGCGTGGGCGGCGGTATTACCTACCACATGCAAGCGAACCAGTCGCGATCAGGTCAACTGCTCGTCGACACTCAGCAGGCTCGCACCGCACTCGGAGGCACATACGCTGCGATCGCCGATGCCCAGTCGGACGAGCTCAATTACCTCATAACTGGCAACCGCCAATTTCGCGATCAGTTCCTCCTCACCGTGCGCAAGGTAGCCGCGCAGCTTGAACAGCTCGCCACAAGCGCACGAGATCGCAGCGCCGAACAGCGCGCTTCTTGGCAGTACCTGCAGGAGCTCACCGCACGGCGCATGAACTCCCTGACACATAACATCGACATTTTTGATCACGGTGGGGAAGCTGCGGCGCGCCAGTCCATCGGCGCGGACAATGGGGCGCAAACGATGCAGGAGCTGCGCGAGAGCGTAGCGACCCTGGACGCGCGCGAAGCCGCCCTCGCACAGGGGTACGCGCAACAGCTCACGCGGGACCGCAGCTACACGCTGGTCGCGATGCTCAGCACCTTGATGATGGCCACCGCCACACTCCTGGTTCTTTTCGTCAGCATCGTCCGGGATATCGCCGAGCGGGCGCAGATCACCGCCGCCCTGGCACGTGCGCAGCAGGAAGCCCAGAAAGCCAATGAGGCGAAGTCGCAGTTTCTTGCCGCCATGAGCCATGAAATCCGCACGCCGATGAATGGCGTCGTCGGCATGGTCGAACTGCTCGAGCAAAGCAGTCTTCTGGAACCACAAATGCAGATGGTGCAGTTGATTCGCGAGTCCGCCCACGCGTTGCTGACGATCATCAATGACATTCTGGATTTCTCCAAAATCGAAGCGGGGCGATTTGAGATCGCGAAGGTTCCCCTCTCCTTGCGCGAGGTCATCGAAGGCTCATGCAGTTTGCTGAACCGGCTGGCGGAGCGCCAAAAGACCACCCTCACGGTATTCTGCGATCCGGCGATACCTGCGCAGCTCATTGGGGATGACATGCGCGTGCGCCAGGTGATCGTCAATCTCACCCATAATGCACTCAAGTTCTCCAGCGGCCTGGCGCAGCCCGGCCGCGTCGCGGTGCGCGCCACGCTCCTCGAACAAAGCGCCAGCCGCGCGCTGGTGGAGGTGCGCGTCATGGACAATGGCATCGGAATGGATCGCGCCACCCAGGAGCGTCTGTTCACGCCCTTCATGCAATCGGACGCTTCCACGACGCGACGCTATGGGGGAACCGGACTCGGACTGGTCATCTCCAAGCAACTGATCGAGCTGATGGGGGGAAGCGTTGAAGTGGCGACTGCGCCGGGATCGGGATCGACGTTTACACTGCGATTGCCCTTTGAGCTTCCGCCCGCCGAAGCGCCTCCCGTTTTGCAACAGCAACCGCTGGCAGACCTGCCGTGCCTCGTGGTGGGAGGTCCGGGGGGACTCGCCGACGATCTGGCGAGTTACCTGGGTAGCGAAGGGGCTGCCGTGGGCCGGGTAGCCGAATTAGGCGCTGCCGAGGCCTGGAGCCGGGCGCGGCCCAACTGCCTCGCTGTTTGGGTCGTGGAGGCCGGCGAGGATCCCTACGCGCTGGAGCCGCAGTTGCGCGCGCTGCGCCAGCAGTGCCCATCCGACGTGCGCGTGGTCATGGTCGTCGTGGGCCGTGACCAGCGCCAGGCACACGCCCAGGTTGAGGGCTTTGTCGTCGTGGACGGCAATGCCCTCAGCCGCGATACCCTGGTGGGCGCAGTGGGCGCCGCGGCGGGACGGATGCGTAACCTTCCTGCAACGAGAGATGGTCATCACCGTGGCGCGACCCCAGCGCCGGCCACGCGCGCTCAGGCCTGTCGTGACCGGCGGCTGATCCTGGTGGCCGAGGACAATGAGATCAATCAACGCCTGATCCGCGAGCAATTGAGTCTGCTGGGCTACACGGCCGACATCGTTGCCAACGGGCGCGAAGCGCTGCGCTGCTGGCACACGGGCGACTACGCTTTGATGTTCATTGATCTGCATATGCCGGAGATGGACGGCTACGATCTGACCCTCGCAGTGCGTTTGGCGGAATCGAAGGGCCGCGGTGCGCACATCCCGATCATTGCACTGACTGCCAATGCCCTGAGCGGCGAGCCCGAACGCTGCCGTTCCGCAGGAATGGATGACTACCTCACCAAACCCGCCTCCCTGAAGACCCTCGACGCGACCGTGGCCCGATGGCTGCCTGGGGCCAGACCTCAACTTGCCGGCGAGTCGGCGCGAGCGCCCGTGGATGTCGGCGTACTGGAAGATTTGATTGGATCAGACCGAACGGTGGTGAGATCGTTCCTCGATCATTTTGCAAAGAGTGCTGACCAGGCCGCTGATGAGCTCATCGCCGCCTGCAACGCCGAGCAGCCGCGGCTCGCTGCCGCGGTCGCCCACAAACTCAAGTCCGCCGCGTACTCCGTGGGTGCCGCACGCCTGGGAACGTTGTGCGTCGATATCGAAGCGGCGGGAAATGACAACGCAACCGCAAGGCTCCAATCGCTTCTGCCTGCATTCGAGGCTGAGCTTCGAAGCGTGCAAGAGTACTTGCAGTCCAATTCCGTACCAGATGACAACGCTGCGCGGCGTGCGTGAGGGACAGCGAATGTCGGCGCCAGCGAAACACTTGAAGGTCCTTATCCTCGATGATGATTCCTTCATGCTGATGATCCTGAGCAAGATGCTTCAATCGCTCGGCTGCGAGAGCATCGTTGCCTGCGAATCGGCACTGGACGCCCTGAAACATCTGGCTGCACCGCATGCGGCGTTTGATACCATTTTACTTGACATCAACATGCCGGGGATGGACGGCGTCGAGTTCATCCGGCGCCTTGCTGAGCTGCAATATAGCGGCAGCATAACCTTGGTGAGCGGCGAAGATGATCGAATCCTGGAAAGTGTGGAGCGGCTGCTGCGCGAGCACAAACTTCGATGTCAGGGGCGGGTCCAGAAACCCGTCCAGGCCGTGGATCTCTCACGGCTCATCGGCCAGGTGACCCGCGGCGGCGGCCCGTTGCGTGCGCAGCACCCCGCACAGAACATTGACGTCGTCGAGCAACTGCAGGATGCGATCGACAACGAGGAAATCGTCAATTTCTACCAGCCACAGGTATCGCTGCTCACCCGCGAAATCGTCGGAGTGGAGTGTCTGGTGCGCTGGCAGTCTCGGCATGCCGGACTGATCTTCCCGGACCAGTTCGTTCCTGCCGCCGAGGAGCACGGTCTGATCGGTGCCGTAACGCAATGTGTGCTCGCAGCCGCCATGCGACAGGCGAAGACTTGGCAGCGTGCCGGCCATCGCTTCATGGTCGCCGTGAACATCTCCATGCATGATCTGGCCCGGCTGGACTTCCCCGATCTGGCTGCGGAACTTGCGGAGTCACACGGCATCGCTCCAAGCTCGGTGACGATGGAGGTCACCGAGGGGCAGGTCATGAAGCGCCTCAGCACCGTGCTTGATGTGCTCACCCGACTGCGGCTGAAGCGCTTCCGGCTGTCCATGGATGACTTCGGCACCGGGCATTCCTCCCTCGCTCAGTTGCGGGACCTGCCCTTCGAGGAACTGAAAATAGATCGCGGGTTCGTCCATGGGGCATCCTCGAATTCCACCTTGCGAGCAATCTGCAGCGCCAGCCTCAGAATGGCTCAACAGCTTCGATTATCGGTCGTCGCCGAAGGTATTGAGGAACCCGATGACTGGGCCCTCTTGCACGATCTGGGCTGCAGCGTCGGCCAAGGCTATCTGGTCGGCCGGCCGATGCCGGCTTCTGAACTTGATTCATGGCTCACCGATTGGGAAATACGGCAGGGCGCTGCCGCACCCGGCAAGGCCATGTAGGAGTTGGCGATGGTGGAAATGGATCCCAAAGTGATCATGATCGTTGATGACAATGATTTTCAGCGCAGAATCGTCGGCACTATCCTCGAAGACGAGGGCTACGAGCCTGTCTACGCTGCGAGCGGCACGGAAGCCCTGCAGGCGGTGCAGTCCATCCTTCCCCGTCTTATCTTGCTGGATTTTCAGATGCCCGATATGAACGGTACCGATGTTCTTGGGCACCTAAAGGCCGATCCCAGATTGGCTCCCGTACCGGTCATCATGGTGAGCGGCAGTGGTGAGAAGGAAGTCATACTCGCTACCTGCAAGCTCGGGGCGGTTGACTTCATCGTAAAGCCTTTCAATCGCAATACACTTATCACCAAGATAGCCCGTGTAATTGACGCACCTCCGGCTGCAATTGAAACGCAGCCACAGACACTGTGAAACTCCCGCGCCGCGTTCTTCATACCGCGAGACGGCGGTATCAGTAGCACCCTGCCGTATCGGCCTGTTAATCGGCGTTGAACATTGACCTTCCTTCGGCGTCCAATGTGGATCAGTCGCCTACGCAGTAAGGCATTGATCGTAACGCAACTCTTCGCGGTATTCCGTGGTCCGGCTTGCGCATCAATCAAGGACGCCGGTTCACACAGTTGCTGTCAAAATGCCCGATCCCTTAAGTCCCCGGGGATGGCGATGCCTTTCCTGCCAGCGTCTTTGATCAATTGGATGACCTCCCGTCCATCCTCTTCCTCCGCCGGTAGGTAGCTGATCGCCACATCCGCACCTTCGCGTGCATAGGCGATGGCCGCCGCTCGGCCCATGCCGGAGTCCCCACCGGTGATGAGCGCCTTGCGGCCCATTAGGCGGCCCGAGCCCTCGTAGCTGGTTTCACCATGGTCCGGCTTTGGCGACATCTTGCCGGCCAAGCCGGCCAGGGCTGGGTCTGTTCTGAGAAGGGAGGCTTCGGATATTTTGTCAGCGGACTGTCTTTTCTGACAGGCCCAGTCGCCGCGCGGCCGGACTGCGCGTTCGATTTATCTTCGGCTTGCCCGGGACCCGAGACGAGAGATGCCAGGCCAACGCCTACCAAGCTCACGGCGTCTCGCCGGTTTACGTTCTGGGAGTCCATGACATAGCCTCTGTATTGTGGGGACGGGCTCTACCATGGCGTTGCTGCAACCGCGGGACCCTAACACTCCGCATTGTGGTGTGAGGCGCAACCGACCGGCCTTCACTGTACTAAGGGTGAGCGCGGTCACGGGCAAAATCGAAGAGCACAATTGCCGCCGTGAGCGCACGGATTGCAGCCCGTGACTATTCCGATGGCAGTGGCGGTGAAGCGTACCGCGGGCACCGCCCCACGAATTTGGCATGAGAAGGTTTCGTTCGGCGATCAGCGCCCAATAGCGGTCCTTCCCGGCACCGATGGTGGCGCCAAGGCAATAAGCGGCGCTAAATATCGCGCGGTGCGGCTGAGCGGCTGGCGAACAATATCCTGCGGGGTCCCCACCGCGACGACGGTGCCACCTGCATCGCCGGCTTCGGGCCCCAGATCGATGATCCAATCAGCTTCTGCGGCTACCCGCATGTCGTGTTCGGCCACAACGACGGTGTTCCCGGCATCGATCAGAGCCTGAAGTTGCCTCATCAGCTTGTCGATGTCGGCGGGATGCAACCCTGCGGTGGGTTCATCAATCACATAGAGCGTGCCGCCGCGAGAGAGCCGCTGCAGCTCCGTCGCCAGTTTGACCCGCTGGGCTTCACCCCCCGAGAACTCGGTGGTCGGCTGCCCGAGGCTCACGTAACCCAGTCCGATATCCTGCAATAGCTGCAGCGGCCGCTGGATCGCGGGAAAGCCTTCGAAGAACCGGCAGGCCTCATCCACGCTCAGGGCCAGGACCTCGGCGATATTCCTATCTTGGAACCGGATCTTGAGAGTTTCCGGGTTATAGCGCGCGCCGTGACAGACGGGGCAGGGCGCATAGACACTGGGCATAAACAGCAGCTCGATAGTGACAAACCCTTCTCCGGCACACCCAGAGCAGCGTCCCGCCTCGACATTGAATGAAAAGCGCCCGGCAGAGTAGCGGCGGGATTTAGCGGCCGGCGTCGCCGCGAACAGCCGCCGGACCGCATCAAACAGCCCTGTATAGGTGGCGAGATTCGAGCGCGGTGTTCTGCCGATTGGTTTTTGATCCACAGCCACCAGTCGCTGCACGGCATCCGCTCCATCGTCAATCATGCCTTGCGTCAGATCCGGCGTCGCCGCCGGCGGTTCATCTGTGACTTCTTCCTGAGTCGGCACCTTCTGCCCGGCGACGCGTTCGGCAAGCAGTTCAGGCAGAGCCGCGCTCACGAGGCTGGATTTCCCGGCCCCGGAGACGCCGGTTACGACAGTCAAAACCCGAAGGGGAATGGCCACGTCCAGCCGGTGCAAATTATTGCGTGTCACGTTCTTCAGTTTCAGCCACCCCTGCGGAGGTCTCGGTGTCCGTGCCATGGGAACGGTCGGCGCGAAAAGATAGGGTCGCGTAGCCGAGTCGGCCACGGCGCGCAATCCGCCCGGCGGACCGCTGTACAGCACGCGACCGCCGTCTTGGCCGGCACCGGGGCCTACCTCCACCAGCCAATCCGCGCGTCGCATCACCTCCAGATCGTGTTCGATCACAAAAAGAGAATTGCCTGCGTCTTTCAGCTGTTGAAGGGAATCCAGAAGCGCCTCGGTGTCGGCAGGGTGCAGACCAGCGGTGGGCTCATCCAGCACGTAGACGACGCCGAACAGATTGGATCGCAGCTGCGTGCCCAGCCGCACGCGCTGCAATTCACCGGGCGACAGTGAGGGTGTCGCCCGGTTTGGCGCCAGATACCCCAATCCCAGCCGCTGTAGGGTCGCAATCCGATCAAGGAGGCTGTCAATGATGCGGTTGGCGACCAGGCGCTTTTCATCCACGTCGGGCGCCGAGCGTGCAGGCGAGCGCGACCGGCGAAGTCTGGAGGATAGATCGTTCAGCGATAGCTCACCGAAGGCGAAGATATCGAGGCCCGCAAAGGTCACCCCCAATGCGGCTGCCTGCAATCGCCTGCCGTGGCATACCGGACACGCGGAGGCGCTCATGAACCGCGCAGCGCGCTTCTTCATGAGCGCGCTGTGGGACGTACGGAAGCTCTGCAGGACGTGCCTGCGCACGCCAGTGAAGGTGCCCATGTAGCTGGGCTCCATTTTCCGGCGCAACGCCCGACGTGTCTCCGCGGGCGTGAATCCGGCGTAGACCGGCACGGTGGGCTGTTCATCCGTGTACAAAATCCAGTCGCGGGTCTTCTTGGGCAGTTTGCACCACGGCGAGTCGACGTCATGACCCAGCGTAACCAGGATGTCGCGCAGGTTTTGCCCGTGCCAGGCGGGGGGCCAGGCGACGATGGCGCGATCACGAATGCTAAGACTCGTGTCCGGTACCATCGCGGCCTCGGTCACCTCGTACACACGTCCCAGACCGTGACAATGCGAACAGGCGCCCTGGGGCGTATTCGCCGAGAAGTCCTCGGCGTGAAGCATGGGCTGACCGCGCGGATAGTCACCGGCGCGGGAATACAGCATGCGCAACAAATTTGCGACAGTTGTGACGCTGCCTAGGGTGGAACGAGCGCTCGCGGCACCGCTGTGCTGCTGTAAGGCGACGGCAGGCGGCAGCCCTTCGATGGAATCGACATCGGGCACTGCGATTTGGTCGATGAGTCGGCGCGCGTAGGGACTCACCGATTCGAAGTAACGCCTTTGGGCCTCCGCATAGAGCGTTCCAAACGCCAAGGACGACTTACCCGATCCGGAGATGCCCGTAAAGACAACTAGCGCGTCGCGCGGAAGATCGAGATCGACGTTGCGCAAGTTGTGGGTGCGTGCCCCGCGGATTCGGACCCTGTCTGCCGGTGCCCGCATTTGGCTACCAACTCCTTTGCCAACCGATTATCTCTAGCAGCCGCGTGGTCCTTGTCAGGCGGGCACTCCGCATTGTGTGAGATTTCGTGCCTTTATCGCGGCAAAGCCGACTCACTGAGTGGAAGTCCGGTTTCGGCCGCGAGCCGGTGGGGCCGGGGCATGATTTCTCCCAGCAGGCGGGCATATTCACGGAATCCTCAAGGATCATTGTTCCATGGACGCAGTCTGTCCAGCGAGCTGACCGATTTGATGAGAAGGAGGGCGTCCCCATTTCGCTCAGGCGCGCGCGACCGTCAACAGCAGATTGAGAGCTTGGGCCACCGCGCGAAACCTAACCTCATCCGGATTGCAATCATCGAACAGCTCTTGGGTGATAACGGTGTCAAACCCACTGTGCGCCACCGCGAAAAAGATCAGTCCGGGCGGAGCTTTGTCTTCGTCCGGTTCTGGTCCCAGGACGCCGGTGACGGCTACCGCCAGATCGGCGGCTGAATGGCGTAGGGCGCCTTCGGCCATCTGTCGAGCAACGTGGGAATTGACGCTTCCTTGGGCCCGCAGAAGTTCCCGATCGACGCCCAGCGCGGAGACTTTGTGCGCTTTGGAATACGTGATGAAACCGCCCTGCAAGCACTCGCCGGCACCCGGCACATGCGAAATGATCGCGCCGATCAGGCCGGCTGTGCAGGACTCGGCAGTGACAACCGACAGCTTTTTCGCTCGCAGGAGTGTGACGATCGGCTGGGCTTTTTGGACCAGTCCTGGGTGGATGCAGCAATCAGGCTTGCCCATGGGGAGTTTATCCGGGATCCCAGTGAGTAGTAGCGGAGTGGGGATACTCCGTGCGGCACTGGATTTCGACCCCCGTGCTTGGATGTTGAGTCCAGTACTGGAGGCCAAAAATCTCCCTCTTGGGTCGGAGTAATGGTGCACGGCCGCTCTCAGTCTCAATATCCTCCCCCAACATAGCGGCAGCTCCGGACTGCCGTCGATCCTCATTGCCACCGTCATTAAGTCCCTCCGAGACGAAAGCTGCATCCTGCGCCCATGGCGGCCGCGACTCACGGGCGCTTTTGGAGGTCACGGCGTAGGCTTATTCCGAACGGTCACGGCCCTGAGAGCGTCTCCTGACTTCGCCGACCCGACTAGCCGCCCATGCGGTTGTCGGGGCGGGACATGCGGACTAACAGGGTCAAGGTCGACCATTCCCCTGATTGTGAGGTTGCGCGGTTCTCGACCTGTCCGCATGGACGGTCGGCTCAGGCGCGCGGCCTGTCGGTGCGGTCCCGCCTCGATTCGGGTTCTTCGCCATTGCCGCTGCCAGGCTCAGCCATTCCCCTGTGCATCTGCGCCAACATGGAATCAGGAGCGATGTGAGATACCGCCGCCCGCACCTTATTACTAAGGCCAGCGATAACCTTGAGTTCGCCTTTCATCATCTCCTCAAAGCCCACTTTGGCCACATCCGAGGCATGTGCCTTCTTACCGCTGCCGACTTTGGTGTCCAGCATGTCCGCCCGATCGAAGAAGTCTGTTTCGGTGGCTCCAGGCATCAAACAGGTCACAGTTACGCCCGTGTCCTTCAATTCGTTGCTCAGTGCCACGGAAAATGAGTCGAGGAATGCCTTCGAACCGTTGTAGACGGCCTGGAAAGTCCCAGGCATCAAGCCGGCGATGGAGCCGGTAATGAGAATGCGGCCCTGGCCACGGCTACGCATGCCTTGGGCGACGGCAAAAATAAGGCGAATGGTGCCATCGATATTGGTATGGACAACGTTCAGCGCCTCATCGAGGTCCTGGTCCAGGAAGGCTTTCCCCAGCCCGCGTCCTGCATTCGCGAGAAGCGCATCGACTTGCCGATTGCCGATCGCCTCTATCAGCTCGGAGACGCCCTCCGCAGTCCCGAGATCACACTGAACGGCAACGCATTCCACGCCCATCTGCGATAACTCCCGGGCTGCGTTTTCGATTAACAGCTCGCCGGCGGCGATAATCAAATCGAACTGTTGTAAGGCGCATAGTCGTGCCAGCTCAAGCCCGATCCCGGCAGAGGCACCTGTTACCACCGCCAGTTTGCCGTTGGAAGCATTCATGCCATTTCTCCCGCAATTAAGGACGCTTCGATTGCGTGTAAGAAGGACTGATTGCAATTGTGACTCCAATACGGCAACGGCGTATGGCCTCGCGCGTGAGGGCTGGTTGACGCGGTGAGGTGAGGTCACCGGACAACATCTTGCCGGACTGCTGCCGATAGCCCCGCTTCTCTTCGAGGCCAGTGGACGTGGAGGTTAGTCATCAGTGCCTTGGCATCGACCGGCGCCCGCAGCTTCTCGTCCGTGTTGTCGAAATAGCAGTAAATATCCCGCGGACGCTTGCTGGGTCTCATCTTTGCCTCGGCTTTAAGTGCACTGAGCGGTTCGCCGCCGCCGGACCAGGTTGCAATCCGGTCCGCCCAGCGCGCGAGCGCCGTAGGGCGGTAGCCGCTGCGGTACAGTTCCTTGTCTCCGTGCAGTCGAAGGTATAGGAAATCGGCCGTCACATCCTGAAGCATGGGCCATTTGCCTGCGGTCTCTGCAATCACCAGCGCGATCCGGTATTTGCGCAGCAGCCGAACGAAACTCGGGTCACGGAAGGATTCGTGACGGATCTCCATGGCATAGCGCAGCGGACGATTGGCATCGATCCTGAGCGCAGTCTTCCCGCGCATGAATGCTTCGCGCTTGCGCGCGAGCGCGATAGCTTCCGTAAGATCGCGTGGCAGCATTTCGAAGAACGCTGCGAGCCGATCGGCATCGTAAGTGAAATTGGGTGGAAACTGCCACAGGATCGGGCCGAGTTTCTCACGCAGCCTGAAGATCCCGGACGCGAAAAAATTCGCCAACGGCTTCTCGACGTTTCGCAGACGCAGCATGTGCGTGAGATAACGCGGACCCTTCACAGCGAACACGAAAGATACGGGAGCTGCCTCGTACCAGGTTTGCCAGCTGCTTGGACTTTGCAATGAATAAAATGAGCCGTTGATCTCAAGGCTTGGGAAAGCGCGGGTGGCGTATTCGAGTTCGGCGTGCTGCGGCAACCCTCTTGGGTAAAAATTGCCTCGCCAAGGGGCATAGCGCCACCCTGAGACGCCGATCCGGATTGCGGGGGCGGAAGCCATAGTTTGAGTATGGTGAACGTCGTGCGCTGACATCGGTGCTGGATGAATGCCTTCAAACGCTGTGGGAAGAATGCATCTAGACCTCGTGCCCGTGGAAATTGACCATGGGTAGCGATTTGGTACAGGAGTCCGCGGCATGACTATCCCAGGAACTATGAAGGTTATCCGTATCACCCGGTTTGGCGGCCCGGAGGTGCTCGATCTTGAGAGCATTCCGGTGCCAAAGCCTGGCAAGGGCGAACTACTGGTCAAGGTTGCGGCCGCGGGCGTCAATCCGGTGGACTTCAAGATCCGCGCCGGAAAATACCCCGCCGTAGAGCAGGACAAGCTGGCCTTTATCATGGGGCGGGACGTCGCCGGAACAGTCGTCGAAGTCGGGGGATCAGGCTCACGTTTTGCGACAGGGGATGCGGTAATCGCCATGCCGGGCATCGGGCGCGGCGGTTACGCCGAATACGCCGTGGTCAAGGTCACGGAGGCGGCCAAGAAGCCCGAATCGCTCGATGTAGTCGAAGCCGGGGCCGTGCCGCTGGCTGCGCTCACCGCATGGCAGGGTCTGTTTACTCATGGCCATCTCAAATCGGGCCAGCGTTTGCTGGTACAGGGCGGCTCGGGAGGTGTGGGACACTTTGCCATCCAGTTCGCTAAGGCGAAGGGTGCCCACGTGATCACGACGGCCTCCGCGGCCCACATCGATTTCCTGCGGCGTCTCGGAGCCGATCAGGTCATCGATTATGAAGCACAGCGCTTCGAGGAGATCGTCGCAGAGGCGGACGTGGTGTTCGATCTCATTGGGGGCGAGGTCCAGGAGCGATCCTGGCAGGTACTCAAGAAAGGCGGCGTACTGGTATCGACGTTGAATGAGCCGTCCAAGGAAAAGGCTGCGGCTGCGGGGACGCGCGGAATGCGCTACACGGTAACCGAAAGCGGCGAGGACCTGCGGGCGATTATAGAGCTGATCGATGCCGGCCAGGTAAAGCCGGTCGTGACGAAGACGTACCAGCTTGGAGAGGCGGCTGCGGCCCAGCAATTCCTGGAACATGAGCACCCTGCGGGAAAAGTTGTGCTTTCGATCAACTGAGCACGAAGCTCAGCACACCGCGATGCCTACCAGCAAGGCGGGGTCCGGCGTTGAAACGGTAGGGCCCAAGCCGCGGGCAGTCCGGCGTTCATGAATGGCAGCACGGCGGGGCCAATGCTTGTTGTGGTACGTGCGCAAACACCATCCCTGGCATCGCCCATACACCAGATCCGACTCCGTATCCGAGTCGAGCGCAGCCGAGGCTGTCGCTGATTGATGTAACGCAGCGACTACGGCGCAGCCGTCCCGCAGAACCACAGGACTGAAGGACGGAAGGCGGAATCTTACTCACATCATCGAATGCCTCCGGCAAACCTCTCCCGCCGAACTGCGCAACATGCCTGCGCTTGCTTCGTTTTCATTTCAGAGAGGTATCGATATGGCGACCGAACAGCGAAATCAGCCCACGCAGTCCGAGCGGGGTGGCTCCGGGAATTTTGCCAACAATCCGGAAAAAGCCAGTGAGGCCGGACGCAAAGGCGGCCAGCGGTCGCATCAAGGCAGCGACCGCGGCAACGAGGAGGCTTCCGAGACGAGCGGCCAAGAGGACACCGAGTCAGGTCATTCCGGCGACCAACGCGGCCGCTCCGGTAATTTTGCAAATGATCAGGAGGAGGCGCGTGAGGCGGGCCGCAAGGGCGGCCAGCATTCACACGGGGGGCGCTGATGCGCCGGGGGGGGGCAGAACCGGGTTCCGCCTCTTTCACTTGATGAATTCAAGGAACTGCTATGCCAAAGTCAGCAGTGAGTCTTACCTTGGAGGATGCGCGGCGCATCATCGCCGCCGGGGAAGAGAAGGCGATCGAGATCGGCGTGCCGTACAACTTGGCGGTCGCCGATGCCGGCGGCAATCTGATTGCGCACATCCGGATGGATGGAGCGTGGCTCGGCAGCATTGACATTTCGATCCATAAGGCCTGGACGTCGCGAGCCTTTGACCTGCCCACCCAGGATCTGGCAAAGATGGCCCAATCCGGCAAGCCGTTATTCGGAATCCACAGCACCAATCACGATCGGGTCGTCATTTTTGCGGGCGGATTGCCCGTCAAGAGCGGCGATACGGTCATCGGTGCAGTGGGCGCCAGCGGCGGCACGGTGGAGCAGGACGAAAAGGTGGTGGAGGCGGCGGTGGCAGTCTTCGGCAAGGGCGGAGCATGACCCAGCCGGTCACGCCTTCGGACATCACAAACGATTTCCAGGCCTAGCTCGACGCGATGTGCTTCGACGGTGAAGTCGAAGCAATCGCCGAGGCCGACCCGCACCCTTTTGAGAACCCCGAGGAAGCGACGAGTGTGTCCCAGGCACGGCGCGCCGAGGAATGCCCAATGGCGGTTCAGTAATCTATTGAGGTCTTCGCCAATATGGAGATTGAACCGGGGATGCTTGGCTTGGGCGGCGTCGAGGAATGATTGCAGCAAGCACTGCTCACTGCGGATCAGGATCTGATCCAAGTCAAAAGGAGCTTGAGTATATTCGGAGAGTACTCGAACCCAGTTGATATTGGCAGCTTCCAGAAATGCCCCCGCCTCGCTCAACAAGCGATAGGCGTTTTCGAATGAGTGATCCGGTACATAGCGAAAAAGGTCTGCTAGTGGGTTGTAACAGTTGATGTGGGAGTGATTCTGCGTTTGGGATCGAAGTACTTCCACTTCACGGCCTTAGGCGTTTTGTTGTATTCGCGGATGTAGCGCATGAGTTTTCTCTTCAGATCTGGCACCGAGGTGAACAC
>DATAVA010000002.1:0-86789 GCA_036267975.1 Steroidobacteraceae bacterium | reverse complement strand
ATGGAGGCCTTTACGGATTCGCTTGCGCTGCAACTCGAGCCGCGCGGGGTTCAGGTCAGCATCGTAGAACCTGGCAATTATGACTCTGACATCTCAAAAAATGCGGTCCTTAGAACAGGCGGAGATACCAAGAGGGCGGATCGCTCCATGTACAAGCCACCTGATGAGGTGGCAGCAGCGGTGGAGATGGCGCTCTTTGAACCAAAGCCTAAGCGCCGCTACCTGGTCGCGCCGAATCAGGGCGAAGCGGAGCTCACGATTCGCAAGCAGATCGAGCAACTCGTGCAGCTCAACGAAGGCCAGCGTTACACCTATGATCGTTCAGCGCTCATCGGGATGCTCGATGAAGCGATGACCGGATCGCGGCCAAAAACGAAATGACAGCGCCCGACGTGAGCATCCAGATTCCGGCAGACTCAGTTCTGAGCGGCCGCTTCTCGTTGCCGGGAAGCAGCGCGGGGTGGCTGAATTTGGCCGGAAGCGCCGGACTCAGCTCCAGGAAGCCGCCGGTCTGGAAAGGCTTCCGTGAAATGCTGGGAAGTTCATGCTGACACTCTGCGGACAGTGAGGCGTCAAAATCGAAAACACCAGTTCGATTGTCGAAGCGGTCGGCTCGAGCCTCCGTTTCTATGTGCGCTCAATGGGCTGCCACGTATAATGCGGCATGATCCCACACTTATCATCCCATGAGGCGCGCGTCATCGGCAGTCTGATCGAGAAGCAGATTACGACGCCCGAACAATACCCGCTGTCCCTCAATGCGCTGGTGCTGGCCTGTAATCAGAAGAGCAACCGCGACCCGGTGCTCGAACTGACGGACCAGGCCGTGCAGGAGCTCATCGACGCACTGAGTCGAAAGCATTTGGTGATCGAGAAGTCCGGCTTTGGCAGTCGCGTTCCGAAGTATCAGCAGCACTTCTGCAACACCGAGTTCAGCGCGCTGCAATTCACGCCTCAGGAACGCGCGATCCTATGCGAGCTGCTGCTGCGCGGACCCCAGACCCCGGGAGAACTGCGGTCGCGGGCCAGTCGTATGGCGGCATTCTCTGATGTTACTGAGGTCGAGACCGCACTCGCGCACCTGGCCCAGGACCCTGCCGGCCCGCGCGTTGTGCAGCTGCCGCGTGAACCGGGGCGGCGCGACTCGCGCTACGCGCATCTGTTCAGCGGTGCAGTGCATGCAGTGCCGGGCGAGCCATGCCTCGAGGACGCACCGGGCGCTCTCACCGAGCGCGTGAGCGCACTCGAGCAGCAGGTGCGCGAGTTGCGCGCGGAACTCGCTGCGGTGCGCGTCTCGCTGCCATTACAGGAGGGTTCCTGACGCGTCGGCGCCGCGCAATGCCCGAGGCGGCACTGAGGCATGAACCGGCGGTTCCTCCCCCTTATTGGCCAAGCGCCGCCCAATCGCGATGTCCACCATCCGCGGCGATGATTGCGTCCATGCGGGAGGCAAGCAGGTTGGCCAAGGGAAGTTGGGCATGGGCGGCTGCCCCGATGGCGTGGCCGATATCTTTCCGACCGAGCTTGAGCGGGAAGCCAGCCGGCTCGAACCGCTGCTCGGCGATCATGGGACCATAGACGCCAAACATGCGGTTGCCGAAGTCCGTTTCGACAAGGAGCTCAACCATCTTGCTGGCTGCGACGCCTTGTGCAGCGGCGATGCGGATCTGCTCGCTGATCGTTTCGATGATCGCTGCAATTCCGAAATTGGCCGCTGCCTTCGATGCTGCCGCCATGACCGGCCGCTCTCCCATCCGTAGCGTCTTGGAGCCAATCGCGTCGAACAGCGGTTGTGCTTCATCTAGGTCGGCAATGGGTCCGGCAGCGATGATCGACAGGCGACCGACTGCCGCTACGTCAGGGCGCCCAAGCACCTGTGCCGAGACAAAGCGCTGACCGGCCCTTGCATGCGCGTCGGTCAGTCGTTGGGTCAGTGCTACGCTAACCGTACTGCAGGAAACGTGAAGCAGACTCCGGCTCGCCCTTAAGAGACCCGCCTCACCGAAGGTCACCGTCTCCAGCGCATCGTCATTGGCGAGCATGGAGAGAACGATCCCACTCCGCGCCGCATCCGACGGATTGTCGGCGATACGAGCGCCACGACGCTCGAAAGGCTCGGATTTGGATCTGTCCCGGTTCCAGACGGTGACTCGATGGCCAGCATCGATGAGCCGTCCGGCCATGCCGGAACCCATCTGTCCAAGGCCAATGAACGCCACATTCATATCACTTCTCCTCGCCTCGGCTCGCATTGGACGGCATTCGGCGTAGGCTGACTCGACATGTCAAATGACTCGTCAGATCTTGACACCCTCGACGCCCTTTCTCACTCCGCCGAAGTTACTAACTTCTTGCTTGCACCTGTAGGATTAGGCTGTCTGGCAATGACCAACCGCGGAGCGAGGCATGCCAGAAAGCGACGCGGCCGCCGCACGCCTTACTTTCCCTCAATCTGTTGCATCATCTGGTCGTGGATGTCACCACGCTCGAGCTTGAGGGTCCTCTCCAGGTCGGCCGAGTATAGCGACTTCAGATAGGCATGATCTGCTGCAGTGAGCGAATTAGCCACGGGGGCGGCGCATCCGCTGGCCAGCAGATCCGTGATGCTCGGCAGTGGTGCGCACTGGGCCAGCTGCGACATGTGGGTTAGCGACAGGACGGCCAGGTAGTCAGCGACTGACTGAAGCGAATAGCTAGCGATCTGCCCAGCGTCGGCAATAATTAGCACGTGCACAAACTCGCTGCGCAAGTCTTGTCTAAAACGGCTGACCGTACCGCCGGGCGGCTGCTCCGTCGCATTCGAATCCAATGTACCCCCGAGGCAGGAGGGACAGGTGGGGCCGATTGCTTGTGGTGGCTGGTAATCTGTGGATCGGGTCCCGGTTTCATACCACGCCTGGATGGGACGACTGAAGGTTGTCACCGACTTCCACCACTGTTTCTGCGTCTGCGATGCTGGATTGAAACCCAGCAACGGCCGGTACGACTTCGCAATGTGATCCAGCAGCGCCTGCGGCTCACGAGTGAAGACAATCTCCACGGTGACGCATTTCTTGCCCACCGACCCGGTGGGTGCACCCACGCTCCGTGCCACGTGCAGTATTTCCCGGGTGATGAAATCCCGGGCCGCGGGTTGCAATCCCGTGACCAACGGGCACACGTTCTCATACCAGCGTCCGATCTGGTTGGTCCGGGAAGCATCCGGCGCCGAATGTGCCGCCGCGAAACCGTTGACGGCGCGCGCCAGCGTGCGGTCATCCGAAAATCGTGTGGCAGTGACCGTGACTTCTTGAAGGGGTGCCTGTGATTTTGATTGCGAATCCTGCGGCTCTGCAGCAGCGGCAGCAATGCCTGTGTAAGCGGCGATTGCACAGGCCAGGACACAGGTCTTTTTGGACATACGGTCGACCTTCACAAGCTACGGCCGACACCTAGCGCGCGTGAATCGTGCGACGTTCCGACGGCGCTGGGTCCGGGTCCGGTTCATGCAAAGGAATGTGCGGCGTTCCGGGCTCCCGCCCCGGGCCCTCAGGTGGCGTATCGGGTGGAGTTTCAAGTTCTGCAATGATGCGCATGGAGAGTGTCTCCCTGGGGCCGTCGGTAGCAGCAAAATACGATACTCTAGATTCCGGCAAGCCTCTCCACGACACAAGACGGAACTGAAACATGGCTACGATCAAGGTATTGCAGAATGGCCCCTACCTCGTCCAGGGCGATGATGTCACCGCCGTGGATTGGAACGGCGCGACGTACGCTACGCCGAAGCGCCCGTTCGCGCTGTGTCGCTGCGGTGCTTCGACCAACAAACCGTTCTGTGATGGCACTCACTCGAAGCAGGGCTTCAAGGCGGCCGAGGCGGCGGTCCCCGGAAGTCAGGACAAGCCTGCGTAGCCGCGTGTCCCGTTCAGGCGGTCTGGACGGTATCCGCCATTTGCGTGACTTCGGCGCTGCGCTCGGACTCCTGGTCCGCCTTGACCGCGACGTCCCGGCGGTAGGTTCCGATCAGACAGCCTTTCGCAATGGCACGTTCACAGATCGCGGCCGAGAGTTCCCGCCTCCCCGGAGATTTGGAGAGAGGTTCGCCTGCCGTCAATGCAAACACCTGGAACGCATAACGATGCACGCCGTGTCCCGGCGGCGGGTCCGGCGGCAGCCAGCCATGCAGCAGATACGAATTCAGTCCTAACTTTTCGGGACTCGCCCCGGGCGGTCCGCTGAAGATGCCCTCGACCAGGCCCAGTTCGCGCGGATCGATGTCGACCACGATCCCATGGACCAGTGGCTCGGGTGTCGGAGAGTCGGCATCTTCGACGATCAGCGCCAGCGTTCCGGCATTGGCGGGGATCTTATGCCACCTCAAGGGGGGCGACACGCCCGCGCCATCCGCGGTATATCGTTGCGGCAGCTCCGAATCCGCAGCGAAGGCGGGGGACGTGACTTCGATCAGGCCCAGTTCGACTCCGGGCGGTGGCTCGCCATTGAACACGATCTTCTCGATCCCAGCGCGCTGGCGTTCCAGCGCATGACCAATGGCTTCAGGAAGATTTTCCAGCACGTTCGTACGCTCCTCTTCGACCCCTTCCCGGCAGTATCCTTGACCGTCCCGTGCTTTCCTGGCGTCTATGAGCCGTTTGCCGGGTCGGAGTCGGCTGACGCGCTAAATGATCGGAGACCCTGCAATGAGCAAGAAGAAGGTATGTGTCGTCATCGGCGTCGGGCCCGGCAACGGCGCCGCACTGGGTCGTCGCTTCGCGAAGGAAGGCTTTGCGGTGGCACTGCTCGCACGCACGCTCACCACCGGCGCCGCGCTGGCCGCAACCCTTCCTGATGCGCGCGCTTACGCCTGCGACGTGACCGACGGTAGCTCGGTCGCGAGTACCTTCGCGGCCATCGAGCGGGAGATGGGGCCGGTCCATACGCTCATCTACAATGCAGGTTCCGGCACCTGGGGCACCGTCGAGGACATCGACGCCGCGGCGTTCGAGGGCGCCTTTCGCGTCAACGCGCTGGGTCTGCTGCTGGCAGCAAAGCGCGTCATACCGGCCATGAAAACCCAAGGCGAAGGGAACATCGTGGTGATCGGAGCGACTTCTTCACGTCGCGGCGCGGCACGCGCGGCCGCCTTTGCACCGGCCAAAGCCGCCCAGAAGAGCCTGACTGAGGCCATGGCGCGCCACCTGTGGCCGCACGGCATTCATATCTGCCTGGTCATCATCGACGGCGTGGTCGATTTGCCCCGCACCCGCGCAATGCTGAAAGACAAGCCCGATGATTTCTTCGTCGCTCCGGATGACCTGGCCGACACCGCCTATCATCTGACCGTTCAGCCCCGCTCGGCTTGGTCCTTCGAGGTCGAGGCACGGCCGTTCAAGGAAACCTGGTAGGCGGCCGATCCCGACGAGCCCGGCCCTCCGTTGCAGTTGAGAATGCAACTGCGCCGGCCGTAAAACTGTCATCATGGACGGGTCCGGCGACACACAAAGGCAAGCCATGAATTCCGCGCGACCCATGCTGGCATCCCCAGAGGCTCCCGTGGTCGCGACGGCATCGAGCACGGCCGGCAAATTGCTGGTCTTCGGCGCGCTCGGCGTACTGCTGTATGTGGCGCACGCGGCATTCATTCCCGTCGCGCTCGCATTTCAGTTTGCGCTGATCCTGTCCGGACCCGTGGAGGCGCTTCACAAGCGCAATTTTCCACGCAGTGCGAGCGCCACCGTCATTCTGTTGCTCGCCCTGTCCGGAATTGCCGCCGTCGGCACCTTCATGTGGACTCCGAGTCAAACGTGGTTCGCCAAAGCTCCCCACACCATGGCGATCGTCAAGCAGAAAATCGGACCCATTGCCAAATTCACCAATCGCATCGATGAGCTGCGCAAGAGCGCCGACAACATGGGTTCGTCTTCCCATGCACCCGCAGCGGCGGCCGTCGCGTCCGGCGGCACAAACGGTCCGGTGCTGATCCTGGACGCCACCGCGTCGGCGATCGCGGCCGTGCTGACGTTCGTCATCGTGACGCTGTTTCTGCTGACGGGCGGACCGCCGATGCTGGCGCGCATGACGGCAGCGTTCGCCGACAACGTTCACAGCTCGCACGTCCTGCGCCTGATCGACAAGGTGCGTGCGGAAGTGGGTCATTTCTATGTCACCACCACGCTGATCAATTGCGGATTGGGCGTCGCGACCGGCCTGGTCATGTGGGCCTGGGGCATGCCCACGCCCTACCTGTGGGGCGCGATGGCAGCCATCCTCAACTACATTCCCTACGCCGGGGCGCTCACTACCTTGACCGTCGTCACGCTCGTGGCGATCGTGTCGTTCAACACGCTGGGACCGGTACTGGGTGTCGCCGGTTCGTATGTGGCCCTCGCCACGATCGAAGGACAGGTCGCGCAGCCCCTGCTGGTGGGCCGGCGGATGGAGGTAAACCCCCTCCTCATCTTTCTCGCCCTGTGGTTCGGCGGGCTGTTCTGGGGTATTGCCGGCATCATTCTCGCGACTCCGACCCTCGTCGCCTTGAAGGTCATCGCCGAGAATTCCGAATCCGGCAGGCGCTGATGGAATTTCTGGGCCCCAACAATCAAAAGCACGAGCGCGACCTGAAGCTGCGCACGCTGCTCAAGCACGGCACCTTTCCGGGGCGTATCCGCAAGCCCGCCTAGGACCGGGCTATTAGACCCAAACGCAAAGCCTTGCGGTAGCCCTTCGTGGATCGCTGTAGATTGATGCGTAGAGCCGGATCGCGGCGTTGCCACGCATCGGTGTGATGTCGTCGTGAACCGAGGCCGTCACCTCTTCCACGCGCACCGCATCCACATACCGGCCGGCGGAAACCCGAACGAGATCCTTGCTGGTGCTCGAAAAGCCGACCTGGACGTACATTGAATCAGTCTATGGGCGTCGGGTCGCGACCCTTTCCGCGCGGATTGCCGGGATCTCCGGTCGAGGAACCTGAGCCGGCGGCGTGGGAAGCGCGCGCGCCCTTGCGGTCCGGCGCGCCGGGTTGGGTCGGCGGCTGGGTGGGTTGCGAGGGGCGCTCGGGAGTTGGCTGCGGGGAATGAGCCTGCGGATCGTTCATGATCGAACCTCCTGCGAAGTTGCCATACGGTGATCTTGCACGCGATCAACGGCTGCTGCGTACCGGCGCGACGCCTCAGCCGGAGTAAGAGTCGACCTGCAACTGACGCGTCAGCCATACTCTGGCTTGGCAAACAGCAGGCGCAACTTCGTATGAAAAAGTCGAGTCCAGACCAGCCGGCGTCCGAACTCATCTCGAACCGGATTGCAGAACTCGGGGACTGGCGCGGCGCTACCCTGAGCAGAATGCGCAAACTCATCAAGGAAGCCGACCCGGATGTCATCGAGGAGTGGAAGTGGATGGGCACACCGGTGTGGTCGCACGAAGGCATCATCTGCACCGGGGAAAGCTACAAGAGCGTGGTGAAGCTCACTTTCGCCAAGGGCGCGTCCTTGAAGGATCCGGGCCATCTGTTCAACTCCAGTCTCGACGGCAACGTGCGCCGCGCGATCGACATCCACGAAGGCGAAGAAGTCGGCAAGATCGCCTTCAAGGCGCTCGTGCGCGAGGCGCTAGCCGCCAACCAGGCGGCCAAGTTGAAAGCCAAGAAGAAAACGAAGTCCTGAGGAGATCCTCGAAGGAGCCACGGTGAGCGACCGCGTGGATGTGGCCGTTGTCGGCGGGGGCGCCGCCGGTATCGCAGCGGCCCGACGACTGACCGAACTGCGCCGCTCGGTGCTGCTCATCGAAGCATTGCCGCAGCTCGGCGGACGTGCGCGTACCGCGATCCTCCAAGGACTGCCGCTGGATCTGGGGTGCGGCTGGCTGCATTCGGCCCGGCGCAACGTGCTGGTGACACTCGCCGAGGCGCAAGGACAGCCGCTCGATCGCCGCGAGGCGGCCTGGCAACGTCAGCTGCACAACCTGGATTTCCCGGTGAGGGAACAGCAGGCGGCGTGGGCAGCCTACGAACAGCTTGGTGAGCGGCTGCATCGGCAGCCCCCGCGCAGCGATACCGCGGGGGACGCGCTGGCGGCCGATGACCGCTGGCGGCCGTTCATCGATGGCGTCAGCAGCTACATCAATGGCACCGAACTCGACCAGCTCTCCGTGGCCGACTACCTGGCCTATGAAGATGCCTCGACCGATGACAACTGGCGCCTGCCGAGTGGCTACGGTGCCTTCATCGTGAGCCTCGGCGCCGGTCTTGCGACGGCGCTCGCGACCCGCGTGGAAGGCCTCACGCAGAACACGGATATCGTGCTGCAAACCGATCGCGGCACCCTCCACGCGCGCGCCGTGATCGTCGCCGTATCGACCACGGTCCTGGCGCAGGGCCGGATCCGCTTCTCACCCGCCGTCGATGAGCATCTGCAGGCTGCCTCCCGCCTGCCGCTGGGGCTGGCCGACAAGGTGTTCCTGTCCATCGCGGAGCCGGCAGCCGTGCCCGCCGAATCCCATCTGCTCGGCAGCTACGACCGGACGGCGACGGGAAGCTACTACCTGCGCCCCTTCGGCCGTCCCGTCATCGAGTGCTTTCTGGGCGGCGCCTGGGCGCGCGAGCTGGAACATTCCGGTGCCGCAGCGGCCGCTGCATTTGCCATCGGGGAGTTGCGCGAGCTGCTCGGCGCCGACTTCGCCCGCGGCCTGGCACCCCTTGCGGCCACGCGCTGGGCGCACGAGGCAACGATCGGGGGTTCCTACAGTCACGCATTACCAGGCCATGCCGCTGCCCGGGCGCTGCTCGCGCGCCCCGTCAGCGAGCGTGTGTGCTTTGCCGGTGAGGCCTGCTCCCGAACGGATTTTTCCACGGCGCATGGCGCCTGGCGCAGCGGGCTGGATGCCGCGGACTGGATCGAGCGCGGGCTGTAGGCGATGACATTCTTTGAAAGCCTGCTGGCGCTGCTCGCCGTTGCCGTGCTGCTGCTGCAGATCTCCCGGCGCCTCGCCATTCCCTATCCGACGATGCTCGCCGCAGCCGGCGTGCTGCTGGCGCTGGTCCCCGGAGCACCACGCATCGGTCTGGATCCGCGCACCGCGCTGCCGTTGTTCGTGGCACCCGCCCTGGTGGATGCGGCATTCGATTTTCCGATCGCCGCCATCCGCAGCTTGTGGCGACCTTTGTTTGCGCTGGCCGTGCTGGCGGTGCTGTTGAGCGCCGGTGCCGTGGCATGGCTCGGGGTCACGATGGCCGGTCTGCCGCTGTACGCAGCCCTGGCCCTCGGGGCCATCGTCGCACCGCCCGATGCCGCTGCTGCCACTGCGATTCTGCGCAGCGTCCGGATGCCGCGCCGTTCGGTCACGGTACTGAAGGGCGAGAGCCTGCTCAATGACGCCACCGCCCTGCTGCTGTTCAGTGCGGCCCTGTCGCTCCAGCAGCACGGCGCGATCAACGGCGGGCTCGCACTGCGGCTCGGCATTGCGGCACCCGGGGGGGTGCTGCTGGGCATCGTGCTCGCGCGCGTGGTCCGCTATGTGATCCCCTTCGTCTCCGGCACGCTGGGCGGCAATCTCTTTGAGTTCCTCGCCAGCTTCGGCGTGTGGCTCATCGCCGAACGCCTGGGCCTTTCGGCCGTTTTGTGCCTGGTCGCCTTCGCGATGAGCCTCGCGCGCGCCGCGAATCTCATCATCCGACCCCGCACGCGCATCCACAGTTATGCCGTGTGGGACTCGGCCGTGTTCCTGCTCAATGTCCTCGCCTTCCTGCTCATGGGCCTTCAGGCCCGCTCGATCGTGGGCGCCATGGCGCCGGAACGACTGCGCGCGGCGCTGTGGTTCGCGGCCACGGTCGTCATTTGCCTCACGGTCGTACGCTTGGCCTGGGTGCTGCTGTACACCCGTATCGCTTGCCACATCCGCTGGCTGCGCGGGGAGTTCGAGCCGGCGTCATGGCGCCACGGTGTACTCGTGGGCTGGTGCGGCATGCGCGGCCTTGTGACCCTCGCGACGGCGTTCGCCTTGTCACCCGAGTTCCCGCAGCGCGATCTGATCGTGCTCACGGCCTTCGCGGTGGTGCTGGCCACTTTGGTGATTCAGGGCCTGACGCTCGCGCCCCTGGTGCGGCTGCTGCGGCTGGATCGCGACGACGGTTCATCCGCGCAACTTGCCGCGGCCCGCGCCCAGCTTGCCGCCGCGGCGCTGGATGCGTTGCAGAGCGACACCGGGCCTCAGGCGGATAACTGGCGGTATACGTTCGAGACCGCGCGCGCGGCCGTCGCGCCCGATGCGGATTCCGCCTCACTGCAGGAATGGCGCCGCCTGGGGCTCGCCGCGATGCACCGTCAGCGCGACATGCTGGATGGGTTGCGCGACGCGCAGCGCATCGACAGCGACATGTTCCTCACCCTGCAGGCCGAACTCGATTTCTCCGAGGTCGCACTGATCCGCGAGGAGGAGCGGCGGATGGAAGAAAGCTGAGGTTTGTCCGCCTGTTACAGGTTTTATCTGACGGGAAGTGAAGGAAGGCGCCGACAGCGACGCCGCAGCATATCGGGCCCAATCCATGCTCAGTCAAAAGCCGGGATGTCAGCTCATGCGAAGCAATGAATTGCGCAGTGCGACCGCGCGCCGGTTGCCGATCGACAGCGAGGGCCGCACGGCACGCCACCTGGCGCGCGCCAAAGGCGACTTCGGGTATCTGCAATGGCGCGAATGGGAACGCCAGCCGGCCCCCAAGGGCACCGCTAGCGCAAGGTTCGCCAGCGATGACCGCTGTGCGCCAGCAGGCGCTCCGCTTCCGGGGGGCCTTGGCTGCCGGCGGCATACCGCGGAATGACCGTCGCTTTTTGCCCTGACCAGGCATCGAGCAGCGGCTGCACGAGCTTCCAGCCCTGTTCGATGAAGGGCGCATCGGGGAACAGCATAGGGTCGCCACGCATCGCATCGCGCAGCGGACTCTCATAGCCCTTCGCATGGGTTCCGAATGGCCCCGCGGGAAACTCGAACGCCATATCGCCCGCCATGACGCGGCTTTCCAGACCGGGGGCACGTGCACCGAAGTCGATATGGATGCCCTGTCTTGGCTTCATGGCAAAGACAATCGCGTTCGGCGCCACGGTAGCGGAGGCACTGTCGGGAAACAGGCGCGCCGGAACCGGACGAAACTGCACGGCGATTTCAGTCACCGACTTCGCCAGGCTTTTCCCCGTGCGCACAAAGAACGGAACCCCGGACCAGCGCCAGTTATCGATTTCAAGCCGCAGGGCCACATAGGTCTCGGTTTGCGAGCGTGGACTGACGCCCGCTTCGTGCCGATAGGCCGGCACTGCTTTCCTGCCGATCCTGCCCGCCGAATACTGGGCGCGCACGGCATGGCGGCTCACGTCGCGCGGCCGGATATGACGCACGGACTCGAGCAGTTCAAGCTGTTTCGCGCGCATATGCGCCACGGAAAACGACACCGGCGGTTCCATCGCGATGAGCGACAGCAATTCCATCAGATGATTCGGCACCATGTCGCGCAGCGCGCCGGAATGTTCGTAAAATTCGGCACGCTCTTCCACCCCAACCGTCTCGGAGGCGGTGATCTGTACGCTGTCGATCAAGGAGCGATGCCATAGCGGCTCGATGATCGCGTTCGAAAACCGGAAGATCGCCAGGTCCTGGACCGCATCCTTGCCGGCAAAGTGATCGATGCGATAGATCTGCCGCTCTGCAAGGATGCGCAACAGCTGCTGATTGAGGGCAGCGGCCGAGGCAACATCATGCCCAAACGGCTTCTCGATAATCACCCGCGTCCACGACCCCGCGCGCTCACTCGTCAGACCGGCAGTCCCAAGCCTGCGAACTATCTGCGCGAAGAATTCCGGCGCCACGGCCAGGTAGTACAGCCGGTTCGGGACAGCGCGCCGGCTGCGCGCCACGCGTCGGATCGTCACCCCGAGGGCGTCGAAGTCGGTCGGTGCGTCGAACTGCATCTTCTGATAAAAAATGCGCTGCGCGAGCCAACCCGCCACGCGCGCCTGCGATGATGCGCCCAGGAACTGACTGAGCGTAGCGCGCAGATACGTGCGCAATTTCTGATCATTCCAGTCGCGCCGGCCAACGCCAATCAGCCGGAAATCATCAGGCAGCGAGCCGGCCGCCGCGAGGTTATAGAGCGCGGGAAACAGCAGCCGTTTGGCCAGATCACCGGTGATGCCGAAAATGGTCAAAACACAGGGGGGCGCCTTGCCACCCCCCACGTCTGACCCGTGGCTTGCCGCGATCACCTATAGACGCGGCCCGCGCCTGCCGCGATAGCCGTTGAGCAAGATCGCGATCACGATGACCGCAATGATCAGACCGATCGGTCCGATACCCCAGCCTGCGCCGATACCCCAGTACAGGCCGCCGCCGCCGCCGAACAGGAGCAGCAGCACAATGAGCACAATCAATAGATCCATACGCCCTCCCTTGCCTCTGAAACAGAAGTAGCTGAAAGGACAATAGGCCGCTGCCGTGATCAAGCCTGTAGGCGGGGATGATCAATGCCTGTCGCCGGCCGCTGACCTTGCAACCGCCTTCAGTCGAGGTCGCGTTCCTGCCACCACAGGTAGAAATGCAGCACGCCGGAGAGGGCGGCGGTCGCGACGGCGACGGCGCCAATGGCCGCCGCCAGCTTGACGATCAGGGGCTCGCGGGCCAGATGCAGTGACACGGCAACGCCGCGCAGTCCGTGCGGCGCAAGCCGTGAGGCGAGTACCCCGACCCCCACCGACAGCGCACCGGCCAGGGCCGCGATGGCCGCGGTCATTTTGCTGAGGCGTCGTGGGTGCAGGGGATGCAGGCGCACACGCGCCGGCACCTGTGGGGCAGTCGTCATTGGCATCATGGCGCCATGAGTATAGTCGCCCCGCTGCGCGGATCAATTATTGGCCGTCAATGGATCGATGATCTGCGGTACCTCGGTGATTCTGGCCACGGGGATACCGCTCATTTCAGCGTGTTTGAGGATGACATCCTCGCTGGCGGCCAGATAGATGCAGAAGGTCTTGTCGCCGGCGACATAACTGTGCTGCCACTGCACGTCGCCGCCGATCTTTTCGATGGCGCGATTGGATGCGCGCGCCGCTCCACACAGCTCCACGATCGACATCCCACCCACGCCCGGGATGTCCCGCTCGATCAGGTACCGTTTCAAATTAGCCATTGCCATTCTCCTGTTTGGTGCGGACGATTGTTGAGCACGGATCGGTTTCACCCAAGCTAAATATTCTTGTGCGCAGTAAAGCCGTACTTTAGTGTGGCCGCATGTTCGTCGTGACACACTTGAAGTCCCTGCAGGCGCTGCAACTGGCGCTGCGCTGCGGTTCACTGAAGGGTGCGGCGCAGCAACTTGCCATCACACCGGCTGCCGTCGGGCAGCGCGTGAAGGCGCTGGAGGATTACCTGGGGATGCAACTGCTGGTGCGCGGGCGCTCGGGGCTGCAGCCGACGGCGGCGCTGGCCCAGGCGCTGGCCCATCTCGATACCGGCTTTCGCGAACTGCAGGCGGTCGGGGACCTCCTCGACATGCAGCGCAGCCACGAAATACACATTGCGGCAGCGCCCGATTTTGCAGAAATGTGGCTGCAGCCGCGCCTTGATCAATTCAAGCAGCTGTATCCGAACATCCGCTTTTGCATCAACGGCGAGGGCGAGGCGACCATACGGCTGGCGCCGGTGGACTGCGAAATCAGCTTCGGGCCGCGCCGTGCGGCCAGCGGCAGCGATATGCTGTTGTTCCGGGATTTCGTGGTGCCCATTGCCTCACCCGAGATTGCGCAGCGCCTGCTGCGGGTGGCAAAGCGGGAGCGCCTGGAGGGCTTCCCGCTGCTGCATCTGGACTTCTACAAGGACGACCCGCAGGTACCGAATTGGTCCGCGTGGATCAGGCAGCGACGCCTGAAGCGCACCGCGCCGAATCGCGGCATCCGCTTCCAGCGAACCAGTCGCGCGCTCGAAGCGGTGCTTGCCAACGCGGGACTGACGCTGTGCGGACTGGCACTGATATCGGCGGCCGTCGACAACGACAGTGTGTCGATGCCCTTCCCGATGAATTCGGGCATCTGGAGCAGTCATGCCTTTCAGGCACGCCTGCGCGTGGATGCGCCGGTGCGCCCCCAGGTGCGGCAGTTCCGGGAATGGCTGCTCAAGGAGAGCCGTCTGACCGAGCAATGGCTGCTGCGACTGGCAGGTCAGGGGCGCCGCAGCGGGCGCCCTGCAGCGCCTACGCGTGCTTGACGAACTTCAGCGCCACCGAATTCATGCAGTAGCGCAGTCCGGTCGGGCGCGGACCATCGTCGAACACATGGCCGAGGTGCGCATCACAACGGGTGCACAGGATTTCGGTGCGCTGCATACCTAAGGTGTTGTCGGCCTTCTCCACGACGTTCTGCTTGGCAATGGGCTGCCAGAAACTCGGCCAGCCGGTGCCGGATTCGAACTTCGTGTCCGAGCTGTACAACGCATTCTCGCAGCAGATGCACCGGAACAGGCCGTGATCATGCAGGGAGTTATAAGGACCGCTGAACGGACGCTCGGTGCCGGCATGACGGGCCACCTCAAAGGAGGCGGCGGGCAGTTGCGCGCGCCACTGTGCGTCCGTCTTCACGACCTTGTCGACCAGCATCGGCCCCTCGTTGACTCCCGCATCGGTGAACATCACGACGGTGACCTTCGCCGGCGGCACCGCCTGTGCAGCGCGCGATCGGGCGAGCAAGCCAACGCCGCTGACCGCCAGCATCGACCCTAACAATGATCTGCGATTTTGCATGATCGTATCTCCGCTACTTACCCGAACGTAAACGCAAACGCCTCGACCCCCGGATTCAGGAACTCGATCTCCACGGTGTGTTCCGCGCCCGGATGGGCGAGCCGGATCAGCTGGTACAGACGCTGCTCGGTGACCACGCCGGTGCCGTCGGCACCGATGTCTGCACCCTTGTTGATGCCGGGGTCGGCCCCGTCAAGACGCACTCTGAAGTGAATGGCCTGGCCATCCTTCGCCGGACCCAGCACCAGGTGCAGGTCGCGGCCATTGAAACGATAGACGATCTTGCCGTGCGGCTGTTGCAGCACGGCGCCTTCGCTGGTCACCTTCCAGGTGCCCGCCAGCGCCCATTGATCGGCGCTCAGCGTCGCCGGCACCGAGTAGCGGGACGACTGGTCCTTGACGACACTCTGCGGCGAGGAAAAATGTTCGGCGCGGCCGTACCCCACGTAGGTTTCGGGTGAGATCTGGTACATGCTGCTGGCCGGGGCCTGCACGCCCTGGGCGCTGACTTCGGCGAGCCCCGGGGTCACATCCGTCGCGCCGTTCTCTTTCAGCAGCTGCTTGATGATGCGCTCGGAGTCATCGTATTCGCCCTCGCCGAAATGATGATGGCGAATCGTGCCGGTCCCGTCGATGAAGTACAGCGCGGGCCAGTACTGATTATTGAAGGCGCCCCAGATCTTGTAGTCGCTGTCGACGGCGACCGGATAGGTGACGCCCAGATCCTTGATGGCCTTCTGCACGTTGGCAACCACCCGCTCGAAGGCGAACTCCGGGGTGTGCACGCCAATGATGACGAGGCCAGCCGGCGCGTATTTCTGCGCCCAGGCCTTCACATACGGCAGTTCGCGCAGGCAGTTGATGCACGAGTAGGTCCAGAAGTCGATGAGCACGACCTTGCCGCGCAGACTCTGGGCAGTTAGCGGCGGCGAATTCAGCCACGCGACCGCTCCGTCCAGGGACGGCATCGGGCCTTCGGCGGGCAGACCACCCGCGGCTGCCTTTGGCGCCATCATCATCGCGCCGCCGGGATTGGCTGCCGGTGCGCCCGCGCCATGTGCGGACATCATCATGGCACCCCCGCCTGCGTTCTGCGGCGCCATGGTTGCGGGGTGGATCTTCGCCAGCAGTGACTGCTCGATGGAATTGGTGCCGTTCAGCGACAGCTGCGTCAGAATGCCGGTGTCCCAACCCAGCCCGATGGCAACGACCGCGGCCAGCACCAGTACGCCCAGGCCGCGTCGCACCCACTCCCCCGCGCCCAGTGAATTCTTGAAGGCCCGCACCACCCGGCCCCCCGCCAGCATCACGATCGCCAGCGACGTCGCGGCGCCCGCGGCATATGCCAGCAGCAGCAAGGTGGTGCGCGGATTCGGTCCACTCAAGGCGGCGCCGGTCAGGATCAACCCGAGAATGGGCCCGGCGCAGGGCGCCCACAGGAAACCCGTCGCCACGCCAAGCAGCAGGGACTGCACCACGCTCGCGGAGCCCGCCCGCTCGCCCGAAGCCAGCACCCGATTGCCGAATGCAACCAGCGGCCGTGAAGCCCAGTCAGCCAGACGCCGCGACAGCAGCGCCAGACCAAAGATGGTGAGCAGTGCCAGCGCGGCCCAACGTCCCCAGGAGTTCACGCGAATGGCCCAGGAGCCGCCGACCGCCGCCAGCGTCGCGACGCCCGCAAACGTGAGTGCCATGCCGAGCAGCAATGGCAACGTGCTGCTGGCGAAGGAGCGGCCGCCGCGCGCGAACACGAACGGCAGTACCGGCAGAATGCACGGGCTGACGATCGTCAGCGCGCCCCCCAGGAATGCCAGAAGGGCTAAAATCATTGAGAATTCCTACTGCTTCAGTTCCGTGACCGTCACGGCCTTTGCCTGGTACAAGACCGGCAGCAGCTTCTGGAAATTACGGATCTTCGGCAAATCGTTGTAGACGATGTAGGGACTCGTCGGGTTCAACAGCAGGTAGTCCTGGTGATAGCCCTCCGCCCGGTAGAAGCCCTGCAGCGGCGTGACCTGCGTTACGATGGGCGCGCCGAAGACGCCGGTCTTGGACAGTTGCGCGATATAGCTTTGCGCGACTTTCTTCTGCGCATCATTGGCGTAGAAGATGTCGGAGCGGTACTGGGTGCCGGTATCGGGGCCTTGACGATTCAGCTCCGTCGGATTGTGGGCCACCGAGAAGTACACCTGCAGGATCTGACCGTAGCTCACCTGCGCGGGGTCATATGTGATCTGGACGGACTCCGCATGACCCGTATTGCCACCGCTGACCACCTCGTAGCTGGCCGTGCTTTTCGCGCCACCGGCATAACCGGACAGCACCTGGCGCACGCCGATCAGATGCTCGAATACTCCCTGTACGCCCCAGAAGCAGCCGCCGGAAAGTACCGCCGTCTGCAGCGGTCCTGCCGCCTTCGGCACATCGTAGGCCGGCGCTGGAATCGCAACCGGTGCCTCGGCCGCTGACACCGGCGCGCCGAGCATCAGGCCGAACAGCAGGCCACCCGCAACGGCGCGGGCGGCGACTTTTACCATTGGTAACAATCTGGGATGAGCTGACATGCTTGCGTCCTCTGAATTACAGGATATACCCTTAGTGCGGCCTTCAGCGCATCAGTTCCAGGGGCTGCGGCAGTAGCTTGAGCAGCTCCGGATCAAATTGCGCATCGATGTGGAAAAACGCCATTCGCGCCGGCTCATGCGCACGGTTTTCCCAGGCGTGGTCGGTGCCGCGCTGTACGACCACATCCCCCGCGTGCAGCGTGACTTCGCTGTCATCGAGCACCAGCACGATCTCACCCTTGATCACCACGACATAATCGACGGTGCGCGTGCGGTGCATGACCGTGCGCTTGCCGCCCTGGCCGGGCGGATAGATCTCGATGATGCGCAGCAGGTGTCCGGATGCCGGCATGATGGAGAAGGCGCGCTCATTGGGCTCGGGTTCCTGCGCGCGCAGCAGCGGCACGGCTTGTGTGGCATTCCAGATCTCGAAGAAATCCGCCCCTACCCCCGCACCGTGCATGGGATGGTGTTGGGGCGGAGGTCCGTCGGACAGCACAACAGATTTGCCGCTCTGGTCGTGACCCGTGACCACACGGCGTGGTCCCGCATCCGTCATTTCGGCGCGTCCGGCTTGCTGTCGACATTCGGATTGAAATGCAGCGCCGCCGGATCCTTGGGCACGCTGTCCCAGTGCTCGGCGATCTTGCCGTGCTCAATGCGGAACAGATCAAAGTGCGTGCCGGGATACTTCTTTCCCGGCGCGGTTGGATCCGGGCTGTAACTCACCGTCGCGATCAGCACCTTGTCGCCCTCAGCCATGATCGCGATCACGGGAAACGTGATGGTCGGATCGATCGCCCGCACCGGCCGCGTGGACTTCATGTACTGCACCATGGCGTCGCGACCAGTCGCGACGTTCGGGTTGTGCTGGATGTAGTCCTTGGTGAAGTACTTGGGCGCCAGTTCGGTGTGGGCGCCCTGGATGATCGCCCGCCACATGTCGAACACCAGCTTCTTGTTCGCCGCGAGTTTGGGATCCTTGCTCTGCAGCAGTGCAGCCTGGTCCGGGGCCGCGGTGGGCGGCACCTGCGCCAGCGCGGTTCCTATGCAGGCGAGCGCGAGTGCGCCGCAGACGAACGGTGTGATGAGTTTCATTAGTAGCTCCGTGTTGTTCAGCCCTTGACGTTCGGTTCGGGTCGGTCGTTGGCGGGTGACGGCTCCCGGTGCCAATGTCCCTGCTTGTCCTCGTACGAAATGACAGTCGCCTCGCCCGGCAGCGCCTGTTCGCGGGCCGCGCGCTGCGCGGCATCGCGGGCCAGGTCGTGAGTCGGAAAGGTCTCGGAAAAGGTCTCATCGACGCGGTAGGCCCAGCCGCCATCGTGCTGAACGATCTGATAGGTGATCTTGCTCATGACAACTCCCAAGGAGCGAATGAAGGCCGGAAGGCCGCTGCGTAGAGTAGCGCAGGGAGCACGCGCCCGTATCAGGGTGGCCGACGGTCGCGCATCAGCCGGTCCTCCAGCAGGGGCGCGGCAGCCAGTATCGGCAGGATCATCGCCAGGCGGTTTGCGCCGCGCTCACCGTGCGGCGCATGGCGAGGGTCGCAGCGATGCACAGCAGCGCCGGCACCGCGATCAGCCCCAGTGTGGTACGCGACGACACGCCGGCGGCAATGATCCAGCCCCCCGCAAGCGGCCCCAGCACCGCGCCCACCCGCGTGATCGCACCGGCCCAGCCAAATCCGGTGGCCCGTATTTCCGGTGGGTAAAAGATGGCCGCGAGGGCGATGATCGACATCACCACGCCGGCCACGCCGCTGCCCATCAACACCAGCAGCACCGGCCACGCCGCCGTACTGCCGGGTATTGCAAACAGCAGTGCGGTAACCAGCGTGGTGGCGTAGCCGCCCACCAAAGCGGTGATGGTGCGGCGACGGTCGACCAGCCAGGCCTGGACCAGGGAGCCGGCGATGCCGCCGAACTGCAGCAGCGCGATGCCATGCGAGGCCCGCGACGGCGACCACCCCGCGTTGATCAGGAACACCGGCAGCCAGCTGAACAGAAAGTAGAGCAGCATGGCCGACAGGCCGTACACCAGCCACAGCCGCAATGTCCGCTCGCGATACGGTGGCCGCAGCAATGCGGGCAAGCCGCCGCCGCTCGCGGCGGCCTGTTTGGTCACGATGGCGGGAGACTCGCGCAGGCCGGCCGCCGTGGCCAGCAGTGCCAGCAGTGGCAGCGCCGCGCCGACCAGGAACAGTCCCTGCGCGCCGGCCGTGCCAATCACCTGCGGCGCCGTGAGACCTGCCAGGACACCTCCCAGCGCCACACACACGCCCATCAGCGTCATGAGGGTGGCACGGCGCGCCAGCGGCGCGTACTCGGCGGTCAGGGCGGACGCGTTGCTCTGGCCGATGCCCAGCCCCAACCCCACCAGCAACCGCCACACGGCCAGCTGCGCGGGATTGGCGGCCGTCGCGGCCCCCAGTGAGGTCACCAGAATGATCGCCAATCCGCCCAGCAGCAGCGGTTTGCGTCCGAGGCGATCGCCCAGCGGTGCAATGAATGCGGAACCCAGCCCCAGTCCCAGCAAGGAGGCGCTCTGCGCGAGGGTGAAGGCGCTGGGCGCCAGGTGCCATTGCGTGGCCAGCGCCGGCACCGCCAGGCCCATGGCTTGCAGATCGTAGCCATCGAGCAGGACGATCAGCGCGCACAGCAGGAAGGTGCGGATCTGGAGCGCGGACAGAGGCGGAGCAGTCATGGCCGGATGGTACCCGAAGCGCGGCCAGTCGCCGCACCGTCACCACACCCTGCTGACGCGGCTGGGCTGCCCCGGCCCTCAGGCCACGAAGCGCATTTTCGAACGCCGGCCGGAAGGATCGGCGCCGCCCGCGGGGCTACCCAGGCGGTAGGATGACATGGTCTCCACCAGCCGGTTGGCCTGCTCGGCCATGGCGCCCGAGGCCGCCGAAGCCTCTTCAATCAGCGCGGCGTTCTGCTGCGTCATGCCGTCCATCTGCATGACGGCCTCGTTCACCTGATCGATGCCCGCGGACTGTTCGCGCGAAGCGGCCGCGATTTCGCCGACGATGTCCGCCACTTTCTTCACCGACACGAGGATGTCATTGAGCGTCGTGCCGGACTGCGTGACCAGCGTCGAACTGTCACCGGTCTTGCGGACGCAATCGTGGATCAGGCCCTTGATCTCCTTGGCCGCAACCGCCGAGCGACTCGCAAGACTGCGCACCTCAGCGGCGACCACCGCGAAGCCGCGGCCCTGCTCGCCAGCGCGCGCGGCTTCCACGGCCGCATTCAGCGCCAGCAGATTCGTCTGGAAGGCAATCTCATCGATGGTGCCGATGATGTCGGCGATGCGTTGAGCCGCGACATTCATCTCCGCCATGGCATCGACCGCCTTGCCGACGATGACGCCGCCCTTCTCCGCCTGGTTGCGCGCAGCCGCCGCCAGCTGATTCGCCTGGCTGGCATTGTCGGCATTCTGCTTGACGGTGCTCGTCATCTCTTCCATCGATGCAGCGGTGGCTTCCAATGCCGAGGACTGCTCCTGGGTGCGCTCCGAGAGCCCGAGGTTGCCATCGGAAATCTCGCTCGCGGCCCGGCCGACTTCACTGGCGGCCTGCTGTACGTCGCGGATGATCTTGACCATGTTGTCGAGCATCTGGTTCACGCCATTGGCGAGCACCAGCAGGAATCCGGATTTGTCCTCGATGGCGATGCGCCGATCGAGTTCGCCCTCGAGCGCCCCCGCGACGATGGCGTTGACCTCCTCCTCGGCGCGTACTTCGGGGGTGCGATCGAACCACTCCACCGTCGTGCCCAGCCTGCGCCCATCGGAGTCCGCCACCGGCGTGGTCACCACCCGCAGCGCCCGGCCGCCGATACGCGTCTCCGTAGTCGTCGGCTCCCGCAGCTCGGTGAGCTTGTGGCGATGCTGGTCGAAGTTGCGATAGAACACTTCCATGTAGGAACCGATGACCTTATCGGCGTGGAAGGCGGGCAGTTCCTTGCGGAAGTCGGCTTCCAGATTCTGGAACAGCCGACTCACCGAGGCATTGGTATAGACCACACGCAGATTTTCATCGGCCAGCATGATGTTGGCGCTCGCGCTGTTGAGTGCCTGGCGCAGCAGCGATGCCTTGCGCCGCTCCTCGGCGATCTGATAGCCCATCTTGACGCGCAGGGTCAGCAAGGCGCGCTGGATGTCACCGGTGGAATGCGCGGTGGCGGTTTTGAAGCTTGACGTGAAGCGACCGTCGGCGAGGTCCCGGATGAACGCCACGGTATCGTGGCTGGCCGCCTCGCGGCGGCGGGCGGCCAACAGCACCCGTGTCACCCACAGCACGCAGCGCAGGCCCAGCAGCGCGGCGATCGCCACGCGCAGCGGCACGCCACCCGGCAGTTGCGGGACCAGCAGCAGCAGCGCGGCGGCGAGCAGCACGGCCACCCCGGCGCCGGTGTCGAGCCAGCGGCGGCCCTGGGCCGAGAACTTGCGCAGCGGGTTCAGCGAGTGCCGCCAATCGGTTCGCACCGCACGCCCGTCACGGATCGACAGGCCCTTCTCCGAGCCGTCACGCAATTTCTGGTACAGCTCGTGCGCCTCGCGGATCTGCTGCGCGGAGGGCTTGGTGCGCATGGTCATGTAACCGCTGAGCACGCCGCCTTCGTGCAATGGCGTCGCGTTGGCGATATCCCAGTAATAGTCGCCGTTCTTGCGGCGGTTCTTCATCACTCCCGACCACGGGCGACCGGCGTGCAGGTTTCGCCAAAGATCCGTGTAAACCGCATCCGGGGTATCCGGATGCCGCATGCTGCCGTGATCCTTGCCGATCAGTTCCTCGGCACTGAAGCCGGTGGTCTGGATGAACTCCGGACTGACCTCAACGATCTTGCCGTTGAGATCCGTCACGGAAACGATGAGTGCGCCTTCGCGGACGACGTATTCGCTTTGCGTTACGGCCTGATTGCTTTGCATCGTGGCACAAATCCCGAGCGCAGCGCCGGACGCTGCTTTCCTTACCCCCTTTATCGTTCAATCGGCCCCGATCTGAAGCGATACATATCCCGGTTCCGCGGCAAAAGCGCTTGCGCCCGCGCAATCCATAGCAAAAGGGTGATCCAAGTCACACCTCAGGGCCTAAGGTGCGACCGGGAGCGGCTTCGCGAGGGATTTTCCGACCGGGGCCTGGAATGGATTGGCGAGCGACGCGGTGAGCGTGGCGAGGTCGGTCAGCCGTGCGGAGGCAAATTGAACGCTCGACTCAGTGGCGTGCTGGTTGGCCGGCGCCTCATGGCGCGAAGACTTCTCCGCTGTCGGAATCCGCAAGGTAAACGTCGCAGGCAGCGCTGACTGATGCCATTGCTGGCTGCCGAAGTCCCAGGTGAGCTTGCGATCCAGATCGAGCCGCAACGCGGAATGCGCTCCCAGCTGCAGATCCAGCAGTGCGCGGCGATTCAGCGGCGAGGTCGGATTCATTTCGCGGATATCCGGCGGCGCCGCCACCTTATCGAGCCGCAATCCAAATACGTGGTTGCGTGCGGGGCCATTCAGCGGCACGGTGATGTACATCATGATCTGCGGACCGCCCGCCGCCACCGTGGCTGCTGCCAACATGCCCGCACCGGCGAGAACCAGCGCTGCCAAATCCTTTCTTGCAATGACTGTCGTCACCACGTTGCACGTTACCCCTTGGCCAGAATCATACTCCCGGCGCGGGCAGTAACGAGCTCGCGATCACTCCACCAGCTGTAGAAATGATCCTACAGCTGTTGAGTTTACAATAGTGATCCGGCCTACCGGATTATGGTTGATCAAAAGCCGGATCGGTCAAAACCAGTTGAAATTGAAACTGACACTGATGCGCTCCTGGCGACGCGTGTTCGGCGTGACTTCGTGGCGCAGCCAGCTTTCAAACAAAACCACCTGGCCCACCGCCGCCGCCATGGTCACCCACTGACGGTTGCGTATGCTGCAGGCGCTCCGGCGCGGCGGCGCTGCCATGAAGCGCTCCAGCCGTGGGTCTTCAAATTTGATTCCCGGGCATCCCGCGGGCACTTGCACGTAGTAGGTGCCGCTGACGCTCGACAGCGGATGCAGGTGCAGGCCGTGCACCACCCGGTGCGGCATGATGTTGACCCAGCAGTCGGTCATCACAAGCCGGCGGCGGCGCAGATCCCACTCGACACTGCGTGCGAAGGCCGCGACATGCGGCAGGAGCAATCGTCGCAACGCGTCGAAGGTCGGTGAGATCTCATACAACCGGTGCTGCGAGCCATAGGAGGTGTAGCCGCCCGGATAGTGGGTGCGCGACCAGGTGCGCCCCGCCGCATCGTCTGCGCGCAGCTGCCGGCACTCGCGCAACAGGCGCTGATTGAATTGCTGCGCCCCGCTGCGGCGCAGTGGCGCGGCATAAACCAGGGTCGGAAACAGCGCCCGAATGGCCATGGCCGCGCGGGTCAGTAGCCGGCGAAATACAGGCCGGCCACTGCCGCTGCGGCCACCAGGCAGTACACTCCGAACAGATACCAGCGACCGTTTTCCAGCCAGCCACTGAGCCATTTCAATGCGACGAGGCCCGCCAGGAATGACAGCAGCATGCCGACCAGGCTCGGCCCGCCGGCCGCGGCGAGCGCGGCCCTGCCCCCTTCGTGTTCCGCGCTCAATACCCGCAGCACCTCGCGCGCGTCGGCAGCCGGCGTGAGCACGACGGCGAGCGCGAAACTGAAATTCTCGACACTCGCCTTGCCGACCCCGGCGAGCATGCCCGTGGAGATGGTCGCACCGGAGCGGGAGAAGCCCCGAAACGGCAGGCACAGGCCCTGGACGGCGCCAATGAGCGTGGCCTGACGCACCGTGAGGTCAGGCAGCGGCGGCGCCGGAGTGGGTGCCGGCGGACGCTCGCGCAGGCCGGCCACCAGGATCAGGATCCCGGCCGCGGCCAGCGCCGGCGCGATGAGTTCCAGGTGGCTGAACAGATCCTCGATCTGCGCATGCGGTGCGTCGCGAAAGACGGTCTTCTCGATGAGCAGTTTCAGCGCTTCACCGATGACGCCGGTGAGCGCCGTGGCCACGATGACTAGGACGAGCGTGCGTTTGAACTGCGCCATGCTGGAAAAGTAGGTCGCGCGCCAGCGCCGCCAGAAGTACACGATGACGGCAAACATGGTGCCAGTGTGCAGCATGACCAGCAGCAGCGTCATTGATGGGGCCGATGGATCAAGTCCCATGAGCTTCTCGGCCACCACGACATGCGCGGAGCTGGAGACAGGCAACAGCTCGGCCAAGCCTTGCACGATGGCAAGGACCACGACTTTCAGGAATGACATCGCGACAGTTTAGTCGGCTTGTCAGTCGGCCAGGCGGAAAATTACCGGCCTCAGGACCAGTCCCCGCCACCACCGCCACCGCCGCTGTCACCGCCCCAGCCGCCGGCATCACCGCCGCCGCTGTCATTGCCCCAGGAGCTGCCATCCGGCGCGCCGAAATCAGCGCCGCCCATATCCTGGTTCTGCGGCGGATCATGCAAGTCCGCACTCGGGGCGATGCCGCCGGTGCTGCGGCCATCGATGACGTGGCGCACGAGTTCCTCGCCGGCCACGACCCCGGCGCCGATGGCAAGGCCGCCGGCGAGGTTACCCATCAGGCCCGGGCCGCCCGCAGGCGGATAAGAAGGTCCGTAACCATAGCCAGGCTGCGCACCCGGGTTGCCCGGCGGCAGCGTGTTCTGCCCGAAGCTGCGCTGCGCGCGGCCGCGGAACATGCTCCACACCACGAACGCGCCCAGCGCCAACACGAAGATCCAGCCCCACGGTACCGACGAGCGCTGCGTCCGGGTTGCAATGGACAGCGGACTGGTACCTGGCGCCACGGAACGCATGCCGGTCAGTTGCCGTTCCAGTGCACCCAACGTGTTCGCATTGGTGAAGGACTGCGTCGGGTCGAGCTGCTTGGCGTTGAGCAGCTGCTGGCGCGCGGCCGCGAAGTCGCCGATGCGCGCATCCAGTTCCGCGGCAATGAAGTGCGCCTTGGCGTTCTGCGGATGATCGCGCAGGACCTGGTCGATCATCTGCTGCGCCTGGGCCATGTGGCCCGACTGCGCGGCTTCATAAATCTGGTGTGGCGTGGCGTCCGTGTCAGCGAAGGCGATACCGACAATGCCCACAGCGAGGACGGCGAGGATTGCGCGAGCACGCTTGAACATGTGGGTTTCTCCATGGCGAGCGCACTCTCAAGTGAGAAGCGCCGCCTGCGGAACCTATTGTAATACGGTGTAACTAATTCGTTATTAACATTAGTAAATCTGCTCTTGCCTATCCCGGCGTCCCGATCGGTGCCTGATTCTCGCGCGAATGGGTTTCACCCAGCAGGATATACATCGCAGGCACTACGAACAGCGTGAACAGCGTACCGATCGACAGACCGGTGAACAGCACGATGCCCATGGAACGCCGTCCAGCTGCGCCAGCGCCGGAGGCAATCACCAGCGGCACCACGCCCAGAACCATGGCCGCCGTCGTCATGAGAATCGGCCGCAAACGCACCGAGGCGGCCTCCACGATGGCCTGCATCTTGTTGCGTCCGCGCTTCTGCAGCTCATTGGCGAACTGCACGATCAGGATGCCGTGCTTGCTGATCAGGCCCAGCAGGGTCACCAGTCCCACCTGCGTGTAGATGTTGAGCGTCGACACCCCGGTGTTGATGAATAGCATGGCGCCGAACAGGGCCATGGGAACGGAGACCAGGATCACGGCGGGGTCGCGGAAACTCTCGAACTGTGCGGCCAGCGCCAGATAGACAATGATCAGCGCGAAAAACAGCGTCACCGTGAAATTGCCGGAGCCGAGGATGAACTGGCGTGACTGCCCGGCATAATCGGCGGTGTAGCCGGAGGGCGCGATGGCCTGCAGCGTATCGCGCAGATATTTCAGCGCCGCATCCTGGGAGACCGCTGGCGTTCCGGAAATGGTCGCGGCGTTCAGTTGCTGAAAGTGGTTGATGGACTCCGGCACCGTGCTGGTCTTGATGGTGGCCAGCGTGCGCGCCTTGATCAGCGAACCATCCCCCGCATGCACGTAGTAGTCGAGCACCTGCGAGGGGTTGAGGCGATCCTTCTGCAGCACCTGCGGAATCACCTTGTAGGAGCGGCCGGAAATGGAGAAGTAATTGACGTAGCCGCCACCCAGCGCAGCACCCAGGCTCGCGCCGACATCCTGCTGGGTCAGACCCATGTCTCCCACCAATTCCCGGTCCACGTCCAGGGTCGCCTGCGGCTTATCGATTTTCATGTCGGAATTGATGAAGAAGAACATGCCGCTCGCCCGGGCGCGGGCCAGCAGCGCCTCGGTCACCTCGTACAGATTCTGCGGCGACTCGGTGGTCGTGATGACGAACTGCAGCGGCAGTCCGGATGATCCCGGCAGCGCCGGCTGCTGGAATGCTGCGATCTGCGCACCGGCGATGCGGCTCCAACGCTCCTGGAGCACCTGCTGAAGCTGCGCGGCGGTGCGCTTGCGATCGCCCCAGGGGGTAAACAGCACGCCGCCGAAGCCGCTGTTGCCGGCTACCCGCTGGAACACCCCGTAGTATTCGGGCAGCGAGGCGGCGGCATCGAACATCTGCTTGCTGTACATCTCCATCTGCTGGAAGGTCGCATTGGGTGCGCCTTGGATCTGTGCCACGACCACACCCTGGTCCTCGGCGGGCGCCAGCTCGGAGTTCGCGGTGGCGAACAGATAGATGGTGAGGCACAAGATTGCCGCGCCCAGGCCCACCAGCACCTGCCAGGTCATCAGCCATTCGGACAGGGCGCGCTGGTAGAAGTGCCGGACCCGCTCGAAGTTGCGATCCAGCTGTTCGGCAAACTTGCCCTCTTTCTGGTTGCCGCGGAACAGCTTCGAGCACAGCATGGGCGAGAGGGTCAGCGCGATGACGGCGGATACCGTGACGGCCGCGGCCAGCGTGAAGGCAAACTGGGTGAAGAGCGCACCGGTGAGGCCGCCCTGGAAACCGATCGGCAGGTAGGCGGCCACCAGCACCACCGTCATCGCCAGGATCGGACCCCCGAGCTCACGGGCCGCAAACAGCGCCGAATCCAGCGGTGACTCCCCGGCCTTCAGGTGCCGGTCGAAGTTCTCCACCACGATGATGGCGTCATCAACTACCAGTCCGATGGCGAGCACCAGGGCCAGCAGCGTCAGCAGATTGATCGAGTAGCCCAGCACCAGCATCATGAAGAAGGTGCCCACCAGCGACAGCGGCATGGCCACCATGGGGACGGCGGTGGCGCGCACCGTGCCCAGAAACAGGAAGATCACGACCGTCACGATCAACAGTGCCTCGCCCAGGGTCTTGACGACCTCACGGATGGCGCTGCGCACGAACATCGTGGTGTCGTAGACTATCTCAGCGCGCATGCCGCTCGGCAACTGCGCCTGGATGGCGGGCAGCGCATCACGCACCGCCTGCGCCACCTGCAGCGCGTTCGCCTTCGGCGCGTTCTGCACCGCCAGAAACACGGAATGACGACCGTCCCAGGTCACGCCGGAGTCGTAATCCTCGGCGCCCAGCTCCACCGTCGCGACATCCTTGAGGCGCACGACCGTATTGTTCTGCTGGCGCACGATGAGCTCCCGGAAGCCATCGAGCGAATGCAGATCCGTATCGGCCGTGAGATCCACGGAGACCATCTGCCCCTTGGTGCTGCCCACCGCAGTCAGATAGTTGTTGGCCGCGAGCGCGGTATAGACGTCGCTGGCGGCGACGTTGCGGGCCGCCATGCGCTCCGGATCCAGCCACGCGCGCAGGGCGTACACGCGCGCACCCTGCACGTCCGCCGACTGTACGCCGGGAATGGCGTCCAGCTTCGGCTGCACCACCCGGATCAGGTAGTCGGTCACGCCATTGGGCGGCAGCGTGTCGGTGAAGAACCCGATGTACATCGCCGCCGTCGTGCTGCCCGGATCGATCGCGACCACCGGTTGCTGCGACTGGGGCGGCAGCTGGTTGCGCACCGAGTTCACCTTGGCACTGATTTCAGTCAGGGCCCGGTTGGAGTCGTAGTTGAGGCGCAAGGTTGCCGTGATGCTCGAAGAGCCGGTGGTGCTGGAAGAGGACATGTATTCGATGCCCTGGGCCTGCGCAATGGCCGCCTCCAGCGGTTGGGTGATGAAACCGGCCACCGTGGCGGCATCGGCGCCGTAATAGGTGGTGTTGATGGTGATGTTGGCGCTCTCGGTCTGCGGATACTGCGTGATCGAGAGACTGAAAATCGCGCGCATGCCCAGCACGAAGATGAACAGGCTGATGACGATCGCCAGCACCGGGCGCCGGATGAACAGATCTGTGAGCTTCATCCCCGGCGACCCTAGTGTTCCTGCGGCGTCGGATTCGGATCGTCGCTGGGCCTGACCGAATTATCGATCGCCACGGGCGTTCCGTTCTTGAGCTTCATCTGTCCGGCGCTGACCACCACATCGCCCTCCTTGACGCCCGCCAGCGCCTGCACCTGATCGCCGCGCGTGTCCCCAAGGGTGACGAAGGTCTGTTTGACCGTCTTGCCGCCGCTATTGCTGGTGTCCGGAACGACCAGGAACACGGTCGCGCCATACGGATTGTAGGTGACTGCCGACTGCGGCAGCGTCAGCGCATGCACGAGCGCGCCGGCAGCCACCTGCAGATGCCCGAACATGCCTGGAAACAGCTGGCGCGAGTGATTGTCGACCGAAGCTTCCACCTGCACATTGCGGGTCGCATTGTCGACCTGCGGATTCACTGCCGTGATATGCCCGGCGAAGGTGACGCCGGGCCAGGTGTCGGCCGTCAGCGTGACCGTCTGGCCGACGCTGATGCGCGCCAGGCTTTGTTGCGGCAGCCGGAAATCGACCAGGATCGGATCCAGCTGCTGCAGGGTGACGACCTTGTCGCCGGGATTCAGGTACTGCCCGGGATTCAGCGTCGTGATGCCCAGCTGTCCGGCAAATGGGGCGCGCAGGGTTTTCTTGGCCACGAGCGCCGCCTGGGCGTTCACCTGTGCCCGCTTGTTCTTCACGTCCGCGGCGTCGCTGTCGAGCTGCGCCTGACTGATGGCCTGCGCCTGGAACTGCTCCTGGTCGCGTTTATAGACCACGGCGGCGAGATCGGCCGCCGCTGCCAAAGCCTGCTGCTGCGCGATATCTGAATCCGCATTCAGCTGCACCAGGGTTGCGCCGCTGCTCACCGTCTGTCCGGATTTGAACCCGATGGTGCGCACGAGCCCCGCCACTTCGGTCGTGACATCGACACCGCGCACCGCGCGCAGCGTACCCACCGCATTGATCTGGGGCTGCCAATCCTCGAATTTCACGGTGGCCGTCGCGACGGTCTGCTTCGGTGAGGCATTCTGCGCCAGTGCCTGCGCGATGAAGTGCGCCTTGACGAGATTGAAGCCGAGGATGCCGACGGTGAGGATCAGCACCGCGACGCTGATGATGATGAGTCGGCGCCGGAACACGCGCCGCAGCGTGGCCGCATCGTACTGAGGAGTCTGAAATTCTGAAGTCGCCACTACCGGCTCCCTTGCGTGTCGCGATTCCACCAGCCGCCGCCCAAGGACTGCAGCAGCGCCGCGGAGTCCGTCATCCGTGCCATCTCTCCCTGAATGCGCGTCAGGCGCGCCTGCGCGTACTGACGCTGCGCGATGAGCAGGTTGACGTATGAAGTGCCGCCGGCCTGGAACTGGCGGCGGGTTATTTCGAGCGAATCACGCGCTGCGGCTTCGGCCTGTGCGTCTGCCTGCTGCGTGAGCGCGTCGTCCTGCAGCGCGCGCAGCGTGTCGGCGACATCCTGCAGTGCCGACAGCACGGTGCCGCGGTACTGCGCAGTGGCCTGGTCGAGATCATCGAAGGCCTGGCGTCGTTTGGCGCGCAGTTCACCGCCGTGGAACAGCGGCTGCATCAGCGAGCCACCGATGTTCCACGCGGCCGTACCGGGACCAAACAGGTCCGTGATTGAAGTCGTCTCCGAACCGATGCTGCCCGACAGCGTCAGTTGCGGGTACAGATTGGCGGTTGCCACCCCGGCCTGAGCACTCGCCTGATGCAGTTGCGATTCGGCGGCCAGGACATCCGGCCGCTGACGCACCAGCTTCGCGGGCACGGACACCGGCAACTGTGCCGGCAGCATCAATGTGCTCAGTGACAGCGCCCCGATACTGGCATGGTCGGGCGTCTGACCACTCAATACGGCCAGACGGTGCCCGGCCTGTGCCACGGATTTGTGCAATCCGGGCAGCGTCGCCTGCAGCTGGGAAACCTGCGCCTGCTGGGTCAGCACGTCGGCCTGCGAGGCGGCGCCAACAGCGTGCTGCCGCTGGATGATCGCAAGCTGATCGCGCTCGGTGGTCAGCATTTCGTCGGTGGCGGCGACCTCGTCATTCAATGCCGCCGCCGTGATCACAGTGGTCACGATATTGCCAGCCAGGGTCAGCCGCGCCGCCTCGAGCTGCCAGCGCTGATAGTCCGCCTGCGCGGCGAGCGCTTCCAGTTGGCGACGGGTCGCACCGAACAGGTCGAACTTGTAGGTGACGTTCACGGCGGCATCGAACAATGTGAAGGTGCTGGTGCCGACCTGCGGCAGCCCGAACGCGGCACCGGGCGCGGCTTCACGCTGGGTCTGGAATTGCCCATCAACCTGCGGGAAGAGACTGCCGCGCTGCGCGACGTAGCCTTCCTGGGCCGAGCGCAGCGCGGCGGCGGCGGCGGCGATGGTCGGACTGTCACGCAGCCCCAAACGCACCAGCGCATCGAGCGGTTCACTGTGGAACAGGTTCCACCATTGCACCGGAATATCCTGCCCGGCAACGAGCGTCTGGGTCGCTGCGGGTGCGCCGACCGTCTGGATCGGTGGGCCCGCCAGGTAGTGGTCGGTGGCCGGCGGCGCGGGCCTGTGGAAGTCCGGGCCCACCGTGCATCCGCACAGCCCCGCCACTGCTGCAGCCAATAAATAATTGCCCGTCACTGGCGCGGGCAGCCATTCGCGATGACGCATGAACGAATTGTTAACCTTGAAGACCGGCAGACCGCGCGGTGCGTTGTCATATTACCGGGGAACCGACGCGAACGGGCGACAAACTGTGCTTCGACCGCATCGGACAAAGAATACATAAACCGGGCGAAAAGTGACGCGCGCGACAGGGCGCGGAAATGGCCCAGACCCGAGCCCAATAATGTGAGGTAACGCCGTCGCCCGTGCGCGGCGGTGCGTTGAAATGCGCAGCTCATGGAAACGCCTTCCAAGTCGAAAGCCGCGTTGCGGCATGTGCTGTTCGTTGACGACGAGCCCCAGGTTCTGGAAGGTCTGCGACTGCGCCTGCAGCCGCTGAAGTCCAAGTGGCACATGACGTTCGTGGACTGCGGCGCCGATGCGCTGTCGCGTTTCGAACAGACCCCCCACGATGTGATCGTCAGTGATATCCACATGCCGGGCATGGACGGTGCCCAGCTGCTGCACGCCATCAGTGAACGCTGGCCGGCCACCATTCGCATTGCACTGTCGGGCATGTCCGATGCCGAGCAGAAGCTGCGCCTGCTGCCGCTGGCGCACCAGTATCTGAGCAAACCGTGCCGCCCGGAGCAGCTCGAAGCCGCCGTGGCACGCAGTCTGCAGCTGCGCGAAGAGTTGACGCATCCGAGGGTGCTGGACATCGTCGGTCGCATCCGCCAGCTGCCGGCGCAACCGCGCGTGTTTGCGCGGCTGCAGGTCGTGATGGCCAAGCCCGAGACCAGCGCGCGCGATGTCGCGTGCGTCATCGGCGCTGACGCGGCCCTCACCGTGAAGGTGCTGCAGATGGCCAATTCGGCGTACTTCCGTCGCGCCCGTCGCATCAGCAATATCGAGCAGGCGGTGCTGTACCTGGGCTTCCAGACGATTCGCAACCTCGTGATGTGCGCAGAAGTATTTTCGCGCTGGCCCGGACGCCTGCGCCACGCCGCGGTCGACCTCCAGGATCTGCAGCTGCATGCGCAGCGTACGGCCGCCGTCGCACAGTCGATCACGGCAGGAACGCAGCAGGCCGACGACACGGTGCTGGCCGCGCTGCTGCACGACATCGGCTACTGGATCTTGATCCAGGAGTGTCCGCGTGAGCTGGAGCAGGCCATTGAGTTCGCACTCGCGGCCGGCATTGCGCTACCGCAGGCCGAGTATGAAATTCTCGGTGCCTCGCATGCTGAAATCGGCGCCTACCTGCTGGCAATTTGGGGCCTGCCCTATGCGGTCGTGGAAGCGGTGGCCCACCATCACCGTCCGACGCGCGTGACGTCAGCCGGACTTGATGCGCTGGCGGCGCTCGCCGTCGCGATGGCATTGACCGGGGGCGATGATACCGATGGCTGCGCGCGCAGCCTGATACCCAGTGCGGTCGTCGCGCCGGAATACCTCGAAGGCCTGGACAGCACCCTGACCTGGGCGGACGCCTCGCGCCGCGCCGCGCAGTGTCTGGAACGCATCGCCCAGGAATCGAACTAGCTTTTCCTTTCGGCAACCCTTCGAACTTATGGGCGCGCGGATTGCGCAGAATTTGCGCATAATCAGCCCCTATGCGTACCTATATCGTTGAAGACGACGCCGAGCTGCGCGGGGCACTGGTGAACCTGCTGCATCAGAAGGGCTATCAGGTCGAACACAGTGGTCGCGGCCGCGAGGCGCAGGAAGTCCTGCTGCTCAACGACTTCGATCTGGCAATCGTTGACATCGGGCTGCCGGACATGGACGGCCTGTCCTTGATTCGTACCCTGCGGCGCCATCAGCGTGGCCTACCGATTCTCATCCTCACCGCCCTCGATGCGGTCGACAACCGCGTGATGGGGCTGGACGCCGGTGCGGACGATTACCTCGTCAAGCCCTTCGTCATGGCCGAGCTTGAAGCACGCGCCCGCGCGCTGATCCGCCGCCATCGCGCGGATCGTGCCCAATCCATCAAGATCGGCCCGCTGGAACTGACCATGGGGCAGCCGCGCATCCTGCTCAACGGCACGCCGGTCGACCTGACAGCCCGTGAGTTCACGCTGTTAGAGCTGCTCGCGCAGCGCGCCGGCCGCGTGGTCAAGAAGGATCAGATCGCCAGCAGCCTCGCGCCCTCCGGTGAGGCGCTGTCCGATACCGCCATCGAGGTGGCTATTCACCGGCTGCGACGGCGCCTTGAACCCTTCGATCTGAAGGTGCAGACCATCCGCGGTTTCGGCTACCTGCTGGAGGCCAAGGCCGAACAGGAAACCGATGCCTGAGCGTTCGCTGCGATCCGGCCTGACGCTTCGCGTTCTGGCCGTTGCGCTGCTGTTGCTGGTTCTGGATGGCATCTCCTGTTATGCGCTGGCGGCACATTTTGCGAATCTCGCCTATGACCGCTGGCTGATCGATGATGCAGGCTCCCTGACGCAGGCGCTGCGAGTCGAGAACGGCAAGGTCGACGTGCTGCTGCCCAGTGAGGCGGTCGCCATCTTCAAGTTCGACAACTACGACCAGACGTCCTATCGCATCAGCACGGCGCAGGGCCGCATCCTCGCCAATGATGGCAATCTGCCGGACCTGCCACCCGGCCCCGACGGCAACCCGCGGCTGACCTCCATGACCATTGCGGGAGTGCCGCTGCGCGTGGTCGCCATCGCGGCCAAGGTGGGCGGCACCGGCGAGGTCGTACACCTGGTGGTCGGGGAAACCGTCAACAAGCGCGCGACCCTGCTGTCGGAGATCCTGCTCGAAATGGCATTGCCCCAATTGGGCCTGCTGCTGGGCGCGCTGCTGTTCGTGCGCTTCGCGGTGGACCGCGGCCTGCGGCCCCTGACCGTGGTCACGGCGGCCATCGAGAAGCGCGGCCAGGAGTTGCTCACGCCGGTGTCCGAGGCGGGCCTGCCGCTGGAGGCGCGGATTCTCGTGACGCGCATCAATGAGCTGCTGGGCAGACTCGAGCAGACCATCACCGCGCAGCGCCGCTTCGTGTCCGATGCTGCGCACCAGCTGCGCACGCCGCTCGCGGCCCTGTCACTGCATGCGGAAACGGCGCAACGCAGTCTGGATACTGAATCACGCAATCTCGCACTGCGTGGCCTGCAGACCTCGGTCGGTCGCGCGGGCCGTATCACCCAGCAGTTGCTCGCCCTCGCCCGCTCCGGACCGGAAGCGGCAGCGACCCGCACCCTCTCGCTGCTGGACCTTGCCGCGCTGGCCCGCTCCGCCGGTGAAACCTGGATCGGCCCGGCACTGGCGCGGTGCATGGACTTTGGGTTTGTCGCGCCCGAGCATGCCGTCATGGTCCTGGGCCATGGGGGACTGCTCGAGGAACTCATCAATAACCTGATCGACAATGCCCTGCGCTACTGCCCCGAGGGCTCGAGCGTGACGTTGAGCGTGTCTGCCGGAGCGCTTCCCGAGCTGTCATTGACCGATGATGGACCCGGCATCCCGGAGTCCGAGCGCGAGCGCGTGTTCGAACGCTTTCATCGCGGCGCCAGCGCCGAGACGGACGGCTGCGGCCTGGGGCTCGCCATCGTGCGTGAGATCGCCACCGTGCACCGCGCCACCGTCCATGCCGAGGCCGGTCGCGACGGTCATGGCACCCGGATTGTCGTGCGCTTCCCGCGCCCGGCCTGATTCTTGCTGTGTCCTGTCGGTTGACCAAGATTGGGCCACCGCCGGGGAGCACGCATGACACAGGAACCCATCAGCCGCCGGGCTGAACTGCAGGCGCGTCTGACAGCGGTGACAGCCGAACGCGACCGGCTGACCAAGCTGCTGCGTGAGCGCGAGAGTGAGAATGACCGCAAGAACTTCTTCGCCACCCTCGCCCATGAAATGCGCAATCCACTGGCCACCATGCGCAGTGCCGTCCATATCCTGCGGATCGCAGGCAACGACCAGGCCCTCACCCGCGCCGCGCGCGGCATGATCGAGCGCCAGGTCAAGCAGCTCGCGCGGCTGATCGAGGACCTGACGGATGTGGCGCATGTGGCGCAGGGACATCTGGAACTACGTCGCGAACGTGTGACGCTGGAGTCGCTGCTGCAGCGGGCCATCGATGCCAATGGCGCGGTCCTGGAGAGCCGGCAGCAGCACCTGCGCGTGGATCTGCCACGGGTGCCGGTGTGGCTGTATGTGGACAGCCGCCGTGTCGTGCAGGTCTTCGCCGGCATCCTCAACAACAGTTCCAAATTCAGTCCCGTGGGGGCTGAAATCCGCATCAACGCGACCGAGGACGATAAGTGTCTGGTGATCAGCATTTCCGACGATGGCACCGGCATCTCGGAGGACGTCCTGCCGCAGGTGTTTGATCGCTTCACGCGCAACGGCAACGCCACTCGCGACGCCCACGTCGGCCTCGGTATCGGCATGACGCTCGCCCGGCATCTGGTCGAGCTGCACGGCGGCCAGATCGCCGTTCACAGCGATGGTGTGGGTGAAGGCAGCACCTTCGTCGTACAGCTGAATCTCGCCCACGTCCAGGCGGTGCGGGCCGCGCCGGCCGCAACGGAGTCCGTCGACAGCGATCCGACGCGCAGCAGCGCGCGGGTGCTGATCGTGGACGACAATCGCGACGCCGCGCAGAGCCTGGCGCTGATGCTCGATCTGGAGGGTCACGAGGTGCGCACCGCCGCGGATGGCCTGGAAGCCCTGGAAGTGGCCGAGGCCTTCCGCCCGAAGGTGGTGCTGTTGGATATAGGAATGCCCGGTATCGACGGCTACGAGACCGCGCGGCGCCTGCGGGCCCGTCCCTGGGCAAAATCGGCACTCCTGTGCGCGCAGACAGGTTGGGGTCAGGAGGACGACAAGCGCAAGGCACGCAGTGCCGGATTCGACCGCCACCTCGTGAAGCCCATCGACCCGGAGGAGCTCAACCGCATCCTCGCCGAGGTGTGCGACGAAGGACGGTCAGGCCTGAGTGCCTGACCACTGTTCAGTGCAAGTTCTTCCGGTGCGCGCGTAAAGTTTGCACGCGCTTCTGCTCGCGTCAGACGACCTTATTTCTCGGCCACCTCATGACTCGGCACGGCACCGTGACTGGCCTGCCCGCCTTTGCGGCCCGCCTGCGCGGCGAGCCCCGGATTCTGCGAGAAGCTGCGCTTCTCATCCGGTACGCTCTGGCCGCCCTTGCGACCCGCCTGAGCGGCGAGTTCCCGGTTCTGTGAGAAGCTGCGCTTCTCGCCCGGTACGCTCTGCCCGCCTTTACGGCCTGCCTGGGCCGCCAGATCACGATTCTGCGAAAAGCTGCGTTTCGAATCGGGGACAGCCTTGCCACCCATACTGGCGATCTGTCGCTGCCGTTCCTGATTCATTGATGCGAAGCCGCGATTGGAAGTCCGACCTTCCATACCTCTAGTCTGTGCCATTTCCGGATCTCCTTTCTCGTAGTGAGGAAGTGCCAAGCCAGAACTGAAGCAAGACGCATGCCGCGCTGCCAGAAAATCGAAAATACTCGCGAACACGCAACACTTTGAAAAAAGTGCGCAAATGTCCTACACGGCGCGACAGCGAATTGCGCTCAGGGCGTCAGGCGATCGATGACAACGTTGACGGCGCCCTGCGGGGCAACATGATACGCCACTGAACCAAACGGATCCCCGGTCCGCGCCAGCGGGCCGCCAGAGCCGGAAATGCGCGCGACGATCTCCACATCCTGGCCCACCTGGATGCCATGCCCGGCCAGCATGGCATCGGCCGATGACAGTTCGACGGTTTGCGGGAAATGCGCCGTCAGGCGCTTGACCGCCAGCGGCGGCCCTGCGGCCCGCGGGTCCCGCACGAACACGAACAGGGGTGCATCAGCCTTCTGACCAACCTTAAGCGTAGGCGCAACAGTAATATGGATGCGTACCTTGGCCGCGACGCCGCCGGTAGCGGCGGTATCCGCGGCCGCCGCCGGACCTGCGACGGGGGCCGCCGCGCCCAGTGCCTGATCAATTGCGCGGATCTGCTGTTCGATGATCGGCCGCACGTTATCGGGCGGATTCAGTGCGAGCAAGGTGCTGAAGCGCTCGCGTGCCAGCGGCAGCTGCTTGCGCTGGATGGCGGAGGCCGCACCATAGAACAGCGCCTTGGGCGAGTGCGGATCGAGCTTCAAGGCCTTATCCACCAGGTCACCGGCGCGTCCGGCCAGCTGCGAGTCATCCTCCGACACCAATGCCTCGGCCAGACCCAGCAAGGCATCGAGGTTCTGACCCTTGCTGAGCTCATTCGCGTGTTCATAGGCGCGCACGGCCAACGGCGTCTCCTCGAGCACGCTGTAGGAACGGCCCAGCAGCAGCCAGCCGTTGAGATCTTTCGGATCCTTGGCCAGCCGCCGCGCCAGCGTGGCGACCATCGATTGGGGTGAACCGTTGGCCGCTTCGGTCTTGGCTTTGGCCCAGTTCCAATTGCTGAAAGTCGCGTACAGGCCGCCGGCACCGGCGGCCAACACGACCAGAACGACCAGCGCCATCATAGGTGACCGCGGCGCGACCGGGCGCCGCGACAGCAGCGGCACGGCCAGCAGTGCGGCGATCGCGAGCACCATCGCGGCCGCGATGACAATGAAAGTAATCATGAATGAGAGATGTCCGCCTCGTCATCATTATCCACCAGCGCGACGCGCTGACGTATCACCCGCACGGCGATGACGAAACCGACGATGAGAAGAAACAATGGCAGGCCCCACAGCCAGGCGTTGCGCCAGGAGTATTCGGGCCGGAACAGGATGAACTCGCTGTAGCGCGAGACCAGGTAGCCCTTGATCTGCTTATCGGTCTTGCCGGCGTTCAACATCTCGCGAATCTGCCGGCGCACATCCGCGGCGATCGAGGCGTCGGAATCCGCCAGTGAATTGTTCTCGCACTGTACGCAGCGCAGTTCGTGAATCAGCCCCTCATAGCGTGCCTGCAGCACCGGGTTCGACATGCGGGCCGGATCCACCGCCCAGCTCGAACCTGCAACGAGGCACGCCAGCAGCGTGGCGGCGAAGATGAGCGCTCTCACGAACCACCTGCGTTCGCCACCGGCGCGGTGGATTGCGGCGGCAGCCGCGCCAGAAATTCGTGTTGCCAGGACTGCGGCGTAATGACCCCCGGCTCCTTGTAGACGATGACCCCCTGCGGATTCACCAGAAAGGATTCGGGAGCGGCCGCGATGCCCAGATTGATGGCGGTGTCGCCGCTGCGATCGGTCACCACCTGCGTGTAGGGATTACCGAGCTGCGACAGAAAGGACAATGCGTCAGCGGGATTTTCATCCTTCCAGTCGACCCCGATGATCTGTACCCGTGCGTCGCGCTGCGCCTGCAGCAGCATGCTGTGTTCGGCGCGACAGGCATAGCACCACGACCCCCAGTAATTCAGCACGTACCATTGCCCCTTCAGCTGCCGCGATCCCAGAGTCCTTCCAGGATCGGTAAGCGTGGGCAGCTCCCAGTCGGGAATCTGGTGTCCGACCAGGGGCGACTGCAGTACGCCGACTTCGTACGAATGATTGATCCCCACGGCGAGCACCACGACGAGCGCTGCGAAGATAGCCAGCGGAATCAGGAAGCGCGGCTTCAATATGCCTCTCCGCGCGCGCCCGGTACCCTGGCCCGGGCCGCGGCCCGTGCCAGGCGGTAGCGACGGTCACTCAAGGCCAGCGCGCCCCCCAGCGCCATGAACAGCGGACCCAGCCACAGCAGCGTGATCAGCGGCCGTATCTGCGCGCGGAAACTCCAGCGCCCCGCCCCCAGGTCATCCCCCAGCGCGATGAACACATCCGTGCCGTGGCGGTTGTAAATGCCTGCGACCTTGCGGGTCTGCTGCTGCACCCAGAACGTACGGCTCTCCGGGTACAACGTGGTGATTGGCCGCCCGTCGCGGGTAACGATGACGGTTGCGCGAATGGCGCTGTAGTTCGCGCCCTCCACCGGCCGGGTGCCGGTGAGCTTGAAGTCATAGCCGCCGACGTTCGCGCTCTCGCCGCTCGAGAGGGCAATGTCCTGCTCACTGGTATAGGACTCCACGCCCGTCAGCGCGATCACCGCCACGGCAAGACCGATATGCGCCATCGTCATGCCGATCACCGCCCGCGACAGGCTCAGGTGGCGCCGCAGGCGATCCACCGGATCGATGAGGGAGGACAATATGATCCAGCCGCCGATGCCGAAGCCGGTGATGGCCAGCGCGTGACGGCCGCCAAAGGCACCGAATACCACGGCAGCGCCCAGCAATCCCGCCACGACGGCAGTGATCAGCAGCGGACGGGCGGTCGCCTCCAGGCGGCCGCGTTTCCAGTTCGCATGCACGCCCACTCCCAGCAGCAGCAGCAGCGGAATGACCGCCAGCAGAAAGGTCGGACGAAAGTAAGGCGGTCCGACCGACAAGGAGGGCTGCCCGAAGGTGTCGGCGATCAGCGGCGCGAGCGTGCCGCCGAGCACGGTGGCCGCCGCGACCACCAGCAGAATATTGTTGAACAGCAGGAAGCTCTCGCGCGACAGCAGTTCAAAGCCCGCGTTGGACTTCAGCAGCGGCGCGCGCCAGGCGTACAGGGCCAGCGCGCCGCCGATGACGATCCCCAGGAACACCAGGATGAAACGTCCGCGTGACGGGTCAGCCGCAAAGGAATGCACCGACACCAGCACCCCGGAGCGCACGAGGAAAGTGCCGAGCAGGCTCAGCGAGAAAGCCAGAATCGCCAGCAGCAGCGTCCAGCTTTTGAACAGCCCGCGCTTCTCGGTCACCGCCAGTGAATGAATCAGTGCGGTGGCTACCAGCCAGGGCATGAACGAGGCGTTTTCGACCGGGTCCCATTCCCAGTAACCGCCCCAGCCCAGCGTGTAGTAGGACCACCAGCTGCCCAGCGTGATGCCGCAGGTCAGAAAAGCCCACGCCGCCGTCGTCCACGGCCGCGTCCAGCGCGCCCAGTCCGGATCCATGCGGCCCTCGAGCATCGCCGCGCAGGCGAACGAAAAGGCCACCGCGAGTCCCACATAGCCGGTGTAGAGCACCGGTGGATGCACGGCGAGGCCCGGATCCTGCAGCAGCGGATTGAGGTCGCGCCCGTCCGCGGCGGCGGGCAGCAGACGCAGGAACGGATCCGAGGTCGCCAGCGTGAACAGCAAGAATCCGAAGCTGAGCACCCCGAGTACGCCCAGGACGCGAGCCGCGAAACGTTCGGGCAGATTGCGTGCGGCGATGGCCACCGCCAGCGTCCATACCGACAGCAGGAAAATCCACAGCAGCAGTGAACCTTCATGCGCGCCCCACAGCGCGGCAATGCGATACATCAGAGGCAGCGCGGAGTTCGAATTCTCGAACACGTACTTGACGGAGAAATCGAAATTGACGAAGGAATACACCAGTATGCCAACCGCCGTCGCCACCATCACGAACTGGCCGGCGACCGCCGAAGTGGTCGCCGCGACCCAACGGTCGCGACCCACCGCGGGCCCGACGATGCCGAAGAACGCCTGCAGTGCCGCCAGTACCAAGGCCAGCACCAGTGCGAAGTGACCCAGCTCAGGCAGCATCAGCTTCCTCCCCGCGCCAGCGGCGCCGTACCCGCGATCTTCGGCGGCATGTATTTCTCATCGTGTTTGGCCAGCACGTCATCGGCGACGAACACGCCGTGAGCGTTCAGGCGACCATGGGCGATCACGCCCTGGCCCTCGCGAAAAAGGTCCGGTAGTACGCGATCATAGGTCACGGGCACCTCATGTTTGAAATCGGTGAGCACGAAACTCACCTCCAGGCTGCCGGGAGCCCGCTTCACACTGCCCTGTTTGACCATGCCGCCGAGGCGGAAACTCTCATCGCCGTGGACAGCGCCCTGCGCGACCTCGGTCGGAATGAAGTAGAACGTGACATTCTGACGAAAGGCCGACAGCGCCAGCGCGGCGGCGATGCCCACGCCGACGACGACGCCGAGCACGAGGTACAACCGTTTGCGCCGTTGCGGCGTCATACGCGTTCCTCCTGCATGGCCAGCCGCCGACGCGCTTCGACCCGGGCCTGCCTCAGCAGGCGCCGTGCCCAAACGATGTTCAGCACCACGGCCAGCAGCGTCAGACCGTAGGAAGGCCAGACGTAGGCGGCGTATTTTCCCATCGCGAGAAACTGCGCCATCGTATGGAACTGGATCATCATGCCAGCGCCTCACGGATCCAGGCGGCGGCGCGCTCGCGGCGCAGGATCTCGCCGCGCAGCCGCACCAGCAGCACTGCGCCGAAGTACAGCGTGAATCCGAGCAGGCTGACCAGCAGCGGCACCAGCATGGAAGTGGCAATGGTGTCCTTGCCCGTCAAGGTCAATGACGAGGCCTGGTGCAGATCGTTCCACCACACTACTGAGTAATGCACGATCGGTACATTAACGATTCCCACGACCGCCAGCACGGCGCTGGCACGGTCTGCTCGCTGGGTGTCATCAAATGACGCCCGGAGGCCCATGTACCCGATGTAGAGGAACAGCAGCAGCAGCTCTGAGGTCAGGCGCGGAGTCCACACCCACCAGGTGCCCCACATGGGTTTCCCGAACAGCGAGCCGGTGGCGAGCGCGACGGCGGTGAAGGAGGCGCCCACGGGCGCGCAGGCAGCCGCGACGGCATGCGCAACTTTGATGCGCCAGATGAGCCCCACGGCTGCGGCCACCCCCATCCAGGTGTAGACCATCAGCGACAGCCACGCGGTCGGCGCGTGCACGTAGATGATGCGAAAACCATTCCCCTGCTGGTAGTCCGGCGGCGCCAGGACCAGCCCGCCGAAGAGCCCCGCCAGCATCAACACGCCGGCGCCCCAGGCGAACCACGGCGTCAGGCGCTGCGCCAGCCGGTACACATACGGCGGGGAGCCCAGCCGGTGAAACCATGTCCAAGTCACGTTACGTCTACTCCAGACTGATACGTACGGCGGCCGCCGCGGCCAGGGGGGCGAGAGTGAAAGACAGCACCACGATGGCCCCGAGCAGTTCCATGGGGGCAACATATGCCTCTCCCCGGATGGCGTGTTCCGTGGCGCTGCTCCCAAAAATGAGAATCGGGGCGGCCAGTGGCAAGATCAATATGGCCAGCAGCACGCCCCCGCGCCGCGCGCCCAGGGTCAGTGCCGCCCCGATCGAGCCGATGAAGCTCAGGGCCAGGCTACCCAACGCCACCGTCAGCATGATACCCAGGCTGGCCGATGCTGGCACGCCCAGTGTATAGCCCATCAACGGCGCCATGACGGACAGGGGCACGCCGGTCAGCAACCAGTGCGCGGCCGTCTTGCCCAGCAGCAGCCAGGTCAGCGACTGACCCGACAGGGCGTATTGCTCCAGCGTGCCGTCCTGGGCGTCATCGCGGAACAGGAAGTCCAACGCCAGCAGCGCGGCCAGCAAGGCGGCGACCCACAAAACGCCCGGCGCGAGGGTCCGCAGGATCGACCTTTCGGGCCCTACCGACAGTGGAAACATCGTCGTCACCAGCACGAAAAATGCCAGCGGATGCAGCAGCTGCTCGGGCCGCCTGAAGGCCAGCTTCAGATCACGCGTGATGACCAGACGCGCGGCCAACAGCGGTGTCGTGAGATTGGCTTGCGCGGGTGACATCACGCGGAGAGATTCAACTCGCGCACCCGTGCCGGCTCGATGGCCAGCCGGTGATGCACGGCGGCGATTGCAAGGCCCCCCGCGGCGAGGTGCGCATGCAGGAGTGCCGCCACCAGTTCCTGGCCGCCGCTGTCCAGATTGGTAGTCGGCTCGTCCAGCAGCCACAGCGGCACTGCGGCCAGTATCAATGCGGCAAGAGCCACGCGCCGACGCTGGCCGGCCGACAGGGTTCGCACCGCTCGCGTCGCGAATTCGCCGGCGCCGGTTCGCACCAGAGCCTCATGGATGGCGGCGTGGCTGACGCGGCGGCGCATGCCGGTCCAGAAGCGCAGGTTCTCGTGCCCGGACAGGTCCGGCTTCAGCGGCGGCTCGTGACCGAGGTACACCAACGCGGCGTGAAATCCATCGCGATCCTCGCGCACGTCCTGGTCGTTCCAGAACACGCGACCCTCCTCGAGATGATTGAGGCCGCACAGGGCCCGCAGCAGCGTGGTCTTGCCCGCGCCGTTCACGCCCGTGAGCTGCAGCAGTTCACCGCCGCGCACCGTCAGGTCGACGCCCTTGAGGACGTGACGCTCGGAGCGCCACAGGTGCAGATTTTCCGCCCGTATTGTTGATCCGACCATGGTCTCCCGACCCGCCCAAAGCATGCCGCCAGCAATCCGGTAGTCTCGCAAAACCAGTGACTTATAACCATCCCAGCTCGAGAGCAAGAGCGCTTGGATGCTCAGCCCCTGCGAGAGGCGTCGAAAATGAAACGAAGCAGATAGGCCCTGAAGGTATCAGGGCCAGTCAAAAGATGGTGCCTCGGGCCGGAATCGAACCGGCATGACCTTGCGGTCGAGGGATTTTCTTACCCCGACGGCTTTCGCCGCCGCACCGAAGTACGTTCGGGGTCTGGAATGCGCCTTGACCCTGGCAGTCTATCCGCCTGCTGTAGGCCCCCGCCGTCCACTCTCTACACCTGCCCGCCCGGCTTTCGCTGGGCGGGATTGGCTCGGCGTTGCCTCGAACCTCTACAGTTCAGGGGGTTCACCGAGTTTGACGGGTTCCGATCGGCACGTTTCCGAGCCGTCGCTCAGTCGTAAGTCCCTTGCGTCTACCAATTTCGCCACCGAGGCACCAGCTTAGCTTACCCGTTCTGCGTGCCGTCGGCCTTACCGGAGCTCGCACCCGGCATGGATAGACACCCGGTTTGCATTTGCGACGGCACTCACTTTGAATGCTTCTCGTACACACGGATCAGTTCGGACACCAACACATCATTGATCGTCATACCGGTAAGGTTGGCGTTTTTGATGGAGACGTTACTCAGATCGACGTCTATGAAACTGGCGTTGCCAAGATTGATATTGGTAAACGTCGATCCTTGCATATTCACATCGTCAAAACTGGACAGTGGAGCCTTGGCGTCATTGATCTTCATATCGGTAAGGTTGGCGTTTTTGATGGAAACGTTACTCAGATTGACGTCTATGAAACTGGCTTTGCCAAGATTGATATTGGTAAACGTCGATCCCTGCATATCGACATCGTCAAAACTGGACAGCGAAAGCTTGGCGTCCGAAAAGCGCGATTGAGCCAAGTCAGACTTGCGTACGAGAAGTGCCTCACGGCTGTTTACTATTTCCATCGATCCCTTACCTTAAGTGACAGAATTTCCCTTCCTGCTCCAGCGCCGATACCGGGGCGTGGTTCGGGCGCATCGCCCTGCTCCCCAGCACCTTCCGTTTAGCCTAGGATTGCGTCCGAGTACAGGAGTTGCACACGGCACTAGTCGCCTAAGGCGGCCAACCCTCTGGTTATATGGGAGTTTTGGTTTTCTTGACCAAAGTCAAAGGACTTAAAATCCCTCGGGGGCAACTCCGTGCCGGTTTGATTCCGGCTCCGGCACCACTGCAAACAAAGAAGCCACGCATGAAGAATCCACCGCACCCGAAACGAATCCTGACAGTCGATGTCGGCGGATCCCATGTCAAAGTGCTGCTGTCGGACCTGCCGGCAGGGCAGGACGGTGCACGGCGTGTCGATGCGAATCCGAAAATGACCCCGCGGCAGATGGTCAAGGCGGTCCGCGTCCTGGCGCAGGGTTGGAGTTTCGATGCCGTCGCCATCGGTTACCCGGGGGTGGTGTGGCATGGACGACCGCTCATCGAACCGCATCATCTCGGCAAGGGTTGGGTGGGCTTTGATTACGCGGCGGCCTTCGGTAAGCCGGTGCGCATCGTCAATGATGCGGCGATGCAGGCCATCGGCAGCTACGAGGGCGGCCGCATGCTGTTCCTCGGCCTGGGGACGGGCCTGGGCTCGGCGCTGATCCTCAGTGGCGTCCTCGAGCCGATGGAACTCGGCCACCTGCCCTATCGCAAGGGCCAGACCTACGAGGACTACCTGGGCATCCCCGGACTCGAGCGCCTGGGCAAGAAACGCTGGCGGCGCGCCGTATTGGATGTCGTGGATCGGCTGAGCGCGGCGTTTGAAGTGGACTACGTCGTGCTCGGCGGCGGCAATGTCGCGAAGCTGAAGAAACTGCCGCCGCGAGTGCGCGCCGGCCACAATGCCAATGCCTTCGTCGGCGGCTTCAAGCTGTGGACTGAAAAGTGCTGGACCACGGACCCGGACCCGAAAATGCTCGAGCGCAAATCCCGCAAAGGAAATCCAAAATCATGATTCGTCCGCTTGCCCTGCTCATGACGTTCGCCCTGACGGCAATTCCCTTGGTGGCGTCGACCCAGACGCCATGGACCGAGGGCAAGAACTACTTCCTCATCAATCCGCCGCTGCATACCAGCGTTCCGGCAGGCAAGATCGAGGTCACCGAAGTGTTCTCCTACGCCTGCCCGCATTGCGCCGAGTTTCAGCCCGTGATCAAGCAGCTGAAGGCGGAACTGCCGCCGAACGTCGTGTTCACGCTGGTTCCGGCCTCGTTCAATCCGGCTGAGGACTGGCCGATGTTTCAGCGTGCCTACGTCACGGCCGAAGCGTTGGGGATCGCGGATCGCGCGCACAACGGCATCTTCGACGCCATCTGGAAGAGCGGCGAACTGGCGGTGGTCGACCAGCAGACCAACCGCATCAAGAACCCCGCACCCACGATCGAGGATGCCGCGAGGATCTACAACAAGCTGACGGGTACTCCGGTCGCCAAGTTCCTCGCCGTCAGTCAGTCCTTCACGGTGGACGTGAAGATGAAGGCCGACGATGCCTACATTCTGCACGGTCAGGTCGATTCCACGCCGACCATCGTCGTCAACGGCAAGTACCGTCTCAATACCGAATCGGCCGGTGGCGCGACACAGGTGCTGCAGTTGGTGAAATATCTGGTCGCGAAGGAATCTCATTGACGCAGGCGGGTCGTGGCCCGCTGCTGACGGCCGACACGCTGGCGGTGATGCTGCTGGCACTGCGCGACGGTGCCACGCAGTGCGAGTGCTCCTTGGACCTTGGAGTGTCGGTGCGCCCCGTTGCGCTGACAGCGCAGGGCTTCACCTGGAGCGACTCGCAATACTCCTGGCCGGCGCCGCTGAAGCAGCGGACGATCTATCACTGGGACGGCAACGGTTTTACACCCGTGTCGCTGTACGCCGGCTCGCTCATCAAGCTCGTGCCCACGCACTGGGGCGCGCCGACCTTTGAGATCGACGGCATCAAGATGCTACCAACGGCCAAGGTGTCTCCGTTCGAGGATGCGCGCCGCAAGGTCGAACTGGTGGGCGTGCGCGAGCGCCGGGTACTGGATACCTGCGGTGGGCTCGGCTACTTCGCCGCGTGGTGTCGCCGACTCGGCGCCACCCGCATCCTCTCGTGCGAGAAGAATGCGACCGTCCTGTGGCTGCGCGGCCTGAATCCGTGGTCGCCACATCCCGATGCGGTGCTCGAGGTGCTCAATGTCGGCATCGAGGAGCATATCGATACGCTGGGCGACGCCAGTTTCGATGTGGTGCTGCACGACCCGCCACGGTTCGGCATTGCCGGTGAACTCTACGCGCGCAGCTTCTATCAGCAGCTCGCGCGCGTGCTGCGGCCGGGCGGTGCGCTGTTTCACTACACGGGCGCTCCCAACCGGCTCAGCAGCGGTCGCGACGTAGCCGGCGAGGTGCTGCGACGCCTGCAGCACAGCGGCTTTCAGACGCGCCGCGCACTGGACGGGGTACTGGCCCGCTCAGTATTCAAACCGGTACGATAATCCCACGCTGCTGCCCGGATCGTTATCCGGTGTGGTGCCCTGCACCGTGGCGGTACCCGTACCAACGCGGGTTTGAAGTTTCAGCTTGCTCGTCAGGTCCACGTCCACCTGCAGCTGCGTGGTACCGGTGGTGTTCTGTTTGACGTCAAGGAAAATGCGGTTCGTCACGTAGCGTCCCGCTTCGATGGTTGCGCCATTGTTCTGGGTACTGCCCGGAATGCCGGTGTCATTGCTGCCCACCGCCAGCCGGTCCAGCCCCAGATGCTTCTGGATTTCCACCAGCGGATTCAAACCGGTACCGACTCCGGTGAGGGTCACCAGTGCGGCGCCGATCTGCGCGGCCTGCAGCGCGGTGAGCTGGCCTGCGCTTTCGCCGAACAGCAGGCGGGCGAGGATTTCATCCTGGGGCAACTGCGGGACGCTCGTGAGCTCGAACTGCGGCGCATCGGCGACGCCGGTGATGCGCAGCGTCACCGTGGTGTCCAGCGCGGTGGTCTGGGCGGTGAAGTCCAGGGTCGGGTCGATCTTGCCGGTGATGTCGGCGCCGGTGAAGCTGACGCGTCCGGAGGAGAAATTGAGGCGACTGCCCGCGAGCGTGAACAGGCCGCGCTGCATCTCGAAGCCGCCATCGATGGCCGGTGCGCGCGCGGTGCCGCCGATCTGCACGCGGCCGCCCAGTTCGGCCTCCAACCCGCGACCGCGAACCAGGATCTGGCGCGGTGCATTCACGGTCACATTGATGTTGATCACCGGGCCGCTGGCCGGCGGTGTCACCACCTGCCCGGGCCGCCGCACATCCAGCACCGCGACGTTAGGCGGAAAGCTGTTCGGAATTTCCACCGTCGCGCGATTCACCACCACGCTGCCGGCGAGCGTGAGTTCGTGCAGCGCGGTGCCGGTCAGCGACAGATCCGCATTGACGGTGCCGGAGACGATACTGCTGGCGAAGGGTTGGGCGTTGCGTGCCGTGAGCCGCAGGTCCACCGGCCAGCCTCCCTGCAACAGGCCGAGCGTTCCGGTGACCGCGACGGTTCCCGCCGCCGCGTGTCCCGTCAGCTGGGTGATGCGCAGTTCGTTTTGCGTTCCCTCCAGCACGCCCTCGATTTCGGTGAGATCGATGCCGTGCCGATAGTCGTGGACGGTACCTTGGTGCAATTGCACCGAGCCCTTCACCGTCGGCATGTCGAGCGTTCCGGCCACCTGCGCATTGACATCGACCTTGCCGCTGATGCGCCGTCCACCACTCTCGAGCAGGGGATTAAAACGCGCGAGGTCGACATTGCCGTTGGCCGTGACGGCCAGCGGTCCGCGCCAGGGAATGGAGCCCTCAACGCTCATGTGCGTGGCGTCACCGGCCGATGAGTGCAGCGCGATTTTGGCGCCGTCATTGGCCAGGTCCGCGGTGGCGGATAACTGCAGGGGCGGCAGGCTGCCCGCATCGCCCGGCGCGCGCAGGTCCGTTCCGGTGAAGCGCACCTGGCCAAGCGGATGCGCGAGCGTTCCCTGCAGCTGCACCGTGGCTTTGAGCGTGCCTGACTCCAGATAGCCGGGCAGGATCGCATCCACGAGCCCCGGCGTCGCATCCGTGAACTCCGCGTCGACATGCAATTGCGGCAGCACCGCGCCCTGCGCCTGAAGGTGCGCGTCGGCGGCGCGGATGTGCAATCCGGAAATCGCCAGGCCCTGCGTGAAATCCACCAGCGCGGGCTGTTCCAGTTGCAGATCGACCGCGTACACCGTCGCGTTCGCCGCCGTCACGCTCAGGCTGTGTTGCTTGGCCTGCAACGCGCCCTGCGCCTTGAGAGTTGCAGGCATGCCCAGTATCTGTGCCTGCGCCGCAAGCGTGAGCTGCAAGGCATGCAGTGGGCCACTGCCGCTCAAGGTGGCCGTGAATTTCTGCGCGCCGACCTGCAGGCCATCACCGCTGATCTGCAAGGTGGTATTGGCGACCCCGCCCTCATTGGCCGGGACCAGGCTCAAAGCACCGGAGAGCTGGCCCGCAAGATGCTGGCCCAAGAGCGCGTTCAGGTCCGACAGATTCGCGAACGCCCATTTGAGCTGGCCCTGGGAACGATCCAGATCCTGCAGTCCGAACGTGAGATCTCCCTGCGCGTGCAGACTCTGCCAGTCGGCTTTCGGCAGCTCGATGTGAATGGATTCTCCGGGATGCACCTGCACCCGTGCCTGCAGGGTCACCGGTTGGGCGGCCAGTGATCCGCGCACACTGATCTGGGCCTGCGGCGCATGCGGCAGGCCGCTCACATCGAAGCTGCCGCGTACCGTGCCGGCCGCAGAGCCGTGCACCGCCAGTGTCGCCACCATATCACCGGCCGTGCGCATTGCGGCAGTGCTGCCGCTCAGGTCCGCACGCACACTGGCCTGCCCGGACAGCGAGGGCAGCAGGATCGACAGGTCCGCGACTGTGGCGCGGGTTTTCGCGGCCACGGCCCACGGTGCATCCGTGCGTGCTGGCGCAGTCAAGCGCCCGGAGGCGGTCAGGCTCAGTGCCTTGTTGATGATCGTCGAATCCGCGATCGTCACACCGGACGGTTGATAGGTGGCGCGGATATCCGCGCTCTCAGGCCCGCGCAGCCAGCCATGCAGGGTGGCCTGCGTGGAGTCCAGGTTCCCGTTCGCCGTCACGCGCAGCCTGACCTCGCTGCCGTCGCGTTGGGCCGTGGCATGCAGGCGCAGCGGCCCATTCAGGCCCAGTTGCAACGCCTGCAGCAACGGGGCCACGTTGGGCGTGTCGATATCGGCGGTGACCGCGGCAGTGCCGGCCGCCTGCCCCTGCGCGTGCACGTTCAGGCTCGGGTGTGAGACACGCAGGTCAAAGGGACGCGTTGCCTGGGCCAGCTGGATCGAACCCTGCGCCATCAGCGGCGCGGCGGTGAACAAGCCGCTGGGCACGCCCGGTGCCGTGGCGCCATCGATCCGCCCATGAACGCTCAGATCGCCGCCGTGTGCGGCAACAGCGGCTTTGAGCGCCGCGATCTTCACATGGCCCGGCAACTGTAGAGCCAGCGCATCGACATCCCCCGACGCCATGGCCGTGGCCAGCGTGCCTTGCCAGTTGCCGCGCACATGCAGTTGCTGCCAGGACAGATCCGCGCGCGGCGCCATCGCGCTGGCATCGGCCGCAAATTCCAGGGTCACGGACGCGTTGACGAGGTTGGCGACACCCGTCGCATGCGCGTGCAGATCGCCGAGGTCGGCGTGCAGATTGATGTGTTCCGAGCGGCGCGGGCCCGTGAGCTCGCCCGACACCACCACCTCACCGATACCGGGAACTCCCACCAGGCCGGCGAGCGGACCGTGCCGCGGTTCCCGCAGGTGGAACACGCCATCCATGCGCCTGCGATCGAACGCCAGCTGCAGCGAATAGGTGCCGGCCGCGTCCAGACGCGTCGCCGCAAAGGCCAGTTGCATGTCGCTGAGACTGCGCAGGTGTGCGCTGGCGTGCAGGTTCAAGGTGGCCGCCGTGCCGGCAAGCGCAGCACTGAGCGTGGCCGAGTCGACCGTCGCCTCGTGAACATCGATGTCCGGCATACCGGAGCCGTGCGTGGAGTGCGCAGCAGACACCGGCAGCCGCGACCAGTCGATGCGCTGCGCATGCGCGCTGTGCACTGCCACCCGCCGCTCCAGCAGCGCCCACGGATCCCACACCGCCTCAAGATTCTGCGCCGTGAGCCAGATGCCGTGAGCGTCCGCCAGTTCCAGTTTCTGCAGCGTGAGCCGATCCGGCAGTTCACCGCCCAGACCCTGCAGGCGCACATGGTTGCTGGTGAGATCGGCCACCAGCGACTCGATGTGCTGCCGGCCCCATACGGTGTTGCCCAGCGTCATCAGCCCGCCCCACAGCAGCGCGAGCAGCCCCACCGGCACCGCCGCAACGATCAGTGCAATGCGCGACCTGCGGTTCATCAGAAGGATTGTCCCAGGCCGATATACACCTCGAAGCTATCATCATTTGGCTTCGGCAAGCGGTGCAGGGGCAATGCGATATCCAGCCGCAGCGGTCCGATGGGGGTGTAGTAGCGCACTCCGGCGCCTGCCCCGATCGCGTATTGGCCGCTGAAGGGCAGTGCCGTCTGGCCCACGCGGCCGGCGTCGGCAAATACCGCGAAGCCGTAGTTGCGCCCGACCCGTTGGCGCAGCTCAATGCCGGCCGCATCGACGGCGACGCCGCCCACCGGGGTGTTTTCCGAGAAATTCGGATTGGGGGTCGCGCCGGAGGGCGGCGGGTAGGTGTCGGCGAACTGCGGGCCGACGGACTGGAACTGGTAGCCGCGCACGGTTTCGCTGCCGCCCGCATAGAAGCGCTGATCCGGCGGCAGGCCCGTGACGCTGGCTCCCTGCGCATAACCGTACAAACCGCGCACCGCGATGACCGTTCGCCCGGGAGCGGTCAACGACAAGGCATGCAGGTCCAGGTAGGCCGAGGCGCGGATCTGGGTGATGACATACGTGGCATTGGGCGGCCCCAGGGACAGTGTCGGCGACACGGTCAGCGCCGCACGCATGCCGTGGGTCGGATCCAGCAACAGCGAGGACAGATCGGTGGAGTCGTAGCGCAGGCTTAACGGAATCGCGAACAGAGTGTAATAGAAGATCTCCTTATCCAGATTGGGGACATAGAGTTCCTGCGGCTGGTGGATCGTATCCTCGGTGGCGGTGACTCCGAGACTGGCGGTCCAGATCCTGGACAGGGTGCGCGTGAGGGTGACACCGGCGGTTTCGGACGTCTGGTCGTACGTCAGCAGCGACTGCTGTATGGCATTGAGCGAGAACTGCAGCGTCTGCTGCGGACGCGCGAATTCCGGGATGATCAGCTGGGCCCCGGTGTTGTAGCCGGCGCCATTGGCAGCGCTACCATTCAGATTGATGATCGAAGCGGTGAGATTGAGCTGCTCGCCATGGCCGAACAGGTTGCGGTCTCCCCAGGTCACTCCGGCACTGCCGCCCAGGTCGCTCGAATAGGCGGCATTCAAGCTGACCGGATGACGTTTGCGTTCGGTCACACGAAAAGTTACGGGCACCGACCCGTCGGGGGCAGGAGCGCTCGCGATGCTGACCGTCACGGTACCGAAGACGCCCATGGCCAGCAGATTGCGTCGGGCCTGATCAATCGCCCCTGCGCTGTAGGGCTCGCCGGCGTGCATGCCGAGCCGTGCGAGCACGCTCGAGCGTTCCATGCGCTGCAGGCCGGTGACCTCCACCGCACCGAAGCGCGCAGTCTTGCCCGTATTCACCGTGTAGGTCACGTCCAGTTCGCGCGCGGCCGGCTGTTCATAGGCAACCGGCGCCTCGACTTTGGCAAATGCGTAGCCTTTGTCCTGCAGCGCCCGCAGCAGTCGCGTCCCGGCGCCGATCACATCGGCCGCGACCGCGGGCTGTCCGGTGTGCAGGTCCAGCAGGCCACGCATGGCGGGGGGCAGGTCGCCCTCAAGCGTGATTTTTCCCAGGTGATAGAGCGGGCCCGGTACGTATGACACCAGCACGGTGGCGTCCTTGCCAGCCGGCATCGCCGCCAGCTTGTCGGCGAGGTCGGCACTGGTCAGCGGGTCCCCATCAATCGTGGCCGTCACGGCGCTTTGATAGAAACCGTAGCTCTCCAAAACGGTCTTCAGTCGCACCGTATCGCCGCGGGCACGCAGGATCAGCCCCAGGGGACTGACCGGCGCTGACTTGCGCAGGCTGACCAGGTCGGAGCTCGCGGCGAGCGTGGCAGCAATGTCGCCGGCGACCGCTCCCTCCAGCCGCACCTTGTAACTTTGCGGATCGGCGCCCCAGGCCGGCAAGGCCACACTCAGCGCCAATGCCAACCACGCGCCGACCGCCGCGATACGGCGGCCGGTATTTGCTGAATTCGCGGCCAGTGGTGCGGCTGCCAGGGGATTCAGATCCGGATCACAGCAGTGCTTTGACGGCGGCCTGGATGCCGGGCGAGTCGAGTCCCTGGTAACCCATCTGCTGCCATAGTCCGCCACATCCTTCGCGATACACACCCAGATGGTTGTAACGCCCCTTGAAGCCCACCTGCAACAGCTGGCTGCCGAAGCGGCTGCCCAGACCCGTCTTGACGTTCCAACCCTCGGTAACCAGGACGAAAGGTGCCGCGGCCAAGCGCTTCATCATCGTCGGGTCAAGCACATTCAAGGTGGCCTTGTTGACCAGACCGACCTTGACGCCCTGCTCCTGCAGGCTGATCTGCGCATCCAGTGCGCGATACACGGTCTCGCCGGTCGCCACGATGTAACCGCCGCCGGGAGGCGCCTCGCGCACCACGGTATCGGCGTCCGGGTCGAAGACTTTGCCGGCATACAGGGGCTTGCCGTCGGTGTCCAGGATGTCGGGCACTGCCGCGCGCGTACTGAACACGAACCGCAGGCCCGGATCATTGAAGATGCGCTGCACGCAGGATGCGAACTGATGCTGGTCGGCGGGGAAGTACAAACGTGTGGTGTCCGCGCCGTGAAGCGGCGCGACGCCCCCATCCGCCAGCATGCTGTTGATGCCGAAGTGACAGGTGTTGTCCGCCATGTCGTCCACGCCACTGTGACTGTAGTGCGCCAGCACATTGGAGAAGTTCAGGCGCGCCATGGTGATTTCACTCAGCGCCATCTCCAGAAAGGCACTGAAAGTCCCATACACACCCTGCTTGCCCGCGGTCGCACCAAAGCCCGCCGCAGCCGAGAAGTTGCCGCGCTCCATGATGCCGCCCCGCACGAACACTTCCGGATGCTGCTTGCGGATGTGGTGCAGGCCGCAGGAGCCTTCCAGGTCGTTGTCGAACACGCGCACGCTCGCTACGCGCCGTTCGGGCGTCATGCCGTCCAGAATCCCATTGATGATCTTGCCGAAGTCATCGCGGTTCTTGCCGACGCCGCTGGAGCCGCGGAAGGTCAAGGGAGATTTGTCGGGAATCGCCGCCTTGATCAGGGCAATCGCCGCTTCGTACCCGCCACGCTGCTCCAGGTACTTGATGGCCACATCGGCCTTGAGCACCTCGTGCGCATGCGGACTGCCTTCGGCGCCGGCGATGCCGGCGGCCATCGGCCGCTTGATCACCAGCGCATGCGGCCGCGCGTCGCTGAATGCCCGACACAGGTCGATATACAGGGCATCCAGATCCTCGCCCATGGTGGTTTCGGCGGTCAGTCCATAGCCATTGAGCGTGCGTGACAGGTCGTAACCGGGCAGGTATTCCTGCGGGTGGCCCGCGATGGTGACGTTGTTGTCGTCCACCAGAATTTTCACATTCAACTGCTGCGCGACCGCCAGGCGCGCGGCCTCCGCGTCATCGCCTTCCATCTGGCTGCCATCCGACCCCAGCATCACCACGGCTTTCCCCGGGTTCGCCATCGCGACGCCATTGCAGAATGCCCACAGGTGACCGAGTCGTCCGGAACTGAACTCGACACCCGGCGTCACCCCTTTTTCCGGGTGGCCGGGGAGCCCCGCGTCGTATTCGCGATAGTGCAGCAGCCGCTCGGCGGGCATATGGCCATCGAGCACGGACAGCAGGTACTGAGTCGCCACGCGATGACCGGCCTCGTCGTAGATCACCGGTACGATCGGCGTGCCGTTGGCGATGAAGGCGCGGACGATCATCACTTCCGGCACGGTGTCGTAGGCGCCGCCGGTATGCCCCGACAGCCCGCGCGCGCCAGCCAGGGCCGTGAAAAATACGATGGTGTCGCGGGCCAGTTGAATGTTCTGGCGCAGCGCCGTGCGCTGCTCGTCGGTCAGGGTCGAGACAGCTGGATTGAGCTTGAGGGGCCGAAGTTTGCCCAGATCGATCGGAAACTTTTCAGTGGTCATGATTGGCCGCTATTTGAAACAATAAATGGGGCTGAGGTTCGCCTAAGCATAACCCACGAGGGGCCAGCGCGTGGCCGTCGACCTGTTTATGCTATGGCGCATGAAAGCCATGAAACTCGGACCCAAAGGCGGTCTGGACCGACTGCAACTGATCGATTTGCCGGATCCCGCGGGCCCTGGCGCCGGTGAGATCCAGGTTCGGATCCACGGCAGTTCGCTGAATTTCCACGACTATGCCGTGGTGCGCTTCGATGCGCCGCACACCGTGGGCCGCATCCCGATGGCCGACGGCGCCGGTGTGGTCGAAGCCATTGGTGCCGGCGTCACGCAGTTCCAGCCGGGTGACAGCGTGCTGTCAACCTTCTTTCCGCAATGGCTGGGAGAGCAACCTCTCAATGGCGATTTCACCACGGTTCCGGGCGACGGTGTGGATGGCTATGCGTGCGAACGCGTCGTGCGACCGGCGACCTGGTTTACCCACGCACCGCGCGGTTGGTCGGCTGCCGAAAGTTCGACTCTGACCACTGCCGGCGTCACCGCATGGCGCGCGTTGGTGAGTGATGGTCGCCTGAAGGCCGGCGACACGGTACTGGTGCTGGGTACCGGCGGCGTTGCGATCGTGGGCCTGCAACTGGCGAAGGCCATGGGCGCATCGGTCATCCTGACCTCCTCCTCGGACGCGAAGCTCGCGCGCGCCCGCACCCTGGGTGCTGATCAGACTTTGAATTATCGGTCGGTACCCGAATGGGGTGCCGAGGTACTGAAGCTGACGAGTGGCCGCGGCGTCGATCACGTTCTGGATCTGGGCGGTCCGGGGACGCTCCCGCAATCCATCATCGCCTGCCGCATCGGCGGCCACATCTCCCTGATCGGCACGCTCACGGGTTTCAAGGGCGAGGTGCCGACCGCGGCAATGATGCGTCGGCAGATCCGCCTGCAGGGCCTCATCGTGGGCAGTCGGGCGCAGCAGCAGCAGCTGGTGGACGGCATGAACACCACCGGCATCCGCCCGGTCATTGATCGGCGCTTCGCACTGGCTGACCTGGCGGCTGCCTTCCGCCACCAAGAATCCAATCATCACTTCGGCAAGATCTGCCTGGAGTTCTGAATGGCAGCAGCGCGTGGCCAGAGCAGCCACATGCTGACCTGCGAGCGCAGGCTGCCCGCCATGGCGGCTGCGGCAGCGCCGGTCCCGCAGAAGAAATCAGCACGCGGCGCGCCGCTGATCGCCCCGCCGGTGTCCTGAGCCACCACCAGCCGCTGCAGGCCCGTGGCATCGCCGGTGGCCAGGTACACCGGGCTGCCCAGTGGAATGAACGCAGGATCAACCGCAATCGAGCGACCCGGCGTCAGCGGCACGCCTTGCGCACCGCGCGGTCCCAGTGCCGGATCGCCCAACGGCAGCTCCTGGAAAAACACCACACTGGGGTTTGAATCCAGTACCTCCGGCACTCGCTCGGGATGCGCGGCAAGCCAGGATCTGATACCCGGCATGCTGGCCTGCGCCACGGTCAATTGCTGCGCATCGACGAGGTATCGACCGATCGAGCGATACGGCTGTCCATTCTGGTCGGCGTAGCCCAAGCGGATGATGGTGCCATCATCGAACTGGATGCGCCCGGAGCCTTGCACCTCGAGCAGGAACGCATCCAGCGGGCTGTCCAGCCACACGATTTCATGGCCCTGCAGGGCCGGATCCGCCGCCAGCTGCGCGCGCGAAAAATACGGCACCACGGTCTTGCCCACCAGTCTGCCGCGCACGCGCTTGCCCTTGAGCTCCGGAACAATCGCGCCCAGGTCCACCGTCAGCAGATCATCGGGCGGTGAATACAGCGGCGTATCAAATCCTGCCCGGCGCACGCGCGAGCCGCGCAGCTGTGGCTCGTAATAGCCGGTCAGCAGGCCGGTCGTTTGGGCAGCGCCCACGCGCGGGCCGGTACGGATCATCCTCAGGGGTTGAAAATGACTGACAAAAAAGGCGCGGATCTCGCCCTCAGACGCCGTTGCCAGTGGCGCGGCGGCAGCGCAGACCTCATTCCAGTCGGTACGCGTGTGGACGCGGCAGCTGGACAGCACGGCAGGCCACGCCTGCAGCAATGAATCACTCTGCCAGCCCGGCAGGTCGCTCCACCGCGCCGCGACATACTCGACCTGTTGCGCGCCGGAACGCGGCAGCCGCTGCTGCGGCAGCGAGCGACAGCCGCCGAGCAGTGCCAGCAGGCCGGCCAGCGCCGCGGCAAGCCCGCGACTCATTTCGTCGCAGCCGGATGCCTGGCCAGGTACTTCGCGAACGCCGGATCGGTCGCCGTCAGCACCTGCAGCGTGTCGCGACGATCGGCGGCGCTCATGAACGCGTAGCTGGCGTCAGTGTCGCGGCCCTGCAGCACGCCCGCGAACCTGCCAAAGACGTAGTCACGCGCGTAATCAGGCAAGGCTTCGAAAGACGGTGTGTACACCAGGTAACTGAGCGGATAGCGGAACAAGCGGGTCTGCAGGTCGAAATCGCGCAGCGAGCGGCCCTGCGGATCCTTGATGCCCTGTTTCTGGAACCAGGCGGCGAACCCGGAATTCCCGCGGATCGTGTCGATGAAGGGCGCCGCATCGCCGAACAGCATCGCCTTCGCCAGCGCATCCAGATACTCATGCAGCTCGCCGGTGGTCTTGGCCGAGAGTGCGCTGGATTTCTCTCCGGCCCGCGCCAGCGCCGTGCGGACCTCGAAATTCGCCCGGGTCAGCAGGTTCTGCACGGTCACCTGGTGCTGCAGCACCAGCAGCGCCACGACATCGCTCTTGTCGGTCAGGTACGGCTTGGTGTCGAACAGGCCATCCAGCATGTCGATATTTTCACGGCGCACGCTGTCGAGCTTCACCAGCTGCTGCACGTCGGTGACGAGGATGTTGCCGACATGCTTCTGTTTGCCGGTCTGTCCGGTGACATACCAGCCGCCCCACCGCGACTCCATGGGCGTCTCATCGGTGGTGAGGATGCTGTCCTCGTGGGTGAGCTGGTCGCCGCGCGTGTTGACGTACGAGGACATCAGCAGGAAACGCGGCACCCCCCCGCCGGAGAGCTCGTAAGTATCGTGGCAGGCCAGGCAGGTCAGCGTCTGGCGCTGCAGCTGCGGGGTCGCGACCTCGTGGTTCGGCAGGATATAGAACACCTGCCCGAGCTCACTGTCCATGGTGCCCAGTTCCAGATTGCGCGAGCCCTGCACGTAGCCGACGTAGGTATCGGTGTCGAAATAAAGCGCGCGCGGGGTCGCGGCACTGATGGCACCGGTCTGCAGACTGGTCTTTGAATACACTAGCGCCTGGGAACTGGCATCGATGTTCAACGCCGCCAGCAGCGAATCCAGGTAGCCGCGCGGCGCGGTGTACGTCAATTTTACCTTGCCCGCTGCCAGACGCTGCAGCAGCTGCGCGATGGCATTGTGCGTTGGCACGCGTTCGTAGTGGATGACCGGGTATTCCTTGTCATATGGAAGCGTGGTGGGCGGCGCCTGCACGAACGGATTGGCCGGCTCCGCATCGGTGGCGGATGGCGCCTGCGCCGTTGCCACGGTCGAGACCGCGAGCGCCAAGATGAGTCCTGCTACCGCCAGCCGATTGTTCATTGCCCTAAGACTCCTGCGCCAGACTCAAGCTGCTTGCGGAACAGCCACGCCGCGACGTAACTGCCGATGACGATGCCCGCGCCGAGGGCCGGCAGTTCAGCATGCGACAGCCGCAGGGGTTGACCGAGCCACGCCAGTCGGCCCGCGACGCCCAGCCCAAACACCACGAACGCAAAACCTGCCATATGGAAGAACTGCATGGGGTCGCGCAGCGTCAACGGATTACGTCGCCACGATGGTGAGTGCCATAGCGGCTTGTTGCGTGGGTTGAGCCGCTGGGCCCACACCACGACGGGTATCACGATCACCCCATAGGCGACCATCCCCAGCAGCATCAAGCCGCTAACCGGTCGCGACGGCACCCACAGATTGATTGCCCCTTCGGCCGCAACTGCTGCCAGCGCGACCACGCGTACGATTACCCATTTGTTCATGGCCTTAAGGATAATCGACCCCTCATGGTTTGTCCGATGGCGGACGAGTATCCTTGCCGGCAGTCGACCGCCCAGAGGTTTCCAATGCCCTTACTGCCGAATCTGCGTCACCTCACGGTCGCGCTGCTCATCGGTGCAGCGCTTACGCTGACAGCCCAGGCCCAAACCGTCACATCACTCCCCGGCAGTTCCGCCAAGGTGCTGCGCGCAACGCTCACAAATGGCCTCAAAGTCGTCATCGTGCGCAACACTCTGGCGCCGGTCGTCGCGACGTCGGTCAATTACATGGTCGGATCGGAGGAGACTCCCGCCGGATTCCCCGGCATGGCCCACGCCCAGGAACACATGATGTTCCGCGGCAGCCCCGGCCTCAGCGCCGACCAGCTGGCCAACATCGGCAGCATCATGGGCGGTGACTTCAATGCCAATACCCGTGAAAGCCTCACGCAGTATCTGTATACGGTGCCCTCGGAAGACCTGGATGTGGCGCTGCATATCGAAGCGGTGCGGATGGCCGCCGTCTCCGATGCACAGTCGGAGTGGAACCATGAGCGTGGCGCCATCGAGCAGGAGGTGGCGCAGGATCTGTCCGATCCGGGCTACGTGCTGTATTCCAAGCTGCGTGGCATTGCCTTCAAGGGCACTCCCTACGCCTACGATGCGCTCGGCACCCGGCCGTCGTTTGCGAAGACCACCGCCGCGATGCTCAAGCACTTTCATGATCAGTGGTATGCGCCGAACAATGCGCTGCTGGTCATCGTCGGCAACGTCGATCCGGCGGCCACACTGACGCTCGTCAAGGTGCTGTTCGGATCCATACCGAGCAAGACACTGCCGGCGCGCCGGCCGGTCAACCTGCAGCCGATGGTTGCAAGCTCGTTTACCGTGGATACGGACCGGCCCGAAGGCACTGCCATGATCGCCTTCCGGGTACCGGGACTGGATAGCGCGGATACGCCGGCGCTGGAAGTGCTCTCGGATGTGCTGTCCAGCCGTCGCTTTGATCTGTACGGCCTGGTCCCGCAGGGTAAGGCCGTGGATGCGGAGTTCTCCGTGGATCCGCTGCCACATGCCGGACTCGCGTTCGCGACCGTCGCCTTTCCGGGCGGCGCGGACCACCGGGCGCTGGAACAGCAGGTGCGCGCCATCCTTGCGCGCGTCGCCCGCAACGGGGTCCCGCCCGAACTGGTCGCCGCCGCGAAAATGCAGGAGCGCCGCCAGACCGAATTCCAGAAAAATTCCATCGCCGGGCTGGCCTCGGTGTGGGCCGATGCACTGGCACTGTATGGACTCGAGTCACCCGAAGCGGATCTGGCGCGCATCGAGAAGGTCACGGTCGCCGATGTCAACCGTGTCGCGCATCAGTACCTGGACCTGGATCACGCCGTCACCGCGGTGATGCTGCCGAAGGGCTCCGGCAAACCGACCAGCAGCAGCGGCGGCTTTGGCGGCCAGGAAAATATCGCGCTCGGTGAAGCCAAGCCCACTGCCCTGCCCGCCTGGGCGACGACGGCCGTCAACCGCCTGGAAGTGCCGGCGGTGACGACGCATCCGGTCATCAGCCACCTGCCCAATGGGCTCACGCTGGTGGTGCAGCCTGAAGATGTGAGCGACACGATCAGCGTATATGGCCACATCCGCAATCGCCCCGAAGTGGAAGCGCCGCACGGCCAGGAGGGCATTTCCAACGTGCTGGGTGAACTGCTCACCTACGGGTCGCAGCACCTGGACCGGCTCGCCTATCAAAGCGCGCTGGATGCCATCGGTGCCGAATCGCACGCCGGCACCGATTTCTCCGTGGTCGCACTCAGTAGCGGCTTCGACCGGGCGGTCGAACTGCTGGCTGACAACGAACTGCATCCGGCCTTACCGGCGCAGGCGCTCGATATCATGCGGCCGCAATTCGCGCAGATCATTGCGGGACGCAACCGCAGTCCCGGCTACCTGATGCAGCGCTCACTGCGCAGCGCCCTGTTCCCGGCGACGGACCCGAGCCTGCGCGAGACCACGCCGGCAAGCATCCGGGGCATCACGCTGGATGAGGTGCGCGCCTTTCAGGCGGCCACCTTCCGGCCGGACCTCACCACGATTGTCGTGATCGGCCGGATCACTCCGGATCGGGCCCTCGCCACCATCACGAAGTATTTCGGCGCGTGGGCCGCCACGGGTCCGAAGCCCGATACCGATCTGCCGGCCGTGCCGGCCAACGGCGCCGCAACCATCGCGGTTCCCGACGCGACGCGGGTCCAGGATGTCGTCGTGCTCGCCGAAAATCTGGCGCTGACGCGCACCAACCCAGACTACTACGCGATGGAGCTGGGCAGCACGATCCTGGGCGGAGGGTTCTATTCTTCACGACTGTCGATCCATCTGCGCAAGGAGGCCGGCCTGGTGTACTCGGTGGACTCCAACCTGCAGATCGGCCGCACACGAGGTGTCTATCTGATCGACTTCGCGAGCGACCCCCAGAACGTCGCGAAGGCCGCGGCCATGGCCGTGCAGGACGTCAAGGGCCTGCAGGACCAGCCGGCCGGAGCCGAAGAGCTGCTGCGCACCAAGGCGCTGCTGCTGCGCCAGATTCCGCTTTCCGAAGCGAGCATAGAAGAGATCGCCCGCGGCATCATCGATCGTGATGATGCGGGTCTGCCGCCCGACGAACCCAGCATCGCAGCACGGCGCTACATCGCACTCACACCGCAGGATGTGCAGAGCGTCTTCAAAAAATGGGTCCGCGCGGGTGACTTCGTGCGCGTAAGCCAGGGGCCGACACCGCCGTGAACGCGCCGGCGGCGCACTCGGATGTGCCGGCCGGACGCCCCGCCGGGATGCCGCTGCATTTGTTCGCTCCGCGCTACTGGCCGACCTGGATCGGGCTGGGGCTGCTGCGGTTGCTGCAGCTGCTGCCGCACGGGCCGCTGCTGGCGGTGGGTCGTGCCATCGGGCGGCTGGTGCGCCGTCTGCCCCTGCGTTATGCGCAGGTGGCGCGCTGCAATCTCAAGCTGTGTCTGCCGGAGCTGTCGCAGCGCGAGCGCGAGCGCGTGCTCAATGAGCACTTCGAGGCGCTCGGGATGGGTGTGTGCGAATCCGCCATGACCTGGTGGGGGAGCGATGCGCAGATCGCGCGGCTGTCACGCATCGACGGGATCGAACATCTGCGACACGCGCTCGAACAGGGGCGCGGCGCAATTTTGCTGACCGCGCATTTCACCACCCTGGAGATCGGCGCACGGGTGCTCAATACCGAAGCGCCGCTCAATGCCATGCACAAGCGCCCGAAGAACGCGCTGCTGGCCCACTTCTTCGAGCGCCAGCGCGGCCGGCACGCGCTGCGCGTCTTCAGTCGCGACAATGTCCGCGGCATGGTACGCGCGCTGCGCGACAATGAATGCGTGTGGTATGCGCCGGATCAGAGCTACCGCAAGAAAGGCGCGGCGATGGTCCACTTCTTTGGCGTGCCCGCAGCCACCAATGTCTTCACTTCACGCCTGGCACTGCTGACCGGAGCGCAGGTGCTGTTCGTCGGCCACGAACGGTTGGCCGACAATGCCGGCTATCGCGTCACGCTGCGCCCGGCACCCGCGGATTACCCCAGTGACTCTGCGGTCCATGACGCGGAGCAGTTTCATCGGTTCGTGGAATCCGAGGTGCGCCGCAATCCCGCGCAGTACTGGTGGATCCACCGGCGCTTCAAGGGCCTGACACCCGACTATCCCAACTACTACGGCAGCGCCGCCCGCCGTCAGAAGGACCTGCTCAGCGCTGCGCCGCCTTGAGATGTTGCGCGAGCTGCTGCGCCAGTTGCGCGGCATCGGCACCCAGCGGTCCCATGGGCCACCTGATCCCCAGGCCCGCAGCGCCGTCGGGCTTGGGGATGATGTGGAAATGCACATGGGGTACCGCCTGATGGGCGCCACTGCCATTGTTTTCCAGCACGTTGTAGTCCTGCACGCCGGTGACCGCGATGACCGCACGGCAGATGCGCGGTAGCACCCGGCCCAATGCCGCAGCCGACTCATCCGAGAGCTGATCGAGGGTCTGCGCGGGTTCCTTGGGAACCACCAGCATGTGTCCCCGGCTCAGCGGCGCAATGTCGAGGAAGGCGAGCACCTGCGCATCCTCGTAGACCTTGTGGCAGGGAATGCTGCCGGAAATGATCCTGCCGAAGACCGTGTCGGACATGGTCGCGACCGCTTCCGTTCAGAACGGCCGTGCGGCCGACTGCAGCGGCTGCGTCACGTCCGCATGCGAACTCTCCGTACTCGGGGGCGCCTCGCGCGCTGCCGCGCGACCTCGGCCCACGACCCGCGCGCCGGTGAGCCTTTCGATGGAGCGGATGGCGGAGGCCTTGGCGACGTGTTTGCACCACGGCCCCTGCGCTGACCCCGCCGCGGCGGCGTAATCTTCGCAGTTGCAGACCCACTGAATATGGCCATCGGCCAGCTGGAACAGCTGCACGGTGCGCTGCCCGACCGGATAGGTCGACAATGCGGTTGCGGACCTTTGCCGCTGCAGTCGGGCGCGGGGTGCCTTGAGGAGTCGCATGTCACGCATGTTACCGTCTCCGGCCTGTGGATGAGCTGTGAATTTCCTGTGAGCAGAAAAAATCATGCGTGCACACGACCCATTATGGGGCGCCGGCGAGGACCTGCGTTCCAAGCGTGGCGGCATTGACGATGGCGGGATCATCCCGCAACCGCACAAACAGCTCACCCGAGGCGGGATGCGGCACCGGCAGGCTGTTGCCGGGGAAGCCGTCGGGCACCTGCACCGGACTGTGGAACTGCCGGTCAGAGGATACTGAATCAATCAGGAACAGGTCCGTACCCGACAGCCGGCAGGCAACGTCGGCAGTCTCAGGACATTCCAGCGACGTCAGGCGCGGCAACCGCACCAGGGTCGCCAGGGGTAACCAACTGCCCGTCACGCCATCGGCAACCACCCGAAACCGCAGCGGACCGAAGGCCGAAGGACCGAACGCCTTGGCCGGATCGAGTCTTGCCACGGCCACGTGTGCATCCGCCAGCATCAAGGTACCGGCGCTGAGGGACAGCAGGCTCGAGAAGGCGCCGTCGGCCGTGGCCACTTCAATCTGCGCCGTACGGGTGAAGGCTTGCGGCATCACCGCCCGGACTGAAAACACCAGCTCTGAATCCTGCGGCAACTGATCCGAGTCGCTGAGCGCGATGTGACTGGCCACGCCCGCCTGCGAGGGTTGAATGCTCTTGGCGATCAGGGTCACGCTCGGGCGCGGATCATCGATGTGGCCATTGAGTGTGAAGCTGCGACCATCCTTCAGGATGACCTTCGCGACACTCACATCCCCTGCCTTCAGTGCCGCCGCCGCTTGAACGTCGCCGGCCATCATCGGCAGTTCCTCCGCCGCCGGACCACCCGTCAGGGTGCCGGCACTGCCAGGACTGAACGCAATCCCGTTGAGCGTCACGCTCGCCACCTCATCGAGCCGCGTGCCCTTGAGCGTGCCTGACGCATCGCCGGAATGAATGGCAAAGCCGGTCAGGTGCGCGGCCTCGCTGAAAGTGTTGAGCGCCACCTGCTGCGTATCGGCGGTGCCGTACTGCGACACCACCAGAGTCACCGGTCCGGGTGCTGCCTCCTCCAACGGCAGTTTCACCTCCACCGCATCGGGCTTGACCGGCTTCCAGTCCACTTTCAGTTCCTTGCCGGCCGAATCGCGCAGCATGATCTTATCCACGCAGCCCACGCTGTCCGCCGTGAGGTGCACCGTGCCTTCGCGGCCCACCACCAGCGCCCCCTGATCGCTGACCGGCAGCGCCCAGGGCTTCTGCTGTGCATTGACCAGGTGAAAGGTGGGTGCCTGGTAACGGTCAAAGCCCCAGAAACCGTGCAGGGTGCCGACCACCGCATCCCCGAGATTCGTCTTGCCCAGCGAGGTGATGTCGATCACGAAGCCACCCTGGCGTGCGTCCGCGGATGCCGGCAGTTCGATGCTGTGGCCATCGCTGCCCGTCAGCGTCAGCGCGACGTCGTGAACGTAGTGGGTGGAAAAGACCAGCGGCGCGCCTTCCACCGGCAACACCAGACCCGCCTTGCGGGCGCAGAAGATGGCCTGCGGGTCCACCGCATGCAGTGGCGGCAGCTGCGCCTCCTCGATCGCCGGCAGTGCCGTGACCAGTACGGATTTCGGATCGTGGAATGAGGGCGGCGCGTTGAGCGTGAGCGCCAGGTGTTCGCCATGGGCACTGGGAAGCGCCGGCAGATACTGGAATTGCGCGCTGAGAAAGGAGCCCAGAATGCGGCCAATATCCAGGATCGAGGCGATGTAGGGACTGTAGTAGCCGTAGCGCAGCTGCGGCGTGTAGCTGGCTTCCATGGCCAGATCGCTGGCCGGGCCGCTGGTCAGTGCCTCAACGATCGAGGTGCTGTGCCCATCATTGAGCACCAGTGAGTCCTGGTCCTCCATCAGACACGGGGCCTGCAGTTCGGGTATCCGTTGCAGACACTTCTCGTCGACTTTGATGGCGAGGCTGCGCGCCAGCAACGGCGCCGCCACCCGCAGCTTCGCGGGATCCGCCTCATTCAAGGCACGAATCGCGAGCAGATAGCTGTCGAGCCGCGACCGATCGAGGCTTGCCTGGTTCAGATCCTGTGAGGCGCGCACGAACGCGCCCGGCCGTCCGCGTACGGCATCGCGCAGCGTGTTGAAGTCACCGCTGGTGCTCGGCGCGAGGAACACCAGTACCTGCTGCGCTTCGGCGGGCACGGTCAGCTGCAACCCGTCCGCACACTTGCGTGACCAGGTGTCGCAACGGTAGAACCACTCCTGCGGGGGCGGATTGGTGGCGCCGCGCAGAAACGCCACGATCATGACGTAACGCGCCGCCTGACTGTCCGGCAGCTCCGCCTTGATGGCCACTTTGTCACCGACTACCAGATTGGGCACATCATCGACGGGCAGCGTGCGGCCGCCGCGCGTGACCCGTACCCGCAGCTGGGGGCCGGCCAGATCAAACGGCGCATTGTCGGCCGCGCCGGCGGCCTGACACAGGCCCAGCAGCAGCAGCAGCGCCAGGGTAAGGCGTGAGGGTCCGATTCTCATGGCACCGTATTCTACGGACAAAGCGGTTTAGAGCTATTGCAGTGCCGCAAGGTTCCCCGGTGCCGGCCTTCAGTTCAGGTCCGGATTGAAATCCCCGCTGTTGGTCAATTCAATTTTCACCGTCAGACCCAGCTCGTGCAGCTGGCGGCCCAGTTCCGGGGTAATCCGCAGGCCGACCAGTGCCTCCGGCTCGATCGCCGCCAGCAAGGTCAGCGACCCCCCCTGCTCGCGCAACTGCGCCAGAAATCGTCCATGGCGCACGGCCAGGCAATGGCCCACCAGCACGATTCCCCAGCCGAGACTGCCGGGCGTCGTCGCCTCGCCCTCCTCGATGCCGAAGCGCGCTCGCAGCACCTTCGCTTCCTGGGGCAGCAGCGTGGCCACGAACTGCTGGGTCGCATCCGTGCGGCTCAGCCGCCGCGCGACCGTTGCGGGGGCCGACCAGCCCATCGGATCCAGCACTGCCACCCAGTAGGTTTCACCATGCACCGCCGTGGCGGCGACCCCGCTGCGCGATTGACGTGGATCGCCGGCGCGGAAGGATTCGATGGCCTCCAGGCCGAGCTCACGCGAAATCTCCGCCGGATCGACGCAGGGATGCCGGACATGTAGCGACAGCTGGTAGGGCATGGCCAGTGCACCGGACTTCTTTCTCACCTGCATCGCGGACTACCCCTCGAGGACGCAGCCAAAGGATCGGAGTCGGAATATGACTGCGAAACCACGGGTGGCGTCAAATCCGTCGGCATTGCGCCAACCGACACGCGGCCAACCCCGGCAAGGCTCAAGGTGGGATGGCCGCACTTGCACTACAATGGGCCGCCGCACGAGACCGGCGGCGGGGGACAGTCGTGCAGAATTTCAAGCGGGTGGCCTGGGGCGTGGCCGTGATGCTGACCCTGGCGCAGAGCGCCGGTGCACATCATTCCTTTGCGGTATTTTTCAATACCGACGCACAGCTGGTCAAGGTGACTGGCGTGGTGCGGGATTTCCAGTTCCGCAATCCGCATGGTGTCATCACCGTGACGGTTCCCAAGGGACACGATGAAATCACCTGGCGCGCGGAGACGAATTCACCCTCCATTCTGCGGCGGCGCGGCTGGACACCGCAAAGCCTGCATGTCGGCGACAAAGTCACCCTGGAAGGCTGGCGCGCACGCGATGGCAGCCGCTATATGCGACTGAAGATCGCCCGGTACGCGGACGGCCGCCTGGTCGGACAGCCGCCGCCATGAGGTGGCAGATCATCGCGGTGCTCGCGATCACGAGCTGCACGGCACACAGCCCTGCTGCGCCGGTCACTTCGGCGCCGCAGGCGGCTGCGGCCATCGCCCGGCATCCGGATTTCTCGGGCTTCTGGAATCTGGACATGAAGGTGCCGCGGGATCCAACGCTGATGGCACTGGTGCCACCGAACACGGCCTTCATGGATGACACCGGTCCGGTCGAATTTCCAGCGGGCGAGTATGGCGGACTGATTCCGACTCCCGCAGCGCTCGCTGCCGCGAAGCACTGGAACCCGCGCGACCAGCTCACGCCGCAGAACGCCTGTCGCTCACCCTCCATCGTGTACGCGCTGCAGGGGCCATTCCCTATCGAAATCTTCCAAAGCGATGTCTTCATCGTCATGAAGCTCGAGTACTACGACATGGTGCGCATGATCTTCCTCGATGGTCGCAAGCCGGAGGCCGACTATCCGCACTCGATGACGGGGTTCTCGAGCGGACACTGGGAGGGGCCAATCCTGGTCGTGCACACGACCCACCTGGAAGCCGCGACCATCACCAATAATGGCCTGGATCATTCGGAGAATATGCAGGTCACCGAACGGTTCCGGCTGAGCCCCGACGGCCAGGTATTGATGGCCACCCAGGAGTACGAGGATCCGGCGGTGATCCGCAATCGCGGCGTGCGCTTCATCGCCTGGCGCAAGCAGGCCGGGCAGCACGTCTACCCATATGAGTGCGATCCGGGTTTCGCGGGCAATTACCAGAACAGCAAATAGTCCGCCTATCTGAGCAGGATCAGTTCGGGAACCGCCGCCGCTCCCGCCCACACGATCGCGTTCTGTTCGAACTGCCGCCCCAGCGCCTGCGCGGCCCGGCGCGTTACGCCCAATACCAGGAAACTCGGTTCACCCGGCCATTGATTCGTGGGGTGCTGGCCGATACCGCGAATCGCCCGCAGCTGGCGGCGTGACAATTCCGCGCGCAGCACTTCCTGACGTTGCGCATTGACGGATGCAGCAGCCGGTCGGCCCCACGGATTGCAGGCCGTAATGAACGCGCTGCAGCGGGCGTGGTGACTTGCATGCAGCAGTTTGAGTTGCGCCGAAGCCGCATCGATACGCAAGGTCATCGGCAGGACCTCGAGCACCCGGTACTCGGTTTCCCGATAGGCTTGCACGGTCTGCGCATCGATGACCGAAGTGATCGACAGTCTCAGCTCCGGAGAGTCGGCCTGATATTGGCGTTCAGGCTGAACAGATTTCGTGGGTCGACGCGGTTCTTCAATTGGACGAGACGCGGGTAGTTGTCACCGTACGTGGCGCGCAGGCGCTTCTCATCCGCCCCAGGCTCCGTGTTCACATAGTAGCCTTCCGTGAAGGGTGCGATGGCATCCCACAGCGCGTGAATGTCGGCGATGTGCTGTTCGGAGCGGGTGTGATCGGCCCAGTTGCCATTGATCAGGAAATCGTATTGCGCATGGCGGTTCCAGAACGCGGTCGCATCCGGTGGGACGCGCGCCATCGCACCCGCCATCTGGTCCATCCCCGCACTGACGTCCAGATCAACCGGCAATGCCTCGAAGCGACGCACCAGTTCATCGAACAACCGCGGTGAGACGCTGCGGAAAAAACCGGACTTGGCGTAAATGGTGGTCTCGCTGGGCACCGCCACCGTCGCGGCCCCCTCGGCACCTTGCGCAGCGAGGTAGGAAACCGCGGCGATCGTATCGCGCAGCGGTTTGCCCAGGCGGCGCAACGGTGCCAGCAGCCGTTCACCGGTGCGCGGATCGCCGCAATAATCGACCGACCAGCCAACGTAGCGGCCGACGTTCGGCCCGCGGGTGGCGTTGAAGACCTCTGCGCTCAATTGCATTTCATCAGGCGCCTGCGCGGCGAGTTCTGCAACCGCGGCGAATACGGCCCGCGCCTGGCTGTAGGGATAGATCCGTCCCCCGGTGAGCACCTCGTGCGCCAGTGGGTGCAGGTGGTACTCGAATGAGGTGGCCACACCAAAATTGCCGCCGCCGCCGCGCACGCCCCAGAACAGTTCCGGATCATCGTGCGCAGCAACGTGGCGCAACTGGCCGTCGGCCGTGACGACGCCCACGCTCTTGAGGTTGTCGCACGCCAGACCGTACAGCCGCATCAGGCGTCCCATGCCACCGCCGAGCGTCAGACCGGCGATACCCGTATCGGTGGCCGTTCCCATCGTGGTCGCCAAGCCGGCCGTCTGGGTCTTGCGATCGAGTTCGCCGAGCAACACGCCACCCTGCGCCCGCGCCAGCCGCTGCCGGACATCGAGTTCGATACCCTTCATGGGTCCCATGTCGATCACCAGCCCGCCATCGCAGACCGATTGACCGGACAGACTGTGGCCGCCACCGCGAACCGCGGTGCGCAGCTCGTGGCCGCGGGCGAAATTCACGGCCCGGACCACATCGGCAGTCTGCGCACAGCGCACGATCAGCGCCGGATGACGATGGAATGAGGGATTCCACAGCTTGCGCGCCGAATCGTAACCCGCATCCTGCGCCAGCAGCAGCGTGCCCTGCAGACTCGCGCGCAATTCCTTGATGTCCGCCGCGCGCAGCGTGAGTGCCTTGCCCGAACCGCTGAGCGCCGGCACTTCAGCGGGTACGGCCGCGACCTGCGCGGCATCGGCCCACAGCTTGCCGGCGTGCGTAGCGGCGAGCGCGGTCGCGGCCAGTGTCGTGCCGAGAAAGCCGCGTCGGTCGATACCGGCGCGCGCCGGCGGGGAACGCGTGCTGCGCCGCAGCCGCCATCGATCAGGTCCGGGGCCGATCTTCATGTTCGCAACGTTAACACGCCCGATATGCATGATATAAGCCAGTGATGCCGTCGCAAACTCCGATCTGGGCGTCCGAACTTGGCGTCGCATTCCGCAGCGGCGCCAGTGGCCAGTGCATCCTGTATGGGAATGTGCATGACCGGCTGGCCGTGGGCGAGCGGCTGATCAGCATCGATCGATACCTGCAGGACACCCTGCTCGCCGAAATGGCGGTAGTGCTCTCCTACGATCTCGGCAACGGCCTCACCGTTGAGCGCGGTGAAGAACATCTCGCCCAATGGGTGCCCTCATCCTTGCGCAACCTGCCGCTCGAACCGCTGGAGGCGGTGCGCTTCATCAATCGCTATGCCCGCTACCTCGCCAATATCAAGGCCCTGCAGCGCCCCGAGGTGCCCAGCGTCGCCATTGTGGTGCGCGGCGCCGACCAGCTGCTGCCCGCCGACGGCCAGGGCCTCAAGCATGGCAGTCTGACCTGCCTGGTGCGGGATTGGGGACTGAGCAGCCCGTTCGCGCAGCTGCCTTTCTTCAGTTTCCTGATCGCGGACAATCTGACGGACCTGGATCCGCTGATCGCGTTCGCGCCGCAATCGAAGCTGGTACGCATTCCACTGCCGAGCGCCGCCGATCTCGAACTGGCACTGCGGGTGCTGCACCGGGAGTATCCGCGCACCATTCCCGCTGACAGCAAATTTGGCGCACTGGCGGCTGCCATCACGGGACTGTCGGTGAACACCCTGCAGCAGATCACCAAAGTGCGAGCGCACAACGGCCAGGTGCTGCAGTCCCATGATTTCGCCGCGCTGAAGAAGGAAATGGTCGAGCGCGATGCGCCGGGCCTGGTGGAATTCATCGAACCCACGCGCACACTCGATGACTATTTCGGCCAGGACGCCCTGAAGGACTGGCTGCGCCAGGATATCGCCCTGTGGCGGCTCAACGATACCAAGGCGCTGCCGATGGGCTACCTGCTGTGCGGTCCGGTCGGTACCGGCAAGACCTTCCTGGTCGAATGCCTGGCGGGCGAGGCCGGCGTGCCGGTGTTGAAACTGAAGAACTTCCGCGACAAGTGGATCGGTTCCAGCGAGGCGAACCTGGAGAAGATCTTCCGCCTCATCCATGCGCTCGGCCGCTGCATTGTGTTCGTCGATGAGGCGGACCAGACTCTGGGCCGTCGGGATTCAGGCATTTCCGACAGCGGACTGTCGGGACGGCTGTACTCGATGATTGCCCAGGAGATGGCCGACACCGACAATCGCGGCAACGTCGTGTGGGTACTGGGCTCTTCGCGTCCCGACCTGATCGAAGTGGACCTGAAGCGTCCCGGCCGCATCGACCTGAAGGTGCCCATCCTGCCGACGGCAACCCGTGCCCAAAGCGGCGGACTGATCAGCGCCTTGGCGAAGCGCTATGGGCTCACGATCGAGCCCCACGAACTTGAGGACATCATCCCCCGGTGTCCGGTCATGCTGACCCCCGGTGCGGCCGAAGCGTTGGTGGTGAAGACCTATCGCATGTGCCGCACCGAAGCGATCACCCCCGCCGCCGCCCTGGCCCGCTGCCTGGCGGGTTATCAAAGCGCAATACCGCAGGATGTCCTGGAGCTGCAGATGCGACTGGCGATACAGGAGGCCACCGATCTGGCCTTCGTCGCCGAGGAACTGCGCCACTACGCGCACTCACCTGCTGTCAGGGAGTAACGTAGATCACCTGTTCGGGTTGCCAGCGCAGGCGCGCGTCGGCGACCGCCGCCGTAATGGGATAGCGGCTCAGGGCGGCATCCTCCACTGAGGCCGCCTGCAGCGCTTCCACGGTCGTGTCATCGAATACCCTGGGGTCAAACAATCGCGCCTGCGCCGGCGTGGCGGGCCAGTGCCACGGCAATCCGCGGATCGTCACGGCGCCGGCGACCACGGTGAGTTCGAGGGCCTGTTCGCGGATGACGCGCACATCAAATATGGACGGTACCGCCACGAAGTACCGACCACCGGCATTGAGTTCGAACGGGCGTCGCTCCGGTACGGTGTGAAAAATGGCTTCGCCATAGTCCAGCATCGCCAGCCGCGAGCCGGCACTGAACAGCACGCCGAGGCGGGAGTGCCCATTCAGGGTGACGGTACTGCTGTCGGGCAAGTCAACGATGCGGGTTTCACCGGGCCGGGTCGTGTAGACCGATTCGCCCCAGACCGCGCGCCGCTGCGCCGGCGTTGGATGAGCCGCAAACGCACCCGGCGTCGTGTGCTGAAAGTATGCCAGCGGCACCAGCGTCACCAGCACGCCGAAGATCGCTATGAGTACGCTGACCAGCTGCCGACGATGTTTGGGCTTCGGCGGCAGCGGGTCGCCGAATCCGACCGACACCAGCTCCGCCAGCACGGCGATGATATCGGGGCCATGCCACAATTTTGCGGCATCGACGATGGCGTCCCGATGGGCGGACTGCAGCAGCCAGGCGCGCAGCGTGGCGCCCTCCTGAGGCAGCAGCCCACGCTCCAGTCGTGCCAACCAGACGGTCGCTTCGGTTGCAATCTTATCGGCGTCACCGGCCATGTGAACGCATGATGCATCACGGGCGGGCGCAGGCAAAGAATGAAGACGGCCCGCGGGCAGCGGGCCGCTCGCTTACTTCGTGATGTCCTTCGCGGCATCCTTGGCGGCCTTGGCATGATGGTGTGCCTTGGCCTTGTGGATCTTTGCCTTCGTCTTGTCGATCGCCTTGTCCGGCTGGCCCTCGACGCCGGCCTTGGCCTGGTCGCCAATTTGCTGGCTCTTCTCGGAGGTCGCCTTGGCGCCTTCCTTGAGGGTGGTCCCGACCTGCGCGAAGGCCACACTGCACAGCGCGCAACCCGCAATGGTCAACAGCAATTTCTTCATACTTCTCTCTCTCCTTGAGACAGGTGTCGTAGGCTTATGCTAGGCGCTTCGAATGCGGCATTAGAACCGACGCGCGTACCGAAGTGCCGTAGGAGCTGGCCTACGTCAGGCCCGCCGAATCAAACGCAACAGGAAAATCAGAATTATGGCGCCGATGGTTGCGACAATGATCGCCCCCAACAACCCGCCACCGGCCCAGATGCCCAGCGAACTGAACAGCAGACCTCCGATCAGGGCTCCGATGATACCGACCACGATGTCGCCGATGACGCCGAAGCCGCCGCCCTTCATCAGCTGACCGGCCAGCCAGCCGGCAATCAGCCCTACCAGAATGAACCACACAATATTCATGCAAATCCTTTACGTTTATTTATCGGACGCGAAACAGTCTCATATCGACTCGATGTAGTTGCCGCTCATATGGCGTCAACCCGGACGAATTTCTCCAGGGATTTCTTGCTCGTCAGCGGCGCGGTGTTGGGCCCGAGGAATTCCAGTATCGCCCGACCACCGCTGATGTGTTCGGCTATCACCTTCAAGGCCACCAGGACCGGGGTGGCCAGCATTACCCCCGCCACACCCCAGAACAACCCGCCGAGCCACAAACCGAGGAATATCAGCAAGGGATTGATCTTCAAACGGCGACCGACGAACAGCGGCTGAATGATCTGCCCCTCGATCGTCGTGATGGCCAGATACGTACCGGCGACACCCAGGACGTGCGCCACGGTGGTGAAAGTCATGGCCGCCGCGAAGGTGACGATCGCAAGCGTCGTCACCGGTCCGGCATAGGGTATGAAATTAAGTAACGCGGCCAGGATGCCCCATACGTAGGGCGTTGGCATGCCCAGCAGCGTCATCGCGACCATGGTCACCACGCCCAGCCCGATATTGATCAGTGTGGTGACGGCGTAGAAGCGACCCACCTCGCGCCGCACCGCCTCGATGATCTTCAGAACATGGGAAGCATTGAGATTGTCCGCGAATGCCGCCGTCATGCGCGCCAGCATCGGCGGGCCGCCGGTGAGCAGAAACAGCGTCAGAATCGCGAAGGTAACGGTGCTCACCGCAGCCCCGAGCGAGGAGCCGACAATGCTGGAGGCAGCCGATTGCGATGCCACCACCGGGGCTGCCACGATGTGGCCACCGGCGTGGACCAGTGCGGTGCTGCCAATCGAGCCTGCCGAAGTTCCAATGTCGTCGACCCGATTGACAATCTTTGCAGCGGGCGCAATTTTCTGTTTGATCTCCCGGATGGTGCGCGGCGCCTCGCCGTACCAGTACTGGGCAGGCTTCCACAGCGACGCGGCCAGGCCCGCGATCAGACTAAGCGCTATGGCCAATATCAACAGGGCACTCAAACTGCGGGGAACTCCGCGCCGGTACAGTGCCTCGACGGGCCCCGACAGCACCAACGCCAGGAGCAACGCGAGGGCAATCGGGATGAATGCGTAATGGGCGAAATAGAGAAGCAGGCCAAACCCACCCAACGCCAGTAGCTTGCACGCGCCCAGCTGACTGACGTGCAGCGGGGTCGAGGTTGCGCGCGTGCTGACTGTGCCACCCCCGTTCATGGCGCCTCCGCCTTACGGATGTTCGTCGCGCAATTTGCCGCCGAGCGCCGCCGTCAAACAGGCGATGAACGCCCCGATGACCAGAGCCAGCGCCGTGAAAATTGCCATTTTCGCCGCCGCCTTGCGTGCCGCCTCGGCGCTGGCCTTCACGTTGTCCCTGGCCTGGTTTGCAGCGCTGATGAAGTCATTCACCCGGGTCTGTGCCTCCTGCGGTGAAGCACCGGTCCGGGCGGCCACGAGGCTTGCCAGGTAGCTGCGATCGGCATCCGAGACGGTGCCGTTGCTGGCGACCGTCTGCACGATCACATGGGTCACTTCAGGGCGCACGTCCGGTGCATTTTGGGCAACCGGTGCCGAAGCATCCGCCGGACGCAGCAACCGATCGAGCCCGTAGAGGTAAGTCGGGGTCGTGATGCCGGCGGCTGCCTGTTCGGCACCGGCGGCGACGGTTGCGGCCACGTGGGCTCCGCCGCTCAGTGCTGACAGGACTGAAGAGGCCAGCAAGGCTGCGACCACTACGGTTGCCACCGCCCAGGTGACGAGGCCGTGGGCGGTGTCGCGGAAGAATATCTCATGTGGATGGGTACCCATCCATCGCGAGCGCAGCCGGCCGGCCACGTAGCCACCGACAGCAGAGGACAGCCACTGCATCACAATCAGCCAGATCGCCGTGGTCACGGCGAACGTCGTCATTGAAGCGCCCTGACCCTCCCAGGCAGAGATTGAGGCAAAACCCAGTGCCGATCCGAGGGCGAACAGAACCAGTGAAACCGCGATTGCAACGAATGCCCCCGCGATGATGGCCGACCAGGAAGCGGTTGACTTTACCGGAGTCCCTGGCTGATCCAGCACATCGACCGGAAATCGTGCAGTTGATACGGGTTCCATGACTGTTCCTTGTTTCAAACGTGTGAACACATGGCCAGTAGCAGAATGATGGGGATGGGCACGCCAAGCAGCCACAGCAGAATTCCTCGACCCATGGTGAGATGCTCCTATTTAAGATCCCTTGGCACGTGCGCGACCGTACGCTGCACCGGGGCATTGGTTACATCTGCGTAACACTTGATCGTCGGTAGGCTTAGTCCCACGCGGCAAGCCGACTGTCGCAACTGCACAGCCCCGCGGTGCTGACCTACGCTGGCTTGCAAGCAGTCCGCAGCGCAGGAGAGAGACATGAATGCCAAGCAGCCGCCCGTTGACAAAACAAAGACCCCAGCGAAGGTCCAGGGCGAAGGAGACTATGAGTCCTCGCGGCGCTTCCGCGAGGATGAAGAAAACTTCCTGAAGAAGGCGGACGTTCCGGAGCTCGCGAGGCGCGCAGCGCCGCAGTCGAAGGAAGAGGCAGCCGAACTCGAGAAGGCAGAGGAAGTGGGCCGGTCACACCGGGCGGATACCAAAGGATCCCCCGCCAAATAAGGTCCGAGGCGACGATGGATTCCCAGCCGGAATTGATTGCCAGCGCGCCAGCCGGTGGCGCGCCCGCCTTCCGGGCCGCTGCGGCACGCTGGCTGCATGTCGCAGCAAAAATTCTTCGCTACGCTACGGTGTTCAGCATTATTTCAGTGACCATGCTCATCGTAGGATTCGGCAGCATCCTGGGCTCTTTGTTCAGCCATGATGATTGATGCTAGGCTGACGGCGCTTTTCACCGCGGCCCGTTTCCATGAGCCGATCCTTCCATATTGCAATGCGCCTGGTCAGCACCCTGATTGGCCTCGCGATGATCGCCGCCGGTGCAGTTTGGACGCTGCAGGGTCTGAATCTGGCATTCCGGGTTGGATTCATGGTCGGCGACAAGCACTGGGTCGTCTATGGCGCCCTTCTGGCGCTGCTGGGCATTGCGCAGGTGTACTGGACGACCTCGCGCCGCTCGCCCAGCTGAATTGCGGCCCGCTCCGTCCGGTTATAACTGCTGGCCGGACAGGGCCGCCTCGAACTGTGTGCTCTGCAACATCGAGCTGACCGTGTTGACGATGGCGTCCGAGAGCCCCTCGTAGTAATTCTCAAGCTTGTAGGAGCGTCCGAAGCGGCTGGCATCCCCAGAGGCAAGTCCCTTCCAAAGCGTGCGGCCATCGCGACTCACGACGGTCAGCTCCACGGCCACCTGCGACTGGTAAGTATTCGTCTCGCGCACGAAGAATTGCCTTACTTCGCCTTTGATTGTCACCGCCCCGTCGCTGTCGACCGTCTTCAGACCGGCGCGCTGAAACAGCCCGCGCATATGAGTGCTGACGAATGTGCCCACGTCATCGGTCGTGGTGACCGGTTTGGGTTGCGCGTCCTCGTCGTTCTCGCCGATTACCGGCTTGTTCTCGCGCACGTCCTGGAACATCTCGAATTGAATCGACGTCTGGGATAGCTGCACCGCGCCCAATTGCAGCTGCGACGTCGGCTTCCACTGCAGTGGCACGTGCTCCAGAAGTGTGGTTCCTGCCTGGGCACTGAACGCCACTGCAAACAGGACTGTGATGATTCCAGCGCGCATGTAAAGACCCGCCATTGCCTGCATCAAGGCTGCCCCATCATATGCCACGGAGGTCCTGCGTTCCATTTCGCCTCCCGCGTGTACAATTCGCGGCATGCGTACCGGCAGCTTCTCGACTCGTTCTCTGGCGCTGATACTGGTGCTGCTGTGCACATCGGGGTGCGCAACCATCGGCAAGTGGAAACAGGAGCATCGCGAGGCCAGCCTGCACCGCCAGCAGACCGAGGAGGCCGCGGCCCACAATACCGAATCAAAGGCTGAACGCGTACAACGCCTCAAGGAGGCGCAGGATGCCGCCCGCCTGCCGCTGCTGCAACGTGAACTGGCCGCGCGCAGCGATCCGGATTCGCTGGCCGCCAGCGCCGTGATCGAAGGGCTGATTTCCGGCTTCGACAGCAGCGCGGCACGGGAACTCGCCGGACGCGCGGCTGGCGCTGCACCGGATCGCGCCGAGCTGGCGTTGTTGCAGTTGCAGCTATGTGAGAGCGCGCCTACTTGCGATCCATTGCCGCTGGAGCAGCACCTGCGCCTCCTGGACCCGGCAAATGGGGTTACCTGGATCTACGCGTTGCTGCGGGCGGATCGCGAACACCGACCGCAGGATTGGGAGACGGCCCGTGCCGGGCTCGCCCAGGCCCAGCGCGTCGACCTGTATTGGAATCGCATCGTGTCGCATCTTGCCAAGGCAGTGGCCGGGAAGGCCGGGTTTGATTCCGAGGCGGCGCTGGTCGAGGTGGTCGGAGCCGAGACGGCGCTGATGAGCGCGTTGCAACCCATAGCCCAGGCCTGTCAATCGCAGGAGCTGCAGCGGCCCGGGGTGCTGGAGCAGTGCCGCCGGATTGCGGCGGCCCTTCGCCACGGTGACACGACCGTGATCGAGGCGGATGGCAGCAGCCTCGCGCTGCGACTGTGGCCCCAAGACTCTGCCGAACGCCGCGCCGTTGTCAGTGAGCGGCGTGTGCTGCGCTATCGGGTGGATTTGATGACGCACCATGCGACGCAGCTCAATTCACCGCATGCGATCGGCATCCTGGCCGGATTGCTCACGCAGTACCCCTCCGAGCAGGCCACCATGCATGCCCTATACGTGCAGCTGGGGCTGAAGCCCGACCCGCCGGCGGACTGGGTCGATCCGCGGCCCGATGGTTAGTACCGCAGCTACCTCATGCCGACCAGCTTCTCGCTCACCTGCCACAGCTGTTCCGCCGCCGCATCGTCCTGCGCGGCCGGTGTCGGCGGCGTCAACCTGCAGTCGAAGTAGTAGCCACCAGAGGCGCCCTGAACCTGGGGCGAACTCGCCAGATACACGATGGTCTGCGCGCCTTTTTGCGGTGAGCGGATGAACAGCGAGATGAACCGGAAGATGCTGCGGGGAATGACCGGTAGGTCGCGCCCGATACTCGTGCGGACGAACCCTGGATGCAGGCACGTCGCGGTCACCATGGTGCCTTCCAGACGCTTCGCCAAGTTGCGCGTGAAGAGAATGTTCGCAAGCTTCGATCGACCGTAGGCGCCCATGGCCGAGTATCTGCGCGTCGCCTGCAGGTCATCGAAGTCCAGGGTCGCGCCCCGATGAGCATCCGAAGCGGTCGTGACGATGCGCGCCTGCGGCGCGCGTTTCAGGCCGGCAAGCAACAGCTGTGTGAGCAGAAATGGCGCGAGGTGATTCACCGCAAACGTCAGTTCGTAGCCGTCCTTTGATTCGCCACGTTTCACGAACATGCCCCCGGCATTGTTGATCAGCACATCAATCCGTGGCATTCGCTCAATGACTGCCGCAGCAAACCGACGCACGTCAGCAAGCGAAGCGAAATCGGCCGGCAGGAATTCGATCGCCGGATTGTTGCTGCGCGCCTTGAGTTCTGCGACGGCGCGCGCTCCTTTATCCGGGTCGCGACCGTGAATCAGCAGCTTCGCGCCCTGCAGCGCGAGGCCGCAGGCGGCCTCCTTGCCGATGCCGTCGGTGGCGCCCGTGATGACGCAGACCTTGTCCTTCATTTGCAGCATTCGATTCTACGTGGCGTCGGACGGCACGGGAAACGCTTCCGCCAGCGTCTCAAGCTCGCGCGCCGTCAGCGCGATGGACAGCGCCGCCGCGTTTTCCCTGACATGGGCCGGAGCCCCCGATTCCGGAATCGCGATGACTTTGCCGCTGCGAATGACCCAGGCCAGGGCAATCGCGGCGGCCGAGCACTGATGGGCTGCGCCGATCTGCGCCAGCGTCCGGTCGCCGACCACCAGATTGTTGTCACCCCCCAACGGTGAATATGCCATCACCGGAACATGGTGCTGCGCGCACCAAGGCAGCAGGTCCCGTTCAATGCGTCGGTTGTGAAGACTGTAAGCGACCTGATTGGTCGCGCAGCGATCACCATTCTTCACACGGAACAGATCTTCCATCTGGCCCGTGTCGAAGTTTGACACGCCCCAGGCGCGAATTTTTCCCATTGTGCGCAGTTGTTCGAAGGCGGCCACTACCGCCGGGAATTGCGCACTGGGCACCGGCGAATGCAGCAGATACAGGTCGAGATGGTCGGTGCCAAGACGCGTGAGACTCGCCGCGCAGGCGCGGGCGATGCTATCCCCCTCGACCTCATCGGCCTCAACTTTGGAAACCAGGTATATGTGCCCCCGTTCACCGGCGAGCGCATGACCGAGAAATTGCTCCGAGCGCCCATTGCCGTAGTTTCCGGAAGTGTCGATCAGGGTCATGCCGAGGGAAATGCCGGCACGTACCGCCGCCGCCTCCACCGCCGCCGGATGCCGACCCTGGCCGAGATGCCAGGCACCCTGGCCCAGCGCCGGGACCACGCTTCCGTCTGGAAGCCGCACGGTGGGTCCGGCAGTCGGCGCCGCAAACGCAGCACGCATGGCGGTAAGCGACAGGCCCAGTGCGGCGCACTGCACACCGAACTGACGCCGGCTGATCAAGTGCGGATCTGTGATGTTCATGTGGTTGCCCTCCAGCCTGAAGTATGCACCCGCGACCGCCCGGACTGAACGGATCCTCGACCGGAGCAGCGTGGCCATGAGGCGTCGGAGGGGTAACGAACGTCCCGCGCGCTTCTTTTGCGGAGAGCAATCGCCCTCCGCCTTCATGGATCAGCCGATCGCGACAGCCCTCATGTACGACTGGCAAAGCAGCACAAGGTGGTTGCGCAGTTTTTGAACCATCATTGGTGTGGCTCCCGCCTCGAGTACCGATCGAGTTGCGCCGGCCATCGCCGAAAACATCATCTGGATAGCAAATCTTTCCGGCTGCGACATGGCGTCCGGCGCCATCAAGGTCATCGGCTACAGCGCGTCCAAAGCCGCCCTCAACATGCTCACCGTGCAACTCGCCTACCTGCTCCGCGACACTGCCATCAAGGTTAACTCCGCCGATCCCGGTTACACCGCCACCGACCTCAACGGCCACCGCGGCGAGCAGACCACACCCGAAGGTGCAGCCGAAGCCATCCGCCTTGCGCTACTGCCCGACGACGGGCCGACCGGGACGTACTCCGACCGCAAAGGCATCGTTCCGTGGTAGAGACGCTGTGGCGGCGCGTTGGCGATTATTACTACCTGGTCGGTATATCCGGAAATGTAATAGCCCTGCGGGCACGCCGCAGCGATCGCGGCCTTGCATTCGGGTCGATGTTCATCTTGATCAACGCACTCGATCTGCCATTGAGGTTTACCATCTGCGCTTGTCCCGGCGTGCTCCGCTCTGGGGTGCGCCAGGTCCGGCAGACGTGTGGCACATGCAGTGAGCAGCATCACTGCAACTGCTGCAATCATCCTCAGTCTCACGGGTGTCTCCCGGAAGCCGCGCCTGCATCGACTTTACGCCGGTAGGCGCAGTTCCGCAGCTTTCACAATTTAACCGCTGGGCGGCCGCTGACCCACGGGGGACGGATTCGACCAGCAGCTATGAAGCATCAGAAGCCGACTGATTCAAGCCTTCGGCACACTTGGCACTCGAAATCATTCGAGACGTTCCTTATTCACTGCGCATCGCGGTTCCAGCGAATGCAAGTCGGAATCCTGTAGGCCTATTGCCTATTCCAAACATCGACCCTCGTGGTAGGCGTTCCTTCGGGACCATGCCCGACGACGGTTTCGATCATGTGCTTGCCATCGTCCGATAGCGAGAAAACCCGAGTGTTGCCTGGATGGCCTTTAAAGCCCCCGCCCATTACCAGAATTCTGCGGCTCGGCATGGTCATCGACACGACATCATAGTCTGCATCGCCAGCGGCCGGAGACAGTGTGCCATCGGCCTTGAATGTGGTCGTTCCATGCCTCCTTCCACCATCGTTGTCGACGATGTGCACGTTCATCTGGAATTGACCACTACCGACAGCTGACAGCACGATAGTGACGCTCTTCGGTGGGTTCGGTACGGTCAACTTTGACAGATCGACAGTCCATGTTCCCATCAAGAGGTGTGCCTGGTCGGCGAATGACGGGGCTGCGGAGAGCAGCAATATAAGAAGACTGGAAATGATTGAGGTGGTTCGAGACATGATCGCGCTCCCGTGCTTGATTGCAATTCGCTATGGTGTCTGCTTCCGTCGAGTCTAAACGGAATCCTATTTCCAAGTAGCGCACGGTACTCTCAATCTTGGTATGTGCTTTTTTTGCCTGAGACCCTCTCGTCGGATCGCCGGGTCCTCTGCTGCATGACAATCGCCCGGCTCGCGACGCGATCACCGTGACTCACGTCTCTCACGCACAACTGAACTCGCAGATCAGTCATCAACAAGCGACGGATATCGAGGCCCTGATCAGAGTTTGCCGCAAGACCTTCGTGGTCGTGGAGGTGGCGCTCATCGCGTTTTCCGGGCCGGTCGTGCTTCTCAATCTTGACAGTTACGGACAGGCTCGACACCGTCCTTGCAGGTGGGTCCCAACCAAAGAGTGCCAGGAGCGGAATCGATGCGCGTATGTGACCCGGAGGCTCAAACTTGAAGCTATGGCCGCTCATTTGGGCTGCGTTGTGGCGCCGGCCTCTGGAGACGCTTCTCGTGTGCCTCGCGACAACGGCCGCCTTTGCGCTGCTGGGCCTCATGGTGGGTCTGTATGTGCATACCCAACGCATCGTCCACGAACAGCGAATGGACCGGCTTTTCGTCGTCCAGCGCTTTCCGGATCGACCCTACACCGGCCTACCCATCGCCCTCGAGAACCAGATCGCGGGCATTGACGGGGTCACGGGGGTGGGTACCACTCACAATGTCTTCGGTTATCACCTCGATCCACATGACGGCGTCGGCGTCATGGCCGTCGATGAGGGCATCCTTCAAGGGTGGCCGGAGGCGCCTCTCACCCAGTCACAGCTACAAACTCTCATGGCGAGGCCCGAAGGCATCTATTTTTCGCGAAAGGCGGCGGCGCATTGGAAGGTCAAGCCTGGCGATCGATTCTCGGTGACGGTTTCTCCGTCCATTCGCGCCGATGGAAACCCGACCTGGGTCTTCGAAGTGCTCGACATTGTTCCGGACGCGCCGATCTGGGACGGAAACCTCATCCTGGGCAACTATCACTACATCGACAACTCCGAACCACCCCAGAGCCAGGGGCTGGGCAATACCTTCTTTGTCGCCGTCAAGGACGCTGCACGCGGCCATGAAATCAGCCACAGCATTGATCGGCACTTCGCCAACTCTGGTTCGCCAACTTTTTCGGTACCGCAACGTGAGGACGCCGAGGGACTGGTGAACTCCAGCGTCAACATTGCCGACGTCACCCTCTCGGTGGGCGGCGCGGGGCTGTTCATGATCGTATTTCTGATCGCCAATGCCATCATGCGCTCCGTGCGCGAGCGCATACCCGAGTTCGCTGTACTGATGACAGTCGGGTTTCGCCGAACGCAGCTGGGGTGGCTGGTGGTGGCGGAAGCTGCGGTCCCTTGTTTGCTGGGTGCCCTATTGGGTACAGGCGTTGCCGCGTTGGTCGCGCGCATCCCAGCCCAAATTCTGAGCCGCGACCTACGCCAGCTCGTGTCCAACTCAGATACTCCGCCCGCCGTCCTCGGCGTGGCGCTGGGTCTGGCGCTGATCCTGGCCCTGGCAAGTGCCGCGGCCCCGCTTCAGCGCTTACGGCACATCAGCGTAACGGACGCTCTGGCGGGACGCTGAGAAATGCCCCTGGCACAGATTTTTACGGTATCGCGCCTATCGCTCGCGGGCTTGAGACAGCGGATGGGATCCTCGCTGGTCATCGTGATCGGCATGGCCTGTGTCGCCGGCGTGCTGATCACGATTCTCTCCGTGACCGCAGGCATCCTGCGCGTCGCTCGTGACTCCGGCGACCCCGGCCGCGCCCTGGTCTTTTCGGCACGAAACATCAACGAGCAAGCGGGGGATCTCGATCAGGCGACCGTGGCCACCATTCTCGATGCTCCGGGCATCGCGCACGATGACCGCGGCAAGCCCCTCGCCGATGCCGAACTCCTGCTAAATGCTCCACCGGCCGATGGCTTCGCACAAGGCACGCTCGCCATTCGCGGCGTCGGACCGGAGGGCTTAAGGGTACGCCCGGAGTTTCATCTGACGGGCGGACGCCTGTTTGTCGCCGGGCGCCACGAACTCATTGTCGGGGGGAGCGCGCATCGCACGTTTCACTTCAACATCGGCGATCGGATCATTATGTCCGACGGGGAATGGCCCATCGTCGGCAGCTTCAGCGGCGGGGGAAATCTGGAAGGTCAGTTGCTGGGCGATGTGACGACGCTCATGGCAGCCTCCCGGCGCACGAGCGTCGGGAGTGTGCTGGTACGGCTGACAAATCCCGCGGCATTCGATGCTTTCAATCAGTGGCTCACCCACAATCCGACGCTCGCCGTCACAGCACTGCGGCAACGCGATTACTACGAACGCCAAGGTGCGCAGAATACCTTCTACACCACGATGGCGGTGCTGGTGGGCGGTGTAATGTCAGTCGGGGCCCTGTTTGCGTCGGTAACCGTGCTCTACGCAGCCGTGCGCTCACGGACGCGCGAGATCGCTACGCTGCGCGCCTTGGGATATCTGCCAGGAGCAGTAGCTGCGTCGGTGTTTACCGAAGCGCTGCTGCTCGCGTTCATTGGCGGGCTGGGCGGTTCACTCATTGCCTGGATGTGTTTTGACGGGCACGATTCGGTTCTTTTCCGCTGGTCGATACCGCCGCAGCTGATCGTGCTTGGCACCGCCTGGACGCTGGCCTTGGCGCTGCTGAGTGCTCTACCCCCTGCGCTGCGCGCGGTGCGGCTGCCGCTCATCACTGCCCTAGGCGAATAATCGCAGCTCCCGTCATTCGACCTGAGAAGTATTGGCGGCGCACAGCCGAGAGCGAATGAGGCGTCCATTCAATTACTTAGCGAAGCAATGGGTGGCAAGTGAGGCTAGGGTCGGAATCGAACCGGCGTAGACGGCTTTGCAGGCCGCTGCATGACCACTCTGCCACCTAGCCAGTGACTACCTGAAAGTGCGACACCTTAGTGCAATCCCAGATCCTCATGAGACTGCCATGAAAATCACATAACTTCCTGATTTTCAAGTGTTCTGTAGCGCAGCTTTAAAATTTGGAGCGGGAAACGAGGCTCGAACTCGCGACCTCAACCTTGGCAAGGTTGCGCTCTACCAACTGAGCTATTCCCGCCTCTCAACTGCGGAGGCGGAATTGTAGGGGGTGCCGCTGCGAAGTCAAGGCGATTGAGGCACTTAACTGCGCAGATCCGGCCACGCCGCGCGCAGGTACGAGAGCATCGAAACCAGGGTCAGAACCGCAGCCAGCACCGTCAACGCCATGCCGATGCGGTAGATATCCAAACCCCACAGCGGGCTGCGATAAAACATCATCGCCAGTCCCACCACCTGGAAAATCGTCTTGTACTTGCCGAGTACCGACACCGCGACTTTGCGCCGCTGCCCCAATTCCGCCATCCATTCGCGCAGCGCCGATATCGCGATTTCACGGCCGATGATCACGATGGCCATCAGCACCACCAGCCACTGCGGATCGCGCGAGACGAGCAACACCAGCGCCGTCGCCACGATGAGCTTGTCGGCCACCGGGTCAAGGAAGGCGCCGAGCCGGGTGATCTGCCCGAGCTTGCGGGCCAGATAGCCATCGAGGGTATCGGTGATGCCGGCCGCGGCGAACACCACGCAGGCCGCAAGGTCGGCCCAGTGGTACGGGGCGTAGAAGGCCACGATGACCAGTGGAATGGCCGCGATACGGATCCAGGTCAGGATGTTGGGCACAGTCCACGGCGTCTGCCGCGCATTGGCTTCGCCGTTGCTATTTAGACCGGGTGAATCGGGCACGGATCATCCATCTGTTTATGCGGTCGATGTTCGTAAGGGGCCAGAGGCCTATGCCCCGGGATGCAGGTGATCATAAATGCTGCGGGCGAGGGATGTGCCGATACCTTCAACCAGTTCAATATCGGCGACCGCGGCGCGCAAAACCCCCTGCAGGCCGCCGAAGTGCTTGAGCAGGGCCCGACGCCGCGCGGGCCCCAGGCCCGGAATCGTCTCCAGAACGGATTCGTTGAAGCGCCGCGCCCGGCGCTTGCGGTGGCCCGTGATGGCAAAACGATGGGCCTCATCGCGCACCCGCTGAATGAGGCGCAGCGCCGGCGACTCCGGCGGCAGCGTGCGGGGGACCTCCTCGCCCTGCACAAACAGGCGCTCCTGCCCCGGGCGACGGTCAGGCCCCTTGGCCACCCCGACCAGGGCGAGATTCGTAATGCCAAGATCCGCTAATGCGGTATGAACCGCGGCGATCTGGCCGGCTCCCCCGTCGATCAGCAACAAGTCGGGCCTTGCCAGTTCCCCGTCACGGATGCGCGTATAGCGTCGCTGCAGCGCCTGGTGCAGGGCCGCGTAGTCATCCCCCGGGGCAATACCGGCAATGTTGAAGCGCCGGTATTCCTTCTTCAGCGGCCCGTCGGGACCGAACACCACGCATGAGGCGACGGTGCCCTCGCCGGCCGTATGGCTGATGTCGAAGCACTCGATGCGGTTCGGTAACTGGGGCAGATCGAGCGCCTGCGCCAGGGCCACCATCATCTCGGCGGCATTGCGGCGCTGCGCCTGACGCATGCGCAACGACTGCTGCGCATTTTCCTGGGCCATCTCAACCCAGCGCGCGGCGATGCCGCGCACCGGCCGGCGCACGCTGACCGCGTGCGGCGCGCGCGCGCGCAGCACTTCGCCCATGGCATCGCTGTCGGCAAGTGATAGCCCCAGCAGTACTTCCGCGGGCGGTTCCTGGCCGGTGTAGTACTGCAGGATGAAGGAACCAAGCGCCTCATCCGCTTCGGCCAGCGCGGCGCGCGGAAAGTAGCTGGTGGTACCCAGGTTGCGGCCGCCGCGCACCAGCAGCACGCTGATGGCGTACTCACCGGGTTCACCGACGATGGCAAACGCATCGGCATCGGCCGCCTCATCGGAGGAGGTGACGATCTGCTGCGACTGGACACTCGCCAGCGCCGCCAGCTGGTCGCGAATCTGCGCCGCGCGCTCGAACCGCAGGCGTTGCGCCGCCTCCTCCATCCGCTCCCGCAACTGCGCGTTGACCTCCTGGCTGCGACCTTCGAGCACCTTGACCGCTGCATCGACGTCCTGGCCGTAGGTCGCAGCGTCGATGAGCCCCACACACGGGGCCGAACAGCGGCCGATCTGGTGCTGCAGGCACGGCCGGCTGCGATTGGCAAAGAACGAATCGCGGCAGTTGCGGATGCGAAACAGCTTCTGCAGGCCCTGCAGTGTCTCACGCACCGCTCCTGCATTGGGAAAAGGTCCGAAGTAACGCCCGGGCTGGCTGCGCGCGCCGCGGTAGAAGGTCAGTTTCGGAAATTCGTGGTCGGTGCGCAGATGCACGTAGGGAAAACTC
>DATAVA010000001.1:0-127638 GCA_036267975.1 Steroidobacteraceae bacterium | reverse complement strand
TCGTTCAGCGACGGGCTGCTGGATTGGCCGCATTACACGCGGCCGATGTCGGTGGACGGGCACGGGGTGCCGGAGGTCTTGGCTTCGGGCGACCATGCCGCGATCCGCCGCTGGCGTCTGAAGGAGGCACTGGGCCGTACGTGGCTCAGGCGTCCGGAGTTGCTCGGGCGGCGCGGCCTGTCGGACGAGGAGGGTGCGTTGCTCGAGGAGTTCAAGCTCGAGCGAGCTTCGCTCCGGGAGCGGCGCGGGCCGGGTGACTGATTGTTAGGATGAGGGCGAGAGCTATGAACAAGATCATTCAAGAACTGAACGCCGAGCGCTCGACGCGCAAGATTCCGGAGTTCAACCCCGGCGACACGGTGGTCGTGCAGGTGAAGGTCGTCGAAGGCGACCGCGAGCGCGTGCAGGCCTACGAGGGCGTGGTGATCGCCAAGAAGAACCGCGGCCTCAACTCCTCATTCACGGTGCGCAAGATTTCGCACGGCGAGGGCGTCGAGCGCGTGTTTCAGTCGTACAGCCCGGCGATCAGCGATGTTGCCGTCAAGCGCCGCGGCAGCGTGCGTCGCGCCAAGCTCTACTATCTGCGTGATCTGTCCGGCAAGGCCGCGCGCATCGAAGAGAAGGTCTGACGACCAATCACCCCGTGCGTATGCTGCGCTCGATCCTGTTGGGGCTGTGGCACGGCCTCGACTTCCTGCGACGCTTTCTGCACCTGCTGGTGCTGCTGGCGATCGCAGGTTTTGTGTTCGGCGCCTTGCGCGGTTCGGTACCGCGCGTCCCGGATCAGGCCGCCCTGGTGATCGCGCCGACCGGCACGCTCGTCGAGCAGCTATCCGGAGACGCCTTGTCGCGCGCCGTGGCACAGGCGCGCGGGCAAGGCCACGATGAGACATTGCTATGGGATCTCATCGATTCCATTCACGCCGCCGCCAAGGATGCGCGGATCCGCGTCCTGGTCCTGAACTTCGACCAGATGACCGCGGTGGCCGGTCAACCGACCATGGCGGAACTGGCGAAGGCCATCCGCGAGTTCAAGACCTCCGGCAAGAAGGTCATCGCCTACGGGCAGGCCTTCGATCGCGATGGCTACTACCTGGCCTCGCTCGCCGATGAGATCTATGTCGATCCGCTGGGCTACGTGCTGGTGGATGGCTACAGCCGCTACCGGTGGTACTACAAGGACATCCTCGACAAGCTGAATGTCGACATCAATATCTTCAGAGTCGGCAAGTACAAAAGCGCGGTCGAGGAGTTCACCCGCACGGACATGTCTGCGGAGGATCGCCAGGAAAGCCTCGCCTATCTGAACGCGCTGTGGAGCTCCTATCAGACGGCCGTCGACAGCGCACGTGGCCTGGCGGCCGGCGCCATTGCGAATTACGCCGAAAGCCTGCCGCAGCTTGCCGAGGCCGCCAAGGGCGCGGGCGCGCAGATCGCACTGAAGGCGCACCTGGTGACGGGCATCAAGTCCGCGACCGAGGTGGCGCACCGGATCAGTGAAATCACCGGTGCGGATGATGACGCTGGCTTCCACCAGGTTTCGGCCGAAGACTACGCGCGCATCGTGCACGGTGAGACGGGCCTCACGCGGCATGACCGCGATCGAGTGGCGGTGATCGTCGCGGCAGGTGAAATCCTCGATGGCAACCAGCCCTCCGGCACCATCGGCGGGGATTCAACCGCAAGGCTGCTGCGCGCAGCGCGGCTGGACAACAAGATCCGCGCCGTCGTGCTGCGGGTGGACAGTCCGGGTGGCTCCGTGACCGCCTCCGAAACGATTTACCGCGAGATGCTCGCGCTGCATGCGGCGGGCAAGCCGGTCGTGGTGTCGATGGCCAATTATGCGGCCTCCGGCGGCTACTACATTTCGGCGCCGGCGGATGAGATCTGGGCCAATCCCGCGACCATTACCGGCTCGGTCGGTATCTTTGCCACACTGCCGAACATCAATCGTGCGCTGGCGAAGGTCGGCGTCGGTGTCGATGGCCTCGGTACGACCCCCCTGGCGGGGCAGCTGCGCGAGGACATCTCGGCGCTGTCGGTGCCGTTGTCGGAAGGGACTCGCAAGCTGCTGCAGGCTACTGTCGACTACGGATACAGCCAGTTTCTGGAGCATGTGGCCAGCGGACGGCGCAAGACCGTGGCGCAGGTCGATGACATCGCCCAGGGGCGGGTGTGGGCGGGCGTCGATGCGCAGGCCAATGGTCTCGTGGACCACCTTGGCTACTTTGATGATGCGGTCAAGGCAGCCGCTGCACGCGCGCACATGACGGAGTACAAAGTGCAGTTTCTGGAGCCGGAGCTGTCCTGGGCACAGAGCCTGGCAATGCAGGTCAAGGTGCGCGGCGTGCAGGTTCTGGCCAGCACCGGCCTCACCGATCTGACCGGGCTGGCACCGCTTGGCGGCCTCGCACCACTGGTTCAGTCAACGCCGATGGCCCGCGAACTGGTGCGGCTGAGCCACTTCAATCGGCCTGACCGTCTGTACGCATACTGCTTCTGTACTGCCCAGTAGCTCCTGGCCGAACGCGGGGCGACTATACTGGTCGCCATGCGCAAGGAATCCGACGCGCCCGCTGCTGAACCGATGCGGATCGACCGCTGGCTGTTCTTCGTGCGGCTGTTCAAGTCGCGCAGTCTTGCGAGTGCCGCCGTCACCGGCGGCAAAGTGCATGTGAATGCCGAGCGCGTCAAACCTGCGCGGGTGGTTCGGGTTGGGGATCGGATCACATTCAACCGCGGCGCGGTGCCCTTCGAGTGTGCAGTCCTGGCGCTGCCGTGGCGCCGTGGACCAGCGCCGGCGGCGGCGGCCTGCTACCGTGAGTCCGAGGGCAGCGTGGCCCGACGCGCACAGTTCGCGGAACGCATGCGGACCGCGACCGCGTTCGCGCCACGCCCGGATTCTCGACCGGACAAGCATGAGCGCCGCGAGCTGCGGCGCATTCGGGGGCGGGATTGAAGAATTTTAGGTATTACGACCTCATTCTCGGGGCGTACGTATGCGTCCTGCTGTGCGCCAATCTGATCGGCCCCGGCAAGGAGGCGACGGTGCACGTGCCGGTTTTCGGATCGGTCACGTTCGTTGCCGGGGTGGTCTTTTTCCCCATTTCCTATTTCTTCGGTGACGTGCTCACCGAGGTCTATGGCTACGCGCGCGATCGGCGCGTGGTGTGGAGCGGATTTGGTGCATTGCTGTTCGCTACCGTGATGTCATTGGTGGTCGTGCACCTGCCGTCCTCCGCTTCCGGGCGCGATTATCAATTGGCCGTGGAGGCCATGTTCAGCAATACCCCGCGCATCATCGCCGGCTCCATCATCGCCTTCTGGTGCGGATCCTTCGTCAACAGTTTCGTGCTGGCGAAAATGAAGATTCTCACCAAGGGGCGCTGGCTGTGGACGCGTACCATCGGTTCAACATTGTGCGGCGAACTGGTCGACTCAGCGCTGTTCATGACCATTGCTTTTGCCGGGACCATGCCGCGTGGTGAGCTGCTGGGCCTGATCACGACGCAGTACGTGCTGAAGTCGAGCTGGGAGGTGCTCTCGACGCCGCTGACCTATCAACTGGTCAACTTCCTCAAACGCGCCGAGGGCGTGGATTACTACGACCGAAACACGAATTTCACGCCGTTCTCCCTGCGCGTGCCGGATGGACGCGCGACCACCGGTTGATAGCGACGCTTTTGCCACCCCGGAGGCCTGCGCCTCCGGGGTGGGCGATGCCCTGAACGCGCAATACCTCGCTCCCGAAGAGGATGGCCTGCGGTACCTTTGTGAACGCGCGCGCCTGCCGCCGGAGCAACGCGAGGCGGTGCAGGATCGGGCACTGCGGCTGGTCCTGGGCGTGCGTGGCGCACGCGCACGCGGCGGCGGACTTGATGCGCTGTTGCACCAATACCATCTGGCCTCTCCGGAGGGCGTGGTGCTGATGTGCCTAGCCGAGGCGCTGCTGCGTATTCCCGATGCCGACACCGCGGACCGCTTGATCGCCGACAGGCTCGCCGCAGGCGATTGGGAGCGGCATCTGGGCAACAGCGACTCGCTGCTGGTCAATGCCTCGACCTGGGGGCTGATGCTGACCGGAAGGCTGGTCGAGCTCGACCACGATGAGATCGGGACAGTGCGTGGCTGGTTCGGGCGCCTGGCTGCGCGCCTGGGCGAACCGGTGGCGCGTGCCGCGTTGCGGCAGGCGATGCGCGTGCTGGGACATCAGTTCGTCATGGGGCGCGACATCGGCGCGGCGCTGCAACGCGCCAGCGGCCGCGGTGCGCGCCGCTACGCCTACTCCTTCGACATGCTCGGCGAAGCGGCGATCAGCGGCGCCGATGCGCAGCGCTACTTCGAAAAGTATCGCGACGCCATCAGCGAGCTGGGGCGCCACGCGAACCAGGTCGAACCCGGAGCGTCGCGACCCGGCATTTCCGTGAAACTCTCGGCGCTGCACCCGCGCTACGAATTCCTGCAGCGCGACCGGGTGCTGCGGGAATTGGGACCGGTACTGCTGCAGCTGGTGCGGCAGGCGCGTACCGCCGGGATTGCGCTCACCGTCGATGCGGAGGAGGCCGACCGCCTGGAACTCTCCTTGCTGCTGGTCGAGCGGGTTCTGGCGAGTGATCTCACGGACGGATATGAGGATTTCGGCGTCGCCGTTCAGGCGTACCAAAAGCGCGCCTACGGGGTGCTGCAGTGGCTGATCGGACGCGCCACTGCATTGCGGCGGCGGATCACGGTGCGACTGGTGAAGGGCGCTTATTGGGACAGCGAGATCAAGCATGCGCAGGAGCGCGGCCTCGCAGGCTTTCCCGTTTTCACCCGCAAGACGAATACCGATGTGTCGTACCTGGCCTGCGCGCGCCTGCTGGCAGACCACACCGCTGTGATCTATCCGCAATTTGCCACCCATAACGCCCATACCGTGGCATATGTGATGCAGATCATGTCCGGCGGGGTGCCGGGTCAGTTTGAGTTTCAGCGCCTGCACGGGATGGGCGAGGCGCTCTACGAGCGGGTCATGGCTGATCGGGACGCCGGCAACGGTCTTGCTCCGATCTGCCGGGTGTATGCACCGGTGGGACCGCATGCCGATCTGCTGCCCTACCTGGTGCGCCGACTGCTCGAGAATGGCGCCAATACTTCATTCGTGAACCGGATTGTCGATGACCGTCTGCCGGCGCAGCAGATCATTGCGGACCCGGTAGCCGAGGCGGATCGGACCCGGCCTGCCGCCGCGACGCGCATCGTGCTGCCGGCGCTGCTGTTCGGTTCAGCGCGGATCAATTCGCGGGGCATCAATTTCGCAGACGGCAGTGAACTGCGGACACTGTTCGCGGAGTGCCGCGCCGCCGTGCCGAAGATTGGCGTGATCGCGCCGGTCTCACTCCGGCAGGTCGCCGAGGCGCTGGGCCGTGCCACATTGGCGCACCGGGCCTGGAACGGCCGCGCCGCTGAGCAGCGTGCCGGCATCCTCGAGCGTGCCGCTGAGCTTTTCGACATGCATCGGGCGCAACTGATTGCCCGCTGCGTGCTTGAGGCTGGACGTACCGTACCGGACAGCGCCGCGGAAGTGCGCGAAGCCATCGACTTCCTGCGCTATTACGCGGCGCAGTCGCGGCTCCTCGCTGCACCGCTGCTGCTTCCGGGGCCGACCGGTGAATCCAATACCCTGCGCGTGCGCGGCCGCGGCGTGTTCGCCTGCATCAGCCCGTGGAACTTCCCGGTTTCGATCTTCACCGGACAGGTGAGTGCGGCGCTGGTCACGGGCAACGCGGTTCTGGCCAAACCAGCCGGGCAGACGCCACTGACCGCCGCGCTGGCCGTCGAGCTCCTGCATCGGGCCGGAATTCCGGCGGACGTGCTGCAGCTGCTGCCGGGAGGTGCTGAGGTGGGCGAGGTGCTGACCGCGGATCCGCGGGTGTGCGGCGTCGCATTTACGGGCTCCACTCACACGGCACGGCGCATCGAGCGCAACCTGGCCATGCGGGCCGGTCCGATCGCGACGCTGATCGCGGAAACCGGCGGCATCAATGTGCTGCTCGCCGACAGCTCGGCACTGGCCGAGCGGCTGGTGCTCGACAGCGTCACCTCCGCCTTCAACAGCGCCGGGCAACGCTGTTCGGCACTGCGCATCCTGGTGGTGCAGGAAGACATTGCACAGCGGGTGTTGGAGCTGCTGGCCGGAGCGATGGATGAACTCACGATCGGGCCGGCATGGCAGCTGAGCACCGATGTGGGCCCGGTGATCGACGCCGCGGCACTGCAGGGCCTGGAGGATTACGCCACCCGGATCGTCGTCGACGCGCCCTGGCAGCATCGCGCGCGGCCTGTGGCGGCGGCGCGTGCGGGGCGGTACTTCGCGCCGCTGGCGGTGGAAGTGGCGAGCCTTGCCGCCGTCGAGCGCGAGGTATTCGGTCCGGTACTGCATGTGGTTCGATACCGTGCGGGCGATCTCGATACGATCATCGAGGACATCAATCGCATGGGGTATGGACTGACATTGGGCATCCACACGCGCATTGACGGCGCCGCACGATATATTGCCGAGCGCGTCGCCGTCGGCAATGTTTATGTGAATCGCAACATGATCGGGGCCGTGGTGGGCGTGCAGCCTTTTGGCGGTAGCGGCCTGTCGGGCACCGGGCCGAAGGCCGGTGGGCCGCACTATCTGCAAAGATTTGTGACCGAACAGACGCTGACAGTTAATACTGCAGCCCTTGGTGGTAATGCCAGCCTGCTGTCACTGTAGAAACATGAAAATCCACGGCGCATTGTTGATTAGCGCGGCGGTCGCCATTTTGTCGACTGCCGTTCACGCAGCGGGCTGCGAGGGTCTTGCCGCGCTGAGTACCGCGAAGGGTGCAATCGTCGCGGCCCAAACAGTTGCAGGGGGCAGTTTCACGCCACCGGACGGCGCGAATGCGCTGCAGCAACTGCCCGCGTTCTGTCGCGTCATCGTCAGACTGAAGCCGACGTCCGACTCTGACATCGGCGCAGAAATCTGGCTGCCTGCGAACTGGAACGGCAAGTTGCTGGCAATCGGCAGTGGCGGTTGGGGCGGTGCCGTCGACTTCGCGGGTCTCGCACGGGGACTGCGTCGCGGGTATGCCACGCTGGCGACCGATGACGGTCATAGCGGTGGCAGCGGCAGCTTTGCATTGGGTCACCCGCAGAAACTGATCGATTTCGCGTATCGCGCCGAGCACGAGAGCACGGTCGAGGCCAAGGCGCTCCTCAAGGCGCTTTACGGTCGGGCCGCGAGCCATTCCTACTGGCAGGGGTGTTCGGGCGGCGGTCGCGAAGGTCTGATCCAGGCTTATCGCTACCCGGATGAGTTCGACGGGATCATTGCGGGGGATCCGGCCAACATCCGGCGCAATGCGTGGGCGCTATGGCTGACAGTGCAGTCCTTGAGTGACCCAGCGGCGTACATTCCGCCCAGCAAATACCCGGTGATCCACGCTGCTGTCCTGGCCGCGTGTGATGCGCAGGATGGCGTGAGGGACGGGCTGATCAGTGACCCTCGCAACTGCCATGTCGATTTCGCGAAGCTGCAATGCGGGGCCCAGGACGGACCGGATTGCCTCACCGCACGGCAGGTACAGACGGCGCGCACGATGATCAGTCCGGCAACCGGCAAAACGGGCGAGGTACTGTTTGCGGGGCTCGAGCCGGGTACGGAAATGCGCTGGGGGCGGATGGCAGCCGGTCCGGCACCCGCCGACCTGTTCGTGGATGAATTCCGTTACGTGGTCTATCAGGATGCGAGCTGGGATTGGCACACGTTCGATCTGGACCGGGATGCCGCCAAGGCCCATGCCATTGACCGCGACCTTGATGAAATGGATCCGCACCTAGGGCCCTTCGCGCAACACGGTGGCAAGCTGCTGCTGTATCACGGCTGGGCCGATCAGCAGGTGGCTCCCGGATCGACCATCGATTTTTTCTCTTCCGCGCTCAGATTGAGTCCGGATCCGAAGCAGGCCGAAAGCTGGATCAGACTGTTCATGGCTCCCGGAATGGCGCATTGCGCGGGCGGGGAGGGGCCTGACGATTTCGACAGTTTGAGTGCCCTCGAGCAGTGGGTCGAGCAGGGCAACGCGCCACAGCAAATCGTCGCGGCGCATCGAACCTCCGGAAAAGTGGACCGCACGCGGCCGCTGTGCGCCTATCCGCAGGTCGCGCGCTACAACGGCCGCGGCAGCATCGATGATGCCGCGAACTTCAGCTGCGGCGCGCCGCAGAAATGAAACGCGGCGACGTCCTCATCGCCGGCGCCGGCCCCACCGGCTTGGTGCTGGCGCTGTGGCTTACGAAACTGGGCGTCAACGTTCGTATCATCGACAAGACGGCGGCTGCCGGCACGACTTCCCGAGCGCTAGCCGTCCAGGCTCGTACGCTTGAACTGTATCGGCAGCTCGATCTGACTGACTCGGTTCTGCAACGGGGACACAAGGTTCCCGCCATCAATCTGTGGGCGCGCGGCAAACGGGCCGCGCGGGTCTCATTTGAAACTATTGCGGAGAATCTCTCGCCTTACGGCCCGTTCGTTTTCCCGCAGGATCAGCACGAACTGCTGCTTATTGAGCGCCTTGCCGCCGCCGGCGTGATCATCGAACGCAATACTGAGTTGCTGCGCTTCAATTCATCATCCGACGCCGTCAGTGCAACCGTGCGTACCGCCGATGGTCGCGAAGAGTCATGCAAGTTCGACTATCTTGCCGGTTGCGATGGCGCGCGATCGATCGTGCGACAGGGCATCGGCGCGGGATACCCGGGTGGCACCTACGATCAGCTGTTCTACGTCGCTGACATCGATGGCGCAGGGCCGGCGCTCGATGGCGAGCTCCATATCGGTCTGGACCAGGCCGATTTCCTGGCGGTATTCCCGTTGAAAGGCGCGGGGCGGGCGAGACTGATCGGAACCGTCCGCGGCGCGCGCGCGGCGCATCCTGAGAAGCTGCGCTTCGATGATGTGAGTGCGGCCGCCATCGAACACATGAAGGTGAAGGTTCGGACGGTCAACTGGTTTTCGACCTACCACGTTCATCATCGGGTTGCGGACCGCTTCCGTCAGGGCCGCATCTTCCTGTTGGGCGATGCGGCCCATATCCATAGTCCTGCCGGTGGTCAGGGGATGAATACCGGGATCGGAGATGCCATCAATCTCGCCTGGAAGTTGCACGGCGTGCTGGACGAGCATGCATCCGATGCGCTCCTGGATAGCTACGAAGTCGAACGCCGGGCATTCGCGCTCAAGCTGGTGGCCACGACGGATCGCGGCTTCACGCTCGCAACGGCCGAAAGCCGGACCGCTGCGTTCATCCGCATGCGCATCGTACCCATCGCTTTGCCGGCACTTTTCAAGCTGGCAGCCGCCCGCAAGTATTTGTTCCGCGCAGTCTCCCAGCTGGTGATTGACTATCGGATGAGTGCCATCAGCAGTGGCTCGGCCGGCCGGATTCACGGCGGCGATCGGCTGCCGTGGGCAAAGACTTCGCACCGCGATAACTTTGATACGCTCGCAACACCACAGTGGCAGCTGCATGTCTACGGCAGCGTTAGTGCGAACCTCGCTGCATGGTGCGCGTCCCGGGTTACCCTTCAGGCGTTCGAGTGGGAGGCCGCGTATGCAGCGGCTGGATTTACCAAGGATGCGATGTATCTCATCCGTCCGGACGCCTACATTGCCCTGGCGCACAAGGAGCAGGATCCGGCAATCATTGAACGCTATCTGTGGCAGCACGGGTTACGCCTCGCTCTGTGACGCAGAATCGATGCTGGCAGTCACCAGGTCTTGCTGTGCATACCAGTCCAGCCTGCGCGTCATCAGCATGACGACGGTCAGGATCGTAAACAGCGCAATCGATCCTGCCAGCAACGCATAGTTGTCAGTAGTCACCAGCAGATAGAGCAGTGCATAGGTAGCGGCGAATATGGTACCGGAAGCGACGCCCGCGCCGGCGTTAGCCAAAGCGCCGGCAAGATAGAGCCCCACGAGGGTGCACAGCGAAATTGTTGCCAGAACATATGCACCGCTAAAGCCGATATGTTCGGAAAGCGCGAGTAACAGCAGATAGAACACGCTCAGGGCCAGACCCATCAGCCCATACTGAATCGGATGGATCGGTCGGCGCTGTCGCGACTCAACCAGGAACAGTGTCATGAAGCTCAGTGCGATAAACAGTCCACCGTATTTGACGGCGCGCGTGCTGCGTTGATAGATGTCCACGGGTTGCACCAGATCGATGCCGAATCCACTGTTCAGGATTGTCGGCGCTGCTACGGAATCCTGGAACCAACGATCCCCATAAGATCGATTGAAGTCCAGGATCTGCCAATTGGCGCTGAAGCCGGCGGCATCGATCCGATGCTCGAGGGGAAGAAAGCCGGCGGTGAATCCGGGATCGGGCCAATTGCCGCGGCTGTGGACTCGCATTGTCCTCGCCAACGGCAGGAACTGCAGCGCCTGGGTGCCGGCGACGTCGAATGTCAGATCAAAGCCGTGGCGGCCCGTTGACACGTCAGTGCCCGGGCTCAATGTCGCCGCGAGTGTCGGAATGGGAAAGCCTGCGGAGGGCTCGAAATCCTGGAATTCGCGCGATGCCGAGTGCAGGGATCGCAATCCCCGCAAATCATTCACGGGCAGCAACAGGCGTGCCTGACTGAGATGAACCCGTAGCCCGGGGTCGCTTCTGTTCAAGCGTGAGATTTCGCGGGCAATATCGAACTCGCCTGTGGCACGGACATGCGCGACGTATACCGGGACCCTATAGGTTCCGACGGCGCGAGGCGCCTGCTGGACCTGCAGATCCACGGTGAAGTCCAGAATGTCCGGCAGCACGTACCAATCGTGTGGGCTGACATTATCGTCACCCGAGGTCACAGGGACGGCAATAATTGGACCACTGAGCCATTGGCGGTCGCCCCAACCATGGGCAACCGACGAGACGGCCGAGTCGCGTTGACTGACTCGCTCTGCCACGAGATTTTGGAGCAAGGACAGTGGAATCAACAGCAGCAGGGCAATGCCAATCAGAATGGCAGCCTTCACCGACGCCGAGTTCTTCATCATGTGATCTCCAGATTGCGGAGCAAGCTTTGCTCGGCAAAGTGGAGAGCTCGTGGGGCAATCATGGCAAAAAGTGTCAGTCGACGCGCGCAGCGCCGAGCGGACGAAGGACTTGGCCCCGCAGTTTCCTGCGCAGTTCAGTGGGTCGGCTCGAGCTTCGGAGGAGCGAGGTGGGTCACGACCAATGCACTGTAGTCCGTATCATCGATCCGGAACTGCAGATAGCGCTTGGGTGGATTGCTGGTCGCCCAGAAGCCCTGGGCACAGAAGACATCGCTGGCGTCGAACATCGTCGCTACGGGGCCGGTCTTGGCGGCATCACAAATCTCGTTTGCCGCTGCCAGGACCTGGATCGCGATCGCGTAGTGGCGTGGATTCGAAACCCGCAGTCTGGCCAGAGCATCTTCCCCGGAAAGCGATACGTGATACTTGATCCATTGAGGTGCCGCGGCATCCAATGCCGACCACGGGATTACCGCTTGTGGTGTCGTGAATTGCGGCGTCGTGATTGGTGGCGGCGCTGCCATCACCGTGGCGATCGTGAGCGCACCAACAGTCATTCCCATGGTACGCAGCACAGTGGATGTTCGCATGACTGGAAACCCCCGCATTCTGGCCTTGGCGCGTGGCGATCTTCCCACCGCGGACGGGAAAATGAAAGTTTGTGGCTAGCGCGGCTTGATGGCGCCCCTGCAGATCCTTTCCAGCAACCTCGGAAAGTCGATGCCGGCGGCGGCTGCCGCCTGTGGCAGCAGGCTGGTCGAGGTCATGCCGGGCAGTGAGTTCGCCTCCAGGCACCAGAAATTTCCTGCGGCGTCACGCCGAAAATCGATGCGACTGTACGCGCCCAGTTTCAATACCTGGTGCGCCCGCAACGCGTATTCCTGCAGCAGCGCAGCCTCGTGTGCTGGAATCTGGGCCGGAAACACTTCGCGTGCGCCGCCGTGCTGGTATTTGGACACATAGTCGAAGATTTCCCCGGGCGGAATGATTTCGCCGACCGGCAGTGCCTGCCGATCAAGTATCCCGACGGTGAATTCGCGTCCGGCAATGAACTTCTCGATCATTACCTCGTCATCGAAAGCCCTAGCCGCTTCGATCGCAGCACCAAGTCCACCCGGATCGCGGACCACGGTCAACCCAACGGTCGAACCTTGTTTGCTGGGCTTGACGACCACCGGCCACCCCAGATTCCGCTCCACGACCTCAATTTCCACCGGCGCCATCAGCCAATCCGCGGTGGGCACCGCAATGGATCTGAACAGTCGTTTTGCCAGGTCCTTGTCCATGGCTGCGGCGCTGGCGATATGGTTGCTGCCGGTGTAGCGCATGCCTGCCAAATCCAGCAATGCCTGAATCCGCCCGTCCTCCCCCGCGCCGCCGTGCAGCGCGAGGAACACCACATCGGTGTCACGGATGTCAAACTCGGCCGGCGACAGACTGATCGCGCGGGCGCGCACCTGATCGATCGCAGTGCTCGAAGGCGGGGCGGGTGCGACCCGGTTTGCCAGCAAGCGCTGCTCATCATCCGGTGGCAACCGCCCGGTCGCGGTGTCCACCGCATGAACATCGTGCCCCAGGGCGCGCAGCGCGGGAATGATCTGTGCGGCGCTGGCGATCGACACGTCGCGCTCCTCGCTGGTACCGCCAAACAGAACGGCAATCCGCATGATTACTGATTCAGTGGTGGGCCTCGGAAGGATCGCGCCGCGTCCGCTGCGGGCGCACCGGCCGGCGCTGATCGGGGTCCGTAATGTGGGACCGGGCGGCCCAGTTCGTAGGCGCCGAGGTCCGGCGCCTTGCCGGTGAAGCCATCCGTAATGGTGGGCAGCTCCATCCCGGCATCGATTGCAGCGCTTCCCGACTTCAGTCGGAAGTCCAGGTCCTCAGGATTGTAGAGGTGCTGCGGATCGGACCGGTCGGGCATCGGCACATTGGCAAAGATCCCATAATCGACGCTGACGCTGTGGATGTCGTTGCCGGTTGCGTCGCGGAACTCCTGCAGGGTCTTGAACTGCCGCACGGCCAGCTTGCTCTGGTAATCCGTGCGTTGGCCACCCGCCGGTGTGTCCCATTCAAAGGAATGTTCGGCGCCCGGGGTGGTGCGAAAGCCGTTGAAATCCGAATCGGAATAACTGGTGAATGATTTCAGGGAAAACAGAATCGAGGTCCAGCCGTCGGCCAGTATCAGGTTGTTGCGAAAGTGAACATTTGAAGCAGGACCCGAGTAGCGTGCCTGGCCGATGAACGTATTCTGGTAGATGAGAACGCCCGCCGGGGTGTCGACGAGCTTCAGGTACCCGCCGGTGGTCTGGCCATACACCAGGTTCTGATAGAAGTAGAGCGGGCCGCCGAATATGGGCTGGGCGCTCAACGCACCGCCGGTGGAATTGAAGCAGCGGTTCTGGAATACGCGGATGTTGTGCGCGCCGCCGTCGGCTTCGATGCAGTTGTCATCGGCGTTGTAGATATCGTTGTTGTTGATGTCGATGGCGACCGGAACCCGATCGCGAAGTTCATTCGGTGTCCCGTCCGGATCGCCATAGGTGTCCACGTCGATGCCGTCGTGCCAGTTCGCTACGTAGTTGTATTCCACGACATGGCCCTGGCCATAGACCTTGACGGCGTATTCCGACTTGATCAGCGCCGGATAGCCGGGGAATTTTGCCCACACCTCCGGGGTGAACCAGCTTTGCAATTTGAGCGGATCATGGCGTCCGATGAAGACATTGTCGGCAATGTAGAAATCCTTCGAGCCGGACCAGCCGGCCTCGATGACCCGTCCCACGTCATACACCCGGCTGTGCTTGAGCGTGAAGCCGCTGGAACCGGCGATATTCTTGATGCCAAGCTTGAAGGCGACATTCGTATTGCGGACGGTGATGCCTTCAAAGTAGTTGTAGTTGCCGCCCATGAGGTTGAAGAGGTTGTCGCAGCCGTCGCCATCGAACACGACCTCGCCGTCGCCGGCGGCCTTGATGACAATGGGTTTGTCGGCCGTGCCGCTCTGCGTCAGGTAGTAGGTGCCATCGAAAGGCGTTCCGTAGGCCGCGATGCTGCGGTCAAAACCACTGTAGACGAAACGGTTGTCCTTATAGACGCCCGCATGGACCAGAATCGTATCGCCCGGTTGCACACGCGGTGGCATTTCACGCGAGTGGTCGGACTGGTCCGATCCCAGGTAGTAGGCCGCCAGCAGGCCCGTAAAGCCGGGTTGCAGCCGCGTGCCTTTGAAGTCGAACGGATACACGTGGTAGACGCGGCCACCCGGGGCAGGTTGCGGTTCGCGGCGGGTACGGACGCTGACGGTTCGGGTCCTGATTCCGCTCACTCCATCCGGGTCGGAGAGCACCAGGCGTGCCTCGTACTCGGTATCCGGCGCGAGATTCAGGATGCTGCCCGCAAACATATTGGGCGCGACATAGCGGTTGAAGTGCTGCCCGTCGCCGTCGCGCGGCAATCCACCGTTCACGGCTTCGTGCTGCAAGCGGAACAACGGCAGGGCTTTATGCCAGGCCGCCTCGCCCTTGCGGCGATAACTGACCTGCACGCTTGCGTTGCGGTTGTCGTCGCCCGCAATACGCCATTCGAATCCCAGCGATCGCAAGGTTGCCGGTTCGACCCAGAAGTTGCCGGCGACCGTCTGGCGCTGCGGGTGAGTCTGGTGCACAGCCGCTTGCGGCGCAGGCGCCGGAGTCTGTGCGAAGGCGCCGGCCGTGGGTAGGAGCATCCCCAGCGTTACAAGCAGCACGTGCGACAGGGCACGCGTCGTATCGGGACATGCGGTTCTGGTCACGGTACCTGCTCAGGTTTTTTGCTGCCGCGAGTATACGACGGTTAGCGCGTCCTTTTTTCCGAATTCACCAGGACTCCAGTAAACTCGGCGGCCGGTGGGAATCAAGAAATCGGGGAAACTGATGCGCAAAGTCCTGAGTCTGGCGGCCTGCTTCATGGGCATTGCAGGCATTACGGTGGGCGATGCCGCCGAGCCGCAGAGCAACAACGTCCAGGTCGTCCTGGTGGACATGCAGGGCCATAAGACGGTGCTGGGCGACCTGCCCGATTCGGTGGTCGCTCCGCGCGTCGCACCCGACGGCGAGCAGGTGACCTTCGAGCTCACCGATCCGCCCGCCAGCGCAACCGCCGCGCAGAGCTCGAAGGTGTACGTGGCGGACCTGGACAAGCTGGACAAGCGGCGCGCGCTGCCGCAAACCATCATCGAGCCGCGCAACCTCGCGCCGGTCTGGTCGCCCGACGAGCAGTGGGTCGTGTTCCAGGGGTCGGGCAATGGCTCTGATGATTTGTACCAGGCGCGCGTGATTGCGAATATCACCGAACAGCCGCTGTACATCGGCGATGGACTCGCACCGCAGAGCATCGACCGGAACGGTCGGGTCACCTTCCTCACGCTGAAGGGTGACAAGGATTACGGCATCGCGCAGCTTGACCCGCGCACGAGAAAGGTCACGCGCCTCGTCGACCAGCCCGGCTCCGCGCAATACAGCAGCTCCATCTCCCCTGATGGCCGATGGATCGCGTATGCGTCCGATGAAACCGGCCGGCCGGAAGTGTGGCTGGAGCCGCTGCCGATCTCAGGCAAGCGCCTGCAGCTCACGAAGAACGGCGGCAGCCACCCGCAGTGGTCGCCCGATGGCGCAAAGCTGTACTTCGATCAGGACGATCAGATGTTTCAGCTGGTCATTGCCACCGGCGGCGGCCCGAAGGCCGGCGATCCCGTGGCGCTGCCGATCAAGGGCTTCCGGCAGGGCGGGCTGCGGCGTCAGTACGACCTGACGCCGGATGGGAAGGGTTTCGTAATGCTGTTCCCGCAGACAGCCGCTGGCAACTAGCCAGCCGCAGCGGTCCGACATTCCATGCGCCGGAGCGCACCATTGCCTGCTGCCGTACCGCTCAGGTGTGAACCTTGAACGCCTCGCCTTTGGAATCGAGCGTGATGTTGCCCTGCTGGATCGCCGCCACGAACTTGCTCGTCTTCAGGAAGCCACCGAAGGCAAAGAAGTGAAGGCCGTCGAAGTTCACCATGCCGGCAGCCTGCTCGCGCGCGATCGTGCGGATGGTCTCCTCCGGGCCGCTGTCTCCGAGTAGGTTCGCGACGAGTGCCATCTTGCCGCCGCCCATGAGTGCGCGCATCGACGCGCCGGCGCCGCAGATTTTCGCGTAGCGCAGCAGGGTCTTGAGGCTGGCGGGGCCGGGCAGGCCGGCGCGAACCGCGTTTTTCACACCGGTGCGGCGCAGGACGTGTTCCCATTCGATGAAGGGCTCCGGTTCGAACACGACCTGCGTGACGAACGTGAGCTCCACACCCTGTTCATTCGTGAGCGCAATCTTCTTCTGCTCGTATTCGCGCAGCTGTTCGGGCGTCATGTGCGCATGGCCTTCCGGATGCCCGGCCATGTACATTTTCTTGATACCGGCCTTCGCGAACTCGCCGCTGGCGAGGACCCCGATGGTGGAGTCGAAGGCACCTTCCGGTGCCGGCATGTCGCCCGCGACCAGCAGGAACTTGGTGACGCCGGCAGTGGCGAAGCCGCGAGCGATCTGCGCAACCTGCGCGACGTCCTTGATGCGGCGCGCCGGCACGTGCGGCACGGGGGTGAAACTGGCTGCCTTCACGGCGCGTGCCGCCTCGGTGAGTTCCTCGAAGGTCTGGTTCGGGAACAGGGCGATGAAGATGTCGCTGCCGGCCGGCAGGAGCTTGGCCGCCTCGGTCAGGTGCTCGGTATCCTTGCAGGTCATCTCGACCGACGCGCCCTTCATCAGGATCTTGATCTGTGCGATTTCAGTTGCGGAGTCCGACATAGAAGTTCCAGTGGTTAAGAAATTGAAGGAAAGTTAAGCGCTCGGCGATGATTCGGCAGAGCCGTTGTAAGGGCAGTCAGCCTTGAGATTCGACCAGCAGTCGGCCGTTTTCGACCCGCACCGTGAATGTGCGCGCGGGTTCGTAGGCGGGTGGGGAGAGGGCCGCACCGGTCTTGAGACAGAAACGCGCGAAGTGGCGCGGACAGATGATCTCGCAGTCCTCGACATCGGCGGCCGCGAAGGACTCACCGTCGTGGGTGCAACGGTCCTCCATGGCGTAGAAATCATTGCCGCAGCGCGCGATGACGATCGGCAAGCCATCCGCCTCGGTGCTGAACGCGCGGTCCTCGCGCACCTTGTCGGCCGCGCCGACGTCGATCCACTGACCTGCCATGCTCAGAACATCCCGGTCTGCAGCCGGGCAGCCTCGGTCATCATGGACTGGTTCCACGGCGGATCAAACACCAGTTCCACCTTGGCCTCGCTGACGGTGGGGATCATTTTGATCTTGTCGGTAGCATCATCCACCAGGATGTCGCCCATGCCGCAGCCCGGAGCGGTGAGCGTCATCCTGATGTCGACACTGCGTGTGCCGTCATCCTTCGGGTTCACCGCACAGTCGTACACGAGCCCGAGATCGACGATGTTGATGGGAATCTCCGGATCAAAACAGGTGCGCAGCTGCGCCCAGACCGCATCCAGCACGTCCTTTTCGGTGGCGTTCACGGGCAACTCGGGTACCTTCAGTACCTCTTTGCCGATGGCATCGGCGTCGGTGCCGGCGAGTCGATACAGGTTGCCGTCTATATATAGGGTGAAGCTGCCGCCCAGTGCCTGGGTGATGTACCCCGACTGGCCGGGCTTCAGGGTCACTTCCTGTCCGGCGGGCACCACCACGGCCGGTACTTCGCGGTAGATCACGACCGGTTCATTCTCGTGCGACCTCATCGCGCCACTTCCGAGGAGGATTCGTTGCCGGCCTCGGTCGAAATCGTGCCACCCTGTTCGAGCGCGGCATTGAGCGTGTGCCAGCACAGGCTGGCGCACTTCACTCGGGAGGGGAATTCGCGCACGCCGGACAATGCGGCAAGCTTCCCCAGGGACGGATCGATCGGCGCGTCGGTTTGCGTCAGCAGGGCATGAATGTGGTTGAACAATTCATGCACGGCGCCGCGGTCGCGGCCCTTGACGGCCTCGCTCATCAACGATGCCGAGGCTGTCGAGATCGCGCAGCCCTTGCCCTCGAAGCGGATGTCCGTGATGGTGTCGCCCGCCAGGCGCAGCGACACCGTCAGCCGGTCCCCGCACAGCGGATTGTGGCCGTCGGCTGTCGCATCCGCCGGATCAAGGCGCCCAAAGTTACGGGGCTGCCGGTTGTGATCGAGGATCACGTCGCGGTACAGGTCCTTCAACTCCATCAGCCAAAAACCTCCTGCGCGCGCCGCAGTGCCGCGGCGAGCTGGTGCACTTCCGCCAGCGTGTTGTAACAGGCGAAAGAAGCGCGGGCCGTCGCCGGGATACTGAAGAAGTCCATCACCGGCTGGGCGCAATGATGTCCGGTGCGTACCGCCACTCCCTCGGCATCGAGGATGGTGCCCAGATCATGGGGATGGATACGCTCCATTACAAAGGAGACCACCGCGGCCTTGTGTTTGGCAGTGCCGATCAGCGTCAGCCCCGGAATGCTGCTGAGCTGCGCCGTGGCAGCTTCGAGCAGGGTGTGCTCATGGGCAGCCATGGCTTCGACGCCCAATGTTTCGACATAGTCGATGGCCGCGCCCAGGCCCACGGCGCCGGACATGTTCGGCGTGCCGGCTTCAAACTTGTAAGGCAGCTCATTGTAGGTGGTGCGCTCGAAGGTCACGTTCAGAATCATGTCGCCACCGCCCTGCCACGGCGGCATTTCGGCCAGCAGTTCTTCGCGGCCATAGAGCACACCGATGCCGGTCGGGCCATAAAGCTTGTGGCCCGAAAAGGCGTAGAAGTCGGCACCCAGCGCCTGCACATCGACGCGGGTATGGGCAATGGCCTGGGCGCCATCCACCAGTACCGGCACGCGGCGCGCGTGGGCGGCCGCAATGATTTCGGCGACGGGCAGTATCGTCCCCAGCGCATTGGAAACATGTGCGACCGCCACAATGCGGGTGCGCGGCGTCAGCAGCCGGTGGAACTCCGCCATGATGAGTTCGCCGGACCGGTCGATGGGCGCGACCACGAGGGAGCAGCCGGTGGCATCGCGCACCATCTGCCAAGGAACGATATTGGCGTGGTGTTCCAGCGCCGTGATGAGGATTTCATCGCCGGGTCCGAGCCGCACCCGGCCCCAGGAGTTGGCGACGAGGTTGATCGCCTCGGTGGTGCCGCGGGTGAAAATGATCTCGCGGGTCGAGCGCGCGTTGAGGAAACGTCGCACGCGCTCGCGCGCGCCTTCGAAGGCCGCGGTGGCCTCCTGGCTGAGGGCATGCACGCCACGATGAACATTGGCGTGTGAGCGGCTCTCGTAATCATCGACGGCACGGATCACTGCCAGCGGGCGCTGCGCGGAGGCAGCGCTGTCGAGGTAGACGAGCGGCTTGCCGTGGACCGTGCGCGTCAGGATCGGGAAATCGCGGCGCACGCGTTCGACGTCATACGCAGGCCGCGCGGCGGCCCGGATCGGCGTGGCACTCATGACAGCAGCTCCTCGAGGCTGCGCGCGTCCTGCATATGGCTGGCGAGGCTGCGCTGCACATGGGTGCGCAGCGCCGGGACATCGATCTTCGCGACCACATCGGTGATGAATGCCCATTTCAGCAGGCGCCGGGCCACCTCGGGCGTGATGCCGCGGGTCAGCAGGTAGAACAGCATGGTGTCATCCAGCTTGCCGGTGGTGGCGCCGTGGCTGCAGCGAACTTCATCGGTGTGGATCTCCAGCTGCGGGCGCAGATCGATTTCGGCTTCAGTGCCGGCAAGCAAGCCCTTCAGCGACTGCGCCGAATCCGCGTGCTGGGCGCAATCACGCACGATGATCAGACCATTGAAGCCGATGCGCGCACGAGCGCCGGCGATGCCGCGGAAGTTCTCTTCGGTGCGGGTATGCGCGGCTTTGTGGTCGACGACAATCATCGTGTCATGAACCTGCCGATCATCGGCGAGCGCGACGGTATCGACCCGGGTGCTGGCGGCCGCTCCGGCCAGCTCGATGTCGACCGTCGAGCGTGCCGCGAGGGCGCCGAGCTGCAGCAGATGCAGGTGATAGCTGGCATCACGCGCGAGGCTCGCGCGCAGCGTGTCCGTCCACGAAGTGTTCGGGCCGGTCTCCTGCAGCCGGTAGTGATTCAAGGCGGCGCCCGCGGCCACCTCGATGCGCACGGCCGAGTTGATGAACTGGGGCGCCGTCACCGCGCCGACGTGGCGTTCGATCAGGCGCAGTCGTGCGTTGGGCGCTAGGCGTATATTCAGGCGCGGATATGCCGCCGTGGGCGTGGCGCTGTAGAACACCACTTCGATGTCAACCGTGGCCGCACCGGCTGCCACCTGGATGTCGGCGCCGTCGGTTGCAAAGGCTTCGTTCAATAATGCAAAGGGCTGCTCGCTGGTGGCCATCTCGCCCTGCAGCCGCGCCAGGGTTGCCGCGCCAACGGCGCCGGCAGCGGCCGAGAGCTGGGGTGCAAACTGGCCGTCGATGAAGACAAAGCGCGTGAAGCCCTCGATCGCGGCCGGCAGATCGGACGCCTTGACGGCACCCACTGCAACAGCGGGCGTGAAGTCCGCCTTGTCGAGAATGCGCAGATTGGCATAGCGCCAGTTTTCATCGCGCACTGTAGGGACACCGCGCTCCAGCAGCCTCTGCAGGGCCTTGCGGCGATGCACGAGCAATGTCGGTGACGGCGGCTGCACGGCGAGCGCAGCGGCGTGCTCGGCCGCGATGCGGGTGAGGAGGGCGCTGGTCATGCCGCCTCGCCGATCACCCAGTCATAGCCGCGACGTTCCAGCTCATGCGCCAGGGTGTGATCGCCGCTGCGCAGAATGCGTCCGCCGGCGAGCACATGCACCTGGTCGGGGACGATGTGATCGAGCAGCCGCTGGTAATGCGTGACCAGCACGAAGGAGCGGTCCGCGCCGCGCAGGCTGTTGACGCCGGCCGCGACCACCTTGAGCGCATCGATGTCGAGCCCGGAATCGGTCTCATCCAGTATGGCCAGGCGTGGCTCGAGCACCAGCATCTGCAGGATCTCATTGCGCTTTTTCTCGCCGCCCGAGAACCCCTCATTGACGCCGCGCGATAGAAAGGTTTCCGCCATCTGCATGAGTTTCATCTTCTCGCGCACGGCGCCGAGGAACTCAAAGGCATCCACTTCCTGCAGGCCGCGCTGCTTGCGCTGCGCGTTGAGGGCGGCCTTCAACAGGTAGACATTGTTCACGCCCGGGATTTCGACCGGATACTGGAATCCGAGGAACACGCCACTGCGGGCGCGCTCCTCGGGCGCGAGTGCCAGCAGATCCTGGCCATCGTAGGTCACCGAACCGGCGGTTACGGTGTAGCCCGGCCGGCCGGCGAGCACATACGACAGCGTGCTCTTGCCCGAGCCATTCGGGCCCATGATGGCGTGCACTTCGCCGGTCGGAACCGTGAGTGTCAGACCCTTGAGCACCGCGGTGGCGCCCACCGAGACGTGCAGGTTTTCAACGATTAACATGATGAAATTGTCCGAATATTGATTGCAGGAGCCTCAGCCGACAGCGCCTTCGAGGCTGACGGCGAGCAGGTTCTGGGCCTCGACGGCGAACTCCATCGGCAGTTCCTTGAAGACGGACTTGCAGAAGCCGCTGACGATCATGTTCACCGCATCCTCGGTGGCGACGCCGCGCTGCTGACAGTAGAACAACTGGTCTTCACTGATTTTCGAGGTGCTCGCCTCATGTTCCACCGTGGCCGTCGGATTCTTGACCTCCACGTACGGAAAGGTGTGCGCACCGCACGTGCCGCCCATCAGCAGCGAATCGCACTGCGTGAAGTTGCGTGCGCCATGGGCGCTGGGGAGGATTTTCACGAGCCCCCGGTAGGAGTTCTGGCCATGCCCGGCCGAGATGCCCTTGGACACGATCGTGCTGCGCGTGTCCTTGCCGATGTGGATCATCTTGGTGCCGGTGTCGGCCTGCTGATAGTTGTTGACGGTCGCGACGGAGTAGAACTCCCCGATCGAGCCGTCGCCGCGCAGCACGCAGCTGGGATATTTCCAGGTGATCGCCGAGCCGGTCTCCACCTGTGTCCAGGAAATATGCGAATTGCGCCCGCGGCACTCGCCGCGCTTGGTGACGAAGTTGTAGATGCCGCCGACCCCGCGCTCATCACCCGGATACCAGTTCTGCACGGTCGAGTACTTGATGAAGGCATTGTCGAGCGCCACCAGTTCGACGACCGCGGCGTGCAGCTGGTTCTCATCACGCATCGGTGCCGTGCAGCCTTCCAGATAGCTGACGTGGGAGTCCGCATCCGCGATGATGAGCGTGCGCTCGAACTGGCCGGTATTGGCCGCATTGATCCGAAAATAGGTGGACAGCTCCATGGGGCAACGCACGCCCTTCGGTATGTAGACGAAGGAACCATCGGTGAACACGGCCGAATTCAGCGCGGCGTAGAAGTTGTCTGCGACCGGTACGACGCTCCCCAGGTATTGCTCGACGAGCGTCGGGTGGGTGCGTACGGCCTCCGAGAACGAACAGAAGATGACACCGGCCGCCGAGAGCCGCTCCTTGAAGGTCGTGGCGACCGAGACGCTGTCGAATACCGCATCGACCGCGACGCCTGCCAGACGCGCACGCTCGTGCAGTGGCACGCCAAGCTTGGCATACGTCTCCAGCAGCTTCGGATCCACTTCCTCCAGGCTCTTCGGACCGTCCGTCCTGGCCTTCGGCGCGGAGTAGTACGAGATCGACTGGTAGTCGATGGCGGGATAACGGACATGAGCCCAGTGCGGCTCCTTCAGCGTGAACCAGTGGCGCAAGGCCTTGAGGCGCCATTGCAGCAGGAATTCCGGCTCACCCTTCTTACGCGAAATCAGGCGCACGACATCTTCATCGAGGCCGGGCGGGACCGTCTCGGACTCGATGTCCGTGACGAAGCCGTGTTGATACTGGCGGTTGACCAGCTGTTCGAGGTCGGTCGTGGTCTCAGTCATGGCGCGCTGCGAATTTGATTTCATGTTCGAGAATGGGCAGTCGGGGCTGCACGGCGTCGAGCCCGGCCAGTTCGGCCAGCGTCACGTCACTCAAGGCGCGGCGGATGGCGACGTTCAATCGCTGCCACACCGGTGCAACCCGGCAGTTATGTTCGATACCGCACTGTCCATGGCCGCCGGAACAGTCGGTGAGGGCGATGGGGCCCTCCAGGGCGTCGAGGATGGCCGCGACAGTGATCTGGGAGGGGGGGCGGGCGAGCTGGTATCCCCCATGCAAGCCGCGCGTGGAGGTCAAAAGGCCAGCCCGATGCAGCTGTTTGAGCAGCTTGCTCACGGTCGGTGCCGCTATGCGTGTGCGTCCGGCCAGCGCCGCTGCGGTGCGCAGCTGAGCCGGCTGCTCCGCCAAAGCCGCCAGGACCACCGTCGCATAGTCGGTCAATTTGCTGATGCGTAACATGGATTTGCGGGTACCGTAAGTGCCGGTCTGGGATAACTAGGACTATTTTAGTACTCTTTAGTTTCCAAATCCAATCACTGCAGTGCGGGAGGCGCAGACTCCCCCCCCTGCTCCCACCCACCATGGCGGATGGCGCCGCCGCGCTGCGGCGCGGAGCGCCATGGCGATTTGGTATTCTCCCGAGCCGAATCTGGCTCCTTGAAAAGTACCTAAGGGGGTACGCGACGATGAATCTCAGCGATCTGGAAAAAGTTGCCCGTGGCATGGTCGTCAAGGGCAAGGGTCTGCTCGCTGCCGATGAAAGCTCGAGCACCATCAAGAAGCGCTTCGACAGCATCAAGCTGGAGTCGACCGAAGCGCATCGCCGCACCTACCGCGACATGCTGCTGACGGCTCCCGGAGCCCAGGAATGGGTGAGCGGGGTCATCCTATATGACGAGACCATCCGGCAGAAAACCTCGCAGGGCGTGAATTTCGCGGAGTATCTGACCCGCGTCGGCGTGTTCCCCGGAATCAAGGTTGACACCGGCGCCAAGCCGCTCGCCGGTTTCCCGGGCGAGACCATTACCGAGGGCCTCGATGGCCTGCGCGAGCGCCTGCAGGAGTATTACAAGCTCGGTGCGCGCTTCGCCAAGTGGCGTGCGGTGATCGACATCGGCAAGGATATTCCGACCGCGTATGCGATCGAGGCCAATGCGCAGGCCCTGGCACGCTATGCGGCGCTGTGCCAGGAGCAGCAGATCGTCCCGATTGTCGAACCTGAAGTGCTCATGGACGGTGATCATTCGATAGATCGATGCGAGGCCGTCACGAATGAGACACTGCAGGTGGTATTTGATCAGCTGCACAAGCAGCGCGTCGCTCTCGAAGGCATGATACTCAAGCCCAATATGGTTATTTCAGGCAAGCAGGCGGCCAATCGGGCCGCGCCGGAGCAGGTCGCGCAGGCAACCGTGCGCTGCCTGAAGCGCCATGTGCCGGCTGCCGTTCCCGGAATCGCGTTCCTGTCCGGTGGCCAAGCCTCGCAGGAAGCCACCCTGCACCTGTCACTCATTAACCAGAGCAGCGGGCTACCGTGGACTTTGACCTTCAGCTACGGCCGTGCCTTACAGGATGCGGCGCTCAAGGACTGGGGCGGCACGGCGGCCGGATATGCTGTCGGACAAAAGGAATATCTGAAGCGGGCGCGGCTGAATGGCCTTGCCAGTACCGGACGCTACACTGCGGACATGGAAAACAAGGCCGCCTGAGACACCTTCAAACCAGTGACAGACGAAATCATCGTGGACGTCCGCGACGCGCACTACTCAGTGCGCGGCCGGACCATTTTCTCAGGCCTGTCGCTGCAGGCCATGAAGGGGCAGATCACGGCCGTGATGGGCCCGAGCGGCACGGGTAAAACCACGTTGCTGCGGTTGATCACGGCGCAGATCTACGCCGACCGCGGCGAAGTCATCGTTTTTGGTGAGAATCTCGCCGAGCTGAATTCGCGGCAGGTATTCGCCATGCGCAAGCGGACCGGCATGCTGTTTCAGGACAGTGCGCTGCTGAGCGACATGGATGTGTTCGAGAACGTCGCTTTTCCGCTGCGCGAACACACCGACCTTCCGGAGTCACTGATCCGCAACCTGGTGCTCACCAAGCTCAACGCCGTGGGCCTGCGTGGTGCGGCCGAGCTGATGCCCGAAGAACTGTCAGGCGGGATGGCGCGCCGGGTGGCGCTCGCCCGGGCCGTGGTCATGGACCCGGAGCTTCTGATCTACGATGAACCCTTCGTCGGCCTCGATCCCATCGCACTGGGTGTCATCCTGCGGTTGATCCAGCAGTTGAATCAGGCGTTGGGGATCACCAGCATCATCGTTTCCCACGACGTGAATGAGCTGTCGAGCATCGCGCATCGCAGTTACCTGATGGCCGCCGGTACCATCGTGGCGGCTGGCACGCCCAAGGAACTGGCCGCCAGCCAGTCACCGATCGTGCGCCAATTCATGAGCGGCGATCCGGACGGACCCTCACCATTCCACTACCCGGCGCCCGAGCTGAGCGGGCAGTTCCTGGCCGATACGCACGCAACTCAATCCGGCGGTGGCGCATGACCGCGGCCGTGGCCGGTGATGGCATGATCCTGCGCTCCGTGGCGCACATCGGCCGGATCGCGATTTTCTTCGCTGAAATGGGGGTGCAGTGCGGGCGGGTGCTGGCCCGGCCGAGTCTGGTCATCAACCAGATCTACAATGCCGGCGGTCGCTCGCTGGTGATCATCATGCTCTCGGGGCTGTTTACCGGGATGGTGCTCGCATTGCTGGGCTTCAATCTGCTGCAGCGCTTTGGTTCCGAGGACGCGCTCGGCTTTGCCGCTGCCCTCGCGCTGCTCAAGGAACTCGGGCCGGTGCTGACGGCGCTGCTGTTCGCCGGCCGCGCCGGCACGGCGCTCACGTCAGAGATCGGCCTGATGCGCGCCACCGATCAGCTCACGGCGATGCAGATGATGGCCGTGGATCCCCTGCGCTACGTGGTCGCGCCGCGCTTCCTGGGCGGATTGATTTCGATGCCGCTGCTGACCGGCGTCTACGATGTCGTCGGCCTGTTCGGCGCCCACCTGGTCGGCGTGCAGATGCTGGGTATCGACAATGGTTCGTTCTGGTCGCAGATGCAAAGTGCGGTGAGCCTGCACGATGTCAAGGAAGGCATCGTCAAGAGTGTGGTATTTGGTTTCATCTGCAGCCTGATTGCCGTATACGAAGGGTATCACTCGGAGCCGACCGCCGAAGGGGTGGGCCTGGCGACGACCCGTACCGTGGTTGCCTCTTCCGTACTGATCCTGTTACTGGATTACATGCTGACTGCGGCGTTCATCTGAGCGTCGCGGCGGCAATGCATTGATCGAGGAATTACATGCGCCCGAATCGCGGAATTGAAATTGGCACGGGACTGTTCGTCATCCTGGGCTTCGTCTCCCTGCTGTTCCTGACGACCCAGCTGCCTTCCAGCGGACTGAAGCTGGCGCACACAAAGGCCGGATATCGTATCACTGCCGCATTCGACAACGTGGGCGACCTGAAGGTCGGCTCCCCGGTGTCGATGGCCGGCGTCAATCTCGGTGAGGTTGAAAGCGTGCGCATCGACTGGAATACCTACAAGGCGGTCGTAAAGATGCGCATCGATCCGCAGTACAACAAAATCCCGGACGACAGTGATGCCAGCATCCAGACCCAGGGTCTGCTCGGCGGCAAGTACGTGGGCATTGGCGCGGGTGGATCGGAAACCTTCCTGAAGGAGGGGAGTCAAATTACCCTGACCCAGTCGGCGCTGGTGTTGGAGAACCTCATCAACAAGTTCTTTTCAGGCCAGGCCAGCAAGGGGTCGGATGCCGGCGACTCCAGCGCTCCGGCTGGCGACAGTGGCTCATCGGCGCCGAAAAAGGGGACCTCAAAGTGAAAGCGAATCCGCATCTGAAGAGCACGCTCGGTGCACTCGGACTGCTCATGCTGTCGGGCTTCGGCGGCATGACGGCGGTCCATGCGGCACCCGCGGCCCCTGCGCCTGCCGCCAGCGCGGCCATCAATACTCAAGATCCCACGCAGCTGATCCAGGATGTCGCATCCGGCATTCTCAAGGAGTTGGATGCCAATCGCGCCGCGTACGTCAACAATCCAAAAAATGTGCGCGCACTGGCCGACAAATACCTGTTGCCGTACTTCGACACCCGCTACGCCGCGCAGCTGGTTCTGGGCAAGTATTGGCGCACCGCCACCGAAGATCAGCGCATGCGCTTCATCACGGCCTTCCAGGATTCGATGTTGCAGAACTATGGCAATGCACTGGTCAACTTCACGGCCAACAAGTTGAAGGTGCAGCCGGGCCGGGTCGATCCCGGGGCCGACCAGGCCAGCGTCAGCACCACGATTACGCGTGACAACGGCACGACAGTGCCGGTCATTTACGTGCTGCACAAGACACCCATGGGCTGGAAGGCCTGGGATGTCAAGATCGAAGGCATCAGCTATGTGAAGAGCTTCCGGGATGACTTTGCGGCACAGATCGATCAGAAAGGACTCGAGGCGGTCATCAGCCGGCTTGAATCCGGCGCGCGTCCCGCCGGTCTGCCGGACGCGAAGTAACCGCATTGAGCCAGATCGCTCCGCAGGTCGCCGTCGCATCGCCGGGCTGCGTCACGGTCACTTCGGCGATGACGTTTGAGACCGCGCGGCGCGTCTGTGAAGCCGGCGTTGCCTGTTTCGAGAGCGATGGCAGCGCGACGATCGTCGTGGATTGTGCGACAGTTCCGCATGCCGACAGCGCCGGGCTGGCCGTGCTGATTGAGTGGCGGCGCTGGGCGCACCTGCATGGGCGCCATCTGAAGTTCGCCAATCTTCCGGCGCAGATCAGCGCCATCGCTCACCTCAGTGAGGTGTCGGAAGTACTGGCGGACGCGGTCGCCTGACTATTTTGCGGGCGGTGCCGGTGCCGAATCGTCCTGCAGTGATTTCTCCAGATCCAATTCCTCCTGGTCGACCTTGGTGCCGTTGTTGCCATGGATCAGGAAGTTGCGCTGCTGCAGGTACGCGTTGCGAGCAAAGGCGTACCGGTCAAATGCATTCTGCTGATCCAGAAGCTGGTAGGTTGGAAGCAGCGACTCGGAGAAGGTGTTCACGATTTCCACGGGGTATAAGGCGTACAGCACCCGCTTGTTGCCAATATAATTCTGCGGTTCGGCGAATTGATCCACGAGTTTCGCAATGCCATCACGAAAGTCCGAAGGTCCGAGCAGTGGCAGCACCAGGTACGGACCCGGATGTATACCCCAGGTTCCGAGAGTGCGGCCGAAGTCGTTGTCCTCCTTCGGCAGACCGAAGTGCGTGGCCGGATCAAGCAGGCCGCCTAGGCCCAGCGTGGTGTTCAGCAGCAGTCGCGAGGTTTCCAGGCCGAACGCGCTGAATTTGGCTTGCAGCAGATCGTTGACCATGACCACGGGCGTATGGGCGTTCTCGAACACATTGGCAATGCCCTGGCGTATCGGTTTCGGCGTCACCCGCTGGTATCCGCGGGCGATGGGCAGCGCTACCTTGTGGGCCAGCGCATCGTCGAATTTGAAGGTCGTGCGATTGATGCGCTCGAGCGGATCACGCGGATCCTTGGTCGCACCGGCGGGGAGGGTCGCACAGGCTGTCAGCACAGTGAGCAGGGATAGCACGCTGCATAGGGTGATCGGCCGAAAGTTGATTTGCATGGAAACTGGCGCTAAGTAAATCTGCCGGTAGTGTAGCAAGCGCCACCGGGCGGCTCAGTGCCGGTATTAATTAGCCGCCGTCGGCTCCGCCGTTGTCGCCCGTGTTCGGTGAGCGGCCGCCGTGGGCGCGCCGATCCTCGAGAATGGCGTCCCGGACCTCCTTGAGGCGCGCCTGGTAACGCTTACGTTGTACGACGGTGAGGTTCGGGGAGGCCAGTGCCAGTTCCAGCTGCTGGGTCGCGAGCTGAAACTGGCCATTCTCGATGTTGTATTCGCCCATGTAGTAATAGGCATCGCCGGCATCGCCCGCGCTGCTTGCGGCGAGCGCCGTCAGGCGCACTTCCGGCGGCGTCGCTGGCTCGTTGTTGAAGAGGTCCAGCAGTAGCTGATGGGCCTTCGCGGGTTGGTTGGCGGCGATGAGCGCTTCGGCATAGCGCACCGTCAGGGGGGTATTGCGCGGGAACAGCGCCAGGGCGCGCGCGAAGGTGGCGAGGCCCTCCGGCACCTGGCCGGCGGCAATCTGGGCCTGCGCCAGCAGCGTGTGCAGCATGATCACACCCTGATGGGCATTCACCAGCGGCTGCAGAATGGGAATGGCATCCGCGGGATGATTGCGCTGTACGAACGCCAGGGCCTGCCCGTACTGCGCCGCCAGGGTCGGTTCCGGCGTGTTGACCCGGGCGGCATAGTAGCCACGCAGATCGAAGTCTTCGGTTGCCATGAGCACCCGCAGGCGCTCCTTCACCAACCCGAAGTTAACGCTGTCCTCGATATGCTTCGGTCGTTCCATCTGCGCGGCGCGGTTACGCGCCTCGGCGATACGTTCGCTGGTGACCGGGTGATCCACCAGCATGCGCGGAATGTGCGATTCGCTGTAGCCGTAGCGGCGGTAGAAGGCCTCGAAGAAGTTCGGCATTCCCAGCGGATCGAAGCCGGCATGTGCAAGATAGGTCATGCCGACGCGATCGGCCTCGTATTCCTGGTCGCGGGTGAAATTGATCTGCATCTGCTCGCCCATGCCTTCCGCGGCCATGATGCCGCCCTCGACCGCCGCCGTTCCACCGCCGAGTGCGCCCAGTGCAATCGCTCCGAGGATGGCGGCGACGGTCTCGAGGCTCTGGTGGGTCGAGGCCAGCGCGCTGCGAACCAGGTGGCGCTGGGTGACGTGGGCCGTTTCGTGCGCCAGCACGCCCGCCAGTTCCGACTCATCGTCGGCGGCGATGATCGTGCCGTAATTGACGACGATGAAGGCGCCGGGGAGGGCCTCCGCGTTGATGTCAGCCTCGCGCAACACCAAGTAATGGAATATCCGGCTCGAATCCGGCGCCTGGGAGGACAGTTTCAGTCCCAGGGTCTGGATGTAGTCGGCGACCTCCGGGTCCTCGACGATCTCGTTCTGGTCGCGGAATTCGCGAATGACCATGCGTCCGATCTGGTACTCATCGTCGAGGTTGGCGATGGTCCCGGCTGGACTGCCGATGTCCGGCAGGTCCGAGTTGGACTGGGCGGTCGCGTAGCTCGCAAAACCGCTGAAGAGGGCAGCGACGGCAACAACGCTGATTTTTCTAATTATTTGCATAGGATCTGTGACAACGGTCGACACTCCGGAGTTGCAGTCAATGGCGTAAACAATCCTCACCGGACCGGCGCCAAAGCTCCCATAACGCGCCCCGCACCAAAAGGTCTACAACAGCCTCGGTGTGGGGCTGGCCATCCTACAACGCGTCCGAGGCAAAGTCCGCCAGGCGTGAACGCTCACCGCGCACCAGGGTGACATGGCCGGAATGCGCCCAGCCCCGGAACCGGTTCACGGCATAGGTGATGCCTGAGGTGGTCTCGGTCAGGTAGGGGGTGTCGATCTGGGCCACATTGCCCAAGCAGGCGATCTTGGTGCCGGGGCCCGCACGCGTGATCAGCGCTTTCATCTGCTTCGGGGTCAGATTCTGCGCCTCGTCCAGGATGATGAATCGATTCAGAAAGGTGCGCCCGCGCATGAAATTCAGCGAGCGGATCTTGATGCGGTTGCGCAGCAGATCATTGGTCGCGGCGCGACCCCAGTTGCCGCCTTCCTGGCTTTGGGTCAGCACCTCGAGGTTGTCCATGAGGGCGCCCATCCACGGCTCCATTTTTTCTTCCTCCGTACCCGGCAGGAACCCGATGTCTTCGCCAAGCGGAATCGTGACCCGGGTCATGATGATTTCGATGAAGCGGTTCGCCTCCAGCGTCTGGACCAGGCCCGCCGCGAGTGCCAGCAAGGTCTTGCCGGTACCCGCCGGTCCCAGCAGCGTGACCAGGTCGATCTGCGGGTCCATGAGCAGATTGAGGGCAAAGTTCTGCTCGCGATTGCGTGCCGTCACGCCCCAGATATTGTGCCGGTCACTGCGAAAGTCGCGGGTCAGCTCCAGGGTCGCCGTGTCGCCCGCGACCGTGCGCACGATGCCTTCGATGCCGTGATCGGCGTCTTCGTAGACACCCAGATTGGGCAACCACTCATGCACGGCAGGTCCGCTCACCTCGTAGAAAGTACGCTCGGTTTCCTTCCAGGAGCGCATATCCTTGCCGTGCTGCTCCCAGAAATCCGCAGGCAGTGCGGCCATGCCCGAGTAGAGGACATCCGAGTCCTCCAGGGTCTTGTCGCTGTTGTAGTCCTCGACATGCACGCCGAGGACCGCGCCCTTGATGCGCAGGTTGATGTCCTTGGAGACGAGCGTGACGCGTGCCGCCGGCGCCTCACGCTGCAGCTGCAGGGTCTGCGCGAGAATGGCGTTGTCCGCGCCATGCCCCGGCAGTATTTCCGGCAGCGTGGCCCCGCCCAGCGGGCGAGTCTGGAAGTACAGCCGGCCGGTGGAGACCTTCTTGCCGTGGTTGCCCGAATACCCGGCGGGCAACGGCAGCCCCTGATCGATCTGCTCCTTGGTCGCATCGCGAATCATCTCGTCCAGGAACCGGCTGGCCTGGCGGACGTTGCGCGAAGCTTCGGAGAGCCCCTTCTTGTTGGCGTCGAGTTCCTCGAGCACGACCATGGGCAGATATATATCGTGCTCCTCGAAACGGAATATCGAGGTCGGATCGTGCATCAGCACATTGGTATCCAGAACGAACAGGCGCCGCGTGGCGCGTTCCGCACCCGCTGTTCCCGTCACAGCGGTGCCGGATCCATCGGGGGGTTGCTGGTCAGAGCCACTTCGCCGCTTCAAGTACTTCCTCCACGTGTCCGTTTACTTTGACCTTGCGCCATTCACGCCGCAGGTAACCTTGCGCATCGATCAGGAAAGTGCTGCGCTCGACGCCCATGTACTTGCGGCCGTACAGCGATTTTTCCTGGATCACATCGAACAGGCGGCAGACCTTCTCATCGCTGTCGGACAACAGTGGATAGGGCAGCTTTTCCTTCAGACAGAACTTCTCATGTGAGGCGAGGCTGTCGCGCGAGATGCCGACGATCGCCGTATTGGCCTTGCGGAATGCGACGACCTGGTCGCGAAAGCCCTGTGCCTCCAGGGTGCAGCCGCTGGTCATGTCCTTGGGGTAGAAGAACAGCACCAGTTTGCGCCCCGCCGCCGCCTTCAGGCTCCAGGTCTCGTGGGTGCCGCTGGCGGGCAGCGTGAACTCGGGAACCTTATGGTCCAATACAACTTTTGGCATGGGATCGTCCGTGGGGGCGCTGGGATTAAGCCTTCACCGGCTCGAGTATCGCGTCCAGATTCAGCGAATCGCAGAACTCCATGAACTCCTCCCGCAGGTGTGACACATGGATGCGGCTGGGTACATTGATGATCATCTGGACCGAAAACATCGGTGCGCCGGTATGGGCGGCCGGATAGCTGCGCGTGGACACTTCGCCAATGTCGATGCCGCGGGTGGAGAAGAACCCCGACAGCCCCGATACGATGCCGGTCTGGTCCAGGCACACGACATCGATCGAGTAGGGCAGCATGTCGGTGCGCGCGCTGCGCGGCTCGGTGCGCCGCAGGTGCACGGACAGATTGCTGGTTTCCATCAGGCGCTTGAGCTCGGTTTCGAGCTTCGCCAGCGCGTGCCAGTTACCCGAAACGAGCAGCAGCATGGCGAACTCGGTGCCGAGGTTCGCCATCCGGCTCTCGCTGATATTGCCCCCACACTCGGTGATCACCCGCGTTAGTTCGTGGACCATCCCGGTCCGGTCGCTGCCGATCGCTGATACAGCGAGGTGTTGCTTCATCTTCGAGGGAGCCGTCATGCGAATAAGCGAGCCGAGTGTACCGGTTGCACCCGCCCAAGGCGACCTTGGCGGCCCGCCGCCGGCGGGCCGCCGGGTGGCACCGGACAATATGCCGCCCGGGGGTCCTCAAATTCCGAACTTGCCCAGGCCGCCCGTGGCTCGTACCATCGCGCGCTCTGCGCACGCGCCGCAAGATTAGATTTTGGAATGTTTTCAGGCAGTCTGGTCGCAATAGTCACCCCCATGCACGCCGATGGCGGACTCGATTTTTCCGCCTGGGGGCGCCTGATCGACTTCCACATCGAAAATGGCACCAGCGGCATCGTCGTGGCCGGAACCACCGGGGAGTCCGCCAGTTTGTCGGACGATGAACTGCTGCAGCTGACGCAGCGCGCCTGCGACCAGGCCCATGGCCGGATCCAGATCATCGCCGGGGCGGGCAGCAGCAGCACGGCGGCCACGGTCGAGCGCGTGCGTCGGGTGTCGCAGCTGCCGTTAGACGGGGTGCTGATCGTGACGCCCGCCTATAACCGGCCCACACAGGAGGGGCTGTTCCGGCACTATGCGGCGGTGGCTGCCGCATCCAGGGTACCGGTCATCGCCTACAATGTGCCCTCGCGCACCGCCGTGGATATGCTGCCGGCGACCGTCGGGCGTATCGCGCAACTCCCGCGCGTGGTCGCGGTCAAAGAGGCCGTGGCGCAGGTATCACGGGTACGGGAGTTACTGGCGCAGGTGCCCGCTGCGTTTACAGTCCTCAGTGGCGATGATGCCTCGGCCTGCGACGTGGTGCTGGCCGGTGCCCGCGGTGTGATTTCCGTGACCGCCAACGTGGCGCCGCGCGCCATGGCGGCGATGGTCGCCGCCGCCGTGAAGGGGGATGCGGAGGGTGCGCGCCAGTTGGATGCGGGGATCGCCGCGCTGCATGAGAATTTGTTCCTGGAGACCAATCCCATTCCGGCGAAGTGGGCTCTGGCGCGGATGGGTTTGATGGGCCCCGGACTACGCCTGCCGTTGACGGATCTGGCGGAGCCGTTCCGGGCGCCGCTGGAGCAGGCACTGCGTCAGTCCGGCGCGCTGCGGTAACAATTTGAGGTGGACTCGATGCTGAAGGGAATGCGCAATGTCGTGGTGCTGGTGGCTGCGGGCCTGGGGCTCAGCGGCTGCCATCTGCTGCACTCGGCCCAATCATGCCCCGAAGAAAAGGACAGCTACCTGAAGGCGACCAGCGTGGCGCCGATTCGCGTACCGGTGGGCATCGACCCACCGGATACGAAGAGTGGGATGCAGATTCCGACGCTCAATGAGCCGGCGTTTCCACCGCGCGGACCGAAGGATCCTTGCCTGGATGCCTCGCCGAAGTTCACCGAGCCGCGGGGCCCGCGGCCGGCACCGGCGACGTGAGGGCGCCGCGCTTACGCGCGCGGGCTTCGTATATCATTGGTGCACTTGACGCTCGAGCACTGATTTTTTGCCTGAGAAAAGTTTTATAAGTTATTGATGGGAGAGGTGGCCGAGCGGTCGAAGGCGCTGGACTGGAATTCCAGTAACATCTTCACGGGTGTTCGTGGGTTCGAATCCCACCCTCTCCGCCAGCTCGGCCGCTCGCACCCGCATCCGGTCCATGGTGGTCCGCATCGGCTACTCCGCGACGACCAGTCGTGAATCCCGTCAGGCCCGGAAGGGAGCAGCGGCAGCGGCGATGTCGGGTGCCGGAATCCAAGCTGGTGCGGATCACCTCCACATGGATGAAGGATGAGATGTGGCTTATGTAGCGTTGGCTCGCAAATGGCGGCCGCGGCGCTTCGCCGACATGATCGGTCAGGAGCACGTGCGGCGTGCGTTGACGCATGCGCTGGATACTGACCGCGTCCATCACGCGTTTCTGTTCACGGGCACGCGCGGAGTCGGCAAGACCACGATTGCCCGCATCCTCGCCAAGTGCCTGAACTGCGATCGCGGAGTCAGTGCCTCGCCCTGTGACGAGTGCCCCAGCTGTGTGGCCATCAACGAGGGGCGTTTCGTGGATCTGATCGAGGTCGATGCGGCATCGCGCACCAAGGTCGATGACACCCGCGAACTGCTCGACAACGTGCAGTACGCGCCGACGCAGGGCCGCTACAAGGTGTACCTCATCGACGAAGTGCACATGCTCTCGACCCACTCGTTCAATGCGCTGCTGAAGACGCTTGAAGAGCCGCCGCCGCGCGTGAAATTCTTGCTGGCGACGACCGACCCGCAGAAACTGCCGGCCACCGTGCTGTCGCGCTGCCTGCAGTTCAACCTCAAGCGCCTGCCGGTGTCACTGATCGCCGCCCGGCTGCAGCAGGTCCTGGAACTGGAGGGCATCGGTTTTGAGTCTGCCGGCTTGCGCCTGCTGGCACAGGCAGCGGATGGCAGCATGCGCGATGCGCTGTCGCTGCTCGATCAGGTGATCGCCTTCGGGGGTGGCAGCGTCGCCGAAGCGCAGGTGCGTGACATGCTCGGCACCGTCGCCCGCGATCACGTCGTCAAACTTGCCCAGCTGATGATCGAGGCGCAGGCCGCGCGCATTGTCGCGTGGGTCCACGAACTCGAACAGTGGGCGCCGGATCATGCCCAGCTGCTCGATGAGTTCGCGGCGCTTCTCGTGCGCGTGGCGCTGGTCCAGGCGGTTCCCGACTACGACGGGGATGAACTGTACGAGCTGCCCCTGCTGCTGCAGCTGGCGCAGGGGCTGCGCCCCGAAGACGTCCAACTCTACTACCAGACGGCCATCATCGGCCGGCGCGACCTGCACCTCGCCCCCGACCCGCGCGCCGGCTTCGAGATGACACTGCTGCGGATGCTCGGCTTCCGGTATGCGGGCTCGGGGCCTGCCGCCGCCGCGCCGCCCGCCACCGGGGCGAGCCGCGCTGAAGTCCCGCCAGCGGGCTCTGCGAGCGCTCCTGCGGCCGCAGCCACCGCACCGCCGGCCGCCACATCCGCGGGGGACTGGACGGCCATGGTGGCCGACATGGGCTTGAGCGGGGCCGTACGGTCGCTGGCGCTGAATTGCCAGTTCGTCGGCCAGCGTGAGGGGGTCATACGGCTGGCCCTCGATGCGCGCTATCAGGCGAGCAGAACTCCGGGTATCGAGGCCAAGCTGCAGCAGGCGCTGAACGCCTATTTCGCCACCTCGGTACGCCTCGAGTTCGTGGCCGAGGCGGCCGCCGAGACCCCCGCCCAGATCCAGGAGCGCGAGCGCCGCACCGCACTGGTGGCGGCACGCCAGGCCTTCGGCGAGGATCCCACCGTCAAGGCGCTGCAGGAGCGCTTTGGCGCGACCCTGTTACCGGATACGATCCGACCCACTCGCAGCGACAACTAGTCACTTAATCTTCAGGAGTTCGGCAACCCATGCGCGGCAATATCGGCAATTTGATGAAGCAGGCTCAGGTCATGCAGGAACGCATGCAGAAGGCCCAGGCCGAGGTGCAGAACATCGAGGTGGTCGGCGAGTCCGGCGGCGGCATGGTGAAGATCACCCTGAGCGGCCGGCATCAGGTCAAACGCGTGCAGATCGAGCCCGCGGTGGCGTCCGAGGACCGCGAGATGCTGGAAGACCTGCTGGTCGCCGCCTTCAACGACGCCGCCCACCGCATCGAAGTACGCACCCAGGAGATGATGGCGGCCGTCACCGCCGGTCTGCAGCTGCCGCCCGGTGTGAAACTGCCGTTCTAGATGAAGCATTCGCGCAATCTTCTGAAGCTGATCGAGGCTCTGCGCGCGCTGCCGGGGGTCGGGCCGAAGACCGCACAGCGCATGGCGTTCCATCTGCTGCAGGAGGGTCGCCCCGGGGCGCGTGTTCTGGCGCAGGCGCTGGATGCGGCGCTGGCTTCGGTGCAGCGCTGCCGGCGTTGCCGCATGCTCACCGATGATGAGCTGTGTTCAATCTGCGCGGCGCCACAACGCGATCGCAGCCTGCTGTGTGTGGTCGAGTCACCGGCAGATGTCGTGGCGGTGGAACTGTCGGGGAGCTATCGCGGCTACTACTTCGTGCTGATGGGCCATCTGTCGCCGCTGGACGGGGTGGGTCCGGATGAACTTGGCGCACGTGAGCTCGAAGCGCTGCTGGCCGAAGGCGCCGTGCAGGAGCTCATACTGGCGACCAATCCCACCGTGGAGGGGGAGGCCACGGCCCACTACCTGCGCGAGCTTGCCGCTGCACGCGGCATCCAGGCGACGCGCATCGCGCATGGCGTGCCGGTGGGCGGGGAGCTCGAATATGTGGACGGCGGCACGCTGGCACACGCGCTGGTCGGGCGCCAGGTGATGGGTTAGCGCTCGCCCAAGGTCTCAAACAGGCGGCGCAATCGTCGGTAACTCTCATAGCGACGTGGACTGATCTGTCCGGATTCGCTGGCCGCGCGCACTGCGCAGGCCGGTTCCTTCAAATGCCGGCAGTCATCAAAGCGACAGTGCGGAGCGCGCTGCGCAATTTCCAGAAATCCCAGGGATGTCGGCTCAAGCCGCGACAGCGCGGGCGCGAAGTCGCGTACGCCCGGGGAGTCGATCAGGTGTCCGCCGCCCGCCAGATCGTAGAGGTGCGAGGCCGTCGTGGTGTGCGTGCCTTCCTGGGTGCGCAGCATCAGCTCCCCGGTGCGGATCTGTGCCTCCGGCACCAAGCGACTGATCAACGAGGACTTGCCGACACCGGATTGCCCCACGAAGGCGGCGATGTCGCCGGCGCAGGCGGCACGCAGTGGCTCCATGCCGGCAGCGGTTTTGGCGGACACCGCGACATTCGCATAGCCGACGGCCGCATAGGCGGCCAGTTCCGCCGCAAGCTCGGGCGGCCAGGGCAGTTCGCTCTTGTTGAGCACGAGCGTCGCGCGGATGCCGGCCGAGGCGGCCGCTGCGAGATAACGATCGATGACAAACAGATCCGGCACCGGCAGCGGGGCGAGCGTCACCAGCATCAAGGTCAGGTTCGCCACGACCGCTTCCTCCTGCGCGCGCAGGTTGGTGCGGTACAGGCAGCTGGCACGCGGCAGTACGGCCGTGACGTGGGCCTCATCATGATGCGCATCGATCTCGCAGGTGACCTGGTCCCCGCATACCACCTGCAGCTTGCGGCCGAAGGGTCGCGCGCCCCGTTCGTTGCCCTGCGCGTCGCGCACGACGAGGTGGCGCCCGTAGCCGGCGATGATGCGTGCGGTAAAGCTCATGCGTCAGATAGAATGCCGGTTCGCCATGTCAAACGCTGAAAACCTCATCTGGATCGATTTGGAAATGACCGGCCTCGTTCCCGAGACCGACGACATCATCGAGATCGCAACCATCGTCACCGACAAGGATCTGAATATCCTGGCAGAAGGTCCGATGCTGGCGATACATCAATCTGACAGCGCGCTCGCGCGGATGGATGAGTGGAATCAGCGCCAGCATGGTTCATCGGGTCTGATCGCGCGGGTGCGCGCCAGCCAGGTGAGCAGCGGCGACGCCGAACAGCGCACGCTGGATTTCCTGGCCGGCTGGGTGCCCGCGGGTGCTTCGCCGATGTGCGGCAACAGCATCTGCCAGGATCGCCGCTTCCTGGCACGCCATATGCCACGGCTTGAGAAATTCTTCCACTACCGTAATCTTGATGTCAGTACGCTCAAGGAACTCGCGCGCCGCTGGGCGCCCATGGTCGCCGCGGGCTTCGTGAAGCAGGGGGCCCATCTTGCGCTAGCAGATATCCGCGAGTCCATCCGCGAACTGCAGCACTATCGTGCGCGGCTGCTGGCTCCCGCCTTCGGGGGCGAAAACGCAAGCGCAAATTCTTCACAAACCTGACGTATTGCATGGGTTGCACGCAGACGGACGTGCGATATAGTCGGGTCATGCTCAACGACGCCCAGACCGCGGTCTCATGGCGCGCGACTCCCCGAAGTTTCGTCGCCCTGATGAGTCTGTACGAAAGCAACTACATCCGGCTCGGGTGGCTTGCCGGCAATGTCGCCGTGCTGCGGGGTGAATATCTCTCCCGGGTCAGCGGCGACTGTGACCTGCAGTTAGCGGTGGTCGAGCGCTCCCCGTACACGACGACATTGAATCTCACCTACCTGATCCCGGAACAGGAGGTCACCCGGCGTTTCCCCGACATGGGTGTGCGGGTCTACCACGATGCCCGGCTGGTCGAGGCCCAGGAATGGGCCCACACCCACGAACATGCGGGCCTGCGGGCCCTGCGCAATACCGTAGCCTGTGAACTGGATCAGCGTTGGGCCCGCAACATCATGTTAAACAAGTGGCTGGAATACTGCGTGGAGCGGGGGCACCGCTTTGCGCCGGCCACGGCCAAACATGAAAGCAATCGCACAATTCAGTCGCCTGATCCGCGTCTATCCCAAAGGGGTCGATGATCCCGAGGATGATCATCGCGTTCTGACGCTGTTCCGCAATCGCGCGGAACTGAAGAAAGCCTACGGTGAACTTCAAGAAGAGGTCTATCGCCTCAAGGACCGGATCAAGCAGCAGGAGGGCGCCACGGCACGTGTTCAGGAAATGCTCGGCTCCCTGGAGACACGGCTGGGGCTGACCGAGACGGCCTACCCGGCGCTGGTGTTCTACCAGCTGCGCGCCCTGTGGCAGCGCGGTCGCGAGATCCTCGAGCAGTTCACCGCGGAACTTTCGGCGCAGCAGGAAGAGCGCGAGCGGCGCACGCTGTTCGTCGAATTCAATCGCACGCTGTTCTCGCGCCGCCAGAGCGCCGAGGCTGCGGTGCGCACGGCGCAGGCCCAGTTCATTGAGGCGCAGCAGTTGGTCGCCGATCTGACGGCACAGCGCGCGCTGCTCACGCGCTTCTGGCATTACTTCAAGCGTCGCGATCTGGATTATCGTCTGGTGGGGGCAGGCGGGGCGCTGGGTCTTGCCACCCTGCAGGTGGAGGAAATGCGCGCCGCGATGACGGCCATCGAAAATGACCAGCCGCCGGAATTTCCGGGTCTGTCGCTGGATGCGCGGCGTGCCATCAATATTGCCGCAATTGCCTATGCGGAAGTCTTATGCCTGCGGCTGGCGGATACGCCACTGATGAGCCTCGCAAAGGAGGCCACGGGCCGCCGCGAGCCGGTCGACGCCTATGGTGGCCGCCCCGACTGCGAGGCGCTGATTGCGTTGATCGCACGGGCGCGCGTGCTCATCGAGAGCAAGACCAACGTGACCCAGGATGTGAAGGCGCGCAGCGAAACGCTGCGCCCGCTGGCCCGTTACCGCAACAGTCTGGATACCGCGCCAACCCCCGAATCCGTATCGCTGGGCGAAACGGATGTGCTGGCAGGCGAGCCGCTCGGCGCCCGGGCGGCCGTCAACATGCCCAATGTGCTGGCCGAAGACACCTGGGACATGTTTCGCGTGCTGCTGCGCTGATACGTCCGTCAGCGCTTGACCGTCTGCTGCGGCGGCGGTGTCGCGGGCAGGTGCTGGTTCGGGGTGTCGCCGACCAGGATATCCGCCATGACCTGCGTGGCCTCACCCAATACCAGGTCCGGCGGTGTGGTCTTGTCCAGTTCCTCCACCGTCTTCACGGCCGGCTGACCCTCCGCGACCAGCCGCTGATTCGCGCGCGCCAGCCGTTCATTGTCGACCTGTGTGCGCTCCTCCTGGCGAACCTTGAGGTTCAGTGACAGTGTCTTCTCAGCGCGCACCTTGTTGAGCGCGGCGACATCTTCGACCAGCCAGTGATAGTCCGGATCATGCTGTTCGCGCGCCGTCTCCTCGGGAACCAGCGACGCCAGGGACATTACCGGATGCTCGTTATGCCAGGCCATGAACGGGGAGCCTTGGATACGATCCCAGGGCAGGGCGGCCTCGAGCGAACTCTCACCGACTTCCTTCATGTCGATGGTCGATGGCAGCTGCACGTCGGGCTCGACCCCGCGGTGCTGCGTGCTCTCGCCGGTGACGCGATAGAACTTGCCGATGGTGACCGTGATCTGGCCACTGAGCGGCTTCTGGGACCAGCGGTCCAGGGGGATCAGATTCTGCACCGTGCCCTTGCCAAAGGTGCGCTGGCCCAGGATATAGGCGCGATGATAATCCTGCAGTGCACCCGCAAAAATCTCCGAGGCGCTGGCGCTGTAGCGGTTTACGAGCACTGTCAGCGGCCCTGAATAGGCGACACCTGCGTCCGGATCATCGAGAACTTCGACCTGGCCGGTCGTGTCCTTCAGCTGCACCACCGGGCCCTTGTCGATGAACAGGCCGGTCAGTGCGGTCGCTTCGGGCAGATAGCCACCGCCGTCATCACGCAGGTCAAGCACGATGCCGTCGACGCCCGCGCTGGTCAGCTCCCCGAGCAGGCGGCGCACGTCGCGAGTGGTGCTGCGGTAGTTCTTGTCGCCGGCGGCCTGGGCGGCCACGTCCTGATAGAAACTGGGAATGGTGATGACGCCGATCTTGAGCGTGCGTCCGCCGCGGACCACGGTGCGCACTTCTTTCTTGGCCGCCTGGTTGTCGAGGTTGACCTTGTTGCGCGTGAACACGAGCATTTTTTCCGGCGCACCCGGCGCCGCACCGGCCGGCAGCACCTGCAGCTTCACCACGGTGCCCGCCTTGCCGCGGATCAGCTGCACGACATCCTCGAGCCGCCAACCGACGACATCGGTGACAGCCGCGTCGGTGCCCTGCTGCACGCCGGTGATGCGATCATTCGGCTTGAGCGTGCCGGCCACCGCAGCCGGGCCGCCTTCAATGACATTCATGACCTGCACGAAGTCATCGGTCTGTTGCAGCGAGGCGCCGATGCCGTCGTAATTGAGACTCATCTGGATGCGGTATTCCTCCGAATCGCGCGGCGAGAAGTAGTTCGAGTGCGGGTCGAAGGTCCACGCATACGCGTTCATGAGATTCTCGAACACATCATCGCTGCTGATCTGGTCTACCCGCTTCAGGCCTCGCTCGTAGCGCTTGCGCAGGATATCGACCGCTTCCTTCCAGGTCTTGCCCGTCAGCCGCAGCGACAGTTCATCGTTCTTCACCCGCTTGCGCCACACCTCATCGAGCTGGGCACTGGTCGTCGCCCACGATGCGTCCTTGCGGTCGAACTCCATGCTCTCATCAGCCGTCCAGTCCGGCTCGGTGTCGAGCATCTTCAGTGCCGCCGTCAGGCGTTCGCGGTCGCGCTGCTGATAGCGCGCGAAAATCGCGAAGCCGGGTTCGACATCACCGGTATGGATCATGTCGTCAAAGCGGTAACGCCACTGCTCGAAGTCCTTCAGGTCGCTGGCGAGAAAGTACATGTGCTGGCCGTCGAGGTGCTCGATGTAACGGTCGAAGATCTGACTGGACATGTGGTCGTCGATCAGCACGTGCCGGTAGTGCGCCTCTTCGAGGATCGAACCCACGCGCCGCGCAACGGCGCGCTGGCGGTCGTTGGGGGCAATGGCATTTGGCGGCAGCACCGAATGGCCGGCGGGTGCCTGCGCCGAACCGGTCAGGGCGAGTATCATCATGAGCGCCACGAACGCGGCAGCCCAGGCGGTCGAACGACGCTCGAATCGGCTCAGGTAATTCATGGGGGGTAAGGCAGGTCCTTGGGTGTTCGCGAATGTACTAGGCTAGAGTGCGCGCCTCGTCGCAGCAAGTGCACCATTTCGAGCTGCGGAATTGGCATCATCAACGGCAGAGACGGTTACTTTCGGTAAACATGCGCCCTTTAGCGGTTCTGATCGGCATTATTATGGGCTCAGCCTTCACCTTGTTCGCGGGGCTGTCCCTGACCTGGGTGACCTTGCTGTTCGTGCCGAAGGATGAAGCCGGGGAGCTTTTCGGCGAACAGAGCACCTTAAGGATCGCCATCGCGGTATTCGGCGCCGTATCGGCAATCGCGGGGATGAGCTTCTATGCGCAGTTGCGGGAGCGCCGCTGGCGCTCGCTCGCGCATGTCGCGACCGCTCTCAGCCTGGGCGTGGCACTTTGGGTGTACTGGCCGAAGAAGTAGCCGCGCCGGGCCGCGGCCGCCAGCGCACCGGCCACCGGTCTCAAGCTTGACGGCGAACGCCATGAATGGCCCCTATGGTCATCCGCAGCACCAGCAGGACCACGTAGGGACCGAGGGCCACGATCCAGGGCGCCTGCTGGCCCTGACCCAGCCCGCGGTAGAAATGATCCACGAGTTCGCGGGTATTGCCGCCGGCATAGGGTCCGAAGACATGCGCTCCGACCAGCCATACCAACGGCGGCAGCAGCAGCAGCCCCACGACCAGGCCGATCAGGATCCACAGCAGCTCACGGCGGACCGCGACGATATTCGGTGACATGTTGCAGGCATAATACCGCCGCAATGAAAAAAGTCAGAGCGGCAGTCATCGGCGTGGGGTACCTGGGTCGCTTTCACGCCCAGAAGTACGCCCAGCTTGCCGAATGTGAGCTGATTGCCGTGGTGGATGCCAGGCCGGAGGCGTGTGCGGCCGTCGCCGCCGAGGTCGGCGCGGTGGCGCTCGCCGAGCATCGCAGCCTGCTCGGCCAGGTCGATGCCGTCAGCATCGTCACCCCCACCGCCGCGCATTTTCACATCGCCCGCGAGTTTCTGCAGGCCGGGGCGCACGTGCTGGTTGAAAAGCCCATTACCGAGACCCCGGAGCAGGCCCGTGAACTGATCGCGCTGGCGGCGCAGCACGGTCGCATCCTGCAGGTCGGACACCTCGAACGCTTCAACTCGGCCATTCTGGGGGCCGAAGAACACCTGCGGGCGCCGCGTTTCATCGAGTGCCATCGCCTGGCGCCCTACCAGGTGCGCGGCACGGACGTGAGCGTGGTGCTCGACCTGATGATCCATGACATCGACATCGTGCAGACGCTGGTGGGATCCCCCATCGCATCGATTGATGCCATCGGCACGCCGGTGTTTTCCGAGGATGTGGACATCGCCAATGCCCGGATCCGCTTCGCCAATGGCTGCGTAGCCAACGCCACGGCCAGTCGCGTCAGTCTGAAGACCGAGCGCAAGATGCGGGTGTTCTCCGATGACGCCTACGTGTCCATGGATCTGCAGCAGAAGATCGTGACCGTGATTCGCAAGCGTCCCGGCGGGGCGACCGACGGACAGCTTCCGGTAAGCATCGATGAGCGCAATTTCGAGCCCGGCGATGCCTTGAAAGCGGAAATTCTCGCCTTCCTGACCTGTATCCAGCAGGGCAAGGCGCCCCTGGTGAGTGGTGAGGCGGGGCTGGCGGCGCTGCAGACGGCGATCCAGATCACGGCCCAGGTACACAGGAGCCGTCAGCCTGGCCGGTCAAGCTGAACCGACACCTTGATTTCCGGTGGGCGGACGCCAGATAACCGGCATGGACACACAATTGCTGCACGTCGGATCCCGGGCGCGGGCGCTGGAGCTGGACTTCATCGGTGACCTGGCCTGTCCCTGGTCGTTCATCGGCAAGCGCAACCTGACGCGCGCCCTGGACAGCCTGTATGGGGCGACATCGCGGGTGCAGCGCTGGCACGGTCTGCCGCTGGCCGGCATGACCCAGACGGGCTGGCGTGAGCACCTGGCTACGCGCCTGCCCTCCGGCGCGGACGTGGATGAGGCGCAGCGCAAGCTTGAAGGCGCCGGTCACGACCTGGACATTGCCTTTGATTTTGGCCGCATCGCGAGCCTTCCGGATACCCGCGAGGCGCATCGACTGGTGCACCTGGCCGGGGCGGACCCGCACCAGGGCGCACTGATCGATACGATTTTCCGCGCATTCTTCGAAGCCGGTCGCGATATCAGCAATCCGCTGGTGCTGGTGCAGCTGGCCGGCGAAGCCGGTGTGGATGCATCGGTGAGCACGGCGTTCACCGCCGGTCCGAGCGGTCGCGCCGAGGTGCTGGCCGAGGAGCGGCGACTGCGGGGACTGGGCGTCGAGGGCGTGCCCAATCTGTTGCTGAACAGCCGGGTGCTGGTGCCCGGCGCGGCGGATGTGCCCACCTATATTCAGGCGCTGGACCAGGCACTGTTCACTGAAACGGTGGCCCAGGACCGCCAACGCCTGCTGCACTGAACCGAGCTCGGCGGTACAACGGCGCCGGCGCTGCGGCGGTTGTGCGAAAATCCGGGGCCTTACGTCTTCACGAACAGGATCACCGGAATGCTCGACTCAGGATTGCTGGCTGATCTGCGCGCGGTCGTGGGCGAGTCCGGTCTGCTGACCGGGGCCGCGGTGCATGAGCGCACCGATGTGAATGGCCATGTGCCGCGCGCCTTCGCGCTGGTGCGACCCGCCACCACCGAACAGGTATCCGCGGTACTGCGCCTGTGTCATGCCCGACGCCAAAGCGTGGTGACGCATGGCGGGCGCTCGGGCCTGGTGGAGGGCACCGCGACCACCGAGCACGAACTCATCCTATCCACCGAGCGCATGAATGCTATCGAGCGGGTCGATGTCACGGGCCGCACCATGCGCGTGCAGTCCGGCGCCATCCTGCAGCGCGTCCAGGAGGAGGCCGAGCGCCACGATCTGATGTTCGCCCTGGATCTGGGCGGCCGCGGCACCTGCACGATCGGCGGCAATATATCCACCAACGCCGGCGGCGTGCGCGTTCTGCGCTACGGCATGATGCGCGCGCTGGTTCTGGGGGTGGAGGCGGTACTGGCCGACGGTACGGTCCTCAAGTCACTGAACCGGATGATCAAGAACAATGCCGGCTACGACCTGAAGCAGCTCTTCATCGGCTCGGAGGGCACGCTGGGGGTGATCACGCGTGCCGACCTGCGCCTGTTTGCGCGGCCGCGCAGTACCAATACGGCACTGGTGGGTTGCGCTGATTTCGACGGCCTGGTGAAGCTGCTCGGTATGCTCGACGCGAGTCTCGGTGGACAGCTCAGTGCCTTCGAGGCGATGTGGCCGGAGTTCTACGCTGCGACCACCAGTGCATTTGGTCACCACCGCGCATTGCTGCCGGCCAGCTATGGCATTTACGGCCTGGTCGAGGCCTCGGGCGCCGACATCGACAGCGACTCCGTGCGCTTCGAGGAAGCGCTGGGCGCGGCCATGGAGCAGGGCGTTGTACTGGATGCCGTCATCGCCAAATCCGAGGCGGAGCGCACCGAAATGTGGGCGCCGCGCGATGATCCGTGGCTCATCACGCAGCATTACGGCGCCACACTGAACTTCGATGTCAGCATGGCGATCGAGGATATGGCCGACTACCTGACCAAGCTGCGCCAGGCGGTCGCGCAGCGTATCCCGGCGGGCCGCGTGTTCGCGTTCGGACACATCGCGGACGGAAATCTGCACGTGATCGTGGCGCCGGGAACGAGCGACGCGGCAGTGATGCATCTGGGCGAGGAGCTCGCCTATGAACTGCTGCGTCCCATTGATGGCAGCATTTCCGCCGAGCACGGCATCGGTCTGGAGCGGCGGCACTTTCTGAACATTTCACGCACTGCGCAGGAGATCGATGCCATGCGCACGCTGAAGCACGCCCTGGATCCGCACGGCATTCTCAACCCCGGCAAGGTCTTCGCGTGAACGCGACCCCGCCGCATCTGGCCAGCAAGCCACGGCCGGTGACCGTCGCGGCCGTCCAATTGAGCTGCTCGTGGGACCGCGACGCGAATATCGCACGGGCGGAGCAGCTGGTGCGCGAGGCCGCGGCGCAGGATGCCCGCATCATCCTCATTCCGGAACTGTTCGAGACGCCGTATTTCTGTATCGAGCAGGATTCGCGGCATCTGACGCTGGCACAACCCTTGGAGCACAACGCCGCGGTGCGCCACTTCCGCACCGTGGCGCGCGAACTGCGCGTGGTGCTGCCCATCAGTTTCTTCGAGCGCGACGGACTGGCCTGCTTCAACTCTGTGGCCATCATCGATGCGGATGGCGCGGTACTGGGCGTGTATCGCAAGGCGCACATTCCCAATGGACCCGGCTATCAGGAGAAGACCTACTTCTCTCCCGGCGACACCGGCTTCCGGGTCTGGAGCACCGCGCACGGACGCATCGGCGTCGGTATCTGCTGGGACCAGTGGTTTCCGGAAGCCGCCCGGGTCATGGCATTGATGGGGGCCGAACTGCTGCTGTTCCCGACCGCGATCGGCAGCGAGCCGCCGCCGGCCGTTGCGCTAAATTCACGCGATCACTGGCAGCGCATCCAGCAGGGTCATGCCGCCGCCAATCTGATGCCGCTGATCGCCGCGAACCGCTTCGGGCTGGAGCGCTCACTGCAGGATCCGCACGGGCTGTACATCCGCTTCTACGGCTCCTCCTTCATCACCGATGCGACCGGCGCGAAGTTGGCCGAGGCGGGGGAGGAGGGCGATGCCGTGCTGGTCGCAAGTTTCGACCTCGCGCAACTTGCCGCGCAGCGCGACAACTGGTACGTGTTTCGCGACCGCCGGCCCGATCTGTATGGTCCGCTGCTGCAGTTGGGCGAACTGGGGACCTGAGCTCAGCGACGCGGCGGTGACTTCAGCGCCAGTTCCTTCGCAATCGCGCGCAGGCCGTCCCTGGCCGCGCGCAACTCGGCGTCCGACAGCGAACGGATGCAGCGGTCGAGTGCGCCGGAGGCGCGACCCACGGTGGAGCGCAGCAGCTGATTGCCGGACTCCGTCAGGCGCAGCTGCACCGAACGCCCGTCCCCGCGATCGCGACGCCGGCTGATCCAGCCACGCTCCTCAAGTGACTTGAGCGTCTGGCTCATTGCCGGTCGGTTCATGTCCAGTTGCTGCGCCAGGGCCGATGCGCCGATGCCGGGCGTGGCCGCAATCGCCGCCAATACCCGATGACTGGTAATGGGCGCGCCGGTGGCGCGCTCGAGTGCGCGGTAGTGTTCGCGCATGCGATCAATGATTGAACGCATCGCAAACAGCGTCTCGCGACGCCGACGCTCCCGTTGTAGGAGATTTCCGACAGCCATTTCCGGAATCTCTCGCATCACTGACAATGATTGCAGCATAGCAAACATTGCTCGAAGTGAAATGATTAGAACCGGTTCATCAGTCCGTCCAACGGAGCGGATCCAGCATGGGCGAGAGCGCGTCAATAGCAGCGAACAAATCCCACCGGGGCGCAGCGCCGCCGTTGCATCGGATTGCTGATCACTGCGCCGTGTTCCTCGATTTCGATGGGACCTTGATGAACCTGGAACGACGTCCCGATCAGGTAGTGGTGGACGGCTGCCTGCTGTATCTGCTCGATGACCTGTATGTCGCGACTGCGGGCGCAACCGCGATCATGAGCAGCCGAAGTCTGGACGACATGGACGCGCTGCTCGCGCCGCTGCGCCTGCCGCTTGCCGGCATTCATGGCGCGCAGCGTCGCCGTGCCGACGGCGGCGTTGAGAAATGCGCGATTCCCTCGACCGTCGTGTGGCACATGCGGATGTCGCTGCGCATGCGCCTGCGCCACTACGAAGGATTGTTCATCGAGGACAAGGGCAGTGCATTCGCGGTCCACTACCGCGGCGCGCTGTCGGTGTCGCTGATGCGGCTGCGTGCGGAACTGCAGGCGCTCGCGGACGCCTCGCGCGGCATCTTCGAGATTGTCGAAGGAGCTGATGTCCTCGAATTGCTGCCGCGCCATTGCGACAAGGGCGCCGCGTTCGAAAGCTTCATGAGCGAGGCGCCTTTTGAGGGCCGCTTTCCGATCTTCATCGGCGATGATCAAACCGACCGGGCGGCTTTCGCGGCGGTGGCGCGTGTCAATGGCATGGGAATCGCGGTGGGACCGATTGCCGCGGCACCCTGGTGGCTGCCGGATCCCGCGGGGGTGCGCACCTGGTTGCGTACCTGTCTGGGATTGGCTCATTGAGCGGCAGACCGGACTTGAATCTGGCGGTGATCGGCAACTGCCAGATCGCAGCCCTCATTGACGCAAGCGGATCGATCGTCTGGGCATGCCTGCCACGCCTTGATGGCGATCCGGTATTCAGTGCCCTGCTGAGCCCCGGCGGCGATGCCGGTCGCGGCTCCTTCGCGATCACCATGGACGATACGGCGCACATCCGCCAGCGCTACCTGCGCAATACGGCGATCGTCGAAACTGTCCACGAAGGGGCTGAAAATACCGTGCGCGTCACGGATCTGTGCCCGCGATTCCGCAGCCGCGACCGCATGCACCGACCGGCGATGATCATCCGCATCGTCGAACCGGTCATCGGCCGGCCGATGATCCGCGTACGGCTGCGCCCCACTTGTGGCTACGGCAGCGGCTCGCCGCGCATGACTTGTACCACGCACTCGGTGCGTTTCATTGCCGATGACCTGCGCTACCGGGTGACGACGGATGGTTCGCTGACGGCGATTTACGAGGAGCGAGCGTTCGTGCTGGATGGCCCGCTGACGTTCATTCTGAGCGATGATGAATCGCTCCACGAGCCGCCCGGGGCGTTCGGCCGCTCGCTGCTCGAGCAGACGCGCAAGTACTGGGAGGACTGGGTGCGCGATCTGGCGATTCCCGTCGACTATCAGGAGGCGGTGATCCGCGCGGCCATTACCCTCAAGCTGTGCACCTTCGAGGACACCGGTGCGGTGCTCGCGGCCCTGACGACCTCGATACCCGAAGCTGCGGATACCGATCGTACCTGGGACTACCGCTTCTGCTGGCTGCGGGACAGCTACTACACGGTCCATGCGCTCAATCGTCTCGGCGCGACCCGGACGATGGAGGCCTATCTGCACTTCATCCACAACACGCATGTGCGCACCCCTGCCAGTGAGCTGCAGCCGCTGTATGGTGTCAGCGGCCGGGCGCAGCTGACGGAGATCACAACGCCGGCACTGCGTGGCTATCGGGGCATGGGCCCCGTGCGCATCGGCAATCAGGCATTCGGCCAGAAACAGTACGACGTGTATGGCTCCGTCATCCTCTCCGCCGCGCAACTGTTTTATGACGAGCGCCTGGACATATCCGAGTTCGAACGGCTGTTCGAGCGCCTCGAGCGCCTGGGGGAGCGCGCGGTCGAGTCGTTCGGTGCTGCCGATGCCGGACCGTGGGAACTGCGCCGCAGTGAGGCCGTGCACACTTTTTCCGCGGTCATGTCCTGGGCGGGATGTGACCGCCTTGCCGAGATAGCGGCGCGGATCGGCAAGGACAAGGATTCGGCCCGCTGGCGTGCGCACGCCAAGGCCATGCACGCGCGCATCGTGGCCGAGGCCTGGAATCCGCAACTGGGCTCGTTTGTGTCGACCTTCGGGGGTGACAAGCTGGATGCCACTGCATTGCTGCTCGCCGAGCTGCGCTTCCTGTCGGCCTGCGACGAGCGCTTCATCGCGACGGTGGCGGCGATCGGCCGGCATCTGCGCTGCGGCGACCTGCTGTTTCGCTACCGCCATGCCGATGACTTCGGCGTGCCGACGACCGCTTTCACGGTGTGCGCGTTCTGGTACGTCAATGCGCTCGCGGCGGTCGGCCGGCTCGATGAGGCGCGGGAGCTGTTCGACAAGCTGCTCAGCCGCCGCAACTGCGTGGGCCTGCTGTCGGAGGACATCGATCCGGAGACGGGCGAACTGTGGGGAAATTTCCCGCAGACCTACAGCATGGTCGGCATTATCGTCAGCGCCCTGCGTTTGAGCCGTTCCTGGGAAGATGTCGTGTAAGCCATTCGCACACCGCGCTGCAGCACGGTAGCCGGTGCGGCGCGAAACTTGCGGCGGACCGGCAAGCGCCTGGCTTACAATTTGATCGCGTAGCCGGATTCATCCGCATCAGGGGGACATAAATGAGCATTCGCAACCTGGTCATTGGCAGCGGCGCGGCGATTGCCGTACTGACTATTCTCGGCACCGCGGTCATTGCGACGGCGGATGACAAGGCCGCCGGGGAGATGTGGCACCAGACGATGAGCATGGAAATGCCAGGCATGACCATGCCACCGCACACCATGGACGTGTGTCTGCCGGCCGGCAAGGCGCGGGAGTCGCTGTCAAAGCCCCAGGGCCCGGGCGTGGGTGCGAATTGCAGCGTCCAGGACGCCAAACGGGAGGGCAACAAGTACACGGCCAAGTTCAGCTGTTCTGGCAAGCAGCCGGTGCAGGGTACGATCGAGAACATTTTTGAAGGTGATCACTCGAAAGTCACGATGATCCTGTCGATGAACGGCCTGCAGATGACCATGAAGACCGATGCGCAAAAGGTCGGCACACCCTGCACACCGGGGTCGGTGCCGGGGGCGAAGTAGGGTCGCGATGGGTCGGGGCGGTCCGGGATCCTGGGGGCGCGGCGCCGGCCGTGCACGGTCTTCCGAACGGGCCACACCCTCAGGAAAATCAGGTGCTTTGCCGCGTCGCCACAGTCGCGCCGCACTTTCGGCCGGCACTTGGCATAAACTCCTGCCCAATATTGCGTTAGGGAGTTGCCCATGGCTGGGACGGACACGGTTGTTTCGCAGCAGGACCTGCTGCGCCTGTACGAGCAGATGCTGCTGATCAGGCGCACCGAAGAGCGCCTGCGCGATGAGAACAAGGCGGGGAATCTGCCGGGGGCGGTACATCTTTACATCGGTGAAGAGGCGATCGCGACCGGCGTGTGCGCGAATCTGCGCGCCTCGGACATGATCACCAGTACCCATCGCGGCCATGGCCATTACCTGGCCAAGGGCGGCGATCTCAATGCCATGCTGGCGGAGATCTGGGCGAAGAGCACCGGCATCTGCAAGGGGATGGGTGGCTCGATGCACGTGGCCGATTTCTCCAAGGGTATTCTTGGCGCCAACGGCATCGTCGGCGCGGGATTCGCCATTGCGACCGGCGCGGCCTACTCGGCGATGCTCGCGGGCGAGGGTCGCATCGTGGTCGACTTCTTCGGCGACGGTTCTTCGAACCAGGGCACGATGATGGAGTGTTTGAACATCGCCGCGCTGTGGCAGCTGCCGCTGGTGTTTGTGTGCGAGAACAATATGTTCAGTGAATTCAGTCCGGCCAAGACGGTTACGGCCGGCGTCATTGCCGATCGCGCCCGCGCCTTCGCAATTCCCACGGAAGTGATCGATGGGAATGACGTGACGGCGGTGTGCAAGGCCGCGAAGAGCGCCGTCGAGCGTGCGCGCAATGGCGGTGGTCCGAGCTTCATCGAGGCGCATACCTATCGCATTCAGGGTCACCTGGAAGCCGAGGATCTGTTTCTCGGCGGCCAGCGCTACCGCGAACCGGAGGAGATCGAGAGTTGGAAGAAGCGTGGACCGATCGAAGTCACACGCAAGCAGTTGGCGGCGGGCGGACCTGCGGTCGTCGCACAACTGGAGGAAATCGAGAAGCGCGTGATGGCCAAGGTCGATGCGGCCGTGCGCTTCGCCGTGGAGAGCCCGCCCGCCGATCCGGAGCTGGTGTTCACACTGATGTTCGATGGACAGAGACCGTAACGGAGCAACCGACATGGCCAAGAAACGCTATATCCAGGCAATCAATGAAGCGCTGTTCGAGGAAATGGAGCGCGACCCGAAGGTCATTCTGTTCGGCGAGGACGTGGAACTTGCCATCATGGGGGACTGTCGCGGCCTCACCGAGCGCTTCGGCCGCAATCGCATCCGCAATACGCCCATCAGCGAGCAGAGTCTGACCGGCATGGCGGTCGGCGCCGCCGCCGCCGGCCATCGTGTGATCCTGCACCTGATGTTCTCGAACTTCGTCTACACCGGCATGGACGCGATCGGCAACCAGATGTCGAAAATGCGTCTGATGTCGGGGGGCCAGGCGAAGCTGCCCATCACCGTCATCGCCAGCTATGGCGGTGGCGGCTCCAACGCGGCACAGCATTCCGACACGGCCTATCCGCCGCTGATGAACCTGGGCGGCATCAATGTGCTCACACCGGCGACGCCGGGCGATGCGAAGGGGCTGTTGAAGTCGGCCATTCGCGGCAATAACCCGTCCTTCTTCATGGAGGCCGGCGGCCGCGGCGGCGAGCAGGGCGAGGTGCCTGATGGCGAGCACCTGGTGCCGTTCGGCAAGGCGAACATCGCCCGCGCCGGCAAGGACGTGACGATCGTGGCCATCGGCTCGATGCTCAAGCCCGCGCTGCAGGCCGCGAAGGAGCTGGCCGCGGCCGGTGTGGATGCTGAAGTCATCGATCCGCGCACGCTGGTGCCGTTCGACGACGCCGCGGTACTGGCCTCGCTCAGGAAGACCGGTCACCTGGTGATCTGCGACGAAGCGCGCGAGCGCTGCAGTGCCGCGAGTGAAATCGCAGCGATGGTGGCCGACCGCGGCTTTGGTCTGCTGAAGGCGCCGGTGAAGCGCGTTGCCGTGCCCAACGTGTGCATTCCATACGCGCCCAATGCGGAAGCGCGCGTTATCCCGAATGCCGAGAGCATTGCCCGCAGCTGCCGTGAGCTGACCGGTCGCGCCGCGGCCGCTTGATCGAGAGTCAGGAGCAAGAGCCAAGCATGAAGATCACTTTGAAGTTGAGTCGCGTCGGCATGAACATGCAGGAGGCCACCATCGCCAAGTGGCATAAGAAAGTTGGCGATGCCTTCGCCAAGGATGAGGCGCTGTACGAAATCGAGACCGAAAAGGTTACCCAGGAAGTACTCGCTCCCGGCGCCGGCAAGCTGCTCGAGATCCTGGTACCCGAAGGGGAGAACTCCCCGGTCAATGGCGGGGTCTGCGTCGTGGACCTCAGCTCATGAGGCTGGTGCCTTGCGCGCCAGCAGATTCCAGGTTTCGATGACGCAGTCGGGGTTCAGCGAAATCGAGGCAATGCCTTCATCGGCAAGCCATGCGGCGAAGTCCGGATGGTCACTCGGACCCTGACCGCAGATACCCACATATTTGTGTGCCGCCGTGCACGCCCTGATCGCGCGTGAGATCAGGGCCTTGACGGCGGGGTCACGCTCATCGAAGTCCGCCACCAGTTGCGGCATGCCCGAATCCCGATCCAGCCCCAGTGTCAGCTGCGTCAGATCGTTCGAGCCGATGGACATGCCATCGAAGAACTCCAGGAACTCCTCCGCCAGCACGGCGTTGCTGGGCACCTCGCACATCATGATGATTTTCAGCTCATCCTGGCCGCGCGCGAGGCCATGATCGGCCAGCATCTGCGTGACGATGCGCGCCTGGGTCAGCGTGCGCACGAAGGGCACCATGATCTGCACGTTGGTGAGGCCCATTTCCATGCGCACGCGTTTAAGCGCCTCGCATTCCATGCCGAAGGCCTCGCCAAAGTCGCTGCTGATGTAGCGGCTGACGCCGCGGAACCCCAGCATCGGGTTCTCTTCTTCGGGCTCATAGCGGGTTCCGCCGATCAGCTTGCGGTACTCATTGGACTTGAAGTCCGACAGACGCACGATCACGGGTTTCGGCCAGAAGCTCGCCGCAATGGTCGCGATGCCTTCAGCCAGCTTGTCCTGGTAGAACGCGCGGGGACTCGGGTAGCCGCGCGCGAGTGACTCCACCGCAAACTTGAGGTCCGCGTCGATCCTGGGGTAGTCCAGGATGGCCCGCGGATGCACGCCGATATTGTTGTTGATGATGAATTCGAGGCGCGCAAGGCCCACGCCGGCATTCGGCATCTGCGCGAAGTCGAATGCCAGTTGCGGATTGCCGACATTCATCATTATCTTGACCCGGCATGGCGGCATCGCACCGCGCCGCACTTCGCTGACCTCGCTGGTGAGCCGGCCTTCGTACACATGGCCGGTATCACCCTCGGAGCACACGACCGTGACGATGGTTCCGGCGGCGATGCGACTGGTGGCATCGCCGCAGCCGACCACCGCCGGAATGCCCAGCTCGCGCGCGATGATGGCGGCATGACAGGTGCGGCCACCCCGATTGGTGACGATCGCACTGGCACGCTTCATGACCGGTTCCCAATTCGGATCCGTCATATCCGTGACCAGCACGTCGCCGGGTTGGACGCTGTCCATGTCGGCAATGCCCTTGACGAGCCGCGCCGGCCCGCTGCCGTTTTTCTGGCCGATCGCGCGGCCTTCGGCAAGCACCGAACCTGTATCCGTGAGCTTGTAGCGCAGCTCGATCTGACCGCCCGACTGACTTTTCACAGTTTCTGGACGCGCCTGCAGGATGTAGAGCCGGTTGTCACTGCCGTCCTTGCCCCATTCGATGTCCATGGGCCGGCCATAGTGCTGCTCAATCAGCACGGCGTAACGGGCGAGTTCCATAACGTCGGCATCGGTGAGGGAAAACCGGTTCCGGTCGACCGCGGGCGTATCGGTCGTGGTCACCAGCGCTCCGGTGCGGCTTCGCTCCTGTGGCGTCGCAAAGCTCATGCGCTGCAGTTTCGATCCGAGGCTGCGCCGGATGACGCTGAATTTTCCGGCCTTGAGCATGGCCTTGTGGACGTAGAACTCATCCGGGTTCACTGCCCCTTGCACCACCAGTTCGCCCAGTCCGTAACTGGCGGTGATGAAGACGACATCCGGAAAACCCGATTCGGTGTCGAGCGTGAACATGACGCCGGCGGCGCCGAGGTCGGAGCGCACCATGTACTGCACGCCTGCTGACAGCGCGACTTCGGCATGTGCGAAGCCCTTATGCACCCGGTAGCTGATGGCGCGATCGTTGTAGAGCGAGGCAAATACTTCCTTGATCTTATGCAGCACCTGCTCGATGCCCTGGACGTTGAGGAAGGTTTCCTGCTGTCCGGCAAAGGAGGCGTCCGGGAGGTCCTCGGCGGTGGCCGAGGAGCGGACCGCGAAGCTGGCGTCGGGGTTCTCGGCCACCAGGCCTGCGAAATGGTTGCGGATGGCCGCCTCCAGGTCGGCCGGAAAAGGCGTTTCGATGATCCACTGCCGAATCTGCTCGCCGGCGGTTGCCAGGGCGCGGACATCTTCGACGTTCACAGTTGCCAGCCGTGCTTCGATGCGTCCGGCAACGCCGTTGTGCTGCAGAAATGCGCGGAATGCGTGGGCTGTGGTCGCGAACCCTCCGGGAACCCGTACGCCGACCGTCGACAACTGGCTGATCATCTCCCCCAGGGACGAGTTCTTGCCGCCTACCGAATCAACATCCGTCATTCGCAGTTGGCTGAATGGCACAACCAGCGAGTCCGCAGTGGGCATAAATCGGCTCCAGAGCTGTGAAAAACGGGGCCGGCGGGCCCCGCAGACATTATTATCATCCGATGCCGAACAGAACAGTCTTTTTTGTGTCCGATGGCACCGGCATTACTGCCGAGACTTTCGGCAATTCAATCCTGGCGCAGTTTCCGGGTAATCCGCGCCACATTCGGCGACCCTTCGTCGATACGGTGGACAAGGCGTGGGGAGTCGTAAAGGAAATCAACCAGGCCGCGGAACGCGAGGGCAAGCGCCCCATCATCTTTGTGACCCTGGTGGATGAAGGCGTGCGTGATGTCCTGACCTCGGTTTCGTGCAAGGGCATGGTGCTCGACATGTTCCGCACCTTCGTCGAGCCGTTGGAAGAGGAGCTTGGGTGCAAGAGCAATCACCGGGTGGGTCGCTCGCCGGATGTCAGCACCAGCCAGGCATACACCAATCGAATCGATGCCATCAATTTCACGCTCGCGCATGACGATGGCCAGTCGGCCGAGAATCTCAAGGCCGCCGACGTCGTGCTGGTGGGGGTCAGCCGCAGCGGCAAGACGCCGACCTCGCTGTACCTGGCGATGCAACACGGCATCAAGGCCGCCAACTATCCACTCATCCCGGATGACTTCGAACGCGGACAGTTTCCGACCTGCCTGTCACCCTACAAACGCAAGTGCTTTGGATTGACCATCGACCCGATACGTCTGTCTCAGGTGCGCAATGAGCGCATGCCGGGCAGCAAGTACGCGACGCTGGAAAACTGCCGCTACGAGGTCAGTCACGCCGAGTCGATGATGCGCCGCATGGGCATCGCGTGGCTGTCTACCACGCACAAGTCGATCGAGGAGATCTCCGCAACCATATTGCGCGATATCCGCCCCGACCGGCTCATCTACTAAGGCTTTCCCTTCGACAGGTAGCGCGCGATGCTCGCCAGCTGCGCATCGCTTACGTCACCACGCGTGATCGGGGGCATGTTGAGAATGCCGATACGCGCCGCGCGCTCCACGTAGGCTGCCGACAGGTCATCACGCTTTTCCAGCGGGGCGACTTCGGGCTTCATCCGGCGCGCGAGCAGACCCGTGCCCATGCCGGCGGCGCCGTGGCACATTTCGCACTTCTGGTGGAACAGCATCTTGCCGTCGAGGTCGGCTGCCTGAGCGCCGAGGCTGATCAGGGATGCGAGGCCGAGCAGAATCACGCCTCTCATGCCTTACCCTCCTTGCGATAGGCGGCCGGCCAGATGCCGCTCTTGCCGGGCGAAAGAATGCCAACCGGATCCAGTGCATCCTTGACGCGCTCGTTCAGCCGGCGCAGAGCGTGATTGTTGTAGTCGTAGCAGTCCGCCACGGTGTCCATGTAATCAATGTGCGCGCGGTATTCGCCGTAGCCGTGCTGACGCGCGTCCGCAATCAGGGTGCGCAGGAAGGGGTCGACGCGCTTCATGAATTGCGGATCGTCCAGGTTCAGCAGTATCGCGTTGACGTTGAGCAGGTGCCGCTCGCCGAAGGCGAAGCTGGCCTGATAGTCCATGCCGAATTCCTTGTAGCGCGCGTAGGTGCGATTGAACTGCTCCATGGCAAGCTTCCCGGACTGGGTAAGCACCGGCGAAAATCCGATGTGTCCGCCACGCCCACCGAACCAGTTGGCGCTTTGCAACGGGAAGGTCATCGGTACACCCATCCAGCCGCCCTGGGTCGGCGTGAACGGCTCCCCTGGACGCCAGCTGAAGGGCTTCATGCTCATGGGCTTGATCGCATTCAGTGCCTTTTCCAGGATGTCCATATTGGCCTGGACGACGGTTTCGCGCCCGTAGAGTCGCAGGCTCACACCCCACCAACCCAGGCCGAACTGTTTGCGGATGGCGGCGATCACATCATCCGACAGCGAGCCTGCCTTGTCGGTCCACTGCTTGCGCGTGGTCAGGATGTTCGCGGCGCGGAACCAGTTGCCGATGGTCGGGGATTGTTGCAGCACCCCTTCGCGACGCAACGGACCGATCACATCGATGAGCGGACCTAAGTCCTCCATGCGATCCATTTCGACATCGAATCCGCGCACAATCTGCGGCTGCGGCATCAGCCACATGCCGGCCTTGGTGACGATGCCGAAGTTCGACTGCACGAAAAGCTGGTCCCATGCCGGCCCGTAGCCATATTTGTGCAGTTGCCAGCTCGGGGCATTGGGCATGGCGCCCATGCCGGTACGCACCATGTCGCCATCGGGCAGCACCACTTCCATGCCGCACAGGTTGCGGGTGTTCTCGCCATAGGGGGTATAACCCAGACCGCGGTCCAGCGCGTTACCGATGACCGAGCCCCAGCTGTTACCCGGGACCGACAGCCACAGTGGGATGTTGCGGGTCTGCAGATAGTCGTAGAGGTCGTAGAATCCGACTCCCGGCTCAAGCAGCACCGTCGCGTTTTCGACATCGACCGTGATCTGCTGCATGCGCGACAGATCCAGGACGATGGAGCTGGCCACCACCGGGGCCGCGGTGCCATAGCCCAGATTCTTGCCCCGGCTTACCGTCCAGATCGGTACCCGATGTGCGGCGGCAATCCTGACCAGGGCCTGCACCTGTTCCGCGGACGTGGGTGCGACCGCGGCAAACGGGCGGTGCCGGTGCGGGTCAATGGGAAAGCGGTCGCTGTAGGCGTCGCAATCCTCCTGCGTGGCGAAGGTCGCGGCGGCGCCCACGACGCCAGCCATGGCCTTGAGCGTCTTGTCGAGGGTGGCGGCGGAGGGGGGTGCGTGTGATGCGTCCAATGGATTGGCCCTTCTCGATGTGATGACTCGCCGGTCATCATACCGCAGCTGCAGCAACCGGCCGCCGCGCGCGCGCGTAACGAACCGCCGCCGATGAATCATCAGTGCGTATCGTTCACGTTCCAACCGTTGCGATATCAAGTGCGCAAAGACCCGCGCCGCGGTGGCGGGGTGGGGTGGGGCGCTGGCGCCCGTGCGGGCCTGCGGGGCAGGTGCTCGGCAGCCTCCCGGCCGGGGCGACCGGTTGACTAGGCTACGGGGGCTCAAGATAGCTATTCCTGTGCCCCGACGGTGCCGCCTGTACAATCAGCGGTTAAGACGCGCCAAGCGCGCGCTGGGGGTTCTTTACATGCGTAGCCCGATTCTTTCTTTTTTGTGTGCCGCGGCGCTGGCCATGGCGGCCGGTTGCCAGTCAGTGTCCGGGCCGGATGCCGACAGTGCTGCTGCCACCAATGGCAGTCCGGCCATGCCGAAGGCCAGCGAGTGGCCCTCCTACGGGCGCAGCTACAACGAACAGCGTTACAGCCCGCTCACGCAGGTGAGTGTCGATACCGCCAACCGGCTGGGGCTTGCCTGGTACGGGGACCTGTCCGAGCGTGGCGGCAGCTATGAGACCACGCCAGTGGTGGTCGACGGCCGCATTTTTGTCACCTCGCCGTGGAGCAAGGTGTACGCCTTCGACGCCCGGACCGGCAAGAAGCTGTGGAAGTACGACCCGCACGTGCCCGGCGAGTACGCCGTCCGCCTGTGCTGCGGTATCGTCAATCGCGGCGTCGCGGTCTCGGAGGGCAAGGTCATTTGGGGCACCCTGGATGGACGCCTGATCGCCGCGGACGCGAAGACGGGCGATAAGATCTGGGAGATCCAGGCCACCGATCCGAAGAAGTGGCTGTCCATCACCGGCGCACCGCGTATCGCTCATGGGCTGATCTACATCGGTGAGGCGGGGTCGGAATTCGAAGAGCGCGGTTATCTCGCCGCCTACAGTGTCGATACCGGCAAGGAAGTGTGGCGCTGGTGGTCCGTGCCCGGGGATCCGTCAAAGGGTTTCGAACAGCCTGAACTGGCCATGGCGGCGAAGACCTGGAATGGCGAGTGGTGGAAGTTCGGCGGTGGCGGCACCCCCTGGGATGCCATTACCTATGATCCCGTCACCGACTACGTATATATCGGTACCGGCAATGGTGCCCCGTGGCCAGCGGAGGTCCGCTCCCCGGGCGGTGGCGCCAACCTGTTCACCGCTTCGGTGGTCGCGCTGCAGGCGAAGACCGGCAAGTACGTCTGGCACTACCAGGAAAGCCCGGCGGAGAACTTCGACTACGACAGCACGGCGCAGATCACGGTGGCGGACCTCGTGCTCAACGGCGTGAAGAAGCACGTCGTGATGCACGCCCCGAAGAATGGCATTTTCTACGTGCTCGATGCCAAGACCGGCAAGTTCCTCTCCGGCCATCCGTTCGTGCCGGCCGTCAACTGGATGCTCGGCTTCGACAAGGACGGCCATCCCATCCCCAATCCGGAAGCCAACTACGGCAAGACCGGCAAGGGATGGTACCTGCTGGGCTTCCAGTCGCATGTGTGGAACCCGATGTCCTACAACCCCGAGACCGGGTTTGTGTACATACCGACCAGCTATCGCACCTTCGGCTATGTGGCCGAGGCGGGCATGAAGATGGGCAATCAGATGCTCTCCATCAATATTGCCAAGAAACCGCAGGTGCCAATGCCGAAAATCGAGGGGCCCGGTTCGTACCTGCTGGCCTGGGATCCGGTCAACCAGAAGGTCGGCTGGATACAGCCCGAAGGCACGGGCCGTGCCGGTACCATGACGACGGCCGGCAATCTGGTGTTCCAGGGTACTGGGGCGCATGACTTCACGGCGTTCCGCGCCGACAACGGCCAGAAAGTCTGGTCGACCAATACCCAGGCGGGAATCACCGGCGGTCCGTCCACCTATGAGATCGATGGCGTGCAGTATGTCGCCGTCGTGGCGGCCGGCCAGTCAGGATTTGGTGGCGGCGGCTACTGGGCGCCGAACTACGCACGGCTGCTGGTGTACAAGCTCGATGGCAAGGTGACGCTGCCGGCGGCAACACCCTTCACTCCGCCGGTGCTCAATCCACCGCCACAGTTCGGCACCGCCGCACAGCTGGAGAACGGGGAACGCCAGTACACGGCGCATTGTGCCGGCTGTCACGGCAACAACGCTGCCGGCGGCCGCGCAGTGAGCAGCCTGTTTCCGGACCTGCGCTACGCGGGCGGGTTGTGGAGCGCCGATGCGTTCAACGCCATTGTGATCGGCGGCGCGCTGCAGGAAAATGGGATGGTGTCATTCAAGAAGGACATCACGCCGCAGGATGCCGATGACATCCGCGCCTACATGGTGCACGAGGCAACGCTGGCGAAGAATGCACCGCCGCCTCCCCCGGGCCAGGGCCGTGGACGGGGTGGCCCACCTGCGGCGGCTCCGGCGCCTGCCGCGCCGCCCCCGGCGCTGCATCAATAACGGCGGGCGGCGGTCCAGCGGATGACGCTGAACCGCCGCGTCCGACCGGCAGGGCCTGGACGGTATCGATGGGTCATCTGCGGGCTGCTGCTCGCAGCGATGGCCATCAACTATATCCAGCGCCAGACGGTCGGACTGCTCAAAGACCCCCTGCAGCACGCGTTCGCGCTCGATGAGGTCGGTTACGCCAATATCGTCTTCTGGTTCCAGGCCGCTTATGCCCTGGGCTATGTGACGTTCGGCCGGGTGCTGGACCGCGTCGGGGCCAGAACGGGCTATGCGATAGCCTTCGTCCTGTGGAATCTGTCGCACCTGGCCGCGGGGCTTGCGGCCACCACCGTGCAGTTCACCCTGGCGCGCGTCGGCTTGGGCCTGGGTGAATCGGGCGCGTTTCCTTCCAGCCTCAAGGCCATCGCGGACTGGTTCCCGCAGCGCGAGCGTGCGCTCGCTGTGGGCATCTTCAATGCCGGAACCAATCTCGGCGCCATCATCGCGCCGGCGCTCGTACCGCTGGTCACGGCGCGCTGGGGCTGGCGCGCATCCTTCTTCGTCACCGGCGCAATCGGGCTGATCTGGCTGGTTGCGTGGCTGACCATGTACCGGCGGCCGCAGCAGCACCCGCGCGTGGGCGCGCAGGAGCTGGCGCTGATCGAGTCAGACCCGGCGGACCCGGTGAGCTCCGTGTCCTGGTGGGCACTGCTGAGGTTGAAGGAAACCTGGGCCTATGCCAGTGCCAGGTTCCTGATTGATCCGATCTGGTGGTTCTATCTGTTCTGGCTGCCGGATTTCCTCAACAAGACCTACCATCTCGATCTGAGCAGCTTCGGGCCGCCCCTGATTGCGATCTACCTGATCTCCGATGTGGGGTCAGTGCTCGGCGGGTTCTGCTCCTCGGCGCTGATGAAGCACGGCGTCACCGTGAATGTCGCCCGCAAAACGACGCTGCTCGTATGTGCGCTGCTGGTGTTGCCGGTGCTGCTGGTCGACGGGGCCAGGCAGCTGTGGCTGGCGGTGCTGTTGATCGGACTGGCCGCCGCCGCGCATCAGGGCTTCTCGGCGAACGTGTACACGTATCCTTCCGATGTGCTGCCGCGTTCGGCCGTTGCCTCCGTCATCGGTATCGGCGGCATGATGGGCGCGGTAGGCGGCATGCTGTTCACGCAGTTTGTCGGCCAGATTCTGCAGGCGACGGGGTCATATCGGATACTGTTCGTCATTGCCGCATCGGTCTATCTGATCGCACTTGTGCTGATTCATATCTTGAGCCCGAAACTGCAGCGTGTGACGCGGGTGCCGGGATGAAGCCGGCGCTGTTCCTCATGACCGGACTGCTGGTGCTGTGCGCGCGCGACGTCATGGCGGCATCGCCGCGTGTGTACCACGATCTGTTCGTGGAACGGTTGGGCCGCAGTCGCGCCGAAAAGTCACACAAAGATCGAGCACGCATTTGCGCAGCTCTTTCACGGTGATGGTCAGGAGCAGCGCATCTATTTCGAAAGCGGCGCGAACGCGAATGGCACCCTGGCCTATATCACCGACTGGGCGAACAATGACGCGCGCACCGAGGGCATGAGCTACGGGATGATGATCGCCGTGCAATTGGACAAGAAGCGTGAGTTCGATGCGCTGTGGAACTGGTCCAAGACCTATATGCAGATCACCGATCCGAAGAATCCATCGGTGGGTTACTTCGCCTGCTCGATGAGCACCGACGGCACGCCGCGTTCGACGGGCGCGGCGCCCGATGGCGAGGAATACTATGTGATGGCGCTGTATTTCGCGGCGCATCGCTGGGGCAACGGCAAGGGAATCTAGGACTATCAGAAGGAAGCTGCGCGGATTCTGCGCGGCATGCGCCATCATCCGCTGCGCCAGATCACCGCGACGATGGGAATCCGGATGGTCGGAAAGATGTCGGTCGCGGTGTTCAGGATCGAGAACACGCCCAAAATGACGATGAGTGCGGCGAGCATGAGGAAGGTGTACGGATGCTGCAGCGCTGCCTTGACGATCCACATGGCTGGCGAGTCCGCGGTTGTTGTCCGACGAACTTATTCGCGAGCCGGGCCCTTAGCTGGAGGGCGAAGGCGCAGCGCGGTGTCGGAAAAACGCCGCGAGCGCGCTCGTGGTGGATCAGGGTTCCCGGCCGATCGGCCAGGAACCCTCAGTGGTGGAGGCGGGGGGAATCGAACCCCCGTCCGTAAGCACTACGCTTCCGGCTCTACGTACGTAGCTGTCTCTTTGTTTTCTCGCTTCGCGCTACCCGAGCAGCAGGGAAGACGCTAGGCCAGCCACGGTGTCTCTTAACGCTGCACCCCGTAGCACGATGCAGAGCGATCCTGTGAGCGCGTCCCCAGGGTCAGTGGCACAGGCACCAGCTGGTCTGAGGTTAGGCCGGGTTAAGCGGCCAGAGCGAAGTTGTCGTCGTTGGCAACTATAATTTGCAAAAGAGTTTAACGAGGACTCATGCACCTCGGTACGCCCCTGAAGTTTTGCAACCCACGTCGAAACCGGTCGCCCCCTTCTGGAACGCCGGCAGTATACCGCAAACGCCTCCTGGCCGCGTGTCAGCGGGCGCCGACAGCAGAAACTGCGGCATTTTCGCCTTCGCAGCCCGTAGCCTAGGGTTGCCACCAGGCTTCACAAGGAGGCCACGATGAACACCACTGCAGCAGTGGACTCCGCCTCCGCCGGGCCCGTCATTTTGATCCGCGCATTGATTCTCGACGTCGCGGGGCCCGCAGCGCAGCGTCCCGTCATCGGCTCCTTTTCGGCGCTCGATCTGGGAAGTATCGTGGTGATCCTGGTGCTGGCGGCGCTCGTTAGCACGGCGCTCGCAATACTCGCGCGGCAGCGGGCGCGGCACGGTGCGACCACGACCCGAGCGGCGCCGCTGCGCCATCTGGCGGCGTTTGCCTTGGGCACGCCGGCCCAGGTCTTTGTCGGGGGATGCGCCTTATACCTGAGTCTCGGAGTATTGCTGCCACACATCGCGCCACCGGCTGCGATCAGTCTTTTTCAGACCCTGTTTGATTCGCTTGCCAGGGTGGGCGCCTTCGCCATCATCGTGTGGCTCATCTATCGCTTGACGCATGTGCTGGAATCCTGGCTGAGCGGCTGGGCGGCGCGCACGCAGACCAGGATTGATGACCTGGTACTGCCATTGTTGGGCAGAAGTGCGCGCGTCATGCTGCCGGTGCTGGGCGCGATACTGATGCTGCCGATTCTGGAGCTTCCGGAGCGTTTCGCCGGCATTGCTTCGCGGGCCACCAGCATCGTGTTCATCGGCGCAGTCGCCGCCGTCCTGCTGCAGGCGACGCGCACTGGCGAGCAGGCGCTGCTGCGTCGTTACGATCTTGCGGCCACCGACAATCTGCGCGCCCGTACCGTCTACACGCAGGTGCGCGTGATCGGCAAGGTCATCGATGTCGGCATTGCCCTGGTGACCATTGCCTGCGTCCTGATGCTGTTCGCCGAAGTGCGCCAGGTCGGGGCCAGCCTGCTCGCCTCAGCCGGCGTGGTCGGCATCATCGCCGGCATTGCCGCGCAGAAGACCCTCGGCAACCTGTTCGCCGGGTTCCAGATCGCGCTGGCCCAGCCGATGCGTCAGGACGATGTGGTGGTGGTCGAAGGGGAGTGGGGACGCATCGAGGAGATCACCCTCACCTACGTCGTCATCCATATCTGGGATGACCGGCGCCTGATCGTGCCGCTGAGTTATTTCATCGAGAAGCCCTTCGCGAACTGGACCCGCTCATCGGCGCAGATCCTCGGCCAGGTCATCGTCTGGGTCGACTATAGCTTCCCGGTGGAGGAGGGACGGGGTGTCCTCAAAGACATCATCGAGAGCAGTTCGCGCTGGGACCGGCGCTTCTGGAACCTGCAGGTGACGGATACGAGCGAGCGGACCATGCAGTTGCGCGTGCTCGCGACCTCGACGGATTCCGCGACGAACTTCGACTTGCGCTGCGAGATTCGCGAAAAGTTCATTGCCTGCATCCAGACAAGGTGGCCGCACGCTCTGCCCCAGTGGCGCGCCCAGCTGGCGCGCGGCGCCGAGTCCGCGCCACTATAGGCTTCGACGATGTCACGATCCAGCCGCTCGCGCCGTTGTATTTGGGTATCGGCCCTGTGTCTGCTGACGGCGGGTGTCGCTGCGTCGGGTACGCCCCGGCCGCCGCAGGCCGAATTCGAAGATCTGTTCGTGGCAGTGCAGAGCGCCGCGCTGTTCCGCGACAGCAAGACATTCCCCGATGCGGTGCCGCTTGCCTCACCCGCAACAATTCTGCGCGAGTATCACGCACAGCGGCCGCGGTCGCTCGCCGCGTTGCGGTTGTTTGTCCGCCGGCACTTCAGCGTGCCCGACACCACCGCGGCGCCTGCACCGCCGCAGGGTTCGATCGCACCGATGCCGCTTAGCGTGCACATCGATACCTTGTGGTCGCAGCTTGAACGCAGGAGCGCGACCGTGCCACCGTATTCCTCGGCATTACCCGTGCCGAAGCCCTACGTGGTGCCCGGTGGCCGGTTCCGGGAGCTGTATTACTGGGATTCCTACTTCACGATGCTGGGACTGGCGCAAAGTGGTCGGCGCGATTTGGTGCAGGACATGATCAGCGACTTTGCGTGGCTGATCGACCGCTATGGGCACATTCCAAACGGCACGCGTAGCTACTACCTGGGCCGCTCGCAGCCGCCGTTCTTCTTCGAAATGGTCGCGCTGTCGCAGCCGCAGGACCCGGCCGCCGCCTGGGCGCGCTACCTGCCGCAACTGCGGCGCGAGTACGCCTACTGGATGGCCGGTGCGGCGCAGCTCAAAGGTACTGACGCACTCCGCCGCGTGGTGCGGCTGCCCGATGGTACCGTGCTGAACCGCTATTGGGATGATGTCGATCGGCCGCGCGACGAATCGTGGCGCGAGGACACGGCCTTGGCGCGCAGCAGCCGGCGCGAGTCGAAGCAGGTGTATCGGGACATCCGCGCCGCCGCGGAAAGCGGCTGGGACTTCAGTTCACGCTGGCTGGCCGACCCGCAGTCGCTGGCATCTATTGAGACCACCCAGATTGTGCCGGTGGATCTGAACAGTCTGCTGTACGGCCTGGAGCAGGCGATCCGCGCGGGCTGTGAGCGGGCGGGCGATCAGCCGTGCGCGGCGGACTTCACGCGGCGCGCTGCGGCCCGGCACCGCGCCGTTGACCGGTATCTGTGGAATCCGCAGCGGCACATCTATAGTGACTATCGTTGGACCGATGGTCAGCACACCCGCGTATTGTCCGCGGCAACCCTGTACCCGCTGTTCGAGTCGTTGGCCAGCGCGGTCCAGGCGGGGCAGGTCGCCGCGGTGGTGCACGCTTCGTTACTGGGTCGGGGTGGGCTCGCCACGACACAGCTGACAACGGGCCAACAGTGGGATGCGCCGAATGGCTGGGCCCCGCTGCAATGGATCGCGGTCAGAGGGTTGCGCGACAGCGGCGCGCCGGAGCTGGCCGCCACCATTGCGTGCCGATGGCTGGTCAATGTCACCACTGCGTATCAGCACAGTGGCAGGCTGGTCGAAAAATACAATGTGGTGACGGCCGGTGGCGGTGCGGGTGGCGAGTACCCACTCCAGGATGGGTTTGGCTGGACCAACGGGGTGACGCGCCGGCTGCTGACGCTTTATCCGGCCTATGGCGGCTATGCAACGCCTGACCGGTGTCCGGACACCTACAGGTAAGTAACGTGACTTGCACACTGGGGCGGTGCTTAATCCGCGCGCTTTTGCAATGGAAAAGGACACGACATGGTCGCAAAGATTCTGAAGTCAGCATTTCCGGTCGCGATGCTGCTCGCACCCGTCTTGGCCATGGCCGACGACGCTCCGGCGCCGCCACCCCCACCGCTGACGGTCAAGGCGCAGGTCGGGTACGTGTCATCGCACGGCAACACCGATGCGCAGACTGCCAATGCAAAGCTCGACGCCGCCTACGTCGTCGGGGCCTGGAAGCACGAGCTGCAGCTGGCCGGACTGTACGGCAAGTCCAATGACATCGTCAGCGCCGAGAATCTGGATGCGCAATGGCAGTCCAACTACAACTTCACGAATCGCCTGTTCGGCTTTGGCGCGCTGCACTACGCCGACGACAAGTTCAGCGGCTTCCAGTACCAGGAAACCGTGTCGGCGGGCGCCGGCTATTCCATCGTGAAATTTGCCGATGCGACGCTGGATGCCCAGGTGGGTGTCGGCTATCGACGCCTGCGGCCGGAACTGCTCGACAAGGATGCCGGCGGCGATGTGATCGCGCGCATCCCTTTGGATGTTGAAACCGGTGCCGTCGTCACGGGGAACATCAAGGGCATGTACGCGTTCAATGCCACTACCAAGCTCACCGATGTGGTTGCGGTGGAATCAGGCTCGGACAATACGCTGCTGCAGAATGATCTGGGTCTGCAGGTGAACATGTCCAAGGCGCTCGCCATCACGGTGGGTTATGAGGTGCGCCACAACAGCGCGCCGCCGGTTGGCCTGGTCAAGACCGATTCGCAGGTCACGTTCAATCTGGCGTACGCGTTCCCCTAGCGCGTGCGCAGGATGCGGGCCTTGTCGCGCTGCCAGTCGCGGTCCTTCTCGGTGGCGCGCTTGTCGTGCTGCTTCTTGCCCTTGGCGATGCCGATCTGCAGCTTCGCGCGGCCCGCTTTCCAGTACATCTGCAGCGGCACGAGGGTATAGCCCTCGCGTTCCACGGCATTTTCCAGCTGCTCAAGTTCGGCGAGATTGAGCAGCAGCTTGCGAGTGCGGGTGGGTTCGGCGATGACGTGGGTCGACGTCGTCATCAGGGGTGCAATGTGGGCCCCGTACAGGAAGGCTTCCCCGTTCTTTACATATGCATAGGATTCAGTCAGCTGCGCCTTGCCGGCGCGCATGGCCTTCACTTCCCAGCCCTGCAGCACCATGCCGGCCTCGTAGCGATCCTCGATGAAGTAATCGAAGCGCGCCTTGCGGTTTTCGGCGATCAGTTTGGGTTCAGCTTTGGTCTGCGGCATTTTCGGGCACAATTCTACCGATGAGGGAAGTCAGGCGCACGGCACTGGTCGCGCAATCTCCGCAGCGGATGTTTGCGCTGATCAATGACATTGAGAGCTATCCACAGTTTTTGCCGTGGTGCACGAGCGCGCAGGTTCTGTCGCGGACCGACCGGGAAATCCTGGCCAGCGTCGGGGTGCGGCGCGGTCCGCTCAACTCCCAGTTCACCACGCGCAATGCGCTGACCGCCAATCGGCATATCGCCATGCAACTCGTCAGTGGTCCGTTCAAGACCCTCGAAGGGGACTGGACCTTCACACCGGTCGCTATGCCCGAACAGCCCGGCTGCCGCATCGATCTGGTATTGCGCTTCGCATTTGCCAACCGCCTGGCTGCGATGGTATTCGAGCCGCTGTTTGAAGAGACGGCCGCATCGCTCGTCGATGCCTTCGTGGCGCGCGCGCGGGCTTTGGCGGCCGATGGGCACTAAGCACTGCACCGTGGCGTTCGGGCTGCCGGCGCGGCAGTTCCTGTGGGCCATGGAGCTGCCCCTGAGCGCGACCGTCGCCGAAGTGCTCGAGCAGGCGCGCATCATGGCGCGCACGCGCGGCGAGGACCGCGACGTGCCCTGGGACTCGGACTCAATTGGCATTTTTGGGGAGCCTTGCCGTCGCGACGATGTGCCGGCCGACGGGGATCGGGTGGAGATCTACAGGGCTTTGATCAATGACCCGCGGGCCAGTCGGCGCGCGCGGGCGCGGGGGCGCTGAGCGTACTGATCCGAGGCCTACAGGGCGGGCGCAGGGACGCGGCCCTCCGGCGCGTCCGGGGTCACCGCATCCTGATTGTGCTTGTCGATCCGCTCGACCTTGTCGTCCTTGAAATACACGGTCAGTTGCCGCTGGTACGGCTGCTGGCGGCCGACCTTCAGGTAGTACACGTAGTCCCAGCGGTCGGCGTCGAAAATCGCCGGCATCATGGGCGTGCCGAGCAGATAGCGTACCTGCACCTTGGTCATGCCTGTGGCGAGCTGATCGGTATTGCGCTTTTCAAGGTAATTTCCCTGTTGCACGGTCACGCGATAGACGCAGGCGGACACGGTGCCGAGCAGGACGAGGCAGGCGCAAGTGGCGCCGATACGGCGCCACGGAAGAACTGGCTGGAATCTGATCACGTGACTTGTCACTTGAATCCGGGATAATCAATGAATGATACCGCATCGCCCGGGCCGAAGCCGCCTGGCATCAGGAGAACACGGCATGGAAGGTAAGGACCTGCGCAAGGCCGGTCTGAAGGTAACGCTGCCCCGGCTGAAGATCCTGGAACTCCTGGAAAGCAGCCAGACGCGACACCTGTCGGCGGAGGATATCTACCGTTCATTGCTCGAGTCCAACGAGGACATCGGTCTGGCGACGGTGTATCGGGTGCTGACGCAGTTCGAGGCCGCGGGCCTGGTCACCCGGCACCACTTCGAAGACGGAATGGCGGTCTTTGAAATCAACCATGGCACTCACCATGACCACATTGTGTGTCTGGACTGCGGCCGGGTCGAAGAGTTCATGGATTCGGGCATCGAAGAGCGGCAGGGGTCGGTGGCCAAGAAGCTCGGATTCGAGATCCGGGATCATTCCCTGATCATTTACGGCCACTGCGTCCGCCAGTCGTGTGCGCATCGGCCGAAGACTTAAGTTCGACCTGCCGCAGCATCTCCTGGGCATGCTCGCGCGCCTTGGCGGTGATATCGACGCCCCCCAGCATCCGCGCCAGCTCCTCGACCCGCTGCGCTTCGTTCAGATCGGTCAGTGAGGTCCGCGTGGTCTTGCCATCGGTGAGCTTGTTGACCCGCAGGTGATGATGCCCCTGGGAGGCGACCTGGGGCAGGTGCGTCACGCACAGCACCTGGGCCCGCTCCGCCAGCGTCCGCAGCTCGCGGCCGACGATCTCGGCGATCGCGCCACCAATCCCCGAATCCACCTCATCGAACACCATGCAGCGCGACTCGCGCCCGGCGCAGGCGACCTGCACCGCCAGGGAGAGGCGGGCAAGTTCGCCGCCTGAGGCCACCTTGGACAGGGCGCGCAGCGGTTGTCCGGGGTTTGCCGTGACACGAAATTCGATCTGGTCGACTCCGTGGGGCTGCGGCTCGGGGGACTCCAGCGGCGTGACATCGATCTGAAAGCGGCCGCCGGCCATGCCCAGCTGCTGCATATGGTTCGTGACCGTCTTGGCCAGGGCCCGCGCGGCCGTTGCCCGGCGCGCCGACAGCAATCGGGCCTGCTCGCGATAGCGTTCCAGCGCCATGGCAAGATCTGCGCGCACCATCGCCAGATCGCCTTCCGCGGATTCCAGCTGCGTCAGCTCCGTTGCCAGCTCCGCGGCGCGCTCAGGCAACTGTTCGGGGGCGACGCGGTTCTTGCGCGCGAGTTCCTCGATGGCCGCCAGCCGTCTTTGCACCTGATCCTGCCGCGCCGCATCAAAGTCCTGCGAATCCAGGTACCGCTGCAGTTCCCGGGCGGCTTCATGGATCTGGATGGCGGCGCTGTCCACCAGCGGCAGCACCGCGGCGATGCCCGGATCGAGGCCCGCGACGCTCTTCAGTCGCTGCAGGGCACGCGCGACACCGGCGTGCGCGCTGCCGGCATCGCCCTCATAGAGGTTCCCCAGCGCGCCCTGCACGGATTCGGTGATCCGGCCCCGGTTCGCCATGCGCGTGGCCTCCTCGTTCAGGCTCGTGAATTCACCACCCGTGAGTCCCAGCGCGGTGAGTTCCTGCGCCTGGTAGCGCAGCAGCGACAGCCGCGCATCGCGGTCACGCGCCTTTGTTTCCAGCTCCAGGGCTGCGTTCAACAGTTTCAGCCACACCCGCTGCGCGATGCCGACCTCACCGACGATCGCCTCGTGGCGCCCGTAGGCATCGAGCAGATCGCGCTGCCCGGTGTTGCGCGTGAGGGTCTGGAATTCATGCTGACCGTGAATATCGAGCAGGATGTTGCCGGCGTCGCGCAGCTGCTGGACGGTCACCGACTGGCCATTCAAATAGGCGCGCGAGCGACCATCCGCGGCCACCACGCGGCGCACCGACAGCTCCTGTTCGACGGTGATGGATTGGTCCTCGAGCCAGCTCTTCAGTTCCCGCGGGGCCTGCGCCAGCTCGAAGGTCGCGGTGACTTCCGCGCGCTGCGCGCCGTGGCGGACCACCTCGGCCCCGGCGCGGCCACCGGCGATGAGCTGCAGGGCATCGACCAGGATGGATTTGCCGGCACCGGTTTCGCCGGTGAGGACGGTGAGCCCGCTACCCACGTCCAGCTCCAGCGCATCGATGATCGCGAAGTCCAGGATATGCAGGTAGGTGAGCATCGCGAGCTATCGGGAGCGGTCCGCATTGCCGCGACCCCAGTGCAATTTGGAGCGCAACAGCCGGAAGTAATCGTAGCCCGGCGGGTGCAGCAGCGTGACCTCGTCATCCGATTGGTGGATCTGCACCCGGTCGCAGGGCTGAACGTCGCCGAGCACGAAGCCGTCGCACACCACCTGAGCGCGACTCTCCGGGCGCTCGAGCAGGCGGATTTCAATGGCGGCGCGCGCCGATACGACGATGGGCCGGTCCGACAGGGTATGCGGGCAGATCGGCGCGATGACGAGCACGTCCAGGTGCGGGTCGACGATGGGGCCCCCGCAGGACAATGCGTAGGCCGTCGAGCCGGTGGCGCTGGCGATGACAATGCCATCCCCGGCGTGGGTATTGACGTAGCGGCCGTCGATCCAGGTCTCAAAATCCATCATGCTGCCGGTGGCGAGCTTTTGGACGACTACGTCATTCAGCGCCAGCCCGCTGCTCGAGGTGGCACTGCCGCCCGCCAGCGTGGCGGTCAGCAGCGGGCGTCGATCGACTACGCAGCCACCATCGAGCGCTGCGTCCACACAGGCCAGTACCTCCTGCGGCATCACATCGGTCAGGAACCCCAGGCGGCCACGATTGATGCCCAGCAGCGGTACCCGCCGGGCCGTGGCCAGGCGCGCCGCGTAGAGCAGGGTGCCATCCCCGCCGATGGCGACAATCAGTTCAGCCCGGGCGGCAAGCTCCGTTTCGGAGACGATGGACACGGCGGCGGCGCCGGCAATGTCCCCGGGACTCTCATACGCCAGAATACTCACCCCCCGGTCGATGAGGTGCGGCAGCAGAAGTGCCACCGACTCAGCGACCCGGGTGTCGGTAAACCGGCCGATCAGCGCGCACACGCGTATGGAAGCTGTCATTGTCGCCTTTGTAGCATGGGCCCGGGCGTGGCCCAAGGGCGTATTCCGAAGACTATTGTCGAATAAGGTGGTAAAGGCGTTGCTTGACGGCCCGCATGACGGTCGCTAGCTTCGCCGACGGTATGTCCCCAGATCTGCGCGACGATCCCCTCAATGACCGGGCCCAACGCCTGTTGCGGATCTTGGTTGAAAGCTATATCCGCGACGGTCAGCCAGTGGGTTCGCGCAGCCTCTCGCGCGAGAGCGGACTGAATCTGAGTTCCGCGACCGTCCGCAATGTCATGGCGGACCTTGAGCAACTGGGTTTCGTGGCCTCCCCGCATACCTCGGCCGGCCGTGTGCCCACCGACAAGGGCTACCGGTTCTTCGTGGATACGCTGCTGCGCGTGCAGCCCATGGATCCGGACTCCGTGAGCGAGATTCGCCGGCAGTTGGATGGTGGGCATGATTCGAAGGTGCTGGTCGCGACCGCCTCGCAACTGCTGTCCAGCATCACCCAGCTGGCCGGAGTCGTGACGCTGCCGAGCGCTCAGCAGTCATCGATCACCCATATCGAATTCGTGCCGCTGTCCGAGAACCGCGTGCTGGCGGTGCTGGTGCTCAACAACAGCGAGGTGCAGAACCGCATCATCCAGCTCGAGCGCAGTTTCCAGCTCGAGGAGCTGCGCCGCGCTGCTAACTTCCTGAATACCCATTTTGTCGGCCGTTCGCCGAGCGAGGTGCGTCAGGAGATCCTGCGGCAGATGCGCGAAACCCGCGAACGCATGAACCAGATCATGCTCGACGCCATCACCATGGCGCAGCAGCTTTTCAATGTCGGCGATCCGGCGCAGGAGAAGATGGACTATGTAATCGCCGGGGAAACCAACCTGATGGGGGTGGGGGAGCTCTCCAGCGTCGAGAAGCTCAAACGGCTGTTCGAGGCCTTCAACGAGCGGCGTGATTTCCTGCACCTGCTGGACCACAGCCTCAAGGCGCAGGGCGTGCAGATTTTCATCGGCCATGAATCTGGCTACCAGGTGCTGGACGATTACAGCCTGGTGACGGCACCGTATTCTCTGGGGGACCAGGTCGTGGGGGTGCTGGGGGTCATCGGCCCGATGCGCATGGCCTACGAGCGGGTCATCCCCATTGTCGATGTGACGGCGAAATTGCTCGGGGCCGCCTTGAATTCAAAGCGCTCGCCCTCAGGAATCGGATAATCTGCGACCCCTGAAGCGCAGGCGCTACCTTGCCTGGGTGCGTAAGCAATTGTTTTTGGAGGACTTGATGACTGGGGCAGAGGCTTCCGCGCCGGATGCGGCGCAGCCGGGGAACGGCGAATCCGAGGATCTGGATCCCATGCAGCTCAGCCAAGCTCTGGCGCAGGCTCAGCAGCTGGCCGCTGGCCATAAGGATCAGTACCTGCGGACCGTGGCCGAAATGGAGAATGTGCGCAAGCGCGCGCAGCGCGACGTCGAGAACGCCAGCCGCTACGGCCTGGAAAAGTTCGCGGTCGAACTGTTGCCGGTGCTGGATAGCCTGCAAGGCGCCGTCAGCAATGCGGCGCGCGCCGATGCCAAGAGCCTGGCGGCTGGCCAGGAAGCCACCTTGAAGCTGCTGGTGAAGGCCTTCGAGAAGCTCAATATCCGCGAGATCAATCCCACCGGGGAGCCCTTCGACCCGGCGCGGCATGAAGCGGTGATGGCCCAGGATTCGCCCACGGCTGAGCCGAACTCGGTGCTGCAGGTGGTGCAGTCAGGTTTTGAGCTCGGCGGGCGCTTGTTGCGGCCGGCGCGGGTGATCGTGGCCCGCTCGCCCGGATGACGGGCCTTGAATCGTCACGCTTTGCACCCAGAAAGTGCGTTGCGGGACGGACTTAAAAGAGAATTTCCGGAGTAACTGTATATGGCAAAGATCATCGGCATCGACCTGGGCACGACCAACTCATGCGTGGCCATCATGGAAGGCGGCAAGCCGCGTGTCATCGAAAACGCGGAGGGTGATCGCACCACGCCATCGGTCGTAGCCTTCACCAAGGACGGCGAGGTCATCGTCGGCCAGCCGGCCAAGCGCCAGGCGGTCACGAATCCGCACAACACCCTGTTCGCGGTCAAGCGCCTCATCGGACGCAAGTTTGCCGACGAAGTCGTGCAGCGCGACGTGAAGATGGTCCCCTACAAGATTGCACGCGCCGACAATGGCGATGCGTGGGTCGAAGTGCAGGGCAAGAATATGGCGCCGCCGGAGATTTCGGCGCGCGTGCTCATGAAGATGAAGAAGACCGCTGAGGATTATCTCGGCGAGCCGGTCACCGAGGCCGTCATCACCGTTCCGGCCTATTTCAATGACAGCCAGCGCCAGGCCACCAAGGATGCCGGCCGCATCGCGGGTCTGGACGTGAAGCGCATCATCAATGAGCCCACGGCGGCAGCCCTGGCCTATGGCCTCGACAAGGCGGGCGGGGATCGCAAGATCGCCGTGTACGACCTGGGTGGTGGCACCTTCGACGTGTCGATCATCGAAATCGCGGCGGTGGATGGCGAGCGCCAGTTCGAGGTGCTCTCGACCAATGGCGATACCTTCCTCGGCGGCGAGGACTTCGACCTGCGGGTCATCAATTTCCTGGGCGAGGAGTTCCTGAAGGAGTCCGGCGTCGACGTACGCAAGGATCCGCTGGCGATGCAGCGGCTGAAGGAAGCGGCCGAGAAGGCCAAGATCGAATTGTCATCGACCCAGCAAAGCGACGTGAACCTGCCGTACATCACGGCCGATGCTTCCGGTCCCAAGCACCTGAACATCAAGCTCACGCGCGCGAAGCTGGAGTCGCTGGTGGAGGATCTGGTCAAGAAGACCATCGATCCGTGCCGGATGGCGCTGAAGGATGCGGGCCTGTCGGCAGCCGATGTGGCCGAGGTCATCCTGGTCGGCGGCCAGACGCGTATGCCGCTGGTGCAGAAGTACGTCAAGGATTTCTTCGGCAAGGAGCCGCGCAAGGACGTGAACCCGGATGAGGCGGTCGCCGTGGGCGCGGCCATCCAAGGTGGCGTGCTGGCCGGTGAAGTCAAGGACGTGCTGCTGCTGGATGTCACCCCGCTGTCGCTGGGGATCGAGACCCTGGGCGGCATCATGACCAAGCTGATCGAGAAGAACACGACCATTCCGACGCGCGCCGCGCAGACCTTCTCGACGGCCGATGACAGCCAGACGGCCGTGACCATTCACGTGCTGCAGGGTGAGCGCGACCGGGCCGGCGACAACAAGTCGCTGGGCAAGTTCGACCTCACCGACATTCCCTCCGCGCCGCGCGGCATGCCGCAGATCGAGGTGTCGTTCGACATCGACGCCAACGGCATCCTGAACGTGTCCGCGAAGGACAAGGCGACGGGCAAGGAGCAGAAGATCGTCATCAAGGCCTCGAGCGGCCTGAACGAGGATGAGATCAAGCGCATGGTGAACGATGCCGAGGCGCACGCCGAGGAGGACCGCAAGTTCCGTGAACTGGTGGATACCCGAAACAAGGCCGATGCGCTGATCCATAGCGTCGAGAAATCGCTCAAGGATCTGGGCGACAAGGTCGAGGCCGGCGAACGCGCCGCGGCCGAATCGGCGCTTTCGGATCTGCGCACCGCGCTCAAGGGCGAGGACAAGGATGTGATTGCGCGCAAGACCGAAGCGCTCACTCAGGCCTCGGCAACGATTGCCCAGCGCGCCTATGCGCAAAACGCCGGCGGTGCGGATGGCGGCGGCGCCCAGCCCGGCGGTACGGCCGGTCCCGGAGCGACCGGCGGCGGCGGCGGTGGCACGGGTGCCAAGGATGATGTCGTCGACGCCGAATTCGAGGAAGTCAAAGACAAGGATCGCCGCGCCTCGTAAGCGCGGTTCGGACAAATGCCGCCGCGCTCGGGCTCCTTGCCGGTGATACCGGTGGGGCCAGGGGCACGGCGGCTTTGACGTGTTTAAGGGTTCGGCAGGGCGGGCATGTCTAAGCGCGATTATTACAAGGTACTGGATGTCGCCAAGACGGCGTCCGAAGTGGACATCAAGAAGGCCTATCGCCGTCTGGCGATGAAATTCCATCCGGATCGCAATCCGGGTGACCACGAGGCCGAGGACAAGTTCAAGGAATGCAAGGAAGCCGCCGAGGTGCTCGGCGATGCGCAGCGGCGTGCCATTTACGATCAGCATGGTCACGCCGGACTGGATGCCGCTGCGGCGCGCGGCGCTGGCCAGCGCGGCGCGGATGCCTTCAGCGATATCTTCGGCGATGTGTTCGGCGACATATTCGGCGGCGGTCGGCGCGGTAGCGGCGGCCGCTCCCAGGTGTTTCGCGGCGCGGACCTGCGCTATGAGATCGAACTGGAACTGGGGCAGGCCGTGTTCGGGCACACCCTCGAGGTCGAACTGCCGAAGCTCGAGGAATGCACGACCTGCCACGGTACCGGCGCGGCCAAGGGCAGCGCGCCGGTGACCTGCGATACCTGCGACGGCAACGGGCAGGTACGCGTCTCCCAGGGCTTCTTCCAGCTGCAGCAGACCTGTCCGCGCTGCCGCGGCATGGGCACGATCGTGCGCAATCCCTGCGACACTTGTTTAGGACAGGGACGCGTGCGGCGTGCCAAGAAGCTCTCCGTGAAGATTCCGGCCGGCGTCGACACCGGCGATCGCATCCGGCTGACGGGTGAGGGCGAGGCGGGTCGCAATGGTGGCCCGGCCGGTGACCTGTATGTGGAAGTGCGGGTGCGGGAGCACGCCATCTTTCAACGCGAAGGCGAGCATCTCTCGTGTGAGGTGCCGATCAGCTTCGCGACCGCGGTATTGGGGGGTACGCTGGATGTGCCCACCCTGGACGGTGATGTCACCATCAAGATCCCCGCCGAATCACAATCCGGACGGGTCTTTCGCCTGCGCGACAAGGGTGTGAAGCCGGTGCGCGGCGGCGCGCGTGGCGATCTGTTCTGCAAGGTGATGATCGAGACTCCCGTGAAGCTGTCCGCGGAGCAGCGCGAGTTGGTGAAGCGGCTGGATGAATCGCTGCGTGGTGGCACGCACCATGCGCCGCGACAGAAGGGTTTCCTGGAAGGCGTGAAGAGTTTCTTCTCCAAAGGTGAGTAGGTTATGAGCGATACCTTGCGTGTTCTCATCATCGGAGCCACCGGCCGCATGGGCCAGGCGCTGGTGCGGGTATCGAGGGAGCGCCCCAACGTACGGATCACCGGCGCGGTGACGCATGCGGGCAGCGCGCACCTGGGGCGCGATGTCGGTGAACTGGCGGGCGTCGGGCGCTTAGGGATCACCGTCACGGCCGATGTCGCCGCGGCGCTGGCGGAGTGTGATTGCGCGATCGATTTTTCGCAGTCGCCGGCCACGGCCTCGAATCTGGCGGCCTGCATTGTCGCGGGCAAGCCGCTGCTCGTCGGTACCACCGGTATCGCCGCCGAACTGAAGCCGGAGATCGAGCGCGCGGCGCGCCACATCGCCTTGCTGATCGCGGCGAACACGAGCCTCGGTGTCACGCTGTTGCTCGAACTGGTGCGTCAGGCTGCGCGGACCCTGCCGCTGAACTTTGATGTGGAAATCATCGAGGCTCACCATAGACTGAAGAAGGATGCGCCCTCCGGCACTGCGCTGGCATTGGGGCACGCGGTCGCGCAGGCGCGCAGTCAGGAGTTCGACGCCGTGTCCGTGCAGGATCGCGAGGGGCTGCGCCGCGAAGGTGACATTGGATTTGCGGTGGTGCGGGCCGGAGATATCGTTGGTGACCACACCGTGGTCTTTGCCGGGACAGGCGAACAAGTCGTTTTGTCGCACCGCGCTACGGACAGAAACGTCTTTGCCCGGGGGGCACTGGAGGCGGCCGCGTGGCTGGCCGGACGGGCCCCCGGGCATTATTTCATGCGGGATATAATTCTTTAGGATCAGCATGTTAGGACGCGAATGTGGGGCGCCAACGGAGCTACATACAGTACCGGCCGAGCCCATTGGGGAGCACAAAAAAGTCTTGGAATCGCATGGACACACAAGGTGGCGGCCCGTAAGATTTACTTCTAATCCGCGAGGGTTAGTCCATGCAAGGCGGGAGGATGTTCCAACAAGAACTCCTCCCGCTTTGTTTATCTGCAGCACGCGCGCGAACGCACCATGACACATCTTCCTGCGGTGCTGGCGCTGGCGGACGGTTCGATCTTCCGCGGCCAGTCCATCGGAGCACCAAGCAATACCACTGGCGAAGTCGTTTTCAATACTGCATTGACCGGTTACCAGGAGATCCTCACCGATCCTTCCTACGCCAGGCAGATCGTAACGCTCACTTATCCTCACATCGGCAATACCGGCACCAACCCTGAGGATCTCGAATCATCCCAGATTTATGCCGCGGGTCTGGTGATCCGCGATCTGCCACTGCATCCAAGCAGCTGGCGCATGGTCGAACCGCTTTCCGAATTTCTCACCCGCGGCAGGATTGTCGCGATCGCGGGCATCGACACGCGACGCCTGACGCGCCTGCTGCGCGAGAAGGGTGCGCAGTCCGGCTGTATCGTCACCGGTGAACAGGTCGATGAGCAGGCCGCCGTCAAACTCGCCGGCAAATTTCCGGGACTGAAGGGCATGGACCTGGCGAAGGTCGTGTCCACCAAGCGTCCCTTCCAATGGAACGAAGGCAACACCTGGCAGGACACCGGCCGCCAGAACATCCGCGCGCACCAGCGCCTGCACGTGGTCGCGTATGACTTCGGCATCAAGCGCAACATTCTGCGCCTGCTGTCGGACTGCGGCTGCCGCATGACGGTGGTGCCGGCGCAGACCAGCGCGCGTGAAGTACTGCAGCTGCAGCCCGACGGGGTGTTCCTGTCCAATGGACCGGGCGATCCGGAGCCATGTGACTATGCCATCACGGCGACGCGCGAACTGCTGGAGGCCGAAATCCCGCTGTTCGGCATCTGCCTCGGGCACCAGCTCATGGGCCTGGCCGTCGGCGCCCGGACCGTGAAGATGAAATTCGGCCATCACGGCGCGAATCATCCGGTCCAGGACCTGGACAGCGGTCGGGTCATGATCACCAGTCAGAATCACGGTTTCGCGGTCGATGAGAGCACGCTGCCGGACAAGGTGAAGGCGACGCATCGTTCGCTGTTCGATGGGTCGCTGCAGGGCCTGGCGTTCAAGGATCGTCCGGCCTTCAGTTTCCAAGGTCACCCGGAAGCCAGTCCCGGCCCACACGACGTGAAGCCCCTGTTTGAACGTTTCAACCAGCTCATGCTGCGGCGGTTGCAGAACCAGCTGCGGCAGAGCGAGCAAAACCCGCGGCGTTAGGCTGCAGGAGCTTCGAGAATTGCCTAAGCGGACAGACATCCAGAGTGTCTTGATCATCGGCGCCGGTCCCATTGTCATTGGCCAGGCGTGCGAATTCGACTATTCCGGCGCGCAGGCATGCAAGGCACTGCGTGAAGAGGGCTACCGGGTCATCCTGGTGAACTCCAATCCGGCCACGATCATGACTGACCCGGAGATGGCGGATGCCATCTACATCGAGCCGGTGAACTGGCGCACGGTGGCGCGCATCATCGAAAAGGAACAGCCTGATGCGCTGCTGCCCACGATGGGTGGCCAGACGGCGTTGAATACGGCGCTCGATCTGGTGCGCGAAGGCGTGCTGGAAAAGTACGGCGTGGAGCTGATCGCCGCCTCGCGTTCGGCCATCGACATGGCCGAGGACCGCGAACAGTTCCGAGATGCCATGCGCGAGATCGGGCTGGCGACGCCCCGCTCGCGCATCGCGCACAGCCTCGAGGAAGCCAACGGCGCGATCGGCGACATCGGCTATCCGGTGGTGATCCGCCCCTCCTTCACCATGGGCGGGAGCGGTGGCGGCATTGCCTACAACCGCGAGGAGTTTGAAACCATCCTCGCGCGCGGTCTTGATGCCTCACCCACCAGCGAGGTGCTGCTCGAAGAGGCCGTCATCGGCTGGAAAGAGTACGAGATGGAGGTGGTCCGCGATCGCAAGGACAACTGCATCATCATCTGCTCGATCGAGAATCTCGATCCGATGGGCGTGCACACCGGCGACTCGATCACCGTCGCGCCGGCACAGACGCTGACGGACAAGGAATACCAGCGCATGCGCGATGCCTCCATCGCCGTGCTGCGCAAGATCGGCGTCGAGACCGGCGGTTCGAACGTCCAGTTTGCCGTGAATCCACAGGATGGACGGCTGCTCGTGATCGAAATGAATCCGCGCGTGTCGCGCTCCTCGGCGCTGGCGTCGAAAGCGACGGGATTTCCGATCGCGAAAATTGCCGCGAAGCTGGCCATCGGCTACACGCTGGATGAACTGCGCAATGACATCACCGGCGGGGCAACCCCGGCTTCCTTCGAACCCTCGATCGACTATGTGGTCACCAAGATTCCGCGCTTCACCTTCGAGAAGTTTCCGGCCGCGAACGACCGGCTGACGACCCAGATGAAGTCGGTAGGCGAGGTGATGGCCATTGGCCGCACCTTCCAAGAATCACTGCAGAAGGCACTGCGGGGGCTGGAGACCGGCCTCGACGGCTTAGGCGAGCAGATCACGCTGCCGCTCACCGAGGAGAGTGCCGCGAAGCTCGAGTACGAACTGCGCGTGCCAGGCGCCAACCGGCTGCTGTTCACGGCCGATGCGTTCCGCGCCGGCTGGTCGTTCGAGAAGATCCAGGAGCTCACGCATATTGATCCGTGGTTCCTCGCGCAGCTCGAAGATCTGGTGCGCGAGGAGAAACAGGTCGGCGAACGCGGCATGAGCGGCCTGTCCGCCGAGCGGCTGCGGGGCCTGAAACGCAAAGGCTTCTCGGACAGTCGCCTGGCGCGCCTCGTCGGCGTGGTCGAAAAGGCCGTGCGTCTGCGGCGCCATGAACTGGGCATCCGGCCCGTGTACAAACGGGTGGACACCTGCGCGGCGGAATTTGCGACCTCGACGGCCTACATGTACTCGACCTATGAAGAGGAGTGCGAGGCCAATCCCACTGACCGGCGCAAGATCATGATCCTCGGCGGCGGACCGAACCGCATCGGCCAGGGCATCGAATTCGACTACTGCTGCGTGCACGCGGCGCTCGCGCTGCGCGAGGATGGTTATGAGACCATCATGGTCAACTGCAATCCGGAGACGGTCTCGACCGACTATGACACCTCCGACCGGTTGTACTTCGAGCCGCTGACCCTGGAGGATGTGCTGGAGATCCTCGAGAAGGAAAAACCCGAAGGAGTCATTGTGCAGTTCGGGGGGCAGACACCCCTGAAGCTGTCGCGGGCCCTGGAAGAGGCCGGCGCGCCCATTATCGGCACCAGCCCGGATTCGATCGATGTGGCCGAGGATCGCGAGCGCTTCCAGCTGCTGGTGCGCAACCTGGGGCTCAAGCAGCCGGCGAACGCGACCGCGCGCACCGAGGAGCAGGCCGTGCGCCTGGCACGGGAAGTGGGCTTTCCGCTGGTGGTGCGCCCCTCGTATGTGCTCGGCGGCCGTGCGATGGAAGTGGTGTTCACCGAAGAGGATCTGCGCACGTACATGACGGTCGCGGTGCGTGTGTCGAATGACAGCCCGGTGCTGCTCGATCGCTTCTTGGATGTGGCCATCGAGGTCGACGTGGATGCGGTGTGCGACGGTGAGCAGGTGCTGATCGGCGGCATCATGGAACACGTCGAACAGGCCGGCGTGCACTCGGGTGACTCGGGCAGCTCGCTGCCGCCCTTCAGTCTCACGCCCGCCATCCAGGATGAGATCCGCGACCAGACCCGCAAGCTTGCGATGGCGCTCAACGTCGTGGGCCTGATGAACATCCAGTTCGCGGTGCAGAATGGCGTGGTTTACGTGCTGGAAGTGAATCCGCGCGCCTCGCGCACGGTGCCGTTCGTGTCGAAGACCATCGGGTTGGCACTGGCGAAGATCGCCGCGCGCACCATGATCGGGCGCAGCCTGGTGGAGCTCGACGCAACCGTCGAGCGGGTGCCCCCGTACTTCTCGGTGAAGGAGGCAGTATTCCCGTTCGCGAAATTCCCCGAGGCCGATCCGATTCTGGGACCGGAAATGAAGTCGACCGGGGAGGTCATGGGCACGGGTCGCACCTTCGGTGAGGCCTACGCCAAGGCGCAGTCCGCTTCCGGGGTCACCCTGCCGCGCAACGGCGTGTGCCTGATCAGCGTGCGCGAGCGCGACAAGCCCGGTGCGGTGGATCTGGCGCGCAGGCTCATCGGCTACGGGTTCACGATCGTCGCTACCACCGGCACCGCCGCGGTTCTGGAGGCGTCCGGGATCGTATGTCGCCGGGCAAACAAGGTGCGCGAGGGTCGCCCGCACATCGTCGATATGATCAAGAACGATGAGATCGATCTCATCGTGAACACCACGGAAGGCAAGCAGGCCATCCTGGAATCCAATTCGATCCGGCGCGAAGCGGTCCATCGCCGCGTCACGTACTACACGACGCTGGCCGCCGCCCTTGCGACCTGCGAGGCGCTCGAACATATCGATGAAGTCGAGGTCAATCGCCTTGCCGACCTGCATCAGGAGATCCGCGGCGTATGAAACGTACTCCCATGACGGTGCGCGGCGCCGAAGCGCTGCGTGCGGAACTGAAGCGACTGAAGTCCCAGGACCGGCCCAATGTCATCAAGGCCATCGCGGAAGCGCGCGCCCACGGGGACCTGTCGGAAAACGCCGAGTACCATGCGGCGCGCGAGCAGCAAGGGTTCATCGAGGGCCGGATCCAGGAGATCGAGGCGAAGATGTCGACTGCTGAAATCATCGATCCGAGCACGCTGCCCAAGAATGGCCGGGTGGTATTCGGTGCCGTGGTGGAACTGGAAGACCAGGACAGTGGCGCGCAGGTGAGCTATCAGATTGTCGGTGAGGACGAAGCCGACCTGAAGGCCGGGCGGATTTCCGTGACATCGCCGATCGCGCGCGCGCTGGTCGCGAAGTCCGCGGGCGATATCGTGGAGGTGGTAACCCCCGGCGGCACCAAGTCCTACGAAATCGTTGCCGTCAAGACTTGAGGCGCGAAGCCTGCGGTGCCGGCGCCTTCGGGTCGGGAATGATCAGTCCGGGTTTGGCGGCATTCGCCCGGTACAGTACGGCGATATGGCCGATGCGGTGGACGAGGGCGCTGCGGGTGCGCTTGGCGAGGTCCGCGAACAGCGCCTCACGGGCGTCACGGTCGGCGCCCGCGGCGCGGACCTTGATCAGTTCATGGTCATGCAGGGCGCGCGCGGTTTCCGTGGCCACAGCGTCGGTGAGGCCCTTGCCGCCGATCTGGATGGTGGGCTTGAGGGCGTGCGCGCGGCCGCGCAGGAAGCGGCGCTGATTTTCGGATAATTCCATGGCGGCAATTGTAGCGTTTCAAGTGAGTTAGCGGTGGCCCGGCGCTCCAAGAGCAGTGGCCGCTGGCTGCAGGAACATTTTGCCGATCCTTTCGTGAAGAAGGCCAGGGCGGCCGGTTTTCGCTCGCGCGCCATCTACAAGCTCGAGGAACTCGATCAGCGCGAGAAACTGCTGCGGCCGGGCCAGGTGTGCCTGGACCTGGGGGCCGCGCCCGGGGCCTGGAGCCAGTACGCCACGCGCCGGGTCGGTCGCAACGGCCGCGTGGTGGCCACGGACATCCTGCCCATGGATCCGATCGCGGGGGTCGAGTTCGTCCAGGGGGATTTCCGGGAGGATGCCGTGGTGGCCGCCGTGCTGGCCCTGGTACCGCAGCGTGGGGTGGACGTGCTGCTGTCGGATATGGCCCCCAACTTGAGCGGAGTCGACGCGATCGATCAGCCGCGGTCGATGTACTTGGCGGAACTGGCACTGGATATGGCCGGTAAGGTCTTGAAACCGGGCGGAACGGCCCTGATCAAGGTCTTCCAGGGATCTGGATTCACCGAGCTGCTGACGGCCACCCGGCAACGGTTTGCAAAGGTCCGGATGCTCAAACCCGAGGCCTCGCGGGCCCGCAGTCCTGAGCTGTACTTGCTGGCGAAGGACTTCACGATAGTGTAGGTTCGATCAATGAGCGAAATCAGAGCTTTTATAAGGATGAATCCTTGAACGACCTGACGAAAAACATCCTGTTATGGGTGATCATCGTCGTCGTCCTGCTGCTCGTCTTCAGCCGGTATCTCCCGCCGACGAACCAGCCGCAGGAAATCGACTATTCCGTGTTCCTGGATGATGTGAAATCGAACAAGGTGGACTCCGTGGTCCTGCGCGGGGACCAGATCCTCGGCTCGCTGAAGGACAAGACGCAATTCAAGGCCTTCAATCCGGAGACGGACTACACCGTGCTCATCGGTGACCTGCAGAAGGCCAATGTCGACATCAAGGGCGAGCCGCCCAAGCAGCCGAGTTTCTGGACACAGCTGATATTGCAGCTGGCCGCACCGGTACTGCTGCTGTTCTTCTTCCTGTACATGCTGCGCCAGATGCAAGGTGCCTCGGGCGGCCGCGGCGCCATGTCCTTCGGCAAGAGCCGGGCGCGGCTGCTGGGTGAGGACCAGGTCAGCGTCACTTTCGCCGACGTGGCCGGTGTCGATGAGGCCAAGCAGGAGGTCGCCGAAATCGTCGACTTCCTCAAGGACCCCGGCAAGTTCCAGAAGCTCGGTGGCAAGATTCCGAAGGGCGTGCTGATGGTGGGGTCCCCCGGCACCGGCAAGACGCTGCTCGCACGTGCGATCGCCGGCGAAGCCAAGGTGCCGTTCTTCACCATTTCGGGCTCGGACTTCGTGGAAATGTTCGTGGGCGTGGGCGCCTCGCGCGTGCGCGATATGTTCGAGCAGGCCAAGAAGCATGCGCCCTGCATCATCTTCATTGACGAAATCGACGCCGTCGGCCGTCACCGTGGGGCGGGCCTGGGCGGCGGTCATGATGAGCGTGAACAGACCCTGAACCAGCTGCTGGTCGAAATGGACGGCTTCGAGGGCAATGAGGGCATCATCGTCATCGCGGCGACCAACCGCCCGGATGTGCTGGACCCCGCCTTGCTGCGCCCCGGCCGCTTCGACCGCCAGGTCGTCGTGCCGTTGCCGGATGTGCGCGGCCGCGAGCAGATCCTGCGCGTGCACATGCGCCGCGTGCCGCTCGGCGAGGATGTGAAGCCGCAGCTGATTGCGCGCGGCACACCCGGATTCTCCGGTGCGGATCTGGCGAACCTGGTCAACGAAGCCGCACTGTTCGCGGCGCGCGCCAACAAGCGCATGGTCAGCATGGAGGAGTTCGAGCGCGCCAAGGACAAGATCATGATGGGCGCCGAGCGGCGTTCGATGGTCATGACCGAGGATGAGAAGCGCATGACGGCCTACCACGAGGCGGGCCACGCCATTGTCGGCATGACCGTGCCGGAGCATGACCCGGTCTACAAGGTGACCATCATTCCGCGCGGCCGCGCGCTGGGTGTCACCCAGTTTCTTCCCGAGCAGGATCGCTATAGCCTCTCGCGCCGGCGCATCCAAAGTTCGATTGCGACGCTGTTCGGCGGGCGTATCGCCGAGGAACTCATTTTTGGCCAGGACGCGGTGACGACGGGCGCCTCCAATGACATCGAGCGGGCCACCGACCTGGCGCGCAACATGGTCACGAAGTGGGGTCTCTCGGACAAGCTCGGGCCGCTTACCTATACGGAAGAGACCGGCGAGGTGTTCCTCGGCCGCAGCGTGACCCAGCATAAGCAGGTCTCGGACGGAACGGCGCACGCCATCGATGAAGAGATCCGCAATGTCATCGAGACCAATTACCAGTGGGCCAAGCAGATCCTGGTGACCAACCTGGACCGATTGCACGCCATGGCCGAAGCGCTCATCAAGTACGAGACCATCGACGACGGGCAGCTCAAGGACATCATGGACGGCAAGCCGCCACAGCCGCCTGCCGGTTGGGATGATTCACTGCCGACCAACAAGCAGCCACCGGCCCCGAAGCCGGCCGGGCAGCCCGGTCCGATCGGTTCGCCCGCCGGCCAGCACTAGCCCTCTAATCAAAAGTCCGCCATGCAGGGTCGCTCCATCCCGGGGACGCGATCCTGCTTCTTGGTGCCGAAGATGCAGCTGCGCTGTGGTTCAACCCTCCTTGATCTGACTGCGCCGAAGGTCATGGGCGTCCTCAACGTCACGCCAGATTCTTTTTCGGACGGCGGCCGCTACGTAAGCCACGCGCGTGCCCTCGAACATGCGCAGGCCATGATCGAAGCCGGCGCCGCCATCATTGATGTGGGCGGAGAATCCACGCGTCCCGGGGCGCCCTCGGTGAGCGTGGAGGAGGAGTTGCGCCGCGTGATTCCGGTGGTCGAAAGGCTGGCGCGTGGCGGCCACGCGATCGTGTCGGTCGATACGAGCACCCCTGAAGTCATCCTGGCCGCCGTGGCCGCCGGCGCGACCCTCATCAATGACGTGCGCGGCCTGCAGCGTCCGGGCGCGCTCGAGGCGGCGGCCGCAGCGGATTGCGCGATATGCGTGATGCACATGCAAGGTGACCCGCAGACCATGCAGCAGCGGCCCGAGTACACGGACGTGGTGGCCGATGTGAAACGGTTCCTGCAGGAGCGGGTGGCTGCCTGTGAGGCCGCGGGCATCGAGCGCGACCGCATCGTCATTGATCCGGGATTCGGCTTTGGCAAGACAGTGGCGCACAATCTCGCCCTGGTGCGGCAACTGCCGGACCTGGTGGCGCTGCGGCTGCCGGTGCTGATGGGGATGTCGCGCAAGTCGACGATCGCGGTCATCACGGGTCGATCCGACGGGGGTCGACTGGGCGGCAGTCTGGCGCTGGCGGTGGCCGCGGTGCTGCGCGGCGCGCACATCATCCGCGCGCATGATGTGGCGGAGACGGTGGACGCATTGAAGGTTGCACACGCGGTGCAGGCAGGAGTGTAGATCTTGGCACGGCAGTTCTTCGGCACCGATGGCATACGCGGCCGGGTGGGACAGCATCCCATGACCGTGGACTTCGCCCTGAACCTCGCCAGCGCCGCGGCGCACGTGCTCGCCCCGCAGGGTGGCAAGGTGCTCATCGGCAAGGACACGCGCCTCTCCGGATACATGTTCGAGTCGGCGCTGGAGGCGGGTTTCGTGGCCGCCGGCGTCGATGTGCTGTTGATCGGTCCGCTGCCCACCCCCGGAATCGCCTATCTGACCCGCAAGTTCGAGTGCCGCTGCGGCGTGGTCATCAGCGCTTCGCACAACGCCTACGATGACAATGGCATCAAGTTCTTTGATGCCGAGGGCGGCAAGCTCTCCGATGAGTTCGAGGAGCAGATCGAAACGCAGCTGACGCGCGGGCCGGTGACCCGCGAATCGGGCCTGCTGGGACGTGCTGCGCGCGTCGACAGGTCACGTGTCGCCTACCAGGAATTCTGCGCCGGCACGATGCCTGCCGGCGTGGACCTCGCCGGCATGAAGATCGTCATCGACTGCGCCAATGGTGCGGCCTACAAGGTCGGTCCGCGCGTGCTCACTGATCTTGGCGCTGAAATCGTGCCGGTGGGCTGCTCGCCGAATGGCCGCAATATCAACGATGGCTGCGGCTCGATGGCGCCCCAGCTGCTGCAGCTGACCGTGCCGGGGGTACGGGCCGATGTCGGCATTGCCCTGGACGGGGACGGCGACCGGCTGGTGATGGTCGATCATCTCGGGCGCGTCGTGGATGGTGACCAGTTGCTGTACATCATGGCGCGGGCCCGCCAGCGCGAGGGCACCCTCGCCGGCCCGGTGGTGGGCACGGTGATGAGCAATTTCGGGCTCGAACAGGCCCTGAAGGCCCAGGGCATCGCGTTCCGGCGCGCGGCCGTCGGCGACCGTTACGTGCTGGGCCTGCTGCGCGAAACCGGCGGGGTGCTGGGGGGGGAGACCTCCGGACATATTCTGTGCCTGGACCAGACCACCACGGGCGATGCGCTCATCAGCGCCCTGCAGGTGCTGTCGATCATGAAACGTACCGGGCAGAGCCTGGCGGAGCTGGCGGCAGGCATGCAGCGCTTCCCGCAGGTACTGCTGAACGTGAAGGTGGCGCAGCGCTTCGACCCGGCCACCGTGCCCGCCATTCAAAGCAGTGTGCGCAGCATCGAGTCGCGATTGGGTGGCGAGGGGCGGGTGGTGCTGCGGCCTTCGGGTACCGAACCCGTCATCCGGGTCATGGTGGAGGGGCGCGATGAGCAGGCGACCCGGGCCTACGCCGATGAATTGGCCGCGGTGGTGCGCGCCGCAGTGGCCTGAAGCTTAAGCTCAAGTTGATTGCAACGAGGCGGCTGCGTGGCTATGATCGCGCGCCTTTTTCCAAGCGCATCACCAGCGGCGGGGGTAGGACATGCGACAGCGTTTGGTCGCCGGCAACTGGAAAATGCACGGCTCGTGTGCGGACAACGGCAGGCTCGTTGCCGAGCTTGCCGAAGCGTTCCCCACGACCACCGCCGAGTGCGCGGTGTGTCCGCCGCACGTGTACCTGTCGCAGGTCGGAAGCCTGCTGCGGGCGGCTGAGCTGCCGATCGCCCTGGGGGCGCAGAACGTCAGTGCCGAAGCCAAAGGCGCCTACACCGGCGAGGTGTCCGCGGCGATGCTGCTGGATCTGCAGTGCCGGTACGTGATCATCGGTCATTCCGAGCGGCGCCAGGTCCAGGGCGAGGACGACCAGCTCGTGGCCCGCAAGTTTGCCGCGGCGCGCGCGCAGCTCACGCCGATCCTATGTGTCGGAGAGCGGCTGGCCGAGCGCAAGGCCGGCCAGCAGCTGGCGGTCATCGGGCGGCAGCTGGACGCCGTACTGGAGCGCTGCGGGGCAACGGGCTTCGGCGGGGCCGTGATTGCCTATGAGCCGTGCTGGGCCATTGGCACGGGGATGACCGCGAGCCCCGAACAGGCCCAGGAGGTGCACGCCTTCATCCGCGGGCACTTGGCGCGGCAGGATGCTAAAATTGCTGGCGAGGTACGTATCCTCTACGGCGGCAGCGTGAACGCGGGTAATGCGACGCAGCTGTTCGCGATGCCCGATGTCGACGGTGGTCTGATCGGGGGCGCCTCGTTAAAGGCAGGAGAGTTTTTGGCCATCCTGGCAGCGGCCGGTCGCTGACGGGACTGGCGGCATGTCGACCGCTTGTGGAGCAGGTTCGTAAATGTTGCATATTGTTTTATCTGCAGTGCAGTTCATCAGCTGCGCTTTCATCATCGGGCTGGTGCTGATCCAGCGCGGCAAGGGCGCGGATGCCGGCGCGGGCTTTGGCGCGGGCGCATCCGGCACGGTGTTCGGTGCGCGTGGCGCGGGCACCGCACTGTCGCGCGCGACCGCGGTGCTCGTCGCAGTGTTCATGGTGAACAGTCTGGCGCTGGCCTACATGGGCACCAAGAAGGCCGAGGCACCGAAGACGATTTTTGACACGGCGGGCGAGACTGCGCCTGCGGCGTCAAGTCCGATCACCTTCACGGTGCCCGGTGCGACTGCAATCTCGGGGCCGGCGGCAAACTCTGCACCCGCAGCGCCCGCGGCTGGGGCCGGCAGCGCGCCGAAGTAGTTTCTTTTTTGCGATCATTGCCGACGTGGTGGAATTGGTAGACACACTAGCTTGAGGTGCTAACGCCGCAAGGCGTGCCGGTTCGAGTCCGGCCGTCGGCACCACATCTTTGGTTATGGCTGGTACAATCGTTGCAGCATTTGGCTGTGCAGATTTAAGAGCATGCTGGGCAATTACCTACCGGTCCTGATCTTCCTCATTATTGCTTCGGGCCTCGCGGCAATCATGCTTGGTCTGGGCTCACTTCTCGGTCGGCTCTCGACCCGTTCGAAGCACGACGCGCAGAAGGCCTCGCCGTACGAGTGCGGTTTCGAACCGTATGAGGACGCGCGCATGCGCTTCGACGTGCGCTACTACCTGGTCGCCATCCTGTTCATTGTTTTTGATCTCGAGATAGCGTTTCTGTTCCCATGGGCGGTGGCCCTCGCCAAGATCGGCGCCTTCGGGCTGCTGGCGATGGGGATCTTCCTCGGGATACTCGTGGTCGGATTCATCTACGAGTGGAAGAAAGGAGCGCTGGAGTGGGATTAGACGCGGAGGATGGCCCGGAGGGTTTCGCGCAGCGCGGGTTTCTGACCACGCAGGTCGACAGCCTCGTCAACTGGGCGCGCACCGGCTCGCTGTGGCCCATGACCTTCGGCCTGGCCTGCTGCGCGGTGGAGATGATGCACGCCGGCGCCTCGCGCTATGACCTGGACCGTTTCGGTGTCGTATTCCGTCCCAGCCCGCGCCAGTCCGATGTCATGATCGTCGCCGGCACCCTCGTCAACAAGATGGCCGCGCCGCTGCGCAAAGTCTATGACCAGATGCCCGAGCCGCGCTGGGTGATTTCGATGGGGTCCTGTGCCAATGGCGGAGGCTACTATCACTACTCGTATGCGGTCGTGCGTGGCTGTGACCGCATCGTACCCGTGGATGTGTACGTTCCCGGATGTCCGCCCACGGCCGAGGCGCTGATCTACGGCATCATCCAGTTGCAGAAAAAGATCGAGCGCACGAGCACCCTTTTCCCAGGTGCGCGCGCAGCCAGTTAGATTGCGGAGTACTTAGAATTGAGCGAGCACATTGAGGCTCTCGCGCGTCACCTGGACGCGCAGCTGCAGGGGCGTGCCACGCGCGTTGCGAGTCTGGCGACCGAAGTGACTATCGAGGTGGCCAGCGCCGCGCTGCTCGAGGTCGCGCGTACCCTGCGCGATGCGCCGGAGCTGAAGTTCGAGACGCTGATTGACGTGACCGTCGTCGACTATGCGCAGTTCCGCCTCGAGACCTGGCAGACCCAGTCAGCCACTGAGACCGGCTTCAGCAGGGCGCGCATTCAGCCTGCGCCGGCCGAAGAACATGCGCTACCGCCGCGCCCGGCGGCAGGCTCGCGCTTCGCCGTCGTCTACCACTTGCTTTCGGTCAGCAACAATCAGCGCCTGCGCGTGCGGGTGAAGTGCGCGGATGACGAGGAGCCGGTCGTGGACTCGATGGTCGACATCTGGGCTTCGGCAAACTGGTTCGAGCGCGAGGCTTTCGATCTGTTCGGGGTGTTCTTCCGCAATCATCCGGACCTGCGCCGCATCCTCACCGACTATGGTTTCGTGGGCCATCCGTTCCGCAAGGACTTCCCGCTCATCGGCAATGTCGAGGTGCGCTACGACGCCGAGCGCAAGCGCGTGGTGTACCAGCCGGTGAGCATCGAGCCGCGGGTGCTCGTACCACGGGTGATACGCGACGACAACCGCTACAACCCCGCGCTCAAGGATGCGCCGTCGAAATGAGCGAGATCCGCAACTACACGATGAATTTCGGACCGCAGCATCCGGCGGCGCATGGCGTGCTGCGGCTGGTGCTGGAGATGGACGGGGAGGTCATCCAGAAGGCCGATCCGCATATCGGGCTGCTGCACCGGGGAACGGAAAAGCTGGCGGAGTCCAAGCCCTACAACCAGTCGATCGGTTACATGGATCGGCTGGATTACGTTTCCATGATGTGCAACGAGCACGCCTACGTCATGGCAATCGAGAACCTGCTGGGGGTGAGCATTCCGGAGCGCGCGCAGTACATCCGCGTGATGTTCGATGAGCTCACGCGCATTCTCAATCACCTGATGTGGCTGGGTTCGCATGCCCTGGACATCGGCGCGATGACCGTCTTCCTGCTGGCGTTCAAGGAACGCGAGGAACTGATGGACGTGTATGAGGCGGTCTCGGGCACGCGCATGCATGCCACGTATTACCGCCCCGGTGGAGTGCACCGCGATCTGCCGGAGACGATGCCGCGCTATCAGGCCTCGAAATGGCGCAGCCAGAAGGATGCGGACCGCTTCAACGCCTCGCGCAGCGGAACCATGCTGGATTTCATCGGCGCCTTCGTCGACCGCTTTCCGAAGAGCGTCGATGACTACGAGACCCTGCTCACCGACAACCGCATTTGGAAGCAGCGCACCGTGAACATCGGCGTGGTCTCGCCCGAGCGTGCGCTGCAATTGGGCTTCACCGGCGCGATGCTGCGTGGCTCAGGCATCGCCTGGGACCTGCGCAAGAAGCAGCCCTACGAGGTCTACGACCGGATGGATTTCGACATCCCGGTGGGCGTGAACGGCGACTGCTACGACCGCTACCTGGTGCGCATCGAGGAGCTGCGCCAGTCGACGCGCATCATCCGTCAGTGCGTGGATTGGCTGAGGGGCAATCCAGGCCCGGTGATGATCGCGGAGCGCAAGATCCGCCCGCCGCGCCGCGAGGAGATGAAGGAGGACATGGAGTCCCTCATCCATCACTTCAAGTTCTTCACCGAGGGCTACTGCGTGCCCGAAGGGGAAACCTATGCGGCCATCGAGGCGCCGAAGGGAGAACTTGGCGTGTACCTGGTTTCCGACGGCGCCAACAAGCCCTATCGCCTGAAGGTGCGTGCGCCGGGTTTCGCGCACCTTGCGGCGCTGGATGAGATGGTGCGCGGTCATATGCTTGCCGATGTCGTGGCCGTGATCGGCACTCAGGACATCGTGTTTGGGGAGGTCGATCGCTGATGCCTGCCGTTGCGAGTCATGCGGCGTTGCTGTCCGAGCATACGCGCCAGGAAATTGATCATTGGGTGGCGAAGTTTCCGCCCGACCGGAAGCGTTCGGCGGTGCTGGCCGCGCTGCGCTTCACGCAGGAGCAGAACGCGGGGCACCTGACCACCGAACTGATGGATGCCGTGGCCGCGTACCTGGAGTTGCCGCCGATCCAGGTGTACGAGGTCGCAAGTTTCTATTCGATGTATGAGCTGCATCCGTGCGGGCGTCACCACGTCAGTATCTGCACCAACATCTCGTGCATGCTGCGCGGGGGTGAGGCGCTCGTCGCCCATGCCGAAAAGCATCTGGGCATCAAGCTCGGCGAGAGCACCGCCGATGGTCGCATCCTGCTCAAACGTGAGGAGGAATGTCTCGCCGCCTGCACCGGGGCGCCCATGATGATGATCGATCATCACTTCCATGAACACCTGACGCCGGAAACGGTCGTCAAGCTGCTGGATGAACTGAAATGAGCTCAATCCGCGACCGGTATGCCGACAAGTTCAACCTCAACCTGTTTGAGTCGCTGCACCTGCCGAATTCGTGGACCCTGGACACCTACCGTCAGATCGGTGGCTACCAGATCTGGGAGAAGATCCTCGCCGGCGGCATGACCCCGGAGCACGTCATCGAGCAGGTGAAGGCTTCCGGGCTGCGCGGACGCGGCGGCGCGGGCTTTCCGACGGGCATGAAGTGGAGCTTCATGCCGCGCAGCTCTCCGATCCAGAAGTACGTGGTGTGCAACTCCGATGAAAGCGAACCGGGCACCTGCCACGATCGCGACATCCTGCGGTTCAATCCGCATGCGCTCATCGAGGGCATGGCCATCGGCGGTTTCGCGATGGGCGCCACGGTCGGCTACAACTATATTCGCGGCGAGTTCCTCGGCGAGCCCGTGCCGCGCTTCGAAGCGGCCCTGCAGGAAGCCTACGACGCGGGCCTCCTAGGCGCGGATATCAAGGGTTCAAAGATATCCTTCGACCTGCACACCTTCATCGGCGCCGGAGCCTATATCTGTGGAGAGGAGACGGCGCTGCTGGACTCATTGGAAGGCAAGCAGGGCAAGCCGCGCTTCAAGCCGCCGTTCCCGGCGAACTTCGGGCTGTATGGCAAGCCGACCACCATCAACAACACGCAAAGCTTTGCCTCCGTGCCGGCCATCCTGCGCAAGGGCGCGGAGTGGTTCGCAGCCTTGGGGCCGAAGAACGCCGGCGGGACCAACATTTTTTCGGTATCCGGTCATGTGAATAATCCGGGCAACTTCGAACTGCCGATGGGCATACCATTCTGCGACCTGCTCGAGATTGCCGGCGGCGTGTGGAAGGGTCGCAAGCTGAAGGCCGTGATTCCGGGTGGCTCTTCGGTGCCGGTGGTGCCCGCCGAGCTCATCATGAAGGTCAACATGGACTACGACTCGATGAAGACCACGGGGTCTTCGATCGGGTCGGCCGCCGTGATCATCATGGATGAGACGACCTGCATGGTGCGGGTGCTCGAGCGGATCTCGCGCTTCTACATGTCCGAGTCATGCGGACAGTGCACGCCGTGCCGCGAAGGCACCGGCTGGATGAACCGGATGCTCAAGCGCGTGCTGGCGGGCCAGGGGCGACGCGAGGATCTGAACCTGCTGGTCGACGTCGCGAACCGGATCGAAGGGCACACGATCTGTGCCCTGGGTGATGCGGCGGCGTGGCCAGTCCAAAGCTTCGTGAAGCATTACCGGCATGAATTCGAATACATGATCGATCACGGCGGCCGCAGCATCCTCGAGAGTCAGGGCCTGGCGGCAGCGTAACGAGTCTCAATCTATGGCTGAAGAGTTCGTCAATATCGAAGTGAACGGCGTGCCGATGAAGGCGCGCAAGGGCGAGATGATCATTCGCGTCACGGATGCGAATGCCGTCTATGTCCCGCGCTTCTGCTACCACGACAAGCTGTCGATCGCGGCGAACTGCCGCATGTGCCTGGTGGAGGTCGAGAAGGCGCCCAAGCCATTGCCGGCCTGCGCCACCCCCGTGGCCGAGGGCATGAAGATCTTTACCCAGTCGCAGAAGGCGACCGGCGCACAGCGCGCGACCATGGAATTCCTGCTCATCAACCACCCGCTGGACTGCCCGATCTGCGATCAGGGCGGAGAGTGCGAGCTGCAGGATCTGGCGGTCGGATTTGGCCGGGACATCTCCCGCTTCGCCGAGCGCAAGCGCGTGGTGGCGGATGAGAACCTGGGACCGCTGGTGTCGACCGATATGACACGCTGCATCCAGTGCACCCGCTGTATCCGCTTCACGCAGGAGATCGCCGGCGTGCAGGAGCTCGGAATGGTGGGGCGCGGCGAAGACAGTTCGGTGCGCGCCTTCGTCGAGCGCACCGTGGATCATGAGCTGTCGGGCAATATCATCGATCTGTGCCCGGTGGGCGCGCTCAACTCCAAGCCCTTCCGCTTCAGCGCGCGCGCCTGGGAAATGATCGCCCATCCGCTGGTATCGCCGCACGATGGCGTCGGTACGAATCTTTTCGGCCACGTGCTGCGCGGCAAGCTGATGCGGGTCGTGCCCCGTGATAACGAGGCGATCAACGAAACCTGGATCGCGGATCGCGACCGCTTCAGTTATGAAGGGGTGTACAGCGCCGATCGCATCGGCGCACCGCTGGTGCGTGAGGGCGGCAGCTGGACGCAGGTGAGTTGGGAGTCCGCACTCGCGGTCGCGGTGGCGGGGCTGCGCAGCCACGCCGGCAGCCTGGGAGCGCTCAGCAGCGCGTCGGCAACGATCGAGGAGCTGTACCTGCTGAACCGCCTCAGCCGTGGCCTGGGTTCAGCGAACATCGACCATCGACTGCGGCAACGCGACTTCAGTGATCAGGGATCCGATGCGCTGTATCCGAATCTGGGCATGCGCATTGCGCAGGTGGATCACCTGAATGGCCTGCTCATCGTCGGTTCGAATCTGCGCCGCGAACTGCCGCTGCTGGCGCACCGCGTGCGCAAGGCCGCCCTGGCCGGTGCGGCGGTGGCCTTCGTGAACCCCGCGCAGTTTGACTACGAATTCAAGGTCGCCGCCTTCCTGCAGTCCGCGCCGGCGGCGCAGGCAGCGGACCTCGCCGCGGTGCTGGCCGCCGTGGCCGCGAAGACCGGCGGTGCGGTTCCCGCACATCTCACCGCGGCCACGGGCGATGCCACCGTCACCGCTGCCCATCAGGCCGTGGCCGCGGCACTGCTGTCCGGTCCGACCCGCGCCGTATGGCTGGGCGCCCTGGCGCTGCGTCATCCGCGCTATGCCGATCTGCGTGCCCTGGCCGGCGGCATCGCGCAACTCGCCGGTGCCTCGCTGGCCGAGCTGGCCGAAGGCGGCAACGCCGCCGGTGCCTACCTCGCGGGCTGCGTGCCGCACCGGGATGCGGGTGGCAAGGCGCTATCCAGCATCGGCAGGAACGCCGCCGAGATGCTGCAGACGCCCTTGCGGGCCTACATCCTGTTCGGGGGCGTTGAGCCCGAGGCGGACACATTGAGTCCGGAGAGCATCAAGGCGCTGGCGGCGGCCGATCTGGTGGTGGCCATCACGCCGTACATGACGGAGCAGTTGAAGCAGATTGCGCATGTGGTGCTGCCGATCGGCACCTTCGCGGAGACCTCGGGCACGTACGTGAATCTGGAAGGGTTGTGGCAGAGCTTCACCGCGGCTGCGCGCGGACACGGTGAGTCGCGTCCGGGATGGAAGGTGCTGCGGGTGCTCGGCACGGAGCTGGGCATCGAGCGCTTCGAATACCAGAGTTCCGAAGAGGTCCGTGATGAGCTGCAGCGCATCTGCGCCGAGGGCCTGCCGCCGGTCTGGGTGGGATCGCGATCGGTGAGCGCCGCTGCTGGTGCCGCCAGCACGGTCGATGTTCCGATGTACCAGGTTGATGCGGTGGTGCGGCGCGCGCCGTCACTGCAGCGGACCGCCGAGGGGCGCTGTGCGCCCGCGACCTACTGAATCTGAGGCGCGAGCGTGCTGAATAATCTGACAACTGCCTGGAATTCCTTACCGTCGATCGTGCGCTCCACGTCCATTTCCACATTGTGGATACTGGCGGTCACTATCTCACTGATCCTGCTGGTGGCCCTGACAACGCTGTGGGAACGCAAGGTCATCGGCTGGATGCAGTTGCGCCGCGGACCGAACCGCGTGGCCATTCTCGGCATGATTCCGGGCCTGGGTCAGCCCTTCGCTGACGTGGTCAAGCTGATCACCAAGGAAGTGATCATTCCGACCCGGGCCAACAAGTTCCTGTTCGCGCTGGCGCCGGTCATCACCCTGGTGACGGCATTCGCCGCCTGGTCGGTGATGCCGCTGTCGCCGGACCTGACCATTGCGAACGTCGATGCCGGGCTGCTGTTCCTGCTGGCGCTGACCTCCGCCGGCGTATACGGCGTGATCCTGGCCGGCTGGGCGTCGAACTCCAAGTACGCGTTCCTCGGCGCAATGCGTTCGGCGGCGCAGATCGTCGCGTATGAGATTGCGATGGGTTTTGCGCTGGTCGGCGTACTGATGACCTCCGGCAGCCTGAACCTGGGTGCGATCGTGCGCCACCAGCAAGGTGGCCTGTTCACCTGGAACTGGACCTGGCTGTTCCCACTGTTCGTGGTCTACTTCATATCCGGGGTCGCTGAGACCAATCGCGCTCCTTTCGATGTGGCCGAAGGCGAATCGGAAATCGTCGCTGGCTTCCATGTCGAATACTCGGGCATGGCGTTCGCGCTGTTCTTCCTGGCCGAATACGCCAACATGATCCTGATCTCCTTTCTCACGGCGATCTTCTTCATGGGCGGGTGGTTGAGCCCGTTTGATGGCTGGCCGGTGTTGGGTCACAGCATTCTGGCGACATCGAGCTTCGGGTGGCTGTTTCTCAAGGGCTTCCTGTTCCTGTTTCTGTTCTTGTGGTTCCGCGCGACCTTCCCACGCTATCGCTACGACCAGATCATGCGGCTGGGCTGGAAGGTGCTGATCCCGGTGACCATCGTCTGGATATTCGTCGAGGGGGTCCTGTCCTGGGCTCACATCGGCCCCTGGCACACGACCTGAAGGCGCACCATGAGTCAATTGCTCAAGACCCTGCTGCTTCCCGAGCTTCTCAAAGGAATGGCGGTGACGTGGCGGATGTTCCTGTCCCCGAAATACACCCTCAACTATCCGGAAGAAAAGACTCCGCAATCACCGCGTTTCCGGGGCCTTCATGCGCAGCGCCGCTACCCGAACGGCGAGGAACGCTGCATTGCCTGCAAGCTGTGCGAGGCAGTGTGCCCGGCCGTGTGCATCACGATCGATTCGGAAGTGGCGGAGGATGGCACGCGCCGCACCAGCCGCTATGACATCGACCTGTTCAAATGCATCTACTGCGGCTTCTGCGAGGAAGCCTGCCCGGTGGATGCCATCGTGCTCACGCGCATCCATGAGTATCACATGGAGCATCGCGGCGAGAACATCATGTCGAAGGACAAGCTGCTCGCGGTCGGCGAGCGGTACGAGGCGATGATCGCGGCCGACAGGGCCGCGGATGCGCCGTTCCGCTAGGCGTCCACAGCACAACAGATTCCACGAAGGAGGGCAGCGTGCTCGTTCAGATTTTGTTCTACGCCTTTGCGGTGGTGCTGGTGGCATCGGCACTGGGCATGATCATCGCGCGCAACCCGGTGCACGCGGCGCTGGCGCTGGTCATGTGCTTTGTCACCAGCGCGGCCATCTGGCTGCTGATCGGCGCGGAGTTCCTGGCCGTGGTGCTGGTGCTGGTCTACGTCGGCGCGGTGATGGTGCTGTTCCTGTTCGTGGTCATGATGCTGGACATCAACCTGGAAGAGCTGCGCGAAGGTTTTACGCGATTCTGGCTGCTGGGAGTGATCACCGCGGGCGCGGTTATCTTTGAAATCGTCGGGGTCATCCTCGCGCGCACCCTCGGGCCGGATGTGACCCAGGGTCCGGCCGCGCTGCCGGCCAGTTACAGCAATACCACGCAGCTGGGGCAGATCCTGTACACCCGCTACGCCTACCCGTTCGAGCTGGCGGCGGTGCTGCTGCTGGTGGCCATCATCGCCGCCATCTCCCTGACCATGCGCAAGCGCCGGGGCCTGAAATCGCAGGATGTGGAAAGACAGGTCGCCGCGCGCGCCAGCGACCGGGTACGCATCGTGAAGATGCCGGCGGAGAAGCGCTCGTGATCACCCTGGGTCAATTGCTGACGCTGTCGGCCGTGCTGTTTGCGATCGCGGTGGCGGGCGTGTTCCTGAACCGCAAGAACGTCATCCTGCTGCTGATGTGCGTGGAGCTGCTGCTGCTGGCGGCGAATTTCAACTTTGTGGCCTTCTCGCGCTTCATGGGCGACATCCACGGCCAGATTTTCGTGTTCTTCGTGCTGACGGTCGCGGCGGCGGAGTCCGCCATCGGCCTGGCCATCCTGGTGGTTCTGTTCCGTGAGCGGCGCAGCATCAATGTCGAAGACCTCAGTACGCTCAAAGGGTGAGCTAAGACGATGAATCCGAATCTGCTGCTCGCCATCCCCATGCTGCCGCTGCTCGCGGCGCTTGTGGCCGGATTGTTCGGCAAGCTCATCGGGCGAGCCGGCGCCCATACGATCACCATTGCGGGCGTGGCGCTCTCCTGCGTGCTCTCGCTCATCGTGTGGCGTGACCTGGTGTGGGGCGGGGCGGCGATTTTCAACGGCCCGGTGTACACCTGGCTGGTGAGCGATGGCCTGCACTTCCAGGTCGGATTTCTGATCGACCGGCTCTCGGCGCTGATGATGGTGGTGGTCACCTTCGTCTCGCTGTGCGTGCACGTCTACACCATTGGCTACATGGCCGATGATCCGGGCTACCAGCGTTTCTTCAGCTACATCTCGCTGTTCACCTTCTCGATGCTGATGCTCGTGATGGCGAACAACTTCATGCAGCTGTTCTTCGGCTGGGAAGCGGTCGGCGTGGTGTCCTACCTTCTGATCGGCTTCTGGTACACGCGCCCGTCGGCCATTTTTGCCAATTTCAAAGCCTTCATGGTCAATCGCATCGGTGACTTCGGCTTCGTGCTGGGGATCGCCGGTGTCGTCTACTACACCGGCTCGCTGGACTATCAGGCGGCCTTTGCAGCCGCGCCGCACGTCGCGGCGCAGAACTTCGCGCTCAGCTCCGGCACGAGCGTGCCCGCGATGACGCTGATCTGCATCTGCCTGTTCGTCGGTGCCATGGGCAAGTCGGCGCAGGTACCGCTGCATGTGTGGTTGCCGGATTCCATGGAAGGTCCGACGCCCATCTCCGCCCTGATCCACGCCGCCACCATGGTGACGGCCGGCATCTTCATGGTCGCGCGCATGTCGCCGCTGTTCGAGCAGTCGGACCAGGCGTTATCGTTCGTCCTGGTGATCGGTGCGACGACCGCGTTCTTCATGGGCCTGCTGGGTGTCGTCGCCAACGACATCAAGCGGGTGATCGCGTACTCGACTCTCTCGCAGCTGGGATACATGACGGTTGCCCTGGGCGTATCCGCCTACGGTGGCGCGATTTTTCACCTGATGACCCACGCGTTCTTCAAGGCGCTGCTGTTCCTCGCGGCCGGCTCCGTGATCATCGGCATGCACCACGAGCAGGACATGCGCAAGATGGGCGGGCTGGCCAAGTACATGCCGTGGACCGCGGCCACCAGCTGGATCGGGTCATTGGCCCTGATCGGCACGCCGTTCTTCGCCGGCTTCTATTCCAAGGATGCGATCATCGAGGCGGTGGGTGAATCACATCGCTGGGGTGCCGGTTACGCGTATGCCTGCGTGCTCGGCGGCGTGTTCATCACCGCCTTGTACACCTTCCGCATGCTGTTCATGACTTTCCATGGGCGCGAGCGCTTCCATGAGGTGCTGGCGCACGGACATGATCACGATGCGCATGACGAGGCGGGCCACGCTGAGCATGGCGCTGTGCCGCACGAAACTCCATGGGTGGTGCGCGGGCCGCTGGTCGCGCTGGCGATTCCGTCGATCGTCATCGGCGCGCTGTGCGTGAAGTCGGTGCTGTTCGGCGGCTATTTCGGCCATTCGATCTTCGTGCTGCCGGCCAATGACGTGATGGCGAAGGTCGGGGAGGATCTGCACGATCCGCTGTGGCTGAACTTCGCCCTCAAAGGCTTCACTGCTCCGGCATTCTGGCTGGCGCTGTCGGGTGTCGTGGCCGCGTGGGTGTTCTTCCTGAAGAGGCCCGAATGGGCCGATGCGATGGCCAAGGCGCTGGCGCCGCTGCGCACCGTGCTGATCAACAAGTTCTACTTCGACTGGTTCAATGAGAATGTCGTGTGCGTGCTGGCGCGTGGCCTTGGGAAGGGACTGTGGCGCGGAGGGGACCAGATTCTTATCGATGGCGGCATGGTGAACGGCACCGCCAGTTCAGTGGGCTGGATCGGCGGGCTGCTGCGGTATCTGCAGAGTGGCTATCTGTACACCTACGCGTTCTGGACCATGATCGGACTTGCCCTGTTGCTGGGCTGGTTCCTGGTTCGCTAAGGCTAAGGGCGGTCATTACATGCACGGTTTTGGTCTTCTGTCGGTTCTGATCTGGCTGCCCATCCTCTGCGGAGTCGTGGTGCTGGCGCTCGGCCAACGTTTCATCATCCTCGGACGCTGGGTCGCATTGCTCGCGGCGCTCGCGACCTTCCTGATTTCGATCCCGGTCTACACGGGTTTCGATACCGGCACGGCGAGCATGCAGTTCATCGAGAAGTTCTCCTGGATACCGTCGCTGAATGCCTTCTATGGCATTGGCCTGGATGGCATCTCGTTGCCGCTGGTGCTGCTGACGACGTTCATGACCATTCCGGTGATCATCGCGGGCTGGACCGTGATCGAGCAGCGCCCGGCGCAGTACTTCGCGGCCTTCCTGATCATGGAAGGGCTGATGATCGGTGTGTTCTGCGCCACTGATGCGCTGCTCTTCTACTTCTTCTGGGAAGCGATGCTGATCCCGATGTTCCTGATCATCGGCATTTGGGGTGGTCCACGGCGCGTTTACGCGACCATCAAGTTCTTCCTCTACACATTCCTGGGTTCGGTGCTGATGCTCGCGGCGCTCATCTATATGTACGTGAAGGGCCATGATTACGCGATCGCCGCTCTGCAGTCTCTGCCGCTGACCCTGATCGAGCAGCGCTGGATATTCCTGGCCTTCCTGGTCGCCTTCGCCGTGAAGGTGCCGATGTGGCCGGTACACACCTGGCTGCCGGATGCGCACGTCGAGGCGCCCACCGGCGGTTCGGTCATCCTGGCGGCCATCATGCTGAAGATGGGAGGTTATGGCTTTCTGCGCTTCAGCCTGCCGGTCACCCCGGATGCGAGCCGCGAGCTGGTGATGCTGATCATCACTTTGTCGCTGATCGCGGTGGTGTACATCGGCTTCGTGGCAATGGTGCAGCGGGACATGAAGAAGCTCATTGCCTATTCATCGATCGCGCACATGGGCTTCGTGACCCTCGGCACATTCGGCATCTACGCGGTGGTCGCGAGCACCGGCAGCCTGAGCGGCGCGGTCCTCGGAGTGGACGGCGCGATCGTGCAGATGGTCTCGCACGGGCTGATCTCCGGGGCGCTGTTTTTGTGCGTGGGCGTCCTGTATGACCGGATGCACAGCCGCGAGATCGCAAGCTACGGTGGCGTGGTCAACGTGATGCCGTACTTCGCGGCCCTGATGGTGTTCTTCGGCATGGCGAACTCGGGGCTGCCGGGAACCTCGGGCTTCGTCGGGGAGTTCATGGTCATCCTCGCCGCCTTCAAGGCGAGTTTCTGGTACGCCTTCCTGGCAGCCCTGACGCTCATCCTGGGCGCCGCGTACACGCTGTGGATGGTCAAGCGCGTGGTGTTCGGCCCGGTGGCCAACAGCCACGTTGCCGCCCTCAAGGACCTGAACGGGCGCGAATTCCTGGTGCTGGGTGTGCTCGCGGTGGCGGTGCTGCTGCTGGGCGTGTATCCGGCGCCGCTCCTCAACATCATGGAAGTTTCGGTGCATCACCTGGTCCAGCAGGCCGTGCATTCGAAGCTGCCGCTTTGAGCTGACATGCCAGAAACCACAATGACCTGGGCTTCGGTTGCTCCTGCCGTCGGGGAGATGTTCTTGGCTTTTGCGATCTGCGCAGTGCTGATGATCGATGTCTTCGCAGGCGAGAAGCGCCGGGGCCTGACGCCGACGGTGACACTGATTGCGCTGGCCATCACGGCGGCGTTGCTGGTGGGTGTGGGGCAGGTGAGCGGCCGGCTGATACTGTTCGATGGACTGTACGTGGCCGATCCGGTCGGTTGGGTCCTGAAGCTTGCGGCGCTGCTGTTCGTCGCCATCACCTTGCTGTATTCGCGCACTCACATGACCCAGCGCGGCACCGCGCGTGGCGAGTACTACGTGCTGGCGCTGACAGCCCTGTTGGGCATTTTCGTGCTGGCCTCGGCCAACAGCATGCTGACGGTGTACATCGGCGTAGAGCTGCTGGCGCTGTCGGTCTACGCGATGGTGGCGTTTGACCGCGACAACGGTATTGCCGCCGAGGCGGCCATGAAGTATTTCGTCCTCGGCGCCATCGCCTCGGGCATGTTGCTGTATGGCATGTCCATCCTCTACGGCATTACCGGCACATTGGGACTGGATGAACTGGCGGTGCGTCTGGGCACGGTTCACAGCGTCGGCGCGGTACTCGGCTTGACCTTCGTGGTCGTCGCCGTGGCTTTCAAGCTGGGCGCCGTGCCGTTCCACATGTGGCTGCCGGATGTGTACGAGGGTGCCCCGACCAACGTCACGCTGTTCATCGCGACGGCGCCGAAGATTGCCTATTTTGCGCTCGCGCTGCGGTTGCTCACGCACGGTCTGGCGGGGACCGAGCACGAGTGGTCGCAGATGCTGGGGGCGCTCGCGGTCTTGAGCCTGATTCTGGGAAACGTGGTGGCCATCGCGCAGACCAATCTCAAACGCATGCTCGCGTATTCGGCAATCTCGAACGTCGGCTTCATCATCCTCGGATTCGTTTCCGGGACGCCGTCAGGCTATGCCGCCTCGCTGTTCTTCACCCTGGCATACGTACTGGCCACGCTGGGTACTTTCGGGGTCATGCTGCTGCTGTCCAGCAAGGGCTTCGAGGCAGACCGCCTGGATGACTACAAGGGCCTGTCCAGCCGCGATCCGCTGCTGGCCCTGGTGATGATGGTCCTGATGTTCTCCACCGCCGGCGTGCCGCCATTCATCGGCTTCTGGGCGAAGCTGTCGATACTGACGCAGCTGTGGGAGACCGGCCATATCTGGCTGGTGATCATCGGTGTGCTGGTGTCGGTGATCGGTGCCTTCTATTACCTGCGCATCGTCGTACTCATGTACGTCTCGCAGCCGCAAGCCGGCCAACCGCTGCCCGAGTGGCAACCGGGTGTGCGTCTCATCGTTGGAGTCAACGGTGCGGCGGTGCTGGCACTGGGCATACTGCCCGGGCCGCTGCTGTCACTGTGCGCGCGTCTGCTGCACTGATCAGAACCTGTAGCCCACGGCCAGCACGATGGCCCTGGGATTGAATTCCACATGTGAGGTGCGCAGGACCGCGGCGGTGTTCGTGGTCAGGCGCGCGTTCACCCAGGACGCAGATCCGGACAGGTTCACCACCACCCGATCCAGCGCACGCCAGGACACCCCGATCGTACCCACCGGTCCCGTCGAGGCGGGCAATGAGAGCGAGGTGGGTCCGCCGCTGATCGCATCGCCGGCAGCGGTGACCTGGCGCGAATAGAAGCGCGTGTAGTTCACGCCGATGCCCACGTACGGGCGCAGCAGTGCATCGGGCCTGAACAGGTAATACTTGACCAGCAGACTCGGCGCCAGCCAGCGCGCGGTCGCAATCGTCTGGCCGTTGTACGGCACCGATCCGACCGTGGCGGGCCCCCTGGCCACGGTCCGCGTCAACGGCGGCAGGCCCAGCGCCAGTTCGAGATCGAAATGCGGCGAGAGCCGCCGCATGTACCCCAGATAAAGGGTGGTGACGCTGGGGTTGCGCACATTGAGGCCCGGCGGCACGTAGAGGCCGCTAATGTCATCCGCGTGAACGTGAAAGCTCACCTGGTACAGTCCGATCGCCACCAGGTTCGGGTGATCCCCGGCGCCGGTGTCATCATCGGCTCGCGCCACCATCGCAGCCATGCCGAGGGCGAGGCTTAAGCCGATGCACAGGACCAGGGCGGTATTCGGGCTGGCGTTCATGTTCAAACCTCTACAACTGCGCGAAGAATCCGCGTGCCACTGCCGTGCAGAACGGCGCCTCGGTTGCATGAATGGCCTGGACAGCCGCACTTTGGCCCTGCGCCGCGGCGATACCCGCAATGGTTGCCTGATAGCCCACCTTGGCGGCGGCGAAGGGATCGTTCGGGTTCGTGACGGGCGCATTGATGTCGACGACAGTGATCGCGCCGGCGGGCAACGCAGCCCAGTACTGCTGCATGACCAGCGTGTTGACGCTGAAGAATACGGTCGGATCCTCGTCACCGCCGCACATCAGTACCGGGCGCTGCGGAATCCAGTTACGCAGATCGTTCATCTTGAACGCCAGGCGCATCGGGTCCTGGGGATTCGCCGCCACCGGAACTCCTGCCGTGGGCGTCGGCACTGCGCCGTCGGGACTGGCGACGGCGTCGAGCACATACGCGAGGCGGAAATCATTGGTCAGCAGATTGCTGGTGCCGAAGCCTGCCGCAAAGACCGGATTGGTGGGCACCGCCAGTGCGGCATCGAGCGTGGCATTGCCGGTGACGGGAGTGATTGCGTTGAACAGCGCCGACTGGGGCAGCGTGTTGTTCGCGAACAGGGTGGTCAGCGGGGTGGTGCTGGGCAGTACGTCGGCCATTTTTGGCGCGTAGTTGGCCTCGTACACGTCGGTCAGGTTCTGATAAATGTTCCCGTAGGCATGCTGGTAGCTGGTCACCAGCAGTGGCGTGAAGACAGTGGACCCGATATTCACCTGCCCGTAGAAGACCGCATCGCCGAATGCTTCCAGCGCATACGGTCCGGACATGGGCGCAGAGGCGGTGACCATCGCGCCCGCTGCCTGCAACGCGCGATGCGTGGCCATGGCCACATAGCCGCCCTGCGAATAGCCCGTAATGAACAGTTTGCCGCCATCCGTGGTGCTGCTCGTCATCGTGTGGGGCAGGGCGGTGCGCGCCGCCGTCAGCGCATCGATCATGTCCTTGGACTGCTGGTCGGCGTTCAGGTAGGGATGATAGGGCAACTTCGAGATATCGTAGCCGGCATAGTTCGGGGCCACCACGATGTAACCGTGAGCGGCAAACATCGCGGCAATCAATGCCCCTTCCGTGTTGCTCGTGTTGGTGATGTCGGCGATGTTGAGCGTGCGGTCCGTGTTGGTGCCATGTCCATACAGGACGATGGGCCGCCCGCCGCTGCACCCGGCCGCCGTCCCGGTGGGCACCATCAAGGCCCCGGACGCGGTCGTGGTCTCACCCGCCCCGCCGACAGTATTGTACTGCAGGTAGTAGAAATCGACACCGCAGGTCGGCTGACCTGCAACCTGCAGCAGTTGCGCGCCTGAGGCGCTGGCGCCCAGTTCGGCGCCGAAAGTTGCGGCATCCAGCGAGGCGATGCGCAGTGGCGGATCAATGATCAGGCTGCCACGGGTCGTCGCGGTGGGCATCGCGCTGGTCATCGAGTCGCTGCCGCATCCGGCCAGTGCCAGCGCCACCCCGCCGGCGAGGCACAGCGCCCAGGGGTGCTCCGGTCGATACCGTCGAGGCATTTGTGACATCGTGCTCTCCGCTCGGCCTTCCGGTCATCTGCAACGGCGTCCCGCGGCGAGACTTATTTTGCCGGCGCCCTCTTGACCGTGATTTTGACGGGCTGTCCCTGGAAATCCATCGTCAACGCGATGCTGTCCGCGGCAACGACGCCGGTATATTTCAAGGTCATGGCGGTACCGCCGAAATCCACATCCACCGCAAATGAAATGTTGGCGCCAACCACCTTGCCGTCCTTGATGGTGAGTTTGACGCCGTCGGGGCCGGTCGTCGTGCCGGTCAGCGTGGCACCGTCCGCCTTGAAGGCGTAGTTCATCTGCACCGGGCCATCCGGTGAGTCGATCGGGCCCGACCAGTCGCCGTCAACGTTCGCTGCGAATGCAGGCGCAGATGCCAGCAGCAATGCCAGCACTAATGCCTTGAGCGTGATGTGCACAGTTCCCCCTGCCAATCGTTTTGGATATGTGCAGCAAACCATAGCATAGTCGCGCGCTGCTGCATCCGCGCCGCTGTTGCATTATCAACGCCGTTACGCGCCGGCCGGTAGCGCCGAGCCGTGAATTGCCTTTGTCGGACGGCCCTGACAATACTTGCGCCTGTGTTGCGGCAGCGCGCCATTGGATGACGGGACATGTTTGAGGGTTTGCGAGACTGGACGGCCGTGGAACGCAAGGTCGTCACGGCCAGTTTTCTGGGCTGGACGCTCGATGCTTTTGACTTCTTTTTGCTGGTCTTCGTGCTTGACGATGTCGCCCGGGATTTCGGCACGACCCGCGGCTCGGTGGCCTGGGCCGTAACGCTGACGCTGGCGTTGCGGCCGGTCGGGGCCTTCATATTCGGCCGCCTGGCGGATCGTTTCGGGCGACGTCCGATCTTGATGCTGGATGTGGCGCTGTATTCGCTGATGGGACTGGCCAGCGCGCTCGCGCCGAACCTGATCACCTTTCTGATCGTTCGGTCCTTGTTCGGGGTGGCGATGGGAGGTGAATGGGGTATCGGTGCCTCACTCACCATGGAGACTGTCAAGCCCAAGGCGCGTGGCCTGGTCTCGGGTTTGTTACAGTCCGGATACCCGACCGGATACCTGGTGGCGTCGGTCGTGTTCGGACTGCTCTACACGACAGTCGGCTGGCGCGGCATGTTCGTGGTCGGTTTCCTGCCCGCGCTGCTGGTGCTGTATATCCGCCGGCATGTGCCTGAGTCACCGACCTGGAAGCGCGTGCCCACGCAACGTGCTTCGCTGTGGAAACTGCTTGGCCGGCACTGGAAGCTCGCCGTCTACGCCATTGTCCTGATGACGGCGTTCAATTTTTTCAGCCACGGCACCCAGGACACTTATCCGACTTTTCTGCGCGCGACCCACCACTTCGACGCGCACGTCACCAGCATGATCGCCGTCATCTACAACATCGGTGCAATCCTGGGTGGCTGGTTCTTCGGCTCCTGGAGCCAGCGCATCGGGCGCCGCCGCGCCATGATGGTCGCCGCGCTGCTGGCCATTCCGTTGACGTACCTGTGGGCATTCGCGAGCGGGGTCGCGCTGCTGGCCGCCGGCGCGTTCCTGATGCAGTTCTGCGTGCAGGGCGCCTGGGGCGCGGTACCGGCCTATCTGATGGAGGTTTCCCCGCCCGAGGCGCGCGCGATGTTTCCGGGAACCGTGTACCAGATCGGCAATTTCATCGCTTCATCGAATGCGGTGCTGCAGACGTGGTTCGCGACCCAGTTGGGCGGCAACTATCGCGTGCCGATGACCTGCGTGTGCCTGGCTGCCGCCATCGCGATCGCACTGATGACCTGGTTGGGGCGTGAGACGCGCAGCCTGGATGGACCGCTGGAGTAACCACGACCATGAGTTGACCGGGTTGCGGCGCGCGCGGTACATTCAACTACAATAATAGTAGAGGCGCCATGGATATCTCTCTCACCGACCGCGAAGCCGATGTCATGCGGATTCTGTGGGCTTTTGGTCCCGCCGTGGTCGCCGAGGTGCGCGAGCAGTTGGAAGATCCACTGGCCTACACCACGGTGCTGACGGTGCTGCGTACCCTCGAGTCCAAAGGTTACGTCAGCCACAAGGCCGAAGGGCGCGTGCATCGATATTTGCCGACCGTGCCGCAGCACGCAGCGCAGCGCAGCGCCCTGCGGCACCTGACCGGAAAACTCTTCGCCGGCTCGACGGAGCTGCTGTTCACGCATCTGGTGTCGGATCAGCGACTGACGCCGGAGCAGATCAATCGCATGCGCAAACTGCTGCGTGCAAGACCCGAAAAGGAATCAGACTGATGTCAAACAGGAGTCGGCTGCTGATGCAGATCTATCTGGATTCGAACGACAGCAGCAACGGCATGGCGTTGCGGCCGACGCCATGAGCGCGAACGCTGATGCAGCCGCAGCCCGCCAGCTGCTGGATCTTATAAATGGCAGCTGGATTGCGCAGGCCTGTTATGTGACGGCGCGCTTGGGGATCGCGGACCTGCTGGCCGCGGGCCCGCGCACGGCCGAGGACCTTGCCATTGCGACCACGACAAACGCGGCGGCGCTGCGGCGACTGTTGAGTGCGCTCGGCAGCGTCGATATCTGTCATCAGCGCGCGGATGGCAGTTTCGAAATGACGCGCTTGGGCGAGCGGCTGCGTGCCGATGTGCCTTGCTCGATGCGCGCCTGGGCGCTGCAATGGGGCGGGGAAGCCTGGCAGGTGTGGGCGAATCTGTTTCACAGCATCAAGACGGGCCAGAGCGCCCGCACGCTCGTCACCGGCAATTCGGGATTCGATCATCTGGAACGCGATCCGGCGGCCGCCGAGATTTTCAACCAGGCCATGGTGGATCTGACGCGGCTGGCGGCCCTGGACATTGTTCGTGCCTATGACTTCGCGGGCCAGCGGGTCATGGATGTGGGCGGCGGCTATGGCGAACTGCTGGCGCAGATACTCGGCGCCTATCCGACCGCGCAGGGCATATTGTTCGACATGCCGCATGCCATCTCCAAAGCTCGCGCGCACTTCGACGGTCGCGGGCTCGCCGGGCGCTGCGAATTCACGACCGGGGACTTTTTTGCGAGCGTGCCCTCCGGAGCCGATGTCTACGTGCTGAAGACCGTCATCCATGACTGGCCTGATGACCGGGCCCGGGACATTCTGCGCAGCTGCCGAGCGGCGCTGCGGCCGGGGGCGCGCGTGCTGATCATCGAGCGCCTGATGCCGGAGCGCCTCGAGCCATCGGGTGAGAACCGGGCGCTGGCGCGCGTCGATCTGCATATGCTCGTCGCACTGGGTGCGCAGGAGCGCACCTTCAATGAAATGCGGGCACTGCTGGCTGCAGCGGGATTCCAGCAAGTGCGACGGATCGAAACCGGTTCCGAATTTCAGATTCTCGAGGCGCAGCCATAAGGCATGCAGCGCGCCCGGTCGCCGTTCAGTGCTGCGCGCTCAATGACAGTCCGGGAATAGTCGCAATGGAGAGGCAGATCTGCTGGCTGACATGCTGCAGCATCGTGAGTCTGCCGCGGATGAGCTTGGTGCGGGTCATGCGGCCGGAATGGCTGGAGGAGTTCAGGGCTGCGACCACCCGGCCATGTTGATCGAACACCGGCACGGCGAGGGCGATCACCCCGTAGGCGAGTTCGTCGGCCACCGCGGCGTACCCGTTGCGACGGGCTTCCTCGATCAGCTCGCGCAGCTTGTGCGGGTCAGTGACGGTCCGATCGGTGAGCGCCGTCAAGTTCGCCATGGCGAAATACTGATTGAGGCGCTCGGGCCCGAGGCCCGCGAGCAGCACGCGTCCGGTCGAGGTCGCGTGCGCGGGAAAACGGCTGCCGACATGCGCCTCGAGGCGCAGCAGCGTGCGCACCGAAGTGCGCGCAACGTACGCAATCTCGGTGCCATCCAGGACGCATAACGCCGCGGAGTCCGCGGTCGCCCGTGCCAGCTCCTCCAGATGGGTGCGCGTGATATGTTCGATATTGATCGATTCGAGATAGGCCGCTCCCAGTTCGAGTACCTTGGGTCGCAGCAGGAAAGAGCGGCCGTTGCGGGTAACATAGCCGAGCTCCTCGAGAGTGAGCAGGCAGCGCCGCGCGGTGGCCGCGGGCATACCGGCGCTGCGCGCAATGTCACTGAGACTGAGTGCGGCATGATCGCGACCGAAGGCGCGAATGACCGCAAGACCTTTGGCGAGGCCACCCATGGCTTCACGGCGGACAGCAGTTGCGCGCGGGGTTCCCACAGTCTTGACACTCTCCGGAACCGGGGTCCAGTATCGTTTCGTATATCGACAATATTTTCGATATCCGAAAAGTAGCATATCGAGGAGCAAAGTGAAAATCGGCCGTCAGGACCAGCGCAGTTCGGGAATCTCAACGTCCAATGCCGAAACGATCGTAGTCCGGGGTCGTGACCTCGCGGCCCTGGTCGGATCGATCACCTTCACCGAGCACTTCTGGCTGCTGCTCACCGGCGCGCTGCCGACGCCTGCCCAATTACGGATTCTCGATGCCACCTTGGTGGCGATCGCCGAGCATGGACTGGTGCCAAGCGTCCAGGCGGCGCGCATGACCCTTGCTGCTGCGCCTGAGGCGCTCCAGGGCGCCGTAGCGGCCGGAATCTTAGGCTGTGGATCGGTCGTGCTCGGCTCGGCTGAGGCGGCCGGGAGGCTGTTTGCGGAAATCCAGGGACGTTCGGCCGGTCGTTCCGTGCGCGAGGTGTGCCTGGAGGTGCTGCGGGAGTACCGGGCCGCCAAGCGCGCCATTCCGGGTTACGGCCATCCGCTGCACAAGGGTCGTGACCCGCGGTCACTACGCCTGTTCGCGGTCGCCGCGGAGTCGCGCACCTCGGGTCCGCACGAGGAGATTGCGGGTATGGTTGAGGAATTGCTGCCGGAGGTGGTCGGGCGAGCGCTGGCACTGAATGTGTCGGGTGCCATTCCGGCGGTGCTGCTCGATGCCGGCTATCCGCTGCTGGCCCTGAAGGGTGTGCCCTTGCTGGCGCGCACCGCGGGCTTGGTCGGACACCTGCTCGAAGAGCAGCAGCGCGCGATCGGCTTTGTGATGTCGCACGCTGCGGCGCGCGCCATCGATTACGACGGAGACGTTCCGGCCGGTTTCGTTCCGGACGAGGCAGGCTGACATTGCGGCTGCAACACTAGGATGGGCATGGAACCAGCACTGACCGGAATCCGCATCGTCGAGCAGGGGACCTTCATCACCGGTCCGTGCGCCGGCATGTTATTGGCTGATCTGGGCGCGGACATCATCAAGGTCGAAAGTCCCGACGGGGATCCGTACCGCGCCTATCACGGCAGCCAGTACTCGGCACACTTCCAGGCTTATAACCGCAACAAGCGCAGTCTTGCCCTGAACATGAAGCTGCCGGGCGATGGCGAGCTGTTCCGCAAGCTGGTCCGCGAGGCGGACGTCTATATCCAGAACTTTCGCCCCGGGGCCGCCGCGCGCATCGGTGCCGGCGCCGAACAGCTGCTGAAGCTCAACCCGCGGCTGGTGTACTGCTCCATCAGTGGTTTTGGTGCGACCGGTCCCTACGCCGAACGTCCCAGCTATGACTCGGTCGCCCAGGCACTGAGCGGCTTCCTCAGTGTCGTGGTGGACTATCGGCGCCCGCAGTTTCTGGGGCCGGCGCTGGCGGACGCGATCACCGGCATGTACGCCTCGCAGGGGATCCTCGCGGCGCTGGTGCGCCGGGGTCGTACCGGGCAGGGCGGACACGTCGAGGTTTCGATGCTTGAGGCGATGACGCATTTTGCCATCGAGCCCTTTGCTGCGTTCTTTGCGACGGGCACCACTCCGACTTCGGCAGACCGCCCGCGGTTGGCGCAGGCCTATATTCTGCGCACGGCGGATGACCGGCTGATCGCCATCCACCTGTCGTCGCTGGAGAAGTTCTGGACCGGGCTGGTCGCGGCGCTCGATTCTCCGGAACTCGGAACCGATCCACGCTTCAATCCGCGCGAACATCGTATTGCCGCGTACGACACGCTGCGTGTGGAACTGGATGCGCGTTTCGCGCGCCGCCCACTGGCGTACTGGGTGGAGCGGCTGTCCGCCGCTGATGTACCGCACGCGCCGGTGAACCGCATAGATGAAGTCGTAAAGGATCCGCAGGCGCGGCACTTGGGCATTGTTGTGCCGATTGAGTCGCCGCATACTGCGACCGAGGCCGTGCGGCCGGCGGTCCGGTTCGAGGGTCACCGTGCCACTTCGGTGCGCGCCGCGCCACTCCTGGACCAGCACGGCAAGGCGATCCGCGCCGCCCTGGAACGTGATACGGCATGGCCGGACATTAGAGGTTAATCATCGTGAGCAAGCTCCCCGCGCGTCTGCACCACACCGCGTATGTGACCAAGGATCAGGAAAAGACCCGCCACTTCTATGAGGACGTCATCGGCCTGCCGTTGACCGCGACCTGGTGCGAAACCGACATGCTGTTCGGCAAGGAACGCACCTATGTGCACACCTTCTACGGCATCGGCGATGGCGGCGCCCTGGCCTTCTTCCAATTCGCTGATTCGGCAGACCAGGCCGAGTTCGGGCCGCAGATGCCGCAATCACCCTTTCATCACATCGCACTGTCGGTGGATGCTGAAACGCAGGCCGCCATCGAGGGGCGCATCGCGAAGGCCGGCATCAAGCCGCCTCAGACCTACGTGCTCGAGCATGGCTACTGCCGCTCGGTATATGTCAGTGATCCCAACGGCTTGATCCTGGAGTTCACGCTCGATCCACCGAATGTCGCCGCCATCAACAATGACCGCCGCAGCGACGCGCATCAGTCCCTGAAGCGCTGGCTGGCCGGCGATCATCATTCCAATAACACGTACCGATCATGAGCAGCCGCATCGACCGGATCGCCACGACCCATGTGGGAAGCCTGCCGCGCAGCCAGGCGGTAACGGATGTGGTGTTCGCGCGCGCCGCAGATACCCCCGATGGGCAGCGCGATACTGCCCGCGATGATGCCGTGATCACCGCGGCCGTCGCCGAGGTCGTCAAGCTGCAGAAAGAGGTGGGTATCGATTTCGTCAGCGATGGCGAGATGGGCAAGATCAGCTATGCGACCTACATTTCCGACCGGTTCTCCGGTTTCGGCGGTGATTCGCCGCGACAGCCGGGGCAGGACCTGGTCGACTTTCCGGCATTGCTGCGCAAGCTGGCCGAGCGCGGCGCGACCGCCCAGTATCGGCGCCCGCGCTGCATCGGGCCGGTCGCCGTCAAGAATCTGCGGCCGCTGCAGATCGATATTGCGAACCTGAACCAGGCGGTCGCTGCCGCCAAGCCTCATGGCGCCTTCATGAATGCGGCCTCACCCGGCGTAATCGCGCTGTTTCAGCCGAATGACTTCTATCCTACCCAGGACGCCTACCTGGAGGCGCTGGCCGATGCGCTGGCCGTTGAGTACGAAGCAATCGTGAAGGCCGGCATCATCCTGCAGATCGACGCACCGGATCTGGCCATGGGCCGCCACACCCTGTATCGCGACCGCTCCGTTGAAGAATTCGAGCGACTCGCGGCGCGGCATATCGAGGTGCTGAATCACGCGTTGCGCAATGTTCCGGCCGACCGGGCGCGCATGCATGTGTGCTGGGGCAACTACGAAGGGCCGCATCATCACGATGTTCCACTCGAGCGTCTGTTGCCGATCGTAATCAAAGCCAAGCCGCAGGGTCTGCTGTTCGAGGCCGCCAATCCGCGGCATGCGCATGAGTGGTCCGTGTTCCGGGACTTCAGGATCCCGGACGACAAGATCATGATCCCAGGCCTGCTGTCGACGACCACCAATTACATCGAGCATCCGGAACTGGTCGCCGAACGGATTGAGCGCTTCGCCCAGGTCGTGGGGCGCGAACGGGTTGTGGCCGGCACTGACTGCGGCTTTGGAACCTTCGCCGGCTTTGGCCCGGTGGAACCGGACATCGCGTATCTTAAGCTGCGGTCGCTGGTGGAAGGGGCGCAGATCGCCTCGCGCCGGCTGTGGCGTTGAGCGGCGGGGCAAGTTAAGGAGAGACGGCATGCGTGAGTTCGATCAGCAAAGCATTACCCAGGCGGTGATTGAACGCCTGTCGCAAAGTGACGATCCGCGCTTCAAGCGGGTCATGACCTCACTGATCACCCACCTGCACGACTTCGTGCGTGAGGTGCAATTGACCGAGAGCGAATGGATCGGCGCGATTCAATTCCTCACCGAGGTGGGCAAGACCTGTACCGAAAAGCGCCAGGAATTCATTCTGCTCTCTGACACGCTCGGCGTGTCGGTTCTCGTCATTACGATCAATCATCCCGCGGACGGTGGCAGCGCCGAATCGACGGTACTTGGGCCATTCTACTGGGAGGGTGCACCGGATCTGGCGCGTGGCAGCAATCTGGCGGAAGGGGTCAAGGGCGAGCCCACGTTCTATTCGGGGCGCGTGCTCAGTGCGGACGGCAAGCCGCTCGCGAATGCCTTGCTCGACATCTGGTCCGGCAACGGCGACGGCTACTACGACATGCAGTTGGCGGAGGAATCGGGCATGAAGGCGCGGGGGCGGATCAGGACCGATGCCGAAGGGCGCTATTGGTTCCGCTCCATCCGGCCGACATTCTACCCGGTGCCGACCGATGGTCCGGTGGGGCAGATGCTGCGCAAGATGGGACGCCATCCGTACCGTCCCGGGCATATCCATATGATCGTCTCGGCGGACGGGTATCGGCCCGTCACGACTCACCTGTTCGTAGCGGGCAGCGAGTACCTGGATACGGATGCCGTATTCGGCATGAAGGAATCGCTGGTCGCACAATTCGAGCGCCATCCGGCGGGCCCGGGTCCGAATGGCGAGCGCATGGAAGCGCCGTATTACACCGTGAACTACGATTTCCGACTGCGACCGGCAAACCCCGCGTGAGGGTCGCAGCCCCCTGCTCAGGCAGGGATACGGCTTCACCCGGCGCGAATCGTGAACTTGCGCAGGTATTCATAGGCTTGCTCTGGTAAACTCGGCGCCCGTAGCTCGACGAAAGCAATAAGAAAGAGCGGCGCGCTATACGTTCCACCTTTTGGATCCGCATGGGGGACGCTCAATCACTACGCTGATCGAGTGCGTGAAGCAGCAGAAGCAGGGAATGATCGGACGCTACGGCAAATCCGATGATTCCCAGGGTTTTTTCCAGGTGCTGATGACCTTGGTGCCCCTGGCATTCCTATGGTGGATCGCTGTTACATTTGGCCGTGCCAACCTTTGGGTCGTGGCCGCGGCGTTGCCGCTGCTCATCCTGTTTACCCTGCGCGTCTTCGCGCTGATGCATGAGTGTGGTCACCGCAGTCTGTTCCGCAGCGTTGCGCTGAATCGCTGGATTGGCTTCGCACTGGGCGTTCTGTCGGGCATGCCGCAGTACGTATGGGCCCAGCACCACAACTATCATCACGCGAACAATGGCAATTGGGATCGGTACCGTGGGCCGTATGCAACGTTGTCGGTGGACGAATACGCTGCGTTGAGCACCGGGCAGCAGCGTTTTTATCGGCACAAGTGCAGCATCGCCGCCGCACCCCTGGCGGGCTTCATCTACCTCATTCTGAACCCGCGCCTGACCTGGATCAGCGGCACCGTCGGAATGTGCGTATACATTCTGCGCGGCAAGTTCGCAGGTGCCGGTCTGTCAGTGCGCGAACTGTCGGCCAGTTACCGGACCCGTTACTGGAAATCTCCGAGGGAATATCACCACATGCTGTGGAACAACGTGGTGCTGCTGAGTGCCTGGGGGGTGATGTGCTGGCATTTCGGAGCAGCGCTGTTCTTCACCATCTATCTGCTCACCGTGTCGATCGCGGGCGGCCTGGGAATCGTGCTGTTCACCGTGCAGCATAACTTTGAGCATTCCTACGCGACCGGCTGCGCGAGCTGGGATTACGACACCGGTGCCATCGAAGGCACCAGTTTCCTCGTGCTGCCCGCGTGGTTGAACTTCTTCACCGCGAACATTGGCTACCACCACATCCACCACCTGTCCTCGAGTATTCCCAGTTACCGCCTGGTGCAGTGCCATAACGAGTATGAACATCTGTTCCCGAGTGTCGTGCGCGTGAAGCTGTCGGAAGTGTGCGGTGCCATGAAGTGCATTCTGTGGGATATCCGCGCCCACCGGATCATCACGCTCGCCGAGTACCTGCGCCGGGCCTGAGGCATTCAGACCCGGCGGCGGGTGCCGTGGGAGGCTTCAGTTCGCCGCCGCCGGAGTGGTTCCGGTGAAGTAGGTGATCACGTAGGCCTTCACGCTGCCATCCGCTTGCGGCACGCCCGAGACCCTCACCTTGGTGCCGGTCGACATTCCGGATGTGAAGCTCGATAGACCCGCGGCGGTGGTGATGTCGATGGGGCTCACGGTCACGACACCACCCGTCATATCCACTTGGTACACCAGCGTGGCCGAACCGCTCACGATGCCCGCATCCACGGTCACCGGGTTGGCACCGTTGACAGCGGTGATCGTGAAGGTCTCGGCATTCGTGCCCGCCATCGGCGGGCTGGCGACCGTACCGACCGGCAACGGTGTCGGCTCGAGGATCGAACTGGCAGCACTCCAGCCCGTCGCATTGGCAGGATCACCCCAGGTGACGTAACTCACACCCCAGGGAATGATTGCACTCGCAGTGCCGCCGAAACTGGCAGTGCCGCCGGTGGCTGCCACGAAATCAGTGATGGCGTTGGCGCCCGAGTCGACGACGGTCGGGTAGGCGAAGTTCCACCACTTGTAACCCGTGATGGCATTACCGCTCATCGGATCATTGCCGTTGGCGGTAGTCGAGGCAACGAAGCTGAGCGCCACGGTGTAGTCGTCGATGGCACGCACGAAGTCGTGCGCATAGGTGAAGCCGCTGGCACTCGGCGCGGAAATTGCGCCCGAGTAGTCTGCGGTTTCGATATCAATTTCCTGCGCCACGAGCGGCACGGCCAATGGGTCCACGACGCTGGCATGAACCTTGAAGCCCCGCACGATATCCTTGTTGGCCAGGAACGCCGTGCCGGTGGCGATCGGGGTCGCATCGGCAGCCGCATTCCAGGGCTGGCGGTAGAAGAACTCGGTGTTGGCGTTGACGGTCAGCGGCACGCCGACACCGGATTCGTTGGTGATGGTGAGGACATTCGTATTGGCGTTGGCATTGAGCACATGGCCTTCCGGGCTGACCCAGACACTGTTGAAGGTGCTGCTGGCCCAGATTCGGGTAGCCACCAGGGTCCCATTGTCCTGGTACCGCGCGGCGATGCGCACGAACTTGCCTGCGAGGCTGGATTCACCCGAGAAGCTCTTGATGGTCGTGACAGTCTTGGCGTCCACGTCGTAGAACAGCGTGCCATTGGTCGCATCCGCCAGGACGGTGAGGGTCTGCGTTCCGGTGATTTCAGTTTCCGGCGAAACCGCCGGCAGGGTCGGGAAATCCTTGTCGATCGTGATTGCGCTGCTGTCACTGGAAATCGCGGTCACCGTGCCGTAGGTGTGCCGCAGCACGAGGCGGCGCAAATCTGCCAGCGGATGATGACGCAGCGGCCCGTTGAAGTTGACTGCCCACTGCGTGGCAGTCGCACTGGGCGGGTTGTGGCCAATGATGAAGGCCGGGTGTGACAGATCAAATTCGAGGTCCAGTGCAGCCGTACCGGTGGTGCTGACAACCAGCGGGGAGACGAAATTCACAGTGATCGGCGCCGTCAGATTCGTACCACTGCCTTGAGTATTCACCACGTGAATATTGGAACTGGAGACGACTGCGCCGGCCGCGAGCGCGAAGCCCGCTTCAGGATCGGCCGATGCGGTCAGCAGTACGTCTCCCGCATTGCCACTCACCGTAATGACCGCGCCGGTGTAGGTGCCGACCGGAACTGTCGCAGTCCCGAGGATTTCAGCCAATTGATCCAGCTGCTCGAGATTGACGAAGGGCGTGGGGCTCGGGGCGGTATAGACGCTGACATTGCTGCCGCCGCCCTGCGGGATGAGCGCAATGCTCAACACCTTGACGCCGATGGTGGCCCAGTCAGTTGACGAGGCATCGCTGATCAGCATCGGCACCGTGGCTGATTGCGAGGTAGTAGTGCCCGAACCTGTGCCGCCCGATCCGAGGTTTGAACCCGACGAACCCGAAGATCCGCCGCCACACGCCGTGAGCGATGCGATAATTGCGCCGCATACGGCGAAGTTGAGCTTCCTGGCGTCCATATCGGTCTCCCCGTTGTCGATGGGAGTCCTTAGCGGGCGACCCGAGATATGGTTGACGCACTTTCAAGGAATTGATTCCATTTGTAGCGCCTGTCAGCGATTGGCGACAATAATCGGCGCACTGTCAGGAACGAGCAAGTCGGATTGAATGTATGAATGAAGTCGAGATAGCGGCCATGTTGAGCATCGCACTCGCGGAGGCGCGGCTCGGTTTGTCAGAAGGTGGAATTCCCATCGGCGCGGCTCTGTTTGAGAGGGGCGGAAAGCTGCTCGGGCGAGGTCACAACCGCCGGGTGCAGGAAAATGACCCTTCGATCCACGGCGAGACGGACGCATTCCGCAAGGCGGGGCGCCGACGCAGCTATGCAGACACCATAATGGTGACGACCCTCGCGCCGTGCTGGTATTGCTGCGGGCTGATCGTGCAGTTCCGGATCGGTGCCGTGGTCGTGGGTGAATCACGCACCTTTCGCGGCGGGATTGATTGGCTGCGCGAGCGCGGCGTGCAGGTTATGGACCTGAATTCGATAGAATGCCAAAGCCTGCTGGGCGCCTATATCAAGCGCCATCCTGATGTATGGAACGAGGACATCGGTACAGGGTGCGAATCTTGACGCTCTACCGGTAGACTACCCGCCATGGACATACATCTGGCACCGATCGAGCACATGCGTGAGCAGATCATCGACCTGCTCATCCAGTTCGGCCCGCGATTGCTGACGGCGGTTTTCATCATCATCGCGGGCGTGATCGTCGGCGGGTGGGCCGAGCGCTGGCAAGCGCGCGCATTGCGACGTTTTGATCTGGAACCGCCGCTGCGGGTGTTGCTCTCGCGGGTCATCCGCGGGCTCGTGCTGCTGTTGTTTGTGGTGATGGCGCTGCAGAACCTTGGGGTTCAGCTGCTGCCGCTGATCGCCGGGCTGGGCGTGGCCGGCGCCGGCATCGCGCTGGCCATGCAGGGCGTGCTCAGTAATATCGTCGCGGGCCTGTCCATCATTCTCACCAAGCCATTCCGCGTCGGTCAGTACATTCAAGTGGCGGGAGTTGAAGGGCGGGTGGAACATGTTTCCCTGTTCAGCACCATTCTTACGCATGCCGATCGGTCTACCGTCGTGATCCCGAACCGCAAGATTGTGGGTGAGATCCTCCACAACTACGGCCACGTGCGCCAGGTCAGCGTCCAGGTCGGCGTGGCGCCCGATACCGACATTGCGGCGGCGCTGCAGATCATCGAAGGGGTGGTACTGGGCAACCCACGCGTCCTGAAGGATGTGCCGCCGGTCATTGGCGTGGCGAGCCTTGCACAGTCGGCGGTGCAGATCAGCATTCAACCGTGGGTGGCCGTCGACGATTTTGGCCCGGCGACCAACGAGCTTTCCCGTACGATCCTGGAGGCGCTGCGCGCCAATCGCATCAGCCTTGCGCTCGCGCGACACGAGGTGCGCCTGTTGCAATCCCAGGTTTGAAGGGAGGTTGGCGCGAGGTGCGAATGCTGAGCCTCAGGCAGGCTGAACCCACTGGCGTCGCCAGTCGGGCGCCGCGAAGGGATCTGCGAAATACTGCGTTTCACGAACGACCTTATCGTTACGGAACTCCATGATGCTCACGGCGTACGCGAGGCGTTCCTGGTACGTGATGGTGTATTCCGTGATCCACAGCTCATCTTTCCCGAGAATCCGCCGGACGTTGAAGCCTGCGGGCTTGCCGGGATGATGACTGCGCAACGCCTGCAGATTGCTTCGCCCGATGATGCGTTCACCTGATTGCGGGTATTCGCAGATCACATTGTCATCATAAATATCGTGTTCCGCATCTGCGTCGCCGGCCGCGGACGCGCGCCAGTGCGCGTTCAGCGCTGTGCGTAGCGCTTCCTCTGGCATGGACGGCTCCTGTAGCTCGCACCTGCGCCTTAGCGCCGTGGTTTGCGGAAGTCCTGATCCGGATAGGGATTCGTGTTCGGAACCCGAATAACGACAGGCGCATGGTCCTGGCTGAGGTGACAGGCGTTGCAGGCGGTGGTCAGTCCCGCATATGCCGTGTTGAATTGGCGGGCATCCTCGGCGTTGATAGCCTGCTCCACGGCCTTCAACGGCTCGGCGGTCAAGGCGTTGATTACCGCCGCCATGTCGATGTTCCGGTAGCTCGGTACGGTTCGGGCGACCCGCGCGAAGGCATTACGCAATTCGCTCAGTTCGTACTTCGCGTACGGCCAATTCCTTCCCTGTCCCGCGAGTCCAAGTTTCGTATGGCGCGGTTGAATCGCCATCGTCATCAGATCTCCCAGGCTCGGATGATACTCCGGTGTCGGAGTGGCGGCCGCGGCACTTGCGGCGGCCGCCCCAGGGGCACTCTGGGCTGTGGCGGCGGTACTCGATATCAGCAGAACCGACGCGGCCACCGCCAGCAGCAGCGCCGCGGGGCGGGCTTTCACGTGTTGCAAAATAGCGCTCCAAGTATCGCGCCACGATACGCCCAGTGTCTTTGCGACGCAAAGCGTATGGTATCGTGAGCGCGGCGGGGTCGCCATGTGCGTCAACCGTTGCCCGCCCACACCTCGCTGGCAATGTCGCTCACAAGTTTCAGCTTTCGCCATTGATCATCGGCCGACACGGCATTGCCCTCGCAAGTGCTGGCGAAGCCACACTGAGGGCTCAATGCCAGTTGCTCCAAGGGCGCGAAGCGGCTGGCTGCCTCGATTCGCCGCTTGACCGAGTCGGTGGTCTCAAGAGCGCCGGTCTTGCTGGTGATGAGCCCCAGTGTGGCGATCTTGCCTTTTGGCAGATGGCGCAGGGGTGAAAAATCCCCCGATCGGGCATCGTCGAACTCCAGGAAGTAGCCATCAACTGCCACCTCATTGAAGAGTATGTCGGCGACGGGCTCATAGCCGCCCTCGGCTGCCCACGCACTGCGAAAGTTGCCGCGGCACACGTGCAGCATGACCTTCATGTTCGAGGGGCGTTCGCGGATCGAGTCATTAATGAGACGCGCGTAGAGCCGCGCAAGGTGGTCTGGTTCTATAGCGTGTCGTGAGCGCACCTGCTCGCGGATACCAGGGTCGCACAGGTATGCAAAGTTGGTATCGTCGATTTGCAGGTACTCGCAGCCGGCGGCGCCGAGGTCGTGGATTTCAGCCCGATAGACGCCAGCGAGATCGGCGAAAAAACTGTCGAGATCCGGATAGGCATCCGAATCTATGGCCGCGCGGCCGCCGCGAAAATGGAGAATGGACGGCGATGGGATGGTGATCTTGGGTGTGCCCCGCGCGACGTGCTTGAGGAAGCGGAAGTGCTCGACAAAGATCGGCGCCGAACGCTCGATTTTGCCGGTGACTTCCAGACCATGCGCCTCCATGGGAACGGGACCTTCGCAAGTGCGGAACTGCGCAACCAGGGTCGGTTTCGTTCGGCGCACGCCGGACAATGAAGTCAGGAAATCCAGGTGCCAGTAAGAGCGGCGGAACTCCCCGTCAGTCACCACCGGCATCCCCAGGTCCTCCTGGCGTCTGACCGCATCGACAATCACTGAGTCCTCGATCTCATGAAGTGAGGTCGCGGGCATCTGACCCTGAGCGTAGGCCTCGCGAGCATGCGCGAGCTGCGCTGGGCGCAATAGGCTGCCAACGTGGTCGGCGCGGAAGGGAAACGGCTGGCGTGCAATCATCGCAAGGTTCTCCGTGTGCAATGTGTTCACTGTGCCAAATTGCCCACACAATATGCTTGCGAAATCGCGTGCAGACCCGGAAGATCTCGCATGAAGCCGGCGTTTATGAGGAAGGAAGCGCATGAAACATGCAAAACGTAAGAAGCTGCAGGATCAATACCTCACCAAGGCAGACTACGATCTGGACCGGTTCGACTGGCGGATATTGCGTGCACTAGCGACCAACGCACGTTTGACGAACGTGGAAATGGCGCGGCACGTCGGATTGTCGGAGGCCCCCTGTTCGCGTCGCATCGCCCGCCTGGAAGCGCGTGGCGTGATTCAAGGCTATGGCGTGCGGGTCAATCCGGGTGCGATCGGAATCGGGATGATGGCGTTCATAACCCTGACTTTGGATGTCGTGTCGGCGCAGAGCGCCGATCGGTTCGCGGACCTGGTCCAGGAGTCACCGTATGTTCTGGAGTGCTATGTGGTATCCGGCAACCAATACGCACTGCTTCATGTTGCCGCCCCGGACATGCGTACTTACTCGGAATTTGTACTGGACCGCCTGCGGCGGATCCCGGGCGTGAAAGACATCAACTCCAATTTCGTCATGCGCCTGATCAAATCAGCCGGGGGTTTGCCCGATCTGGCGGCGGCGGCGAGCGCTCCGGCCTAGAACTATCGGGGCACGGCCTTCGCGAAGACCTCTATCTGGCCGACATCGGACCAGCCGCCGGGTCCATGACCGCTGCCGGGCATGAGATCGATGAAGCCGATCTGGTCCACCTTCGAAAGGTCCGGATGTTCAAGGGGGGTTCCGGTGGTGACGGCACGCGTGATGTCCAGTTTCATCCAGTGCAGGTCGGCAAAGGAGAGCTCGCTCACCAGCCAGTCCCGGGCCGAGCCATCGGTGCGATCGGCGGCCAGCCAAGTGCCATCCGCCAGCTTCACGATGGGTCTGATCTGGTGATACCCCGACATCTTCGTGGTCCAGCGGATGCGGGCAACGCCGGTCAGGTCGGCGAGACTTTGCTTATTGCGGAGCGCGAGCCCGCAGGGGGTGGTGCAAAGTCCCTGCCATACATGGACGGGATTGCCTTCATCGCCCGCGGTCCCGGTCAGCAATATCTGTCCGGCGGGTACGATCAGCGTCAATTCGAGATTCGGGTTCGCAAGTGCTGCAGCGGTGACCGCCTGCTCGCCACCGGCGGGACCCTGCTTCCATTCTTCACGGAAGAAAAGCGGCGGACGTTGCGGACCGTGGTCCGCTCCGGGGCCTGCCGCGGGGGGACGGGCGGGCGCCTGAGCGTGGGCGGGAACGATTGCCATTGCTTCGGACAGCGCCAGCAGCGCAATAGCCAGTCGGTGTGTTCTTGTCATAGCCCCTCGAGTCCATCGGATCAGCGAGGAGCGAGTCTACCTCTGAGCGGCATTGACGCAGTGCAATAATCCACACCTACAAGGAGGGTAAGGATTCCTACACGCGTAGGGCGGCAAGTCTGCGCAATTTATCGGCCTAAGGCTTGCAGCATCGTCTTGGCCGTCGCCGCAGAATGCATTCCAGCACTCCAATCACCGGACTACCTAGGAACCGCCATGAAAGACGCAACTCGAATTGCAATCGGCAGCCTGCTGCTCGCCATCGCCGCGATCAGCGCCGGATGCGTCGTCGCAGGCCCGGGCTACCGTGAAGGCTATTACGATCGTGATCATCACCGCTACTGGCACGAGCACGCCTGGGTGGAGTGCGGCGATCGCGATGATCATTGCCGCTGATTTGAGCTCCGTTCATTAAAGCTGACAGCCGGGGTTCGTGCCGCTTAGGTTCGCTTCTCGGTACCAGAACCCGCTTAGGGGCCTGGCAAGGTCGGTGCCCCGCTGATAGGGGCGCCGACCGGTAGGATGAGATATATGGCCCGGCCCGGCAAATCCTCTGTTCGTGAAGGCAACTCCCAGGCCCACGGGGCGATCTGGGACGGCAAAGGCACCAACTTCACCCTCTACTCGGCGAACGCGACCAAGGTCGAAATTTGCCTTTTTGACTCGGCAGGTGGCACCGAAGAGGAGCGCCTGGTCCTGCCCGAATATACCGACCAGATCTGGCATGGGTATATTCCGGACGTCCACCCCGGCTCGGTCTATGGCATGCGGGTCCACGGCCCGTACGAACCGCTCGCCGGACACCGCTTCAATCCCAACAAGCTGGTCCTTGATCCTTATGCGCGCGGTCACATCGGCGCGCTTCAATGGGCGCCGGAAGTGTTTGGCTACACCATCGGCCACAAGGACGAGGACCTGAGCTTCGATAGGCGCGACAGCGCCGCGTTCGTGCCGAAATGCGTGGTGGTCGACCCCAACTTCGACTGGAAAGGGCAACCGCGCAAGCGCGGAGTTCCGTGGGACCGCACCATCATTTACGAGGCCCATGTAAAGGGCTTCACCAAATTACATCCCGCCGTGCCCGAAAAGCGGCGCGGCACCTACGCGGGGCTGGGAACCAAAGAGGTCGTTGAATACGTCAGGTCGCTTGGCGTGACCACGATCGAGCTGCTGCCGATCCACACTTTCATCAACGACAATCATCTGCTTGAAAAGGGTCTGACCAACTACTGGGGCTACAACAGCATCGGCTTCTTTGCGCCCGACCCGCGCTACGCATCCGAACCTGAGCAATGCCTGCGCGAATTCAAGGAAATGGTCGCGAGCTTCCATGAGGCTGGCCTCGAAGTGATTCTCGACGTGGTCTACAACCACACGGCCGAAGGCAACGAGCGCGGACCGACGCTGTCCTTCAAGGGCATCGACAACGTCTCCTACTACCGGCTGCTCCCCGACAAGCGCTATTATATCAATGACACGGGCACCGGCAACACCGTGAACCTGTCACATCCGAATGTCATCGAGATGGTCACGGACAGCCTGCGTTACTGGGTCAATGAGCTGCATATCGATGGATTCCGCTTCGATCTCGGGACCATTCTCGCACGCGAGCCCGACGGCTTCGACAATCAGAGCGGCTTTCTGAAGGCCTGCCATCAGGACCCCGTGCTGCGCACCGTCAAGCTCATTGCCGAACCCTGGGATTGCGGGCCGGGCGGTTATCAGGTCGGACAGTTTCCGCCAGGCTGGGCCGAGTGGAATGACCGCTATCGGGATGAGGTCCGCAGTTACTGGAAGGGCGATAATGCCGCGCGTGTGGTTGCGCAGCGCCTTTGCGCCTCAGCCGACCTCTTCAATCGCCTGGGGCGAAGGCCGTCGTCATGCGTCAACTTTGTGACAGCCCATGATGGCTTCACGCTGAGCGACATTGTCTCGTACAACGATAAGCACAATGAAGCCAACGGCGAGGACAATCGCGACGGCAGCAGCGACAACCGGTCGTGGAATTGCGGCGCGGAAGGTCCGACGGAGGATCCGGAAATCAACGCCCTGCGTGAGCAGCAGATGCGCAATATGCTGGCCACGCTGCTGCTGTCCCAGGGCACCCCGATGTTCGTGGCCGGCGACGAATTCGCACGCACGCAGAACGGCAACAACAACGCCTACTGCCAGGACAATGAGATCAGTTGGATCAACTGGAACCTGGCTGAGAAGGGTAAATCGCTGCTGCAGTTCGTGCAGACGCTGTGCGGCCTGCGCGCCAAGTTCCCGATCCTCAGGCGTAACCGCTTTCTGACCGGCAGCTACGATGAAGAGCTCGACATCAAGGATCTCATGTGGATCAATGCCAACGGACGGGAGATAACCGGCGAGGAATGGGCGGATGATCTGATGAAGTGCTTCGGCATGCTGATGGATGGGCGCGCCAGGCCGACGGGAGTGCGCCAGCGCGGCACGGAGGCGACGATGCTGATGGTCCTCAATTCGCACCACGACCTGGTCAATTTCACGCTTCCCGAGTATCCCGACGGGCAGACCTGGGACCGGGTCGTAGATACCCACGTAATGAATGAAGAAGCGCCCTATAGGGGCAAGACCGGGGATGTTTACGGCGTGACGGGTCGATCCTTGGTGCTCTTCGTGCGGGCGGGCTAGGCATGGCAGCGGCGCCGGCCTCCCCGCGATCGTGGGTTGCCACCTATCGATTGCAACTGCACCGGGGATTCACCTTGGCGGACGCGGAAAAAGTCCTGCCGTACCTCGCCAGTCTGGGCGTCAGCCACGTCTACCTTTCCCCATGCCTGCAGGCCGCACCGGGAAGTCAGCACGGCTACGATGTGATTGATCCACGGCACGTCAGTCATGACCTCGGCGGGGATGAAGCGTGGGCACATTTCGTTGCGGCCGCGCATGCGAATTCGCTGGGTATTCTCCTTGATATCGTGCCGAACCACATGGCGGCAACCGCGCAGAACGCCTGGTGGGATGACGTCCTGGCCCATGGGCCGTTCAGCGAATATGCGCATTACTTCGACATCCGTCATCCCAACGGCAGCCGCTTCTGCGTGCATATCTGCAGTCTCGCCCGCGCCTATGGCGACGTGCTCGTCGCAGGCGAGCTGAAGATCGAGCACCGGGAGGGTCGGCTGCGTCTGCGGCACTTCGACAACAGCTGGCCGCTGTCTCCTGTCTCCTGGGGCGCGATCCTGAATCGCACCGAGCAGTGTTTTGCCGACCTCGAGCGGCTGTCGGCCAGCCACGCGCCGGCTGCCGCCGAGCGGCAGTCCTACCAGGAGGCCGTGCAGGCGGCGACCGGTATCCTCAAAAGTGCGGCACAGGATGCCGTGGCCGAACGGCTGAACGAGATAAACGGCGATGTCACGTGGCTCGATGCTGTCATACGCCGTCAGTATTACGCGGTGCACGGCTGGAAGCTCGCCGGAGAGCTCGTCAATTACCGGCGCTTCTTCGATGTGTCCACACTGGTTGGGCTCGCGACCGAGCGGCCGGAGGTGTTCGCGGCGATTCACAAACGCTTCAGCAAGATGATCGAGCAGGGAGAGATCGACGGATTACGGGTCGATCATCCGGATGGTCTGCGTGATCCGCTGGAGTATCTCGAACGACTGCGTGCGCTGCTGCCGCAGGGACGCATCTACGTCGAAAAGATTCTCGACAACGAGGAGCGCTTGCCGAACTGGCCGATTGATGGAACGGT